>JANYHF010000084.1 GCA_025359185.1 Hyphomicrobiaceae bacterium | reverse complement strand
GGCGTAGGGGCGACGGGCCGTCGCCCGTTGGGCAGCAAACGCCGTTGTTAAACGGGCGACGGCCCGTCGCCCCTACATCGCAACCGCCTGTGGTCACAACCAATATCACACCACCTCTTCGCGCCGGGCGGCCGGCTCCCCGGAGGGGAGTCGCCCGGCGCCATCAAAGACCATGCCGCCGCCTCAGTCGCGTCAGTTTTGCTTCAATGGAAGGTTCGGCGGCATGAGACGCTTTTCCTGGTTCAACGCCACCACGCTCGCGGCGGGTTTCGCGTTTCTCTACATCCCCATCCTGTTGTTGGTGATCTACTCGTTCAACGCCAGCCGCTCTGTCGCGGTATGGGCGGGCTGGTCCACCAAATGGTATGGCGAAATGCTGAAAGACCAGCAGTTGCTCGACGCCGCCTGGGTCACCTTCCGCATCGGCATTCTCTCAGCCACCGTCGCCACCATCCTCGGCACGCTCGCGGCCATTGTTCTCGTGCGCTACGGCCGGTTCCGGGGCTCGACGCTGTTTTCCGGCATGGTCTACGCGCCGCTCGTGATGCCCGAAATCATCACCGGCCTCTCTCTCCTCCTCCTCTTCGTCGCCCTCAACTTCGACCGCGGTTTTTGGACCATCCTGCTCGCCCACATCTCCTTCACCATGTGCTTTGCCGCCGTGGTGGTGCAGTCGCGCCTCGTCACCTTCGACCAGAGCCTGGAAGAGGCCGCGCTCGACCTCGGCTGCTCGCCGTTCAAGACCTTCATGGTCATCACACTGCCGATCATTCTGCCCGCCGTCATCTCGGCCTGGATGCTGGCCTTTACGCTCTCCATCGACGATCTGGTCATCTCCAGCTTCACCACTGGCCCTGGTGCCACCACCCTGCCGATGCGCATCTATTCCGACGTGCGCCTGGGCGTCAGCCCCAAGATCAACGCGGTTTCGACCGTGGTGATCGCCGTAGTGACGCTGGCCGTGATCTGCGCCTCGATCGTCACCAAATTCAGCGAAGAGCGGCAAGAACGCGAGCGGCGGATGGCGGCAGCGACACCGTGACAGCACCGGAGGCTTGCGTGGCTGGCATAGTCACATGTGATCCTGAAGCTTCGCACCGGCTCGAAACCAACCGCTTCATGTTTGTCGCGACGCGCCGTTAGGCGATTGCGGGCCCCAGAATTGACAACCCGCACGAAGCATGGTCAATCCGAGGCTCCTTGGACAAGGGGCCGGTAGCTCAGTGGTAGAGCACGTGACTTTTAATCATGTGGTCGTCAGTTCGATCCTGACCCGGCTCACCAAATAAACCCTTCAGAACATTGAGAAATTCGGCTTCGTGGCGATCTTGCAAGGCCGCTGTGGTGGGAAGTCTTGTCGCCATGTCAGCACCATGTCAGCAGATGCAGGATGTGCTGACATGGGTGGGTGCGACTGATTGGGTTCACCTCGAAGCCAACCCGAACCGGGCAACTGCCTGCGCATCCGACGACTAGGTCGTCGCGCGTGGTCGGCGATGGCCCATTCCCCGCTGGATCGCAATGCGTTTTGCCATGGCGACAAGCTCACCAATATCACCCTCGAACAATGAAGGGTTACGCATAAGTCCGGCGTCGGTGGCTTGCCAGTCCTCATCATTGTAGTAGTCGTAGTAGGTGATCTCGACGCCGGAGGTGTGCGTCACCTTCCGCTTGTCCAAATCGACCTCGAAGTGCTCGGGACGCAGCTCCGATTGTGTCAAGCCATCTCGGACGAAACGCTCAAGTTGAGATGTGAAAGTCCGACCTTCCCTCTTGGCAATCGCCTTAACGGATTCAGCCAAGTCTGCATCTATCCGCAAAGTGACCATCTTCGTATCGCCTTCGACCATTTCGGCCTCCCAAAGAGCTTCCATACCGGTCATGTACGTCAGCGATGTGAACATGTCAAACGACATTGACATACAGCAAATGTAGTATTCGATCAACTTTCCGTGATCGCCACCGCCTTGTGTTATGATAGCCGGACAGCCGGAGGGTAAGGCAATGCTACTTACAGCGGCAGTAAGTCTTATACTGGTGCTGGTCCTTTATCCTATATTGCGACTTGTTGGTGTGAATGTTCAGTTCTCTAAGGTGTTTGAAGTCGTCTATACTGGTCTTCTATTTGCGCCGGTTGTAGTATACATGCTGTTCATTGTAAGTGCGATTACGTTAGTTGTATCTATGCTCATATATAGCGGTTTACTGTTTGCTTTAACACCGTTTGGTCTCAATGAAAGATTCCGCGATGTGATTGTTTCTTCTTCGCATTTGGCCCCAGCCTGGGTATGGTTCTTCGGCGCAGGTGCTATTACTTACGGCTCGTTCGGAGCCTACAGTTATCGCAAGGAGTTGAAAGCGAGCAGATACCGAATGCACCTATCCTACCTGCTGATAGCGGTTGCGCTCATGGTAGCTTTGTCCGTCGGGGGGATTTTCGGCGCGCTGTTGGCGACTCAACTTGGTCGATGATCTGGTTATCGCGTTTGGAGAGCTGTGCCGCGACTTCAGCCATAGACGCTGATCGAAATGGGTTACCAAGAGGGCACAATCGGTGCTGCCCACAGGGATATTTGCAACGTTTCTGGCTCGCGCCAATCAGCCCAGCTCGCGACCGATCGCCGATCCCCACTCGCCTTCGAGCGCATGGGCACCCGGCGAGGTGACTATCGGCGATGTCACCAGCGTGGATTGGTGGTGTCGTGTGTCGTGGTGTCGTGGATTGGCGATGTCTGCTGGTGCCGACGATGATATTCAGTACAAAGATCAATTTGCACGATGTCGCGCACGATATGCGTGATGTGCCTAACGCCATTTTTGCGCTAGATGGCCTCGCGACGTAGGTGGGTAGGAGGCCGCCCCACGCCTGGACAAGGCCGATGCTGTTCTGCGCGGCAACCAGTTTTGCGTTGGCCGCCGTCAGCGTGTCGGCGCGGATATAGTTCTGCTTGACCCAGCCCAGGCGCGCCCGCCGCAGTGCCGGGACGTCGGTCAGGATCATCGGCTCCAGGCCGGTATTGCAGGCCTCGGACACGAGTACGGCACAAACGCTGGTGGCAATATCGTCAGCGCGAGCCCGAGCCTCGCTGGCATGGCGGAAGGCATCGGCAAAGCCGGTCCTTGCCTGGATTTCGAGGACCAGCTCCGGCAGATCGACGCGCGGCATACGGGCGTCAACCGCCCGCCGCAAGGCGACAAGGCTCTCAGGTTCTTCCAATTTGTCGAGTGGCGACAGGACCAGATTTGCGTCGCCGTTGGCTTCCTCGATCCGCACGCTCACATTTTGCGGCAGGTTACCCGCCGTGTGCCGATAGGCTTCATCGAGCCGTTGGCTGAGGCGCTGCAATTCCTCGTTCGCCTGGCTCGACACCCCGAGCGTACGGCAGACGGCGGGCCGGGCGGCTTCCCATGCCGCGCCGTCCAGCAAGCCCTTGCGCGGGTCGCTGTGGCGAAAACTCGTGCCCACGAACAGGTCGCGCCGCCGGATGGCCGCCCGCATCCGGTCGAGCAGACACAATCGATAGCCGGTCATGTCGACGGCACCGCTGTCATCACGAACCTGCGGCAGCCAGTTGGCCGGCACGAACGCCATTGGCGGCGGTCCGGGGCGGCGCTTTTCGCCGAGCACGGTGCGCACATACTCAATGGCTTCCATGATGGGCTTCCCGGCCGGGGCGGCTGCGAACGGTGTCGCGCGCAACAAGGATGGCATAAACCGCAACCGGTTATGCTGGGCGCGCAGCTCCTTGAAATACTGGTCGTCGTGCGGGCGTGCGAGGTTGTCGATCTGGGCAATAGCCTCGGCCAGTTCCGCACGAGAGATCAGGCTGAATACCGCCGGACGAACCCCAGCATTCGAGGTCGTGTCGTCCAGCAGCACGACGCAGGCCTGCTTCAGCTTCATGGCCGCTGCATCGAGATCGCGAATCGATCCGAGCCGGTCCTTTTGACCGGCGGCCTTGGCATCGGAGAACATGCCGGTGACGACGACATCGAACAGGTCGAGCACATCATCGTTGGCGCTGGCTTCGAGCGTGCGCACGAACGCCAGCAAAGTCGCAATGCGCCGCTCATCGGGCAACCGCTCGATGGCCTGCGCCTTGGCGGCGTTGGCAAAGCGCGCAAGCGTGGTGAGGCGGCTGACCGGCAATCGGTCCAGACGCGGCAGTCCGGCGGCGATGCCTTGCACCTGTTCGAGGCGCTCGACCGCGCGTCCGAGTTCCGCCGGGCTTTGCAGAACAGGACCGTCCCGCAGACGGTCGAACAGGCTCTGCCGATCCGCCTCCGGCACCACAAGCAACGCTTCGAGCTTGGCGCGCTGCTCTAGCGAGACTTGCTGGGTCAACCGCTGCCACAGCCGCTCGTTGGCGCGGGAACGCACGCGGGCGATGGCACGTTCGAGGGTGGTCAGCCCCGGCAACAAGACCTTGTTGGCGAGCAGCCAGGCCACGGCGCTATCAAACAGGACGCTCGGCCGGTCGGTTCCGGTCCAGCACAGCGCATAGAGCCAACGGTTGAGGCGGAATTGCAGGAATGGTTCGTTGAAGGCGTGATAGCCATACCGCTCACGGATTTCGACCTCGTGCCGCCAGCGCCATTGGCTGGACTGGTGTACGCGGCGATATGCGCGCCCGGTGCGATGCCGATCTGCTTGCCGACAAAGGCCGCCACGCGGGGTGGCGCTTGGGTCATGTCGTCGAGAAAGGTGCCGAAGTAGCGTACGGTTCCGAGCTGCACCGCCAGTCCCAGGCGCATGTGATCGCCACGGCGCGAACGAACGAAGGCCTTGTCGGTGTCGTCGAGGTGAAAGTAGCGGGCGAGCTGATCGGGCGACGGCTCGCCGTCGAACCGGCCGTAGCGGCGCTCCTGCGGCTCGTTCAGGAAGCTGACGGGCATGGCACGGACTCGCAAATGTTGTAAGTTTCGCAGGATCCGGCCGGAGTGCCGAAAACCTGGGGATTTGGACTTGCGAAATATAGCCGCATAAAGGCATGGTTGCGCAACGATATTTGCAAGGTTATCCCCGCGATGAACATCGGCTACGCCCGGGTCTCGACTGACGACCAGGACCTCAGGCTGCAACTTGAGACGCTGAAGGGCGCCAACTGCCGCCGGACCTTCCAGGAGAAGAAGTCCGGCGCGCGGGCCGACCGTCCCGAGCTGAAGCGTATGATCGAGCAATTGCGCGAGGGCGACGTTGTCATTGTCGCGCGGCTCGATCGCTTGGCGCGCTCAACGCGCGACCTTCTGGAACTGGCAGAGGCGATCACGGCGGCCGGTGCCAGCCTAAAATCGTTGGGCGAGCCCTGGGCCGATACGACGACGCCGGCGGGCAAGATGGTGCTGACCGTGTTCGCTGGCATTGCCGAGTTCGAACGCGCATTGATCCGCGACCGCACCGGTGCCGGGCGAGTTGCGGCCAAGAAGCGCGGCGTGAAGTTCGGTCGCAAACCGAAATTGACGCCCGAGCAGATCGTCCTCGCTTTGCGCATGGTCGATGAGGGGCAGCCGGTACCGCAGGTGGCCGATGCTTTCGGCGTGCACGAAACGACGATTTACCGCTGCCTGTCGGCCGCCGAGGCTGCTGCGTAGCCCGACCCGCAAGAAAGCGCTCAGTCCGCTCATAGGCCTAGACCGAGCGTGCCCATCGAGGCATTGTCATGATCGGCGGCCGTCGCTTTTGACCCAATTCGGTCCAAGGAACGCAAGCCCTTGTCGAGAAAAACGACGTCCGCTCGCGCAGTAAGCGGAAATTTGATCAGTTGACGATAGTTGGATAGTGATCAGGGCACGTTCCCCTTGATCTGGTTCTCGAAGGTTCACGATTGCATCGCGCGACGCGTATAACCGTAGTCACTATCATACAACGTGGTAGTTGTTACGGCGATCTACAATCTTAGCGCCAACAAACAGATGACCTCTCAATAGTATCCCGCGCCGTGCATCAACCTGTCGACGGCCGATTGGGCCTTGGTGAGCGCCTCGCGGTCGCTGATCTCGCCTCGCAACGCTTCATGGATGGCGTCTCCGATGATCTTCTCTATGCTGAGATATTCCGGTACGGGCGGCCGGGGCCAG
This sequence comes from Hyphomicrobiaceae bacterium, assembly GCA_025359185.1. GTDB lineage: Bacteria > Pseudomonadota > Alphaproteobacteria > Rhizobiales > Hyphomicrobiaceae > JANYHF01. The sequence goes on along the minus strand of JANYHF010000084.1, from coordinate 14,544 downwards.
GATTTCAGCAGATTGAGCTTGGCCAGCTGGTCGACCACGCTGACGATGGGGGAGGTCGCGGCCGCCTCGGGGTCGGCGCTCACGCTGAAGCGCGGGGCAACAGGAAAGCCGTTGCGAACATTGGCTTTCATGGCCTCGGGCGAGGTCATCCAGGAGATGGCTTCGAAGGCCAGCTGCACGCGCGGCTCGGGTAGATTGCTGGGGATTCCGAGCAGAAATCCTCCCATCGGGTTGTTCGATGCGCCCTTCGGCCCCTTGGGTTGCTGGAGATAGGCTACTTTGTGCTTCACGGCCGAATTGATGTCCGTCTCGAAGCGTGCGGCCCGGACGGTCCAGCAATAGGCCAGAGCCGCCTGCCCGGTCAGAAACGCCGTGGTTCGCTTGTCCCAGTCCATGGAGAGGATATCCGGCGATGAAAATTCGACCAGCCGGTGCAGGTAGTCGAGCACATGGAACCCGGCCTCCGACAGGATTTGCGGCCTGAGCTGTTCGCCCACGGCCCGGTCGACCGTGAAGAACAGCCGTGACTTCGGGATCTTCAGGATCGATTCCCCGCAGCAGGCCATCAGGAACATGAAGGTCGAGGCAATCGGCATGCCGCGCCCGCCATTCCAGGCGATACCGTAGAGCTGTTTGGCCGGCTTGTGAAAATGCTTGGCCGCAGCAACCGTTTCATCAAATGTCGTCGGATAGGCGATCTTATCGCGCCCGAAAAGGTCGGTGCGCGCGGCCAGAAGTTCAATGGTGCAATAGATCGGTACGCCGATCTGACGTCCCTGCCACGTTCCCATCGACCACACCGAGGGATGGAAATCGTGCGGGGAAATGGACGATCCCTCGATCAGGCTGTTGAGCGAGCGGAACAACCCCTTGTTCGCCACCTCGCCGGCCCAGGGCGCGTTGAAGGCCACGATGTCGTAGGCGGAGGTTGGCTTGGCGGCATTCTCAATAATGCGTGCGTGCAGGTCGGGCAGTTTGAGGCGGTCGAAATTCTTGCGTGACGCCATGTTGTTGCGGAAGTCCGACCACATGTCGGTCATGGACGCGAAATAGTTGTCATCGTTGAGCAGAAACTTCAACTCGCGCTTGCCGCGGAACAAGCTCTCGACGAGTTGCGGTGGCGGGATAATCTGAGTGGCGAAATAGGAGCCGCCGAAGTAGTAACTGTCTTCGTCCTCGAATTTAGGACGTAGGCCAAATGTCTCCGCCAGGAGCGCCTTGATACGCTTGGCATACTGCGCGAAAGACTGCGACAACTCCGGGCTCGGCAACAGCACGAAACTGCGGCCGGTCTCGCTGGCCGTCTTCTTGAGGATATGCCCGGACTCGATCAGCTCGTGGATACGCCGGTTGGCCGTGGCAAAGGGGATATTGGCGATCGAGGCCAGCGATGACATGGTCACCGGCGAGCCGGTCAGGTTCTGCTTGATGAGATAGAGCAGCATGTTCCAGGAGGCGTCCTCCTCGGCAATCGGCACCAGTTCCCGGTACGGGCCTTTGACCCGCTCCAGGAACGTGATGATGCGCAGGAGTTCGTATTCCGTCATACCGGCGCCAGCATCATCCGGCCAGTCCGGCGTTGCGGCGCACGATCGTGGAAAGGGCGGACCAGTCCTTTTCGGCGTGACCAGCTGCCAAAGCTTCCAGGAAATGATCGCGCACCAGGCTCGCCATCGGCAAGGGCGTCTGCGAGGCGTGCCCGGCTTCCAGGGCCAAGCTGACGTCCTTCAGGCCGAGCGCCAGCTTGAAGGCGGCGGGCTCGAAGCGCCGCGCATTGATGACCTCGGAATAGATCTTGAAGGCCGGGGCAGCGAAAAGGGTGCTGGTCATGATCTCGGCAAAGAGTTTCGGATCGACGCCACCTTTCTCAGTGAGGGCGAAGGCTTCCGACAGCATCTCGATGGATGCGGCCAGCATGAAGTTGCCACTGATCTTGACCAGATTGGCGTGGGCGGGATCGACGCCGGCGCGCCAGGTCTTCTGGCCCATGGCGTCGAACAGCGGCTGTACGCTGTTGATGGCCTCGTCGGAGCCGCCGGCGACGATGTTGAGTTTTGCCGCGACGGCAACTTCGGCCCGGCCGAATACGGGAGCGGCGACATAGTTGAGGCCGCAGGCCTTGTGGCGTTCACTGAGCGATCTAGCGGCTGCAACCGATACCGTTGCCATGTTGACATGCACGATCCCTTTGGGTGCGCCGGCCAGCAGATCGTCCGTGATGATCACATTGGTCGACGCGTCGTCGGCCAGCATAGAGATCACGGCATCGCCGTGGAAGGCATCGGCCGGAGTCTTGGCGACGGTCGCGCCGAGGGCGGCGAGTTCTGCGAATGGGCCGGGCGAACGGTTCCAGACCGTGACCGTGTGTCCGGCCTTGATAAGATTGGCGGCCATGGCTTTGCCCATGGTACCGAGGCCAAGAAATCCAACGTTCATAGGCATAACTCCCGTGGGGCTACTCGCCTGCCTTGGCATCGTCCCGTTCAGCCTGCTCGCGCGCCAGCCGCCCCTTTTCGCGCGCCTTGTAGGTGCGCGCGCTCATACGGTCGAGCATCTCGATGATCTCTTTCAGCTCGGCGCGCGTCGTGCCCTGGGCGATGAAGACGATGCGGCTGCGCTCGTCGGAATCGGGCCAGCGGTCGAGCCAAGTCATGGTGTGCAGGATATGCTGCGCGCCCTGGATGACAGCAGGCTTGCCCGGTTCGCCCGCGATGTTGACGAGGCCCTTCACGCGCAGCAGTCCGGGGCCCAGATTCTGGTTGATGCCGGCGAGCAGGAACTGCAGTTCTTCCCGCGCCATCGGTTCTTTGCGCGTGAGCACGAAGCTCTCGATGCCGCGCTCGCGCAGGTGGGCGGCGTGGTCGTGGTGATGGTGATCGTGCCCGTCGTCGTGGTTGTGATCGTGGTCGTGAGAATGATGCTGTTCGTGAGCGGCGAGCGCTAGCCAAGGGAGCGGATCGGCATTGGGATCGGCGGCATCGAAGCCGGGCGATTTCAGGAGGTCGACGCGCGGGGGAGCGTTGCGATCGTTGAGCTCGACCTTGGCGGCCGGAGCCAATCGGGCAATGGCCGCGCGCAAGGCCGCTTCAGCTGCCTGCGGATCGTCTTTTACCAGATCGATTTTGCTGATCAACACGCGATCCGCATAGGCGACTTGCCGAAGCGCTTCGTCGTGCTCCTTCAGTGTGCCCTCGAAGTTCACGGCGTCGACCAGTGTCAGCACACTGGAGATACGATAGAGCCCGTCGAGATTGGGGTCGGAGAGGAAGGCCTGCAGCACCGGCCCCGGCTCGGCCAGGCCCGAGGTTTCGATCACCACATTGTCGAAGGCTGGAATGCGGCCGGACATGCGCCCCTGGTTGAGATCGATGAGCGTGGCCACCAGATCGCCGCGCACGGTGCAGCACAGGCAGCCGCTTTCCAGCACCACGACGGAATCGTTGCTGGACGCAAACAGCGAATGATCGAGCCCGACCTCGCCGAACTCGTTCACGACCACCACGGTCTTGGCAAGCTCCGGCGCGCGCAGGGCCGCGTTGATCAGCGTGGTCTTCCCGCTGCCGAGGAAGCCCGTGACCAGGGTCACGGGGATGCGGAAGGGGGCTCGGCTTGCCGTGTCCATGCGCGAGAGTTCCAACGTTCGTCATCCCGGCGTCGGCCGGGTCCTGTCCAAGCCAGTAGTAGCACCGGCTGCCGCCAACGCGAAGGCCTTGACCTCCCTCTCCCCCGCCCCTTCGCGGGGGAGAGGGTGCCGCCCGAGCGCCAAAGCGCGAGGAATCAGCGGCGGGTGAGGGGCAGAGGCTGGGACCGGGACCGGACTTGGTGCAACGGGCGCAAGCCTTTCGGTTCGGACTCGTTGCTCCCCCTCATCCGGCGCCCATTTGTTTTGCGGCTCCGCGCAGGGTGCGCCACCTTCTCCCCCGCGAAGAGGCGGGGGAGAAGGAGCGTCTAAAACACCTCACACCCCGGCAACCCGCAGGAAATCAACCGGTCGGACGGGAAGTTGGTGATGATCTCGCAGCCGTCCTTGGTGACGACGACCTCTTCCTCGATGCGGGCAGCGCCCGAGCCGTCCTCGGCGCCCTTCCAGGTTTCCAGCGCGAACACCATGCCCTCTTTCAAGGGCTCATTCTGGCCGCGGAAGCGCTTGGAGAAAATGGGACGTTCCCAGAGCGATAAGCCGACGCCGTGACCGTATTGCAGCAGGAACGCCTCTTCTTCATCGCGGTAGCCGAATTCGTGCGCGTCCGGCCAGACGGCGGCGACTTCGTCGGGCGTGACGCCCGGCTTGATCATGTCGATGGAGGCGCTGATCCACTTCGATGCCGTCTCGTAGGCGTCGATCTGATGCTTGTTCGGCTCGCCGCACATGAAGGTGCGGTAGTAGCAGGTGCGGTAGCCGTTGTAGGAATGCATGATGTCGAGGAAGATCATGTCTCCGGGTTGGATCATCCGGTCACTGAAGGTGTGCGAATGCGGTCGGCCGCGCCGGCCCGAGACGGAGTTGACGCATTCGACGCGCTCCGAGCCCATGCGGAACAGGCGGTCATTCGCAATCGCAACCAGTTCGTTTTCCTTCGTGCCCGGACGAATGTTTTTCGCGATGTCCACGTAGGTCGCATCGACCATCGCGGCGGCCATGCGCAACAGCTCGATCTCGTCCACAGTCTTGATCTCGCGCGCGTCCAGCAACGCCTGCTGGCCGTCGACCACCTCGATGCCCTCGGCTTCCAGGGCACGCAGCATCCCCAGCTCCATGATGTCGATGCCGAGCGGCTCCTTGTCGATGCCGTATTTCACCAGCGCCTTTTTGATCTGGCGGGCAAAATCGCGCTGCACGTTCAGGCCCGGCGGGATCGCGCCCTGCATGGTCGTGATAGGCGCGGCGACATTGTCGGCGATCCAGGGCGAGGATATGCGTTTTGCCGGCGGGGCGGGGTCCCACAGGAACGGCGACCCTTCGGCCGGGCACAGCGCGTAGCGGAAGAATTTGTCGCGCGCCCATTCGCCGATGTGGGTGGCGGTGACATAGCGGATGTTGTCGAAATTGAAACATAACACGCCGCCGAGACCGGCGAATTTGATGGCTTTCTGCGCGCGGGCGAGGCGATCCTTGGAGAGCCGCGAATAGTCGACGCCCTGCTCCCAATCCTTGGCCATTGCGCCCCAGGACGCGGTGGAATGCGGGCTGTTATATTTCATCGTTTCCTCCAAACCTGTTTTGCGGATGCAGGGCGAGACAAGTCTCGCCCCTACGCCTCAAGCGCCGCAACATATGCCATCTACACGAATTGTTCGCAGGCCTCGCAGCGTAGGGGCGAGACTTGTCTCGCCCGCGTCGCGGCACAACAGGCGCTCATGATGTCCTCCCGGAAGACAATTCCTGGACCCAATCGCGGGTCTCGATGATGGATTTCAGTTTCGACAGGTAGGCGGCGGAATAGGCGCCATCGAAGGCGCGGTGATCGAAGCTTTGGCCGACCATGCCGATGAGGCGCGGAGCGATGAAATCTCCGTCGGAGGTTTCGATCACGGTGGCGCGCTTGCGTATAGCGTCCACGGACAATATGGCCACCTGTGGGGCGTTGATAATAGGCGCTGTAAAGACCGTTCCGAACGCGCCATTGTTGCTGATGGAATAGGTGCCGCCCGACAAGTCGTCTACGGACAATTTGCCAGAACGGGCCTTTTCGACCATGCGCGCGATCGCCTTGGCGAGCCCGAGCGTGGTGAGATCGCTGGCGCTCTTGGTCACCGGGACGACCAACCCGTTGTGGTTGAGATCCACCGCAATGCCGAGGTTGATGTCGCGCGACAGCTCAAGCGCCTTGCCATCAAAGCGCGCGTTCACCTGCGGGAAGGCGTCGAGCGCCAGGCACACCGCACGCGCAATGAACGGCAGATAGGTCAGCGAAATGCCCTGTTCGGCCTTGAAGCGAGCCTTGATCTCGGATCGGGCGGCCTCGATGGCGGTGAAATCGACCTCGATGGCCTGGAACACATGCGGGATGGTGCGCCAGTTCTCGGCCAGGCGGTCGCCCGTCCGTTGGCGGATGGTGTTGAGCGTGACAATCTCGCCGCCAGTGCGCGGGATCGACGGGGTCGAGGACGCTGGGCCGCGCAGCGTCAGCGCCGATGACTTGGACTGCAGAAGTTGGGTCTCGATTACGCGCTGGTCTACGCGCCGGACGTTGTCTTTAAGGGCTGCATGAGCGACGGTCTCGAAATCGAGCCCGTTCTGCGCGATCAGGCGGCGTGCCAACGGGCTGACGCGAACATTATTGGATGCCTTTGATTTACCGAATGCCCCCGTCGCGGTGCGCACCTCCTCGAAGACGGAAAGGGCGGGAGCTGAAGGTTTCAGCGGCAGGACGACCGCAGGCTTCGGAGCCGCCACCGCCGCCCCACCGTCCAGCACAGCGACTACCGTCCCGACCTTGGCCGTCACGTCCTTACCGATGCGAATATCGGTCAGCGTACCGCCTTCCGTGGCCTCGACCTCGACCGTGACTTTGTCGGTCTCGACCTCGAACAGCCGGTCGCCCACAGCCACCGTGTCGCCGACCGACTTGAACCAGGCGATGATTTTTCCTTCGGCGACGGTCTCGCCGAGCTGGGGCATGATGATGGTCGCGCTCATGCACGCGATCCGTTCATGACCTTGGACACCCGCTCCACGATGCGCGCCACCGACGGTAAGGCCATGTCCTCCAAATTGTCGGCGGCCGGCAGCGGGATATGCGGCGTGGTGATGCGCACGATCGGGCCGTCCAGATCCCAGAACACTTCGTCGGCGACGATGGAAACGATTTCCGCCCCCCAGCCGCACAGTCGCGGATTCTCTTCCACCGTGAATAGGCGGCCGGTCTTCACCACCGAGCCCAGAATGCATTGCGTATCCAGCGGCACCAGCGAGCGGACATCGACAACCTCGGCGTCGATGCCGTGATCGCGGGCCAGGATGTCCGCCGCACCGAGCGCGCGATGCACCATCATCGCCAGCGCAACGATGGTGCAGTCTTTACCCGGACGAACTATTTTGGCTTTGCCAAGCACATCCACGATCTCGCCGTCGGGCACCTCGCCCTTCGTGGCATAGAGCGCCTTGTGCTCGAAGAACATGACGGGATCGGGACTGCGCACCGCAGCTGCCATCAGGCCGATGATGTCCACCGGCGACGACGGCGCAACGATCTTCAGTCCAGGGATCATCATGCACCAGTTCTCGATCGACTGCGAGTGTTGCGCGCCAAAGCGCACGCCCCCGCCGTTGCCGAACCGGATCACCAGCGGGCATCCAAGCTGGCCGTTGGTCATGTAGCGCTGCTTGGGGATTTCATTGGCGATGAAGTCGAAGCAGACGGCCGCGAACTCCGCAAACATCAGTTCCGCAATGGGTTTCAGGCCGGTCATGGCCGCGCCCATGGCCGCGCCGAGGATGGCCTGCTCGGAGATCGGCGTGTCGCGCACGCGCAACGGTCCGAACTCCTCGTACAGCCCGACCGTGGCCTTGAACACGCCGCCGGCCTTGCCGATATCCTCGCCGATCAGCACCACGTCCTTGTCGCGGCGCATCTCTTGGGAAATGCCCCGGATGACGGCATCGCGATAGCTCAGTTCCGCCATGCCCAGCCTCCATCGGCGTAGACATCTGACGTGAGCAGACTTTCAGAGGCCGGCGGGGCGGCCTTGCAGAGCGACGTCGCTTCTTCGACCTTGCGCTTGCTCTCGACTTCAATCGCGGCGATGGCGTCGGGCGATACGCCGAATTCGGCCATGCGGGCGCGATAGATTTTCAGGGGATCGCGCTCCAGCCATTTCTCCAATTCGCCCGGCGGACGGTATTTTCCGGGATCGGCTCGGGAATGGCCGGAATGGCGATAGGTGAGGCATTCGATCAGCGAGGGCCCACCGCCGGCGCGCGCCAAAGAGTAGGCCGTCCGCGCCGTGCGCAACACCTCGTCGGCATCATTGCCGTCGATCAGGATGCGCGGCAATCCGTAGGCGGATGATCTGTCAGCGGCCGGATGCGGAACGGCCGTCACCTCGGAAATTGGTGTATACTCCATATAGAGATTGTTCTCGCACACGAACACCACTGGAAGCTTCCAGATCACCGCGAAATTCAGTGCCTCGTGGAAAGCGCCGATATTGGTCGTGCCGTCGCCGAAGAAGCACACCGTAACGTCCGTTGCGCCCTGATACTGCGCCCGCCAGGCCGAACCGCAGGCGATGCACAGATGCGCGCCGATGATGGCGTAGGAGCCCAGCACATTATGCTCGGCCGAGGTGAGATGCATCGAGCCGCCCTTGCCGCGCATCAGGCCGTTGTCGCGCAGCATCAGCTCGCCCAGCACCTTCTCCATCGGCACGCCGCGCGCCAGGGTATGGGCATGTCCTCGATATGTGCAGAAACTCTTGTCGCTCGGCCCCATGGCCGCAGCGAAGCCGGCTGCGATCGCTTCCTGTCCGAGCGACAGATGACTGGTACCTTTCACCAGGTTCTGCAGGAACAGATCATAAGCCCGCTTCTCGCAATCGCGGATCTCGACTTGCAGCCGGTAGAGCTCCAGCCGCGCAGCCTGGCCGATGTCGTCGTTGGCGGCGAACCCGCGCGATGCCGTTGTGTCGGCCGTCATCAGTTTATCGTCTCCAGTGACCAAGTTTTTTTGCAATTTTTTTTTCGGCAATTCATCAGATTTTGTTTGGCTTTACGTCCGTACCAGACCCGTTTGGCCGGGTGTCGTCAAAGATACCCAAAATGAGAATGTTTATCCTCCGCGCCAATTAAAGGTCGGCTAGTTTGCCGCCAAGCGAAGCCGAGGGACGGGCCTTGAAGGAGGCGCGATTGATCTCTGCCGGCGAGCATGCCGCGGGCGAGCGCAGGTTCTAAAGGGTCGTAAAGTCTTCCAATGAGCCAAGCCGTCGACACCACAAATGGCCTGATGCAGCGGCGGACGCTTCTTCCGTACCCGCTGGCCAAGGGCTTTGTCACGGTCGCGGCGTCGCTCATTGTGCTGATCATGATCAGCCTGGTTTTGGCACCGTCCGCCGTGTCACTTGGCGCACTGAAGGGCAGCCTGCCGTTTGCCTGCCTGATCGCGCTGGTCGGTCTTGGGCAGTTGCTGGTCGTACAGCAAGGCGGCTTCGATTTGTCGGTCGCCGGAGCCGTGTCCTTGGCGGTGGTTGTTGCCACTCATTATCCAAATGGCGACAATGCCCAGCTGCTGCCGGCCGTATTGATCGCTTTCGGATTTGCCCTGGCCGCCGGTGTGCTGAACGGTTTCCTGGTCGGCTTTGTCAAGCTCAACGCCGTTATCGCGACCATCGGCACCAATGCCTTGCTCTATGGCATGGTGTTTGTGGTGTCCGGCGGCGTGCCGCGCATCACCACACCGCTGCTCGCGGGGATCGCGGGCGGACAGACTTTCGGCATTCCGCATGCTGTCTTTTTCTTGGCTGCGGTTCTGGTGGTTATGACGTTCGTCCTGAAGAAGACGGTCATCGGACGGCGCTTTGAGGCCATCGGCGCCAATCCCCTGGCAGCGCGGGCCGTAGGGTTGAACGTCCGTACGCACCAGATGATGGCCTATGTCTGCGCGCAGCTGCTGTGCTGCCTGGCGGGCATCCTGCTGGCTGGCATCACCCGTGAGCCGACAGCGTTTCAGGGCGACCCGCTGTTGTTGCCATCGGTCGCCGTGGTGGTTCTGGGTGGAACGTCCCTGCTCGGGGGACGGGGGTTCCCCATCTCGACTGTGATAGCGGCCTTGTTTCTAAATCAACTGAGCCAGTTCGCGCTCGCAGTCGGCGTGCCCTATTCGGCCCAGACCATTATCCAAGCCCTGGCACTAGGGTTTGGTATCGCCGTCTACTCGGTCCGGTGGACCAGTAACACAACGAAGACTGCAACGAAGGAGGACTGACGGTCATGTTCAATCACAAACTCACGCTCGCTGCTGCGACCGCTATGCTGGCTCTGGGATGCTCGGCGCCCTTGGCATCCGCCGCGGACGTTCCGTCCTGGTGCGGCGCGAAGAAGGCCACCATCGCCCTGCTCGACGGCTACGGCGGCAACAGCTGGCGCCAGGTGACAACGGCAGCGGGCAAGGAAGAAGCCGGCAAATGCCCAAGCATCACCAGCTACGAGTATGCCGACGGACAAGGCAAGCTCGACAAGTCGATCTCGGACATCAAGGGCTTTGCCGCCAAGGGTGTTGACGCACTCGTGGTGTTCGGCGATGCCGGCCCGGCCGTGCTGCCCGCCATCACCAGTGCCTTCAAGGCTGGCAAGGTTGTCGTGCCGTATCGCGTCGTGGTCGGTGGCGAGGACGGCAAGAGCTACACCAAGTTTATTGGGGCGTCCTTCGTGGACGACGGCGTGAGCTGGGGCAACTGGATCAAGGGCGTGCTGCCGAAGGGCGGCAATCTGCTGTTCCTCAGCGGTCCGGCCGGCAACAGCCAGGGCCTTGATGAGCTCAAGGGCATGAAGCAGGTGCTCGATGACAGCTACAAGTTCATCAACGCCGAGCCCTTCGAAGTCACGAACTGGGATCCGGCGCTGACCCAGCAGGTGCTGACCGCCGCGATCGCCAAGAACCCCAAGATCGACGTGATCGTCTCCGACTTCGGCCCCTCGCTGGTCGGCGCGCTCCCGGAGTTCAAGAAGTCCGGCCGCTCGATCCCCGCGCTTGCCACCTCTGATGGCAATTCGCTGGGCTGCTTCTGGACCGAGAACAACAAGGACAACCCGGACTTCAAGTTGTTCACCGTAGCAACCGGCAACGACAACGTCCGTCTGGCCGTGCAGTGGGCCGTCGCTTCGGCCACGGGCGGTACGCTCCCGACCGAGCAGATCTTCAAGGCGCCGTCCTTCGAGGATTCGGTCTCGGGCAAGCCGAGCCCCGTGCAGTGCCGCAAGGACCTGCCGGGCGCCATCTACCTGTCGTCGCAGGTGTCCGCAGACAACCAGGCCAAGGCTGTCGGCAAGTAACTGAAGACGATGCCCCGGAGCGAGTCTTCGCTCCGGGGTTGGTTTTGTCTGAACATGGTGGGAATGGCGTAGGGGCGAGACTTGTCTCGCCCGTCCGTCGGCATACTCTGACACTAAGTGTTTGCGGCGCGACGGGCGAGACAAGTCTCGCCCCTACGTTTTCGACGACGGTGCCCCAAACGCACCAATTTGGAGTAGCCGATTGCGGGACAGGGATGTGACGCTTGAGCTGATCAACGGAAGTAACCTCGGGACGGGCGCATCTGCGCTTGGGACCGACGCCGTTGCGCCGGGCGCCGTGATCCTCCGGCTGTCCAATATTTCGAAATTCTACTCCGGCGTGCCGGCACTGCTGAATGTCAGCGTTGAGTTCTACGCGGGCGAAGTTCACGCCATCCTCGGCGAAAACGGGGCCGGCAAGTCGACCCTCATGAACATCATTTCCGGCGCATTGCGGCCGGAGGTGGGAGAGATCGAATTCGACGGCCGAAACATTCCGGCCATGTCTCCGGAAACGGCCGCTTTGCTCGGCATAGCGATCTCCTTCCAGCACCCAGCCGTGCTCGACGATCTCTCCGTGCTGGAAAATTTCCAGGTCGCTCTTCCAGCTTCGCTGTTTGCTGGCAAACCCGCGCAGGACGTCGCGCGCCAGGCGATGGACGCGGTAGGCCTGCACCTGCCCCTGCGCACGCGCTGCGACGACCTGACGGTGGCTGAAAAGCACCTGTTGGAAATCGCCAAGGCCTTGGCCATCAAGCCCAAGGTGCTGATCCTTGACGAGCCGACCGCTTCGCTGGATCAGGCCGGCACCGACATGCTGTTCGGCCGCATCCGGGAGGTGGTGAAGGCCGGCACGTCGGTGATCTACATCACCCATCGGCTGGCCGAACTGCGCCAGATCGCGCAACGGGTGACTGTGCTGCGCGACGGTAAACTGCGCGGCTCGTCCGTGGTGAGCAAGATCACCGATGCCGACCTGCTCGGCCTGATCGTCGGCCGGACGCTCGGCTCGGCCTTTCCTCCGAAATCGCCGGATGGCGCCAAGGACATCAATTTTGCGGTGGAAAGCTTAAGCGGCGCGAAATTCTCGGATGTCAGTTTCGATGTCTCACGCGGGCAGATCATCGGGGTTGCCGGCGTTTCGGGCAACGGCCAATCCGAGTTGATGCGCGCGCTGGCGGGGCTACAGCCGTCCAAGGGCACAATCCATCTCAACGGCCGCTCTTTGGCGAGCCGCGATCTCTTACGCGAAGCTGCCTTCATGCCGTCGGATCGGCATACTGAGGGCTTGGCCGGCAGTCTGACCGTGCGCGAGAATGCGAGTTTCGCCGCCTTGGAAAAATTCGCCACCTTCGGCGTGCTCAGCCGCAAGACTGAGATGGACCTCATCGGCAGAACCTTCAAGTCACTGGCGGTGAAAGCGCCGAGCACGGAAGCCCTCGTGCTGTCGCTGTCGGGGGGCAATCAGCAGAAAGTCGTGATGGCGCGAGCGCTCCTGTCGGAGCCAGGCGTGATCGTGGCCGACGAACCGACCCAGGGCGTGGACGTTGGAGCGCGCGCCGAGATTTACCGCATTCTGCGAGAGGTCTCGAACTCGGGCACGCCTGTGATCGTGAACTCGTCGGACGCGGCGGAACTGGAAGGCCTGTGCGACCAAGTCATCGTCATGTCGCGGGGCCGCGTTGTCGAACGGTTGAGCGGCGCCGACGTCAAGGAAGACCGCATCGTCGCGGCTGCCGTGAAAGCCGAGACCCATGTCGGTGACAGTGGCGTGGTGGCTGGCGCCAAGTCGACCGGCGGTGGATGGCGGCACTTTCTGCAATCGGACAATGCGCCGGCCGTTCCCTTGGCACTCGTGACCGCGTTGCTCGGGCTCTACGTCTTCGCCCAGAACTCGAACTTTCTGTCCGCCTACAACATTTCCAACATCCTGCTGTTGGCGACGGTGCTAGGGTTCATCGCCCTGGGGCAGACCGTCGCCTTGTTGATGGGTGGGATTGACTTGTCGGTCGGCCCGCTGGCGGGATTTCTGGTCGTGGTCGCCTCGTTCTTCATCAACGAAGGCAAGTCTCCCTGGATGATCGCGGCCGGCTTCGCTTTGATGTTCGGCGGAGCTTTGATCGTCGGCGCGATCAACGGCTTGCTCATCCGCTTCGCCAATTTCACGGCGATTGCTGCGACGCTTGCCATGTACATCGGCCTGCAGGGCATGAGTTTCCTGCTGCGTAACGCACCGGACGGCTACATCAGCGCCGCCGTCGTTGACGTCATCAACACCCAGATCGGGCCGATCCCGCTCGCCTTCGTGGTCCTGGTCGCCTTCGCCCTGATCGGGGAATATGGCCTGCGGAACTGGCGGCTCGGCTGGCAGCTTCGAGCGGCCGGTTCCAACGAGGATTCTGCACGACGCATCGGTGTGCGCACCGACCGCACGTTCGTGGCCGGCTACATCGCGTCGTCCCTGCTGACGGCGTGCGGCGCCATCGTGCTGATGGCCCAGATCGGCGTCGGCGATCCCAAGCAGGGCGCGAGCTACACGCTCTCGAGCATCACGGCGGTCGTGCTTGGCGGGACCTCCTTGCGCGGCGGACGCGGCACGTTCCTGGGCACCGTGCTCGGCGGGGTTCTGCTGATGGAAATTCTCAATGCCGTTGCCTTCCTGGGCCTCTCGGAGCAGTACCAATATCTTTTTCAAGGTGCGCTCATCCTGGTCGCCGCCGTCATCTATTCGACAGTACGCAGAAGGACTTCAGCATGACCGGCAAGCCAAGGATCGCCTTCGTCGGGACCGGCGCTCAAGGCGCCTCAATCGGCGCCGACTTCGCGCTCGCGGGGCACGACGTCACGTTCATCGAACAATGGCCCGCCCACGTCGAAGCAATCCGCGCCAACGGCATCACGGTCAATCTGCCGTCGCGCACCATCAACGCCAAAGTGCCCGCGTTTCATTTCTGCCAAGTCGCCGAGATCAAACAGCCCTTTGACCTCATTTTTCTGATCGTCAAAGCCTATGACACGACGTGGGTAACCCACATGGTGAAACCCATTCTGGCCAAGGATGGGTTCATCATTGGCCTGCAGAACGGCATGACGCATGTGGACATCGCCTCGATTGTGGGGCCTGAGCGGACGATTGGCGCGGTGATCGAGATCGCGTCCAACATGTGGGTTCCCGGCGTCACGAACCGGCAGAACGACCACGACGAATCCTGGTTCGCACTTGGCGCGGTCGATCCGGCGCAACAGCATCGCGTGGAAGACATCGCCAAGCTGCTGCGCTGCAATGGCCGGGTGGAGGTGATGGACGACATCAAGTCGGCCAAGTGGATGAAACTGGTGGTCAATGCCGCCGAACTGATCCCGTCCGCCATCCTCAATCTGCCGCTGGGCGATGCCGCGCGGTTTCCAGGTTTTCTGGAGGTGATGCGCCAGGCCGGCTACGAGGCCATGCGGGCCGCGCTCGCCGACGGCGCCTCGGTGATCCCCATCATCGGATTGCCGCCGATCACCACCAATGATCCCGACCGCTATGTCGACAAGATATTCGATGAAGT
>JANYHF010000063.1 GCA_025359185.1 Hyphomicrobiaceae bacterium | reverse complement strand
CCGGCGATCCAGCCGGCTATCCGGACGCGGTGTTGCGCACGCTCCAGCGCCGGCTCAAGGTCTGGCGGGCGGAGATGGCTAATGCGCTGGTGTTTGGCCGAAGTGAGCCTCATGGCGAAGGCAAGCTCGCGTCGCCAATGCCGTAGGTCAATCAAAATGGCCGCTGGATACTGAGGAACCAATCCGGCTGCAAGGAGCATGGCAGCGGGCTCGCCACCGTCCAGGTGTGGCCTGGCAGTGTGGGAGTGTATGGCGCGGTCGCAGCGACGGCCAACCTTGACGGCGTCTGCGCGCGCGGCCAGCAGGCTGCCATGCCGGAAAGGATCCAAGTGCGCTGCAAGGTCAGCGCCACTCTTGACAAAAAGAAAACAGCCTCCGCGCACGGAAAACCAGTATCCACAGTCTGGGGAACAATCCTCAATGAGGCAATACGTCAGCCTTGCGCATTGTCGCGCTGCAGATCACTCCTGATTGCCGCCCATTGATCGTTCTACTGGAGTGCAATTGGGTACTTCTCTTCATCGCCCGCTGCTGCCGGGCGCGATGTTCGTTGGCGCGCGCTCGGAGCTGTATGACAAGCAGACGTTCATGACGAGCATCGAACGCCCTGCCGCCCCTTCCATATCCCCGTGAAGGACGGGGCGAGTGAGATCAGCGCGAAACCAAGCCGTCTGCACCGGGTCAACATCCGAACTTCAAACCGCAACACGACCGAAAATCGCCCTCACCGGTTCTCGCGGGCACCGTCCTCCACCAGCCCCGAGCGCAGCGTCAGGCGCCCGAGCAGGCGGCTGATCCAGCGCGGCCGGCGATCGGTGGTCAGCGGCGAAGCCGGCGGGGCGATCGACACACTTAACGGGGTGCCGGTAACGACGCCCATACGGCTCTGGTAGGCCAGCCACCAGACTAGCAGCACGCCGGTGAACCAGCTAGCAATCTGCCACACCAGCAGCGATGGCATCTGGCCCCCGGCGCCAGGAAGGCCGTAGGTCGCGCGACTGAACAGGCTGTTGCCGAGAATGGCACCCGGACCGAGGGCAAGGAACACCCAAAGCAGCGTCAGCGACCACTTGGCCGCCCGCGTGGCGCCGCCACCGAGCCTGACCGGCGACCAGCGCTCGAGGCCCTCGTGCAGCCGGCGCGGAGTGTCGCGGCTGATGACGGCTTCGCGCTGGCGTGACCACAAACTCACGATGACGCAGAAGGCGACGTTTGGCACCAGACCCCAGGCGGCGGAGTGGATGGTGAGCGGCCAACGACCCCAAGGCAGGTCGATGGCGATCGCCTCGAACGCGACGAGCCCAGCGGCCTCGGTGAACACGACGAACAAGAGCCCGGCAATCAGCCCGGTGACCACGCCGTTGCGGTTGATCCAGGGCAGCCAGCACACCCCGAGCAGCGCCGGCAGCAGTTGCGCCGACAGGCTCAAAGCGACGCTCGACAGGAGCAGGGCCGGCAGCGGCAGAACATCGGCGAGGACCGCCGTGGCGATGAAAATGAGGGCGATGGCGATGCGCGCCGACAGCCGCTCGCCAGCGGGCGTGAGATCCGGTAGCACGTAGCGCTTGACGAGATCGCTGGTGACGAGCGAGGCGCCCGAGACGACGAAGAACGCCACCGCGATCTGCTGTGAGACGACCAGCATGACGACGAGGCCGGCGGCGAACAGCTGATCGACGTTGGCGAGCCGGCCGATGAGGCCGAGAAAGGCCTCCAGCGTCAGGCTCGGGCTCCTCGACAGCTCGGCGCCCAGTACTGGGCCGAGCAGCAACAGCAGTCCGGCGGCCACGCCCGCCATCATCCACACCTGGCTGAAGGCGAGGCCGGTGCGCGTCCGCCTGCTGACACCGAGCAGGAGGAAACCGGGGCTGAGCGTAATGCCGGTAAGCGCGAGGGCGAAGGACGCGATCTGCGTCGTCGTCCATAGCCCAGCCTGCGGCACCGACTTGCCGAGGCCGGCGGTAAACTGGATGACACCGGGCAGGCGGTCGGAGGCGATGCCTGCGGGCACGGCGATGCCATAGGAGGCAAAGCTCAGACCATGCGCGGCGATGCCGGCCGCTCCCGTGGTGGCGAGCAAGAGCGCCAGCACGATCAGCGACTGGCCGGCGAGTACGTAGATGAGGCCCCGCCAGCCGCCGATGATGGTGTAGAGGGCGAGAAAAAAGGCGGAGCCCCAGATCACTAGGCCTGCGGGCGCCGCGCCCGCCGTCACCGTCTCGACCAGCGCACCGGTCTCCGACAGCAGCACAGCCGAGAACGGCAGCGCCAGCAACATCAGCACCAGCAGCACATAGAGCACGATTGCCGTGCTGCCGTAGTAGTCGCCGAGCAGGCGGCCTGGGGTCGCGATGCCGGTCATGCGCGCGATGGTCCACAAGCGGCCGTGGACTAGCGCCGCAGCTACTGCCGCCAGCACGAGGCCGAGCGCGACGTGGCTGTACTGCAGGCCGTAGTGGGCGATCAGCAACAGGTGGCTCTCGAGGTCGAGGCTGGCAATCACCACACCCATGCCAGCGAAGATGTAACCCCAGCCGGGCAAGGTGAGACCACCGTCGAGGAAGTCACGCGGCGCGCTCGTCTGGCGCGCGCTCGCCGTCGCCAGGTAGACGGCATAAGCGAAAATGACGCCGAGTGTGGTCAGCAGCAGCGGTGTCACTGGCGGCCTCCCCCGGATGGCTCGTCATCCTCATCCACCCGGAAATCGCCGATGACGTTGAAGGCGTCAAATACTCCGCGAACGCCGAAGTGAATGATCATGTAGATGACGATCACCGCTCCGCTCCCGGCCAGTCCTGCCGCCATCGGCACGAAGCCGTGGTCCCGGAAGGCGGCCGACGACAGCGCCGCCAGACTGACAGCGAGCAGACCGGTAAGGTAAATGACGAGGCCGAGGGCCAACTCGCGGCGGGTGAAGGTCGTGGCGTAGACGGCGTTGACGATCACATGCGCGAAGAACGCCGTCAGCACCGCGGCGAAACCGGCAGCGACGGCTGGCAGGCCGCCCGTGCCGAGCCCGTAGTGCAGCAGCAGCGTCGCGATCAGGCCGAGCGCCAGCCAGACGCCCATGACGAGGGCATGGCGGTCGAGAGCAGCGTCCGGCTCGAGCTCGGTCATTGGGTGTCAGTCCCTGGCTTGGCGGTGGCCGTGTCAATCGTCCTTGCCGCCGCCTTTGTCGCCCTGGTTCAGGAAGTTACGGAATTGCATGCCGCCAGCGCTGCCGAGGTTTTCGATCGGCAACCCGAGCTCCTTCATCAAGCCGTCCACCAGCGCCACATGCGTGCGGTACTTCATGGCCGAGTTGACGACCTTGTCGGTCATGCTGCCGCTGCCGCCGTCCTGACCGTTGCCAGGGACCCCACCGCCGGTCTCCGAGGGACTGTTGAGACCGGGCAGGCCGTCCACCTGCAGGATCTTGATTGACTCGATGTTCTCCATCGGCTTGACGCTCTCGCGGATGATGTTGGGCAGGGTGCGCACCAGGTTCTCGTAGATGGCGCTGCGCCGGCTGGAATCCGAGCGCATATTCTCGGACTCGTTGAGCAAGCGCTGGCCGGCGGCGTCCTTCTCGTAGCGCACCTCGTCGGCATTGGCCTCGGCTATGCGGCCGAGCGCGCGCAGCTCGGTCGCCTCTTTCTCCGCCTTGGCGTAGGAGGTGACGCGCAGGGTTTCACGCTCGGTGCGCGATTCGGCGGCGATGAGGTCGATGCGCTTGGCGCGGCCGGCCGCCTCCTCGTCGCGGGCGCTCTGGATTTGCTCCTCCACCAGCACTTGGTGCTTGCGCGCCTCGGCTTGCTTGGTTTTGGCATAGGCTTCCTCGATCGATTTGTTGATGACCGCGATCAGCCGCTCCTTGTCGACGATCTCGACCTCCTTGCGCTGCTCGATCTCGAAGCGGTCGATGAAGTTGCGGGCTGATACCCGCATTTGATCGAGCTCGCGGCCGGTGGCAATGGCGTTGTCCTCGATCTTGCGGCGGGCGAGGGTCTCGGCGAGCTTGATGTTCTCGTTCTTGGCGATCTCGGCCTGCGTGATCTCCTCGTCCTTGTTCAATTGCTCGAGCTGCACGTGATAGCGCCGCATGATGCGGGCCCGATCCTGTTCGGCCTGCGCGATCTCGCTGCTGACACGGATCTGCTTGTCTTTGTCGACGGAAAGCAGGTCGATGATCTTGGTGGTCTCGATGCGGCTGGATTCGACGCGGCGGTCCTTGTCCAGCCGGGCCGAATCAATATCGCCGATGGCTTGGGTATCGATCATGGACAGCGTCTGGCGGGTACGGATCTCGTACTCGCGGATCTTGCGGTCGTTATCGATGCGCTCGGCCTCGATCTGCTGGCGGGTGAGAATTCTCTGGGCCTCGATATCGCGCTGCGAGTTTATCTCGGCGAGTTCGGTCACCTGCTGCTTCTGGATGGCGAGGGCGCGGATCTCGTTCTCCGAGGTGATGCGCTCGGACTCCACCAGCTTGGTCCTGGCGATGCGGATGCGCTCGGACTCCTGCTCGGTGCGATTGCGGGCGCTCTCGATGCTGATCGAGGACTTCGAGCGCTCGTCCTCGATCTGGGCGAGTTGGGTGGACTTGCGGGTCTCGATGTCCCGTTGCTGCTCGATGCGGGCATATTCGAGATCGCGGCCGATCTCGAGCGACCGCTGCTCGGTCTCGTAGTCCTTTAGCGTGATCTGGATGCGCGTGTCGCTCTCGATCTGGTTACGCCGCTTGCGGTGCTGCTCGATCTGATCGGTGAGCTGAGCAAGGCCTTCGGCATCGAAGGCATTGTTGGGATCGAACACCGCGACGTCGGTCTGGTTGAGGCTCGTCAGTGAGGCGTTCTCCAGTTCGAGGCCGTTGTTTTCGAGGGTCTTGGCGCCGAGGTCCGCCACCTCGTTTATGTAGCGGCCGCGGTTGGTGTGTATCTCGTCCATGGTCATGGTGGCGGCCACCGCCGCCATGGCGTCGACAAAGCGGCCCTGGACGATCTCCTTCAGCTCGGCCGGTCTGGAAGTCCTTTCGCCGAGTGTACGGGCCGCGGTCGAGACGCCCGCCTTGCTGCCGATGACGCGCACCAGGAACTCGGCGATCACGTCGACCCGCATCTTGTTCTTGGTGATCAGCGACTGCTCGCTGGTGCGCCGGATTTCGATCGGCACCGCGTTCATGTTGACGCGGGTGATGGTGTGCACGATCGGCACCAGGAATGCGCCGCCGCCCATCACCACCTTCTCGCCGCCAAGACCAGTGCGGACGAACGACTGGTCCTTCGAGGAGTGCCGGTAAAGCCAATGCAGGAGGTAGACTGCGATGGCGATGATAATCGTCAGGAGTATGACGATTGCCAGGGCGTCGGTGCTGGTCATGGCCGTTGAGCTCCGTTCAATCCGCTTTTGCCTGCCGAGGCGAGGTCAATTTCAATGCGTTGCCTGAAGGTGCCACCGGCACCAAAGTGTTCAGAACCGTTCCTGGCTCGCCACCGCGAGCACGATGAGCGACACCGTCAACAGGTTGACGAAATCGGCGAGGGTGTAGAGCAGCACGATCACGGGGGCGTGGCCGGCGCCGATGACGGCATCAACGAAGTGCAGCATCGGCACCGCCGCCCAGCCGATGGTGAGGATCAGGCGGATCCAGAAGTAGCCGAGCCGCATCGGCCGCGAGGATTTGCGCACCGCCTCGCTCATCGCGCCGAAATAGAGTTCACCCAGGATGTACAGCCAGAACGCAATCGACAGCAGCACGCCGAGTGTGGGATCGAAGATGCGCGCGTCGCCAAGGAACCGGCAGAGCACCATCAGCAGCGCCGCCGCCGTGGTGCGCCAGAACACTCCGACCGGCACCGGTCCGGCGAGCTGGGCGAGGAAATAGATGCTCGCCACCTGCAGCGGTTGGACCACAAACCAAGCGGCGAAGCGCGGCCCCGCCGCCATCTTCTGGGTGACGAACCAGGTCTGCGAGGAGCCGAGATAGTGGAAGCCAGCGGCCAGCAAGGCGACGCCCGAAAGCGCCAGCGGCACCCGCCAGCGTTCGCCGACCCAGGAGAGGCCGAGCAGCGTCAATACGCCGGCCGCCAGCATCGCGGTCGTCGCCACCTCGTACGAGGTGCTGACGAGATCGCCGGACTGGAATGACGTTCCGAACATGCTTAACCGTTCCCTAGACTTGTGCGCGGATGTGTGGCGCGCGTCCATAGAGCGCGACCATGGGCAGGATCAGCAGCCCAAAGATGAACTGTTGCCACTCGTATTTGAGCCCTATGCCGATGAGAAAGGCACTCAGCACCTGCAGCACCAGCACGCCGATGACGGTGAAACCGTAACCGCCGTAGCCGCCGGAGAGCGAAGTGCCGCCAATGACGACGGCAGCGAGCGTGGTGAACAGATACTGGTCGCCGACGCCGATGAAGCCGCCACCGCTCCAGCCGAGCAGCAGCGAGCCAGTCAGCGCCGCGAAGAAGCCGCTTAGGGTGTAGGCGAGCGTCCAGTACTTGAGCTCGGAGACTCCGATAAGCTGGGCCGAACGGCGGTTGCCGCCCAGGGCGTAGATGTAGCGGCCGTTGGCGGTATAGCGCAACGCGACGATGACGATGATGGCAAGCGCGATCCAGAGCAGGATGGTTGGCGGCACGGCGAGGCCAAAGAACTGGCCGTTCATGGCAGCGAGGTTCTGCAGCCACGGCGGCACCGTGCCAAAGACATTGCCGCTGAAGGAGGAGCCGATGCTCGTGAGGATTTGCACGAGGCCCGCGACGGCAAAGCCCATGCCGAGCGTCAAGATGAGCGCCTGGCCTTGCAGGCGGTAGGACAGGATGCCGTTGAGAAAGCCGAGGCCAGCGCCGATGAGCAGCACCATGCCGAACGCCACGCCTGCCGGCACCCCGAGCCCGATCAAATAGAGCAGGCCAATATTGGCCGCGCCAATGACGAAGGGGATGGAGAGATCGAGGCCACCTAGCAGCGCCACCAGCGTCTGGCCGATGCAGGCGATGCCGAGGAACGAGGCGAACAGCAGGATGGCCTTGATATTGGCGCCAGAGAGGAAGCCATCGATGGTGAAGGAACTGACGACGATGAGAGCGCCGAGCACGATCAGACCGATGAAGGCGCTGCGGCCGTGCGCGAAGGCGCCGCTGACCTTGAAGGCGAAAAGGAGGATCGCCTCGAGCACGAGGAATGCGATCAAATTGGTAACTGTACGGAACGACGGTACTGATGCCGTCACCAGCAGGTAGACGAAGAGCAAGAGCAGCATCGAGACGATGAGCACACGGTTGCCCATCCACACGGACCGCGCGCCTGCAGGCTCGTCCAGTGGTGCACGACCGGCCTCGGCCGCTGGAGCGCGGGCTGCCGCGCGCGATTCGAGGATGACCGCCACATAGTTGAGCAACCCGAACAGTACCGCCACCGAAATGATGGTGTAAAGGATGACGAGTTGCGCCCCGACGCCCTGGGCGAAACCAAGGCCGAATCCTATCGCTGCCACGATCAGTGCTAGCGCCAGGTTGATCCAGACGAAAGCGAGCGAGCGCGGCATCAACAGCGGCCCGCGGCGCGGCATTTCTGGCGTGTCGCTCATGGGCGCACCCGGGCAAGGCTCAAATCACCCACGAGGATAAAGAGCATCAGGATTAAACTTGAGACGAACACGTACATGAACACGCCGAAGCGGACCGAGATCGCCTCGGCGATGGTCATGCGCAGCGTGAAGACCAACAGCGCGGCCGCAGCTGCAAAGCCTAGCAGCTGTTTCTGCAGCGCCGTCATGGTGAAGTGGATGAGTCCGCCCCCCGCACCGGTGCCCGGTAACAGCAGATAGCGCGATGTCAGCTCACCTTCGGAGCCGGTTGTGGCCATCACCAACGCGGCCTGGTGCGCATCCTCAGCGCTCATTTTCAGCATGATGCCCGCAACGATGCAGCCGAGCACGACGAAGGCCGAGTACGGCGTGATGAAGTAGAGGTAGCGGCCGATGATCGGCACCAGCAGTGTCAGTAGCAGCGACAGGATCAGAATCAGACCGTAGAATAGCTGGGTGACGAAGGCCTGCACCGAGCCGAAGTTGAAGGTCGCGAGCACGTATCCGATCAGGAACAGATTGATGGCACCGAGTGCGGCGCCGATGACGCCGCCGCGGCCGCCTGAGAGGCTGACGCCGCCGAGCACCACGGCGGTCACGGCAGTAAGCGACATGGTGGTGCCCTGGGTCGGATCACCGGAAGCGATCAGCGCGGTGTAGCAGATGGCGGCAAGGCCCACGAACAGACCGGCGATGACGTGCGCGCCGACACGGACGATCTCGATCCGCACACCGCTGGTATAGGCCGCGCGCTCGTCATAGCCCATCATGCGCAGGTTGCCGTAGAAGGAGCTGAGTGTGAACAGCAGCCAGCCGCCGGTTGCTATGACGAGGATCACGAGGATGGGCGAGAGGATTGAGGTGCCGAGGCCCCACGATGACATCCAGTCAGGCGCCACACCGCCCGGACGCGGCAGGATGACGAGATTGATGCCGGTAAGCGCTAGGAAGCCGGATAACGCAACGATGATCGGCTGCACCCGCACCCACAGGATCATCAGTACGAACAGCAGTTGGTAAGCAACGCCGATGCCGAGCGCGACGGCGAAGACGGCGAACGGCGATGTGATGATGCCGAGCATATTCAACTTCACCACCGAAACATTGATGAAGGCGAGCAGCGGCCCGACCGCGAGGTCGACGGTGCCCCGGCCAGCGATCGCAAGCGCCATCAAGGCATAGGTCGCCAGCATCAGCGGCGCGGCGACGATGATCGCCGACCCGAAACCTGAGTATGAGACGAGATGCGGCCCGCGAATCACCGCGATGCCGAGCAGCACTGCGATGAGCAGCATCGGCACCAGCAGGTAGACGTTCTGCGAGCCTCGGGTCCCGGACATGGGGCGAGCGTTCCAATTGCAGAGAATGCCGGACGGCGGGAGTACGATCCGGCAGTGAGTTAGCTAGAGCGTGATTACGCGTCGGCCATCAGGTGCCCGCTGCTCCTGCCGGCCGCCGAGACGGGTCTCGGTGCGGCCGCCATTGAGCGAGGGTGCGCCGGAGCTGCGGCGCTCGGGGTCGGCGCTAACGATCTTCTTCAGTACCGGCGTGATGACTTCCTTGAACTTCACCGGGTCCTCGGAGGTCGGGAAGTGGCCGCCGCTGAAGATGACGCACTCGGAGTTTTTCACCTTCTCGGCCGTGCGCTCTGTCATCTCCGGCGTGCAAGCGAAGTCGTAGGTGCCAGTCAGGAAATAGATCGGGAGCCGGCCCGAGATCTTCGACACCTGGTCGCGGTAGTCAGAATCGACGCTGTAGAAGTAGAGGTCGCCCTTGAAGACACCGGGGCCACCCTGTGCGTAGTACCACCAGGTCTCCCAGCGGTACTCCTCGGGGCTCTCCGGGCTCATCAGTCCGAAAGTGGAACTCGCCACCACTTCGCCACCGTGAACATGCGGATGATGCAGAGCATCGATCCACCAGCCGGGCGAGTAGTCGCAGGCCTCGAGCGCAATCAGCGCTGAGAACTCGCTCTCGTATTTGAGCGCCAGTGACAGGCAGACATTGCCGCCCATCGACTGGCCCATGATCACCGGCTTCTTCAACTCGAGGGCGCGGCAGAAGGCGACGATGAACTCGGAATAGAACCGCGTCGTGAGCTTGTACTCGTCCTCCAACAGATAGAAATCCGACGGCGGCAGCGACTTGCCGTGCCAGGGCATGTCGAAGGCGATGACACGGTAGTTTTGAGTAATGTCGGGATCGCAGAGCTGGTGCCGGTACTGGCGGCCGTCAGTACCGGCCGTATGCAAGCAGACGAGCGGAATACCCTCGCCATGCTCCTCGTAGTAGGTGCGGTAGGTCTTGCCTTCGCACTGAACGTAAACGTATCGCCCAACGATGGGATCGTGCTGGTTCATGCTACGTCTCTCGCGCTTGAGTTATAGACATTGCGCATCAGCGAGAGCATCCGGGTGAGCGCTCGCAGATTCTGCCAGAATTTCAGAGTGTTGCCTTCGATGATCAACTGCTTGTGCAGCGGATGCGCCATGGCCCAGATGTCGTTGAACATCGGCGGCGGGATCTGCTGGCTGAACTTCGCCCAAGCGCTGCTCGGAGCCTTCAGTCCGAAGTCATAGCCCATGTCGTTGGGCGCAAGGCCCTCCGCGATGCGCAGGATCTTGCCGTTCTGCACGTCGACCAGATATTGCGTATCGTCAACCCCGAGCACGAACTTGGCCGTGAAGAACCTGCCGACCACGGGCAGAATGCGGTCGTCATTGACCGTCCTCGCCCAGCGTTCGACCCATTCCAGATCAAAACTCCGTTTACTGCCGTATTTGCTCATGTGCCACTCCTGTCGATGGGCGTGCGGTCTTGGGCGCGGCCGGAGCCGGAAGAGGCTTGCTTGCCGGGCCATAGACGGCGGTGAAGGCTGCCGAAGCGATCGTAACGGGTAGAACCGCGGCAGCGAAGCCGTTGAAATCAGCACCAGGATCGATGCTCAAACGATCCGCCTTCAAGGCATAAAGCACAAACATGTAGCGGTGCTGACGGTCGGGCGGCCATGGGCCGCCATAGCCCCGGCCGAAGCCTGGAATGTTGAAGGTGACAAAGTCGCTGTTGAGTTCCATGGCGGATGCAGGCATCTGCGCCGTCCCGCTCGCGCCTTCTGGCAGCTCATGCACTTGACCGGGAATGCCATGCACTAGCCAATGCGCAAAGGCGCGTGGAAAATTGAATTCCTCAGGCAAATCAGGATCGGTGACAGCGAGCGCGAAGCTGCGCGTGCCAGCAGGAACGCCGGACCAGGCGAGCGGCGGCGAGCGGCGTTCATCCTCCGCGAAGCGGGCGGGAATGATTTCGCCTGAGGCAAACGCCGGTGAAGCCAGAACGAATGGGCCGTTCGCCGCCGCCGGCTTACCGTTCCCGCGCGCGCCAGCGGTGATCGGGCGCGGCATTGGCCGGCTGTCGTCGAAACGCGGCCTGAAGTTTGCGTCCGGACCAAGGTGGGCTGTCGTCTCCTCGTTGGCGAGTTCCTCGCCCTGCAACTGCGCATCCGGCCGGCGCCCGAACATGGCGTTGAGGATGGCGTGGCCGTTGTAGGGCGGCTCGAATTGCGAGGTCACGGCGCCATTGCGGAAAACGTGGACTCGCGTGCACAGATCAACGAATTCTTCGATCTCACTCGACAGGAACACCACGGCGTTGCCGCGGGCCGCGAAGTCGCGCAGGTTGCGATAAAGGTCGAGTTTGGCGCCGGCGTCGATGCCGCGAGCCGGATCGTTCAACACAAGCACGTGCGGCTTCTCGGCAAAGGCGCGCGCGATCAGCACCTTCTGCTGGTTGCCGCCCGACAGTGAAGTGATGAGGTTGCCCCGATCGCCCATTTTCACGTCGAGCTTGCCGGTCTCCCACTCGAACACGGGCGACAGCTTGCTCGGGTTGATGATGTTGAAGATGCTGGCGAGCCGGTAGTCGCCATAGATGGGCAGCGTCAGGTTCTCAAAAATGCTCAGGTTGGCGAAGATACCTTCCTTCTTACGGTCGCCGCTGACATAGCTGAGACGGTTCTCGCGCGCCGAGAGGAGATCGCCGATGTCGTTGGCGGTCTTGCCCTGGATTGCCGAGATACGGCCCGAAACCAGCGGCTGGATGCCCGCGAGGCAGCGCACGAAGTCGGCTTGGCCGTGACCGTCGAGGCCGGTGACGCCGATCACTTCGCCGGGATACAGGGCTAAAGTCATCGGCACCGCGTCGGGCCAGACGCGGGCCTCCGTCACCCGCAGCAGGGGATGCGTGCCCGTACGCTTGGCAATGCCGTAAGAGGCAGCCGCCTTCGCACGTTCGCTGCCGGCGATCAACTCAAGGATGCGCGCTTCCGTTATCTCTTCCTTCTCGAGGCAACCGACGTCCCTGCCGTCGCGCAGCACGGTGGCGCGATCGGCGATGCGCACCAGCTCGGCGATTCGGTGCGTGACGATCAGAACGCTCGCGCCGTGGGCCTTCAGTTGGCGCATCTTGCGGAAAAGCCGCTCGGTCGAATCGAAGTCGAGGGCGGCGGAGGATTCGTCGAGGATCAACACCCGCGGATCGGTGAGCAGCGCCCGGGCGATGGTGATCCACTGCTTCAGGCTCAGCGGCAGTTCGCCTACGGGTTCGGAAAGGTCGAGATCAAAGTCGAGCAGCTCGCGCAGCAACGCCGAAGCTTTGGCGATTTTCTCTTCACGATGCATGGTCCCACCGATGAGGCCGTCCGAGCCGAGGTAGAGATTGTCAAGCACCGAGCAGTCGTCGGCGACCAGCACCTCCTGGTAGACGTTGGCGATGCCCATGCGCCGCGCCTCGACCGGCGAAGTCGCTGACTTGCCCAGGATCGAGACCTGGCCGCTATCGGGCAGCAGCACACCCGAGATCACCTTGGCGAGGGTGCTCTTGCCTGAGCCGTTGCCGCCGATGATGGCATGCACCTCACCCGCGAACGCGCGCAAGTTGGCGCCGTTCAGCGCCACGGTCGGGCCAAAAGTCTTACGGACAGCCGAGATTTCGACCGTTGGGTGGCTCACCGGGCATTCCCGCCTAGAGCTAAGAGTTGCCGTGCTACCGACGGCTTAACAAATTGCCGCGCAGTGCGTGACCGCGCGGCAAAGGTTTGGTTTATATTCAACCTTAAGGCTTGAAGGTCTCGGGGTCGCCCGGATGCAGGAAGAACTGATCGAGGTAGGCCTTGCCCGCCCACTGTTCGGCCCCGACATTGTACCAGCCGTCGCTGTCCTCGTTGCACTTGTCGTCAAGCACCTTGGACAGCTGCTCGTAGCTCAGCGCCTGCGGCCGGGTGAGGATCGACTGCACCTTGGGGCCTTGTCCCTGGAGTGTGCGCATCATCACGTTCCAGCCGAGCTCGAAATCGTCGCCAGGCGGCCAGCCTTGGATGGTCGAGCTGATGAACTTCTGGTTCTTGCGCCAGTAGCAGAGTGCGCCGAGTTCGCCGCCGACGGTAATCGGCACCATATCGCGGCCGCTCTGCTTCAGCGCACGCACCGCGCCGAGTTCGGAGGCCGACTGAATGATCACACCGTCGAGCTTGCCCGGATTGGTGGCCAGCCACTTCTGGATCTCGGCTTGGGCGACCTGGTCGGTCCACATGCCCGCAACGCGGCCGGCGACCTTGATATCCGGGTACTTCTCAAGTGCCTTCAGCACACCAACGTTTTGCGAATCGGATGCCGAGGCGCCAGGGATGCCCTCGACCACCAGGACGTTGCCCTTGCCGTTGATTTCCTTGGCCATCCACTCGCCGAGCTGCTGGCCGCCGACGACGAAATTGGCCGACGTGTTGACGGCGAACGGCGAGGTCAGATAGCCAACTGCGGAGAATACCGGCACGCCCTTGTCGTGGGCGTACTGGACGGTCTGGTTGAGCGCGGTCGGATTCGAGCAGCAGACGATGATCGCGTCCACGCCTTGGTCGACGAGCTGACGCATCTGCTGGATTTGCGTCGAGTCGTTGAGGTTCGACTGGGTGATGATGACGTCTTTGATCAAGCCGAGCTTCTTCCACTTCGGAATGATCTCGTCTTGCAGGCGCTTCATGACGTTGGCGCGCCAGGTGTTGCCGGCGTAGGAGCTGGCGTAGCCGATTGTCCACGGCGGCGGATTTTTCGGCTTCCAATCGCGGTAGGCGCTCTCGCCGACCGGCTGGATGGGATCAATGTTGGCAGGGTTGTAGAGCTCGTCCTGGATGTCCTTCGGCAGCTCACTGACGCCGCCGGCCAGGGCCGGACTGCTGAGGGCCATCGCCGCCAGGAAGGCAGCCGAGCACACCCACGTCGCGAAGTTCTTTTTCAAGCGCTCCTCCTAGGTCTTGCGGAAACTCACCGCAATTCGGTCCGATCGCACGGATCGTCGGAGTCCCTTATCGAGCCGTCGAAATGCCCGCCGCTAATACATTTTATGACTATTCAATATAGGCGGCCGGTATGGCCGGGCCGGGTGGCCGATGGAGGGGTTCCGTCATCATCGCCCAAAGACGGACCGTGTCCGCTGCCGCGCCCACGATCAACGACAGTTTCGCAAGCGGCTCGAAAGCTCTTTTAATTTCTACACCCGGCAATTGAGCCCGCATCGGAACCTTTTCGAGCAGGCCGTTTGTGCGCTGCAACCTTCGGATAGTCCATTGACACGACCACCAAGTACAATAACCTCTCCTCCCGAAGGCTGCCGACGAAACAGGCCGCCTCGCCACTCAGGGAGGAGAATGCATGTCGCTTCGCAAATTCGCTTTGGCCGCACTGATGTCGGGGGCGGCCGTTTGTGGTCTGTCCGTTTCGGCGTCGGCCGGTCAATATGATGGGATGACCATCAGCATCTTGACCCGTCCGGGTCCGGTCATCGCAGGCATGGTCGCCCAGCGCGGCAAAGAGTTCGAGGCCGCCACTGGTGCCAAGATCAACGTCATTGAAGTGCCGTTCGCGGAAATTTTCCCGAAACTGCAAAATGACTGGAGCACGGGCACGAACTCGATCGACGTCGGAGTGTTCGCCGCTGGTTGGGGCGTGGAGTTCGCCGCCTCGGGCCTGATCGAGAATCTCGATCCCTACATCGCCAAAGACACCAAAATCGACACCGCCGATCTCGCGCCCTATTTCCGCGACTTCGGCATGAAGATCGGTGGCCATACGATGCTGATCCAGCTCGATGGCGACTTCCAGATGGTCTATTATCGCAAGGACATCTTCGACAAGATGAAATTGCAGCCTCCCAAGACCTGGGACGACTACCTGGCCGACGCCAAGGCCATCAACGGCCAGGATCTGAACGGCGACGGCAAGCCGGACTACGGCAGCTGCATCTTCAAAAAGCGCAACGCTCAGTCCTATTTCGCCATTCAGACGGTTGCGGCGGCCTATGTGCAGACCCAGGGCACGTCTCAGGGCTTCCACTTTGACGGCAAGACCATGAAGCCGGTGATCAATAACGAAGCCTGGAAGAAGGCCTTCGAGGTTTACAAGGAAACTGGCAAGTACGGTCCGCCCGAAGAGCTCAACATGGACATCGGCGATACGCGCGCGCTGTTCAAGGCCGGCCGTTGCGGCCTGCTGATCGAGTGGGGGGATCCGCCGGTGCTCGCACTGGAGAAGGACGCCACGGCCGTGAAGAACCAGCTCTTCGCCGTCGCCGCGCTCGGCACCAACCAAGTGCTGGACCGTGCAACCGGCAAGCTGGTGCCAGTGACCAAGGAGTCGGCGCCCTTCGCCGTCGATGGCATCAACTACGCGCCCTTCGCTGCCTTCGGCGGCTGGGCTGGCGCCATTAACGCCAAGATCGACGCCAAGAAGAAGCAGGCGGCCTACGACTTCCTGTCGTACATGAACCAGGCCGCGCAATCGAATGTGGACGTGACCATCGGCTGGGACGGCTTTAACCCTTATCGCCTGTCTCAATTGAAGGATACGGTCCTTTGGGAGAAGGCCGGCTTCACTAAGGAAGCGGCTCAGAGCTACATCGGCGCCATCAACTCGGCGCTGAACAACCCGAACATGGCGTCGGACTTCAAGGTTCCCGGCGCCCAGCAGTATTCGGGTGTGGTGCTCGATACGGAACTTGCCCGCTATCTCGCTGGCGAAATCACGGTCGATGAAGCCTTGAAGAACATAGAGGCTGGCTGGGAGAAGGTCACTGAGGACTTCGGTCGCGACAAGCAGATCGCAGCCCAGGCTCTTGCCCTCGGAGCGCCCAAGTAAGCCAATGGCGATGGCGTCCAATACAGCAAGCCAGCCGGGGTCATCCCCGGCTGGCTCTTTGCCGGGGGAGAGCTGGGGTGAGTGGCTCGACCGCCACTCGCGCACGTTCTTTATCGCTCCGGCCGTCACGCTCATTCTTGTGTTTGCGATTTTTCCGACATTTTATTCGATCGTCTTTGCTCTGAGCCGCGTCAAGTTTTCGTCAAACGGGCTCGTGTTCCGCAATGTCTGGTTCTCGAATTTTCAAGCTCAGTTCAGCGGCAATGAGCAGGCCCATTTCCTTGGCCGCCTGACCGGGATGGGGCTCTTCGGCTACGCCTTCAGCGCTGTCCTGATCGGCGCTGTCGGGTGGTGGTTCTTCCGATCGCTGTCGAAGACGAGCGCCATTGGCCTTGTTGGCCGCCTCATCTCGGCCGCCGCAGCTCTAGGGCTTGGACTGCTGTTCGCGGCAACGCTGCTGTCGGGCAACCAGTGGGGCACGCTGCTCAACACGCTGTTCTACGTTTTTGCCGGTTGCGCCATCCAGTTTGTGATTGGCACCGGACTCGCCTTCCTGTGCTCACAGCCGATCTGGGGCAAGAGCTTTTTCCGCGTTATCTTCTTCATTCCATTGATGATTACGCCGCTGGGCGTCGGCTACGCCTTCAAAATGATTCTGGACATTACAAAGGGCCCGTTCAAGCCGTTCTGGGAATTCATTGGCCTGCGCGACTGGGCCTGGTCAACCGACGCCTGGGCCGCGCGCTGGTTTGTCATTCTGGGCGACAGCTGGCAGTGGATTCCGTTCATCTTTATCGTCATGCTGGCGGCACTTGAGAACGTGTCCAAGGACCAGGTCGAAGCGGCGGAGGTTGACGGCGCGTCCAGCGTGCAGATCTTCCGCGACATCACGTGGCCGCAGATCGTACCTGTCGCTGCGACCGTGATCCTCATTCGGATGATCGAGGCCTTCAAGATCGTCGATTTACCGAACATCATGACGGCGGGCGGGCCAGGCATAGCTACGGAATCGATGACGCTGCACTCGGTCTTCCTCTGGCGCGCCAACAACATGGGAGATTCTGCCGCCGTCGCTTATCTGTTGCTGATCGTGACCGTGGTGGTGTGCTCGTCGTTCTTTAACTACGTCGTACTCAGTCAAATGCGCAAAGCCCATTCGTAAGCAGAGACGTAAGACGCAACATGAGCAACGCGAGCTACAAATTCGAGAAAGCCAGCCGCAGCCTGATGGAGCGGCTGTTTGAGCCACCGGCACCCGGCAAGATGTCGTTCGCCGGCAATCTTTTAGCCTATGCGCTCCTTCTCTTCTGGTCGGCCTTCGTGCTGTTCCCGCTCTATTGGGTGGTCATCACGAGCTTCAAAGATGCAAAGATCGTCAACGAAGGACCCTACTTCATCCCGTTCTACGATTTCCAGCCAACACTCGATGGCTGGCGTGCCCAATTCGCGACTGACCCTTACTGCGACCCCTATGCGGTCGTCCGTCAACTGTTGCTTTACATCTATAATTCGGCAGTCTTCTTGGTCTCGCCTCTCATAAAAATCGATCCGATGCAGTCAGCGATCTGCAAGGTGCTGCTGGCTTACGAGAATTCATTCGTCGTCAGCATTTTCTCTACCGCCTTGTGCATAATCACCGGCACCATGGCAGCCTATGCGCTCGCCCGCGTGTCCTATGCGCCGCGCTTCGGCAACATCGTCTTGTTCGTACTGCTCGCTTTGGCGGCGATTTTGACGTCCACATATCTTGGCGTGCACTGGGCCCTGTCGGCGGCGGTGGCGCTCGCCCTGTTCTTCCTACTCGCGCTGTCAGTCGGCCGCTCCTTCAAAGCCCGCCTCAGTAACAACGACATCCTGTTCTGGATGATTTCGCAGCGCATCCTGCCGCCCATCGTGGTTGTCATTCCCATTTACATGATGTTCCAGGCCGTCGGCATGGTCGACACGCATCTGGCGCTGATCCTCGTCTATGCCGTCGCCAACCTGCCGATCGTGGTCTGGCTGATGTACGATTTCTTCCGGGGGCTGCCGATCGAGCTGGAGGAATCGGCGCAGCTCGATGGCGCGACGCGCTTCGGCATTTTCTGGGATATCGTGCTGCCGCTGACCCGCCCGGGACTTGCGGCCACCACCTTGCTGACACTGATCCTCAACTGGAACGAGTACCTGTTCGCGGTCTTCCTCTCGACCGCCAGGGCGCAGACCATGCCGATCATGATCCAGGCCAAGAATACCGGCGAACGCGGCACGCTTTGGTGGGAAATGTCGGCCATCATCGTCATCATGATCATTCCCGTAATCATCATGGCGATCTTCCTGCAACGCTTCATCGCCAAGGGCGTGCTGCTCGGCGCGGTCAAAGGGTAACGTCTAGGAGACTTCGGTGGCTGCAAATCCGGGCGTGCCCGTATCCTTCGATCATGTGCAAAAAAGTTTTGGCAGCGTCCGGGTGCTGGAAGAACTCAATCTCCAGGTCGCGCCGGGCGAATTCCTGGTGCTGCTCGGCGCCTCGGGCTCAGGCAAAACGACGGCGCTGCGCATTCTCTCCGGCCTCGAAGCCGCTTCCGCCGGCCGCGTGCGCATCGGCGACCGCGACGTCACCGACGTGCTGCCAAAGTACCGCGACATCTCGATGGTGTTCCAGTCCTACGCGCTCTACCCGCACAAGACCGTCGCCGAAAACATCGGCTTCCCGCTGAAAGTGCGCAAGGTACCGAAGGCCGAACAAGATATTGCCATCCACGATGCGGCGGCCCAGGTGCAGCTCGAAACGCTGCTGGACCGCTATCCGCGCCAGCTCTCGGGCGGCCAGCGCCAGCGCGTGGCGCTTGCCCGCGCCATCATCCGCCGCCCATCCGTGTTTCTGATGGACGAACCGCTCTCGAACCTTGACGCCAAGCTGCGCGGCCATATGCGGGCCGAACTCAAGCACATGCAGCAATCCTTCGGCATCACCACGATCTATGTCACGCATGATCAGGTTGAAGCCATGACGCTGGCGCACCGCGTCGCCATCCTCGAAAAGGGCATCCTGCAACAGCTCGACACGCCCGCCAACATTTACAACAACCCGGCCAATCTGTTCGTCGCCCAGTTCATCGGCTCGCCGCCCATGAACATCGTCAAGGGCGCGCTTGACAACGGAACGTTCCGTATGCAGGGCGAATCGCTCGCCACCCACGTTACGGGCTCGGCCGCCGACGCCGTGCTCGGCGTGCGCCCAGAGGATTGCTCGATCACTGCGCCCGCCAATGCCGCCCTGAAAGGCGAAATCTACACCACCGAGCTGATCGGTGACCACACCCTCGTCACGGTGAAATCCAACGGCAGCTTCCTGACCGTAAAGGCGGCTAAAGACTTCGTCGCCAAGCCCGGCGAGACCGCTGGCGTCGCAGCGTCCACAGAGCATCTCTATGTGTTCGACGCCAGCACCGGCAACCGGATGCGGTAGTCTCGATGGTCCAGCCGGCCCATTCGCGCCTCAAATCGCTGACCGGCCGGATTGCGACTTACACGGCCCTCCTCATCTGGAGCGGCGTTTGCGTGTTCCCCATCTATTGGTTCGGCATAACGTCGATCAAGGGTTTCAACGACATCGCCAAGGGGCCGCGCTACCTGCCTTTTGTCGATTTCCAGCCGACCCTGGCCTCCTGGCGGTTCGTCTTCACCGATCACCAGGACAATCTGCGCCTCGGCTACATGAACTCGATCATCGTCGCCTCGGCGTCGACGCTCCTGACGCTGACATTCGGCGCCATGGCCGTCTATGGTCTAACCCGGCTACGCCCGACGATTCCCTGGTCGGCTGTGGCGCTCCTCGGCTTGGGCCTGTCGCTTGGCGCCATCATCCTCTTTGAGCGTGCCGCTTGGCCCTGGTGCTTCGCAGTATTCGCCCTGGCCAGCATCTTCTTCATCGCAATGCGCGGCTGGGCGCGGGGCCCAATGCTTGAGCCTCACCTCATCGCCTTCGGCCTCATAGCCTCGCGCATCCTTCCGCCTGTGACGATGATTGCCCCCCTATATGTGATGGCCGAGATGACAGGCCTTCTCGATACGCAACTCCTGCTCATCCTGGTCTATGCGGCCGCGAACCTGCCCGCCGCCATTTGGCTTTTGCAGCCAGCCTTCGGAACCCGCGCCACCGAAGCCGAAGAGGCCGCCTACCTCGACGGCGCCTCCCACCCCAGCATCCTCTTCACCATACTGCTGCCAATGATCCGGCAGCCCGCGCTGGCCGTCGGCCTGCTGATCTTCCTGCTCAGCGTCAACGAGTATTTCCTCGCCGCCCATCTCGCACCCGGAAAAGCCATCACCATGCCGCCCTGGCTGGTGAGCCAGATTTCCATGCGCGAAGCCCAAATTATCGCCGAAGAGGACGAACTCTCCCACCTCTCGGCGGCCATCGTGCTGATGGTGCTGCCGCTGCTGGCGTTTTCTATCACACTGCAACGGTTTCTTGGGAACAGGGCGCTGTGGCAGCGGTAACGATCAGGCGACGCCTCCGGCACATTCGCAGTCGCCTCAGGCGATGCGCGCGATTTCAATTCTGTTGCTGGCACGGCAAGACGCGTCATCAATCAGTGGTGCCGTGTTGCCTGTCGACCAGTTTATACTTCTGCCTAAAGTCACTCCGCTCTAACGGTTCCGAGCACGGCGCAATACGTTCTCCAGGAGCAAGCCGCCCAGCCCAAGAAACAGGATTGGCCCAGACATCTCCAGCGGCGCGAGGCCAGAAGCTTGCAGCGCCGCGATGGCACCGACCCAGACGAGGATTGCGATCGCCAGGCTACCATCGTCGATGAACATGCCGAACAGTTCGGCCACGAGCGCATTGAGAAAGGTCATGAAGCCACCCGCTTGGTATTGCTCATTTTACCGATGATCAAGCGGTTGGCCAAAAAACCAACCACACCGAAACCCAGTGCCAGCACGATGATGGCAAAGTCGGCGCCGGGCCAAGATCCGCCGAGACCTTCCAGCACCCAAAAAGTGCCGAACGCCGACAACATGATGCCGACGACGAATTTCAGGGTGTTCTCGGGCACCGTCGACAAGGGCTTGTGTACCAGCGCGCCGATCAGGCCGACGATCACGCAGGCAACCAAGGCGCCCAAGCTGGCCGCAACGATCAGCCCACGTCCGCCGCCAACCGCGAGCACGATGAACACAACCTCAACGCCTTCCAGCACGACGGCCTTGAAGGCGGTGGCCATGGCGAGGAAATCGGCGCGGTCGGCGCGGGCCTTAGCATCCTCCTGCAGCTGGCCGGTTTCCTTGCTGAAGGCCAGGTCCTCATCATGCAAAGGAATAATGCCGGCTGAACGCAAAATAGCTTTGCGCAGCCAGCGCATGCCGAACAGCAGCAGCAGCACACCAATGACGATCTGCAGTGACTTGAGCGGGATCAGCGTGAACAATGGCCCCAACAGCAGCACCAGGGCAAACAGCACGGCGAGCCCCGCCGCGGTCCCAAGCAACGCCGGTCGCCAGCCGCGCACGGTCCCGACAGCGAGCACGATCGTGAAGGCCTCGACCACCTCGACAAACGAGGCGAGAAACGAGGCCGAAATGACCGACATGGCCGCTGTCCAATCCATGCCCCGTCCGATCTTTCTGCCTTGAAATCCTTGCGCTTGCCGCTTAGCACGCCGCAGGCTTGCTTGACTACCAAGACGCATCGCTTGCTGCATTCTTCATGGTGCGGCGCGGTTCCGTGATCTTGTTCGCGCATCAAGCACCTGTTCGAACTACAAGATCCCGGGTCT
This sequence comes from Hyphomicrobiaceae bacterium, assembly GCA_025359185.1. GTDB lineage: Bacteria > Pseudomonadota > Alphaproteobacteria > Rhizobiales > Hyphomicrobiaceae > JANYHF01. Next base: position 5,881 of record JANYHF010000063.1, on the reverse strand, counting down.
GCGCTGCACCGCGCTCGAGACGACGGGTTCGCATTTTTGATCGCCGGTATGACAATCTGTTTCAGTTGCTTTGGGTCGCGAGGGTGCCCAGGAGTTGCGATAGTCTCGGCAGCTTCTCGTTCGTCAGCCCGCCATGTGGCAGCGACGTCACGATCACATCAATCTGCTGGCCGGTATAGACAGGTAAGGCGTCCCCGGCAAAGCTGACGGCGTCCGCTTTAACCCTTGAGTTCGAGCTATCGGTACAATGTCTGGCCCAACACGCGGCCGGCATTCACTGTCTGGGACCACAAGCGGCTCCAGGTGCGATCGGATTTCAAGTCCTGGATCTGACGGAGGAGTTGCGCCTTCTTGGCGTCAGAGAGGCTGCCGGCAATCCGGTGCCAGAGCTCATCGATGTTGTAGGCTGGTGTATCTGGATTGAGGCAAACTGCAACGATGTCACCGGAACTGACGTCCAGGTCAGCAGAGGCGGCGGCGATCGCGCCGGCAATCGATTGGGCTTTGGGACTGGTAGCGTCCGCCAAATCATAGGGCGGCGACCAGTCCTGGAATGGCCGCAGACGGTCAATATTTGTCAGTACAAGTAGAAAAGGCGGTGGCCGCCGGTTCCGCTCTTCCGCGAATTTAGTCCGGAAGGCTTTAATCGCCCGGAGATCGAGCGCCCGGTCAGCAGTGTTGGCGACGGCCACCCATAGGACAAGATCACACGCCATCGCGCGCTGCACGAGGTCATCGATGCGTCCGAGGTCCGGCTCAAGACCGGGGCTGTCGATCAGTAACGCCGCCGGAAGACCCGAACGGGTCAGCGCATAAGGCACGAACCGCGACGTCGTCGGCAAGACGTCCACGGCGGCTCGGATCTCGCCACCGAGAGCATTGATCACACTTGATTTGCCCGCGCTCACTTGGCCTGCCACCATGATCCGCAAAGGCTCCGCGACCGAACCGGCAGCTTCTAAGTCAGCACGGGAGGCACCCGAGACATGCGCCCGCAACTCGTCACGGCCGACACTGAGGCGCCCACCGTAAAGATCGATCGCCGCCCGCCCGACCTCCTTGACATAAGTCTCCGCCAACTGCCGCTGGAGATGCTGACGCCCCCATTGCACCATCTGTTTTGATAGCCGGTCACGCAGTTCGCCTGTGACCGCGGCAAGCGGATTGGCCATCCGCACCAGCCGCCAGAAGTCATAGGCCTTCTCGATGCCTTCGATGGTCCCGCGCCACCGGTAGAGCGCCAGTGCCTGTCCGACAGTCAGACGGTCGCTGAGCGGTACATGATCATGGGTGAATGTTCCAAGACGTGCACTGACACGTTCGAGCATGGCGAAAGCTTCGGGTACTGTGAATTGCCACAGGGGTTCGGCGACTTCGGGATGGATGCGGCGCGCGACCACTTCGATGGTTTCGAAGGCCAACGCCAACGCCTCCTCGCGGCCGCCGATACGTGCCGGATCGGTGCGGCGCATGACGGCGAGAACGTCATCCCAGGCTTTGGCCTCGACGGGTGTCCACGTTTCACTCACACTCTCAGTTGGGTCGGTTACGGATGGTTCTGCTAGCGTGGGTGCCGTATTCTCCGGAAACACCCAACGCTGTACCCCATAAGCAATCAGCACCAGAATGGTGGCCGCGCTGGCCCAATAGAGAAGAAGACCCTGCTGCCATAGCCAAAAGCTGCCTAGCGGAATAAGCGTCAGCGTCGGCAGGGCGAGGCCGCCCACCAGCGAAAGCATCCGCAGAATGCCCCGGGACTGTGCCTTTTTGGTCATGACGCCCGCTCCGCCGGCTTTGGCTGCAACTTGCGTTCCTTGGCCAGCCTCAGCGCCTCACGCAGGGATTGCTGATAGGTTGCCGCCACGCCTTCCATACCCGTTAAGCCAAACCGCCGGCGATGCAGGAAGTACATGGCCGCCTTGCCGACGGCATAGGTCACGGCAAAACTCATGACGGCGGAGGCGGCAGCGGCGGCGGTTTGACCATAGACAGGGATCAGCTTAGCGAGCTGCCGCAAGCCAAAGCCCGTCAGCGTTTTAGCCACCACGCCGCCGCCCAGGGCCGCTGCAAATTCAGCCATCGTGCGCCGGTCCCAGGTGACGCCATAAATCTGGCCGAGCCGCCGCAAAAGCTGGGTTTGCACCGCCCCGACGGCGACGGCCCCGGCAACCGGCACCAGATCGCTACCAGCAGCGGCCATGGCGTGACCAAGCACGATCGGCTCGGCGATGCGGGCAAATCTGTCGTTGACCAGCACGGGAATGGCCGACAATGCGGCTGTCATGGCCTGCGGAGCCACGCTGACAAGCGCCTCCGCCAAGGCGTCCATGCCATAGTCAGCCGGGCTCAATCCGTCCTCAGGAAGTGTAAAGTCAATCGGACAGAAGACGATACGGCCCCGGCCCGGGACATCCTTGAATAGGGTCCGTTGAAAAGCAAGGCTCCGAGTCAGGTCTTGGGGTAATTCCGGCGTAGGCGGCTCGTCATTTTTGGCGGCAGAAAACGGATAGGGGATGACGTGACCGGCGCCCGGCGCATAGCCCTCATGCAAGGTCGTCTGTGCAACGACAATCGGCCAATCTGGATGACGGCGGCGCACTGCGTTGACGACCGCGATCACATCGTTCTGGCGCGGGTCCATGGCTCGCATGGTCACCAGCAGCAGATGGGCCTGCCGTTCGGCAAGGTTCATATCCTCGGCGGGATCATAGGAGACTTCGCCGAGCCCGCGCGTATCCAGAAAACGCAGGATCGGCACCTCGTCTGGAAAATCGAAGACCCGCGCGGTACGTGTACATGCCTTGAAGCCTGAGCCAATCTCTGCTGCCGAACTATCCGTCATGACCCGAATAATCGAACTCTTGCCGCTTTGCACCTTGCCGATCAGCCAGACAATGGGTGCCACATTGCGGGCGTCGCGCGACAGATCGAACGGCTCGTCCGCGGCGTCGTCGTCAAACGGCCGAGGGCTGAGATCGGGTATCAAGCTGCGCGCACGCGATATCATTCGGGTCATCCCGCCACGCCCGCGAGCTGGGGCGTTTGTGTTCCTGCCGCGCTGCCATTGGCAATGGTGTGCGCATCGGCTGGTGTTGGTATGTGAGAAGCTTCCGTCACTGGACGCACCACCCCTACTTCACGAACGCAGACCGCTACGGCTTCAGCCAGAGACGTTGCTACAAAATCGGCTCCAACGGAGGTTCTCCAGTCTTCGCTTTTCTGTGAATCTGTTTCCAGCAACCAATAGCCAGCCAGGAACTTGGTCATTGGCATCCGCCGTTTCAAGCGCCGGATCAGATAGCGCACATGCGCCGGGTTCGCCCCGGCCCCGAAATACGACAGGCACACCAAGGGGGCGTCGACGGCCTCGATCTTGATGGCTTTGGCCACCGCAACGTCAGCAAAGGCCTGAGACCGAGCGGAGAGGCCATGCTTCTCCAGGAGATGGACCAGCATGAGAGCGGCAGCTTCGTCGAGCGGGCTGCGGCTGGCGATACAGAGAACGGGACCAGAACCGTCACCCACGACAGCCTCCCCATCGCCGTAATCGGCCAGCGCATCCACCACCTCGGCAATAGTGTCGCGCATCGCCAGTTGCTTGTCGGCCGTCAACTTGCCCACCGCAGCATCGGCTTGAGCCAAAGCAAGCGCCTGCATCGGCACGCTGTCATAATATACCGAGAGCGAGACCTCTTTGAGCTGCTTCTCGGCCTGGTCGGCCGCCTCGGTTGCATTGCCGGACAACAGCCGCTGATAGAAGCCCTCGTCCTGCTCCAAGGCAGGTTCGTCCCCCAGCAATACCGCGATAAACCGGAAGGCCTCGATGTGACTGCCCAGCACCACCAGGCACACGGTGAGGGGGGTGGCGAGCAGCAACCCAACCGGCCCCCACAGCAAGGCCCAGAACATGGCCGCGATCACAATCGCCAGCGGTGAAAGCCCCGTATGCTGACCGTAGAGCAAGGGTTCAATGACATTGCCCGCCAGTGTTTCAGAAACGATGAACAGCACGGCCGTGGCAATGACCAGGGTCCAGCCGGGATCAACGGCTGCGGCAAGCGCCACCGGCAAGACCGCGGCCACGATGGCGCCGATGAAGGGCACATAGCGCAGGAGCGCGGCCATGATGCCCCAAAGCGCGGCATTGGGGATGCCGATCGCCGCGAGGCCGATGCCGATCACCAGACCGAAGCCGGCATTAACGATGGTCTGCAACAGAAAGAACCGGCTCAGCCGCGTCGCCGCGTCGTCGAGGAGAGCCGTGTTCCGCTGCAGGTCATCGGTGCCGACGAGCCTCAGGAAGCGGTCGCGAATATCTTCACGCTGGAGAAGAATGAAGATCAAAAACAGGATGGTCAGCGCGGCGCTGGTGACCGGTGTCAACAGCGTACGGACGACATCAAAGATCGACTGCAAGCCAGTGGGCTCGACGTTGCGCACCTCAACCGGCAGTGCCTTTGGCTCCGGTGAGGCCGGCGTGGTCACTGTCGATTTATTGATCTCCGACTGCAGCCCCTTCAGTGTGCCCGAGGCCTTTTCCAAGGCGCTGGTGGTCAATGCGCCACCGTTCAGCGCGTGAATCTTGCCCCTCAGGTTCATTTCATATTTGGGCAGAACTTCTGCCAACTGTGAGACCTGCATCACAATCGTTGCACTCAGACCCGCCAAGATTGTGATGGCGATGACGACACTGAGGAGGACGGCGGGGATGCGCGGCAACCGCCAACGGCGCAATATGCTGATCATCGGAGCAAGGATGAAAGCCAGCAGAGCGGCGATCACCAAGGGCTGGAAAATGTCCCGCCCGGCGTAAAGAAAGACGACGACGAGCGTTGCAACAACAAGTTGGCTCGCTGCTGTTGTCAGGCCAGATGCGGCAACCGCCTTGGCAGGTCTGATGGAAAATCTTGACATGGCCTGATCAGGCCGCGTCCTGCAGCTCGTTCGGGTAATAGGCCCCGTTGGCTGCAGGCCGTACTGGATCGGGAGCATCTTTCGATTCTGTGTGAGGAGTTGCCTGATTCCCTATGAGATTGGGCCACAACAGGACGCCAAGGGCGACAACCAACAGCACAAGTGGAGCATTCCGGCCCAAGCCTTTGACGAGGCTCATAAGCGATTCGGGGCCAAGTTGACTGGTCAGCAAGGTTCCGAGCATCGCCAATGGCAGTTGCTCGGCGGCGGCAACAACGGAGTCCGCAGCGACACTTGCAGTATCAGTGGCTGCGGCTTTGGTGTCCGCAACGGCCTCCACCTGTTCTTTGCTCTGCATCAGGATGGCTGCGATCAGCCCGAGCGTCACGAAACCTCCCGCCACAATGAAATAAGCTTCTTGAGCCCCATAGTGGTCGATCAGCCACAACGTGACGCCCCCAGTTGCGAAGGCAAAAGCGATCAGGAAGGGCACGGCGACCGAGGCGCGGACCGCGTATTTCGACACGACCGAACCTGCCGCCGACTTGGCATCATTGATGAGCCCACGGAACATAATCTGATGCCCTTCCTGATAGATTTGCGCAGACGCCGCTTAGGATTTCCACAGTGCGCCGAGGACGAACCCAACGACTGCGACCATGGCCAATGTCGCCATCGGCTGTTCCTTGACCGATTTCGACACGGCACCCTGAATGTTGCCGGCGACCTCCTGCACATTGCCGCCAACGATGCGGGCTTCTTCAGCGGCACGGCTGGCGAACTGCTCGGCCTGTCCCGCCGCATCATGCATCGTGCGTGACGCTTTGTCGGCAAGCTTGTCGAATTGCTCAGACACCTGATCCTTGATGCCGGGGGAGGATTGATTGTTCGGATTGTATGCGGTGGAAGGCGATGCCATCGTCGTCACTCCGTTTTCGATTGAACTGTGTGCACAACGCCGGCGGAG
>JANYHF010000050.1 GCA_025359185.1 Hyphomicrobiaceae bacterium | reverse complement strand
CTGCCGTGACGACCGCTCAGTGCTCTACCAGCGGGTGCCGCGCATGTTCGATGCTTTGGCCATGGCGCGCGGCGACGGCCGTCATGCCCGGCTGCTCAAGACCATCGCCCGTGTCGAACTGCTGATCCTCGATGACTGGGGGCTCGCCAATCTGACACCCGACCAGGGTCGCGATCTGTTGGAAATCGTCGATGACCGGCACGGCCGTGGCTCGACCATCGTGACCAGCCAGCTTCCCGTCGAACACTGGCACGAAGCCATCGCCAACCCGACGGTCGCCGATGCCATCCTGGACCGGCTGGTGCACAACGCCCACCGCCTGACGCTCAAGGGCGACAGCCTGCGCAAGGCTGCTGCCAAACGCTCCGGACTTGACGAAAAGCCCACGACCTGAGCCCATGCAGCCGTCGACGGGAGTTGCTGTCCGCCATCACCATTGCGCTGACCGCCTTCAGCCATTGTCGTGGCCGCCTTCAGCCAGAATGCCTGGCCGCAATCGGCAGAATCCGCAAAGTGTGCGTCCAGACCACGCTTACGCATGTCGGTCGGCGACCGGTAACAAGGCGATGACAACGAGCGACGTTGCCGTTTTTTCAAAGTTCCTGGAACTGCCTGCAACTTCCCGCAATTCCCCATTCCCAAGTCGAGCATTGCTCCGTTACCCTCGCGCCGGAGTATGAGCTACGGGAAAACGGAGAATTCTTACAATGACCCAACGAACCAGGAAACTCAGCGACGCCGAGTACGGTTTGCTGTTGGAAGTTCTGCAAAATCTAGAATTGGCTGTTGAGCCGCACCGCGCAGAGATTGGCAGGGGGCTGCGTGACAGGCCTGGGCCGCCAACTGTTTCGGCACACCGAAGCATGAGGCCTGCTCTGTTGCTTGCGCTATCGGTCAGGGCCAAGCCACATAGAGGGCATCTGCGGCGCAGATCAACTGGCTCAGGAGCCCGCCAATGCTCCCCCGGCTGATCCGCTTCCGTGACGCCCCGCGCTATCTCGGCATGGACCGCAACCGCTTCAACGCCGAGGTCCGCCCCCACGTGACGACGGTGCCGATCGGCCGCCAGGGCATCGGCTTCGACAGGCTTGAACTCGACGCCTGGGTCGACGACTATATTGCCCGCAACGGGCGTCCCGGTCCGAAAGGAGTTCAATCATGGGACGCAAACAACTTTCCGGCCTCATCCAACGGGCCGGCGTCTGGCACATCGACAAGCGCATCGGCGGACGGCGCATTTGCCAAAGCACTGGATCAGCTGAAATTGCGGAAGCGGAACGGTACCTCGCGCGAGTAATGGAACAGGCACGGCAAGCCCAGGTCTACGGCGTCAGGCCTTCTCGAACCTTCGAGGAGGCTGCGGCGAAGTACGTGCTTGAAAACCAGCACAAGCGCACCCTCCGCGACGATGTCAGCCGGCTTAAGGGCTTGGTTCCAGTCATCGGTTCGGTGGCGCTGGATCGAATACATATGGGCAGCATGCAGTCCTGGCTGGCGGGCCGGCGTCGCGACAATGTGGCGACCGGCACCATCAACCACGGGCTGCAACTGGTGCGGCGTATATTGAACCTGGCGGCCGGCGAGTGGGTCGACGAGCATGGGCTGACGTGGCTGCATGCGCCACCGAAGATCAAACTCCTGCCGAACACCTCCAAGCGCAAGCCCTATCCCTTGAACTGGGATGAGCAAACGCGACTGTTCCGCCTCTTGCCATCGTACTTGCAGGGGATGGCTCTCTTCGCCGTCAACACGGGCTGCCGCGATGCGGAAATCTGTGGACTGCGGTGGGATTGGGAACTCGACGTTCCGGAATTGCAGACCGCGGTTTTTGTCGTTCCGGGAAGCCGGGTGAAGAACGGCGAGGAGCGGCTTGTGGTGCTCAACCGGGTCGCTCGCTCCGTCGTCGACCAATTCCGGGGACGTCATCCAACCCACGTCTTTGTCTGCAAGGGTCATCCCGTCGCCTATATGCTCAATTCCGCTTGGAAGACGGCGCGCAAGGCGGCGGGCTTGGAGATGGTCCGCGTGCATGACCTCAAGCACACCTTCGGTCGGCGCTTGCGGGCGGCAGGGGTTGGGTTTGAGGACCGTCAGGATCTGCTCGGACATCGTTCTGGACGCATCACGACGCACTATTCGGCGGCAGAACTCAGCCGGCTTGTCGAGGCGGCGGATCTGGTGTGCGAGCGGAACGGAACGAGGCCGGAACTTGTGGTCCTGAAGGGGGCCTTGCGGGAGAACTCCCGCAAAACTCACGCAAACGTCACGGTTTGTTCCACGCCGTCAACGCCTAAGTCATTGATTTGATTGGCTGGGGCGGGAGGGTTCGAACCTCCGAATGACGGAATCAAAATCCGTTGCCTTACCACTTGGCGACGCCCCATCGTAGCGCGGCGGACATGATCATACTTTCAAGCCGCGTTCAACGGTGCTATCCGGCCGCACAACACCGTGGTTTCCCAATTGGATCACTCACGCATTCTGATTTTATTGTGATCTCACCGCTCCGATCCAGTTTCCCTCCCCGCCCGTTCCTCTAATAGCTCCACTATGGAGCACTGAACCCCTGGAGGATCTATTCATGCGCTCACTCTTTTCTGCTTCCAAGATCGCCCTGCTCGCCAGCGCCATTGCTTTCTCGGCCGGCGCTTTCACACCAGCGCTCGCTGATGATCCGATGGTTGGCGGCGCAGCCATGTTCGCCAACAAGAACATCGTCGAGAACGCGGTCAATTCCAAGGACCACACGACGCTGGTTGCCGCAGTCAAGGCCGCTGGCCTCGTCGACACGTTGATGAGCGCCGGGCCGTTTACAGTGTTCGCGCCGGTGAACGCTGGCTTCGACGCGCTGCCTAAGGGCACGGTCGAGACGCTGTTGAAGCCCGAGAACAAGGCGATGCTCGCTGGCATCCTCACCTATCACGTTGTCGCTGGTAAGTTGTCGGCCGAAGATCTGGCTGCCAAGGCCAAGGAGATGGGCGGCAAGGTCGAACTGAAGACCGTCGCCGGTGGCATGATCACCATTCAGTCCGACGGCAAGGACGGCTGGGACGTCATCGATGAGAAGGGTGGCAAGTCGCACATCACCATTGCCAACGTATTCCAGTCGAACGGCGTCATTCACGTCATCGACCACGTGCTTCTGCCCAAGGGCTGAACTTTGATCAGATGATCAACGAGGACCCTCCCCGGACCTCGTGAGCGCCCCGGCAGGAACGGCCCGCAAGCCGCCGTTCCTGCCGGTTGGCGTTTGTGTCGCCGGTGTAATTTGACGAAACTGCGTAGCTTACGCAGCTGCCCGAAAGAGGTGCTGGTTGTTAGGGGTCAGACCCCCTCGCTCCCCTTCGCTGAAGGTGTCAGACACCATTGCGCCAGCAGCCGGATGACGACGCTGCAAAGAACAATCGCTCCGCCGTTCAGCGTCGCCGTTGCTGGAGTCTCGCCGACTCCGAGCCAAGCCCAGAGAGCGCCGATCGGCGCCTCCGCAGTCGTCACCAGCGCCGACAGCGCTGCTGGCACGCTCGCTGAGCCTATGACATAGAGCATCATGCCCAGCGTCATCGGGCCAAGGCCGAAACCGGCGGCGACCAAGTAGTCGCGAGGGCCAAGATCCCAAAGCTGGGTCGCGAGCGGATAAGCGACTACGACGCTGAGAATGATCGCCGCCCAGGCCATCGGCAGCATGGCGACTTGCGGATTACGGCGTATAGCGACGATCATCAGCGCGTTCGTCAGCGTGCCGGCGATGGCGTAGAGGTCGCCGAGGCCCGGTCCACCGGACGGACCTACCATGATGACGATACCGATCGTCGCCACGGCAGCCGCCGTCAGGGTCAGACCGGAGGGACGTTCGCCCATCCAGACCCAGGCGATGAGCGAGGTGACGAAGGGCAGGGCCGCGAGGATCGTGAAAGCGTTGGCGACGGTGGTGTGCTGGAAGGCGGCCGGGAACAGGACGACCGTCGCTGCCGAGCAAAGCGTGACGATGACGCCATCGAAACCGGCCCGCCAGATGATGACGGGCGTGTCGCGGCCAAAACGATAGAGCACGTAGACGCCGATGAAGACCGTGGCGAACACGCCGCGCCAGAACACGATGGTCCAGAGGTCGAACGGCAACAGCCGCGTAAACAGCCCGCCTGAGGCCCACACCATGGTGGCAAGTGAAATCAAGAGCAGGCCGTTGACCGCCGGTTGGCGCTCGACTTTGGGGGCGTCGGTCGGCATGGCTGGCTCCGTGCTGGGGCAGACCCGTTCGCTGAAGGGGTATTACTCCAACCGTATGGCAGTCTCGCATCACAAATGGCGAATGTCTGAGTTGAGTTGCGGGTTCCCTCCCCGGGTCATCGCAACGTAGGAGCGACCCGTGGGTCGCCCTCGCGCAACACGCTCTGTACGCAGCGGGTGCTGCGTCCTAATCTCTTGCCATGACCGACGATCAAGACCCTCCCCGCCGCCGATCCATTCGCCTTCGCGGCTTCAACTATGCGAGCAGCGGGGCATACTTTCTTACGCTCGTCACAGAACATCGGCGATGCCTGTTTGGCGCAATCGTCAGTGAAAAGCTTCAAGCGAGCAGCATGGGCGAGATCGCTTTAGAGGAATGGCTCGCGGGACCGGTTCATCGTCGCGAGATTGAACTGGGCAAGTTCTGCTTGATGCCGAACCATCTGCATGCGATCGTTTCTATCGTCACTCACGCCCAGGCCCTCGAGGGCGACCCACGGGTCGCCCCTACGCCTCGAGGTCCGGGGCGAGGATCGATTGGCGCGCTTGTCAGCGGCTACAAGGCTGCTGTTACGAAGCGATACCGGCGTGAGATTTCAGAGCCTGATGCGGTCGTCTGGCAACGGAACTACTACGAACACGTCATTCGCGATCAGGAGGATTGGTACAGGATCGAGGAGTATATTCTCGCCAACCCGCGACGCTGGGCGGAGGATGCCGAGAATCCGAGTTACATCGCGTCGAGCGGTCATTGAGGCGCGAGGGCGACCCACGGGTCGCCCTCTACAAGGGACGCAATGAACCGAGGCCCGAGAATCCGAGGGCGACTCGTGGGTCGCCCTCGCGCAACATGGTTTGTCCTCTCCGCTGAACCGCCCCATATAGCCCCATGGGACACTCACGCCAAGACGGCGGCTTCGCGCCCGCCAAACGATCGCGCGAGCTGAGACCAACGTACCCGGCGACCCGGCACACAGCCATACCGTCTTCCGCCCTCGCGTGGGTGGAGTGTGACAGCGGGTGGCGGTTGTCGAGTTTGGCGGTCATCAGTGCAGGGCCGTCCACACTGACACCACCAAGGCCACCAACGACATTGCCGTGGTCAGCACCCACCGCCACTCGCTCTGCAAAAATCGTACGACCACCGGACGCGCCATGTATCGAACAAGTTGCGTTCCCTCGGGTGTCAGCTCCACATTACAGTAGTACGGCGCAAGAGGATTGACGCCTTGATGGTCCGAAGCGCTGACCAGCTTCATCCCTATCAAGCCATTGATCGTGCAGCTGATGTGTTCCCTGCTCGCGCCGACCTGAAGATCGTCGGAATCGCCGTCCGGAAACAGTTGAGGGATGCCGAGAAGAACTCGTCGCTCAAGTGGTAAGAGGTGAGGAATCTCTCGCATGATGCCCCAGTGGTTCGTTGGCTAAAGCATACCACACCCAGGACGAACTTGGGTATAGTGCATACGTCATAAAATATTCAGAGTCGCACCCGAAGCGCGTCGAGGCGGCCGGGGAGTAGCCTCCCCTTTGGCTTCCTCGACCCACCGCGTGGGGGTCGTCTAGGGGTCAGACCCCTTCGCTGAAGGGTTCTGACCCCTTTCTGTTTGTCGCCGAGCGCAACGCCCGGTATGTTGGCGCCATGGGACATTCACGCCAAGACGGCGGCTTCGCGCCCGCCAAAACCGGCGCGCCCAAGCGCGCGCGCGGCAAGCCGAAATCGGGCAAGCCGGTGCAGCCGCCGGTGGAAACTGTTGCCAACACGCCGGGGCTTGCTGACAACGAGCAGCGCCTGTTGACGGGGGCGCTGGATACGCCGGAACCTGCGGTCGGGCCGCGCCGGGCCAAGAAACTGCTGCCCGCATTGCTGGGGCAGGCGCTAGGCGAGGCTCCGGTGCCAGATGGCAATCCACGGCCGGGGCTGGAATTCTTGCGGCCCATTCAGCCGATGGTGGGGCCCGATTTCGTGCCACATCGCCCGCCGCGCCCGGACAAATCCATGGGCGGCATTCCGCTGCGCGTGGTCTCGCCCTATGAGCCCAAGGGCGATCAATCGACGGCCATTGCGGAACTGGTAGCGGGCATCCGGGCCAATGAGCGCGATCAGGTGCTGCTGGGTGTGACGGGCTCGGGCAAAACCTTCACCGCCGCCAAGGTGATAGAGGCCACCAACCGGCCGGCGCTGATCCTGGCGCCCAACAAGACGCTGGCCGCGCAGCTCTACGGCGAGTTCAAGAGCTTTTTCCCCGACAACGCCGTCGAATATTTCGTTTCCTACTACGACTATTACCAGCCGGAAGCCTACGTGCCGCGCACGGACACTTTTATTGAGAAAGAGTCCTCGATCAACGAGCAGATCGACCGTATGCGGCACTCTGCAACTCGTGCGCTGCTGGAGCGCGATGACGTGATCGTGGTGGCGTCGGTGTCCTGTATCTACGGCATCGGCGACGTCGAGACCTATTCGGCGATGACGTTTGGCCTGAAGACCGGCGAACGGATTTCGCAGCGGCAACTTTTGGCGGACCTCGTCGCATTGCAGTACAAGCGTAACGAGATGAACTTTGTACGCGGAACTTTCCGCGTGCGGGGCGACACCGTAGAACTGTTCCCGTCGCATTTCGAGGACCGGGCCTGGCGGATTTCGCTGTTCGGCGACGAGATTGAGAGCATTTGGGAATTCGATCCGCTCACGGGGCAAAAAACTGCCGAGCTGCCAACGATCAAAATCTACGCCAATTCGCATTATGTCACGCCGAAGCCGACGCTAGAGCAGGCGGTGCGGCGCATACAACATGATCTGCAGGTGCGGCTGGCGGAATTCAACTCCGCAGGCAGACTGCTGGAGGCGCAGCGCTTGGAGCAGCGCACCACCTTCGACATCGAGATGATCATGGCGACGGGCGCCTGCGCGGGGATCGAGAACTACTCTCGCTATTTGACGGGGCGCGCGCCCGGCGAACCGCCGCCGACTTTGTTCGAGTACCTCCCCGACAACGCGCTGGTGTTCATCGACGAGAGCCACGTCACCATTGGCCAGCTCGGCGCCATGTTCAAGGGCGACTACAACCGCAAGGCGACCTTGGCCGAGTTCGGCTTTCGCTTGCCTTCGGCGGTGGACAACCGGCCGCTGCGCTTCGAAGAGTGGGATCTGATGCGCCCGCAGACCATGTATGTGTCGGCGACGCCGGGCGCACACGAACTGAATCAGACCGGCGGCGTGTTCGTGGAGCAAGTGATCCGGCCCACAGGCTTGATCGATCCGCCTGTGGAGATCCGCCCCGCCCGCACACAAGTCGATGATGTGGTTGATGAAATCCGCCGCGTTGCGTTGGCGGGCTATCGCACCCTGGTCACAGTGCTGACCAAGCGCATGGCCGAGGATTTGACGGAATACATGCACGAGCAGGGTATTCGGGTGCGCTACATGCATTCGGATATCGAAACACTGGAGCGTATCGAGATCATCCGTGATTTGCGCTTGGGTGCGTTCGATGTGCTGATCGGGATCAATCTTTTGCGTGAGGGGTTAGACATTCCCGAATGCGCCTTGGTCGCCATCCTTGACGCGGACAAGGAGGGGTTCCTCCGCTCCGAAACGTCGCTTGTGCAGACGATCGGCCGGGCCGCACGCAACGTGGACGGCAAAGTCATTCTCTATGCGGATCGTACTACCGGCTCGATGGAGCGCGCCATCGCGGAAACATCCCGGCGGCGCGAAAAGCAGGTCGCCTACAACACCGCCAACGGCATCACGCCCGAAAGCATCAAGCGCGACATCTCCAACGTGATGGGCTCGATGTACGAGCGCGATCACGTCACGGTGGACGCAGGCGTGGGGTACAAGAAGGGTGAGGCGCTGGTCGGGCACAACCTGCAGACCGTCATCGCCGATATGGAAAAGCGCATGAAGGACGCGGCGGCGGACCTGGAGTTCGAGGAAGCTGCACGGCTGCGCGACGAGGTCAAGCGCCTGCGCGAAGTGGAGCTGGCCGTGATGGACGACCCGATGGCGCGGCAAGGCGATGTGGACACGGCGGTGGCGCGGGCGGTGAAGGCTGCGAAAGGGAGCAAAGTGCAAGAGGCGGAAACGTTCTGGCCGAAGGGCGGGAAAGAGAAGTCCGGGCAATTTGTGAAGCCGGGTTCGGCGGGGAGCAAGGCGGGCCGGAGGGGGCGGCGATAGCCTTTTCGATGTACGGGCGATGGGTCGTCGCCCTCGAGCCGCTTACGCTGTTGTTAGACGGGCGACCGCTGGTCTCCCCTACATCGCAACCCGCATCCCACGTCTTCCCGCCCTTGCGCAGCACTATCGATGCGGGGGCGATGGGCCGTCGCTCGCAAGCAACGGTGCGTACGGATGGAAGGCGACCGCAAGTCGCCCCGACACGGCAAATAGCGCTCACGCGATTGCCCCTATAAAAGGATCATCCGGCGAAGACTGCGCTCGCTCCTGGCGAAGCAGAACAAGCGGACGCACTTCGAGTTCAGCGAGAACATCTACAAGACCTGGCCAAATGCCGTCTTCGCGAAGGCCGGACTGTTCACGCTACACACAGCCTGGCAATCAGCGAGACAGTCCCGATGAGGAAACCACCAACTGGAGAGCCGTGTGCGGGAAAACCGCCCGCACGGTTCGGGGGGCGGGGTGGCGAAAGCCATCCCGACCCCTATCATGGACGGCATGCCCGTGCGGTAACGATGGATGACCGCATCGACGGACAGGCGGTTGTCCGCTGCGGTGTAGTTAGGGTTCGTCTTGGCTGGGTCTTTGATGTACTGGTTGAGGTCAATGGCGGCTGTGTTTGCAACGAAAGTCATTGCCAGCAGATTTCGGCTTTGCCATCCTGCTGCGGTCGTGCGCAGGATCGAACGATACAAACTATTCCCTTGGCAGTGTGCCGTCTCAGGAGATTTGTCATGTTTCGAAGCGGAGCAATTTGGGCCGTAGCAGCGCTTGCCGTCGTCGGCAGCGTGAGTGCGGCCTACGCCGGACCGACGCTCGACGCCGTGAAAAAAGCCGATGTGCTCAAATGCGGCGTCAATACCGGCCTCGGCGGCTTCTCGATCGCCGATAGCACCGGCAAGTGGACTGGCCTCGATGCTGATGTCTGCCGCGCCATCGCCGCGGTTGCCCTTGGCGACGCCAACAAGGTGAAGTTCGTCCCGCTGTCGGCCCAGCAACGCTTCACGGCGCTTCAGAATGGCGAGATCGACGTGCTCTCGCGCAATTCGACCTGGACACTGCAGCGTGACACCAAGCTCGGCCTCAACTTCACCAACGTCACTTTCTATGACGGCCAGGGCTTCATGGTGCCTAAGAAGCTGAACGTGAAGAGCGCCAAGGAGCTGAACGGCGCTACCATCTGCGTACAGACCGGCACCACCACCGAGTTGAACCTCGCTGACTATTTCCGCGCCAACAGCATGCAGTTCAAGCCGGTCGTTATCGAGCAGCAGCAGGAAGTGCTCGGCGCCTTCTTCGCGGGCCGCTGCGACGTTTACACGACCGACCGTTCGGGACTTGCCTCGACCCTGAAAAACGATGCTCCGAACGGTGGTGCTGACTACATGGTCCTGCCCGAGATTATCTCCAAGGAGCCGCTCGGGCCGGCCGTGCGCCAGGGTGACGAGCAGTGGACGGACATTGTCAAATACTCGGTGTACGCGCTGATTCAGGCCGAGGAGTCGGGCATCACCCAGGCCAATGTCGAGGACCTGGCCAAGACGTCCAAGGACCCGGCCGTGCAGGGCCTGCTTGGCACTCCCAATGCTGAGGGCAAGACCTCCGGCAATGGCGAGGCGCTCGGCGTCGACGAGGCGTGGGCCGTCAGGGCCATCAAGGCCGCCGGCAATTACAGCGAGATCTACGACCGCAACATCAAACCGCTCGGTCTCGAGCGCGGCATCAATGCCCTCTGGAGCCAGGGCGGCCTGATGTATTCACCGCCGCTACGCTAGAACCACTGTGGGCGAGGTTGCGCCTGCCGCCGCCTCGCCCTCGTCTTGCGTGGTACCCTGATGGTTTCCATCTCCCCAAGCGCACATCCGTCATCAGGGCCGCCAAATCGGGGGCTTCGGGCCAGTGCTTTGGCGTCGCTCGCCTTTAGGATTGCCACCTTCGTGCTGCCGCTGACAACTGGCTATTTTGCCGGCTACCAGCCGATGCAGGTCCTGTTCGGCTTGTTTGCTGCAGCCGCTCTCACCGGCGCCATACTGATCAAAGACCGCAACCTGAAGGGCATGCTGTGGGAGGCACTCGCTGTCAGCCTGATCCTGATGCTCGGCACCTATCTTGCCCACAACACCATCGTCAATCTCGCTAATCGCAAGATCGCGACGGGTTTTGATTTTCTCGATCGCGAGGCGCGGTTCGAAATCAGCGAAAGCCTGATCCCTTATTCGGCCGCCTCGACCTATGGCCGGGCCATGCTGGTCGGGTTCCTCAACACGCTCAAGGTGTCAATCCTCGGCATCATATTGGCGACTATCCTCGGTGTTGGCATCGGCATTCTCAGCCTGACGCGCAATTGGCTGGTGAGACAGCTTGCCGGGGGCTATGTGCATTTCCTGCGCAACATCCCGGTGCTGCTGCATATCTTCCTCTGGTACACAGCGATCACCAATCTGCTGCCGCCCCTGAGGCAGGCGTTGTCGCCGGTGCCGGGGATTTATCTTTCGCAGCGCGGGTTTTTCTACCCGGTGCCGGAACCGGCCACAGGCTGGACGGCGGCGCTGTATGGCCTGATCGCCGGTGTTGTCCTTGCCGTTGCCGCCACCCGCGTCGCGCGCCTTCGGCAGGACCGAACGGGCGAAATCTTGCCAACCGGTCTGGTTGCCATCTTGCTGGTGATCGGTGTGCCGCTGATCGCCTGGCTCGTCGGCGGCGCGCCCACGGCCTTCAGCGTGCCTGCGCTTAAGGGTTTCAACTTCGAAGGCGGAACCAGCATCTCGCCGGAATTCTTCGCCGTGTTCGGCGCCTTATCGGTCTACACCTCCGCCTACATCGCCGAGAATACCCGCGCAGGCATCCTGGCGGTGTCGCGCGGACAGATCGAGGCGGGGCGCACGCTGGGCCTCAGCGAGGGGGTGATCCTGCGCCAGATCATCCTGCCACAGGCATTGCGCGTCATTCTTCCTCCGACGACCAATCAATATCTCAACCTCACCAAGAACTCGTCGCTGTCGGTGGCGGTAGGCTATCCCGATCTCGTGAGTATTTCCAACACGACGTTGAACCAGACCGGCCAGGCCGTGGAATGCATTTCGATCATTATGTTGGTCTATCTCGCGACCAGCCTTGCCACCTCGGCGCTGATGAACTGGTACAACCGCTCGATCAAAGTGGTGGAGCGCTGATGGCGATCGAGATGACCGGCCCTGCCACGATGGCCGCCCCAGCCGGAGCGCCGCGCGATGTCATCGGCTGGCTGCGCGAGAATCTGTTCTCGAGCCCGCTCAATTCCGTCCTGACGCTGATCAGTTTCGGCCTCATCGTACTCGTCGTCCCGCCCTTGGTCCGCTGGGGCATCCTCAATGCCGTCTGGACTGGCGGCCTCGAGCGCTGCAAGGCCGTGCAAGGCACCGGCGCCTGCTGGATCTTCATAGCCGAGAAATACCGCCTGATCCTGTTCGGCCTCTATCCGTTCAAGGAGCAATGGCGCCCGCTGCTGATGACGGTGGTGTTGATCGCTCTGCTTGCCGCCAGCATGAACCGCGCATTCTGGCGTCCGTGGCTCGGGCTTGCCTGGCTGCTTGGCTATCTGGCGATGGGCATCCTGATGTGGGGCGGCATTTTCGGCCTTGCCTTTGAGGACACCGACAAGTGGGGCGGGCTGCCGCTGACACTCATCCTGTCCGTCAACGCCATAGCCTTCTCGTTCCCGCTCGCTATCGCCCTCGCGCTTGGCCGGCGCAGCGATCTGCCGGTGATCCGAATGATCTGCACCGGTTTCATCGAACTGGTGCGAGGCGTGCCGCTCATCAGCGTGCTGTTCATGGCGAGCCTGATGATCCCTTTGTTCTTGCCCGCTGGCGTGGACATCAACAAGCTGCTGCGGGCGCAGGCCGGTATCATCCTGTTTACCGGCGCCTATGTCGCCGAGGTCATCCGCGGCGGCCTGCAGGCGTTGCCCAAGGGGCAGATCGAGGCTGCCGATAGCCTTGGCCTCGGCTACTGGCAGAAGACCGGCTTCGTCGTACTGCCGCAGGCGCTCAGCCTCGTTATTCCGCCAATGGTCAACTCCTTCATCGCCACCTTCAAGGATACCAGCCTCGTCATCATCATCGGCCTCTTCGATCTGTTCGGCTCGGCCCGCTTGGCGGCCAACGATCCGGCCTGGCGGCCGTTCTATGTCGAGGGCCTGTTGTTCGTGGCGCTGATCTATTTCGTGTCCTGCTTCTCGCTGGCGCGCTACAGCCGCTATGTCGAGAGGCTAGCCCGCCAAGGAGACCAGCGATGAGCGCCGCAGAACACACCCCCGCCGAAGCTGCGAGTGGGCCGATCATCCGCATCGAGCATCTCGGCAAATGGTATGGCCGATTCCAGGCCCTGAAAGACGTCAATCTTGCCATCGCCCGCAAGGAGCGGATCGTCATTTGCGGGCCGTCGGGCTCGGGCAAGTCGACGCTGATCCGCTGCATCAACAAGCTCGAAGACTACCAGGAAGGCACTATCGTCGTCGACGGCGTCACCCTGGATGAAAACGTGAAAAACATCGAGCATATCCGGAGAGAGGTCGGCATGGTGTTCCAGCAATTCAACCTGTTCCCGCATCTCACCATCCTGCAGAACCTGACTCTGGCGCCGGTCTGGGTGCGCAAGATGCCACGCAAAGAAGCCGAGGCGCTGGCTATGCGCTATCTGGAGCGGGTGCAAATCGCCGAGCAGGCCGGCAAATTCCCGGGCCAGTTGTCCGGGGGGCAGCAACAGCGCGTCGCTATTGCAAGGTCGCTTTGCATGAATCCCAAAATCATGTTGTTCGACGAGCCGACATCGGCCCTCGATCCCGAGATGATCAAGGAAGTGTTGGAAGTGATGGCCGGCCTTGCCCGCGAGGGCATGACCATGCTGGTGGTGACGCATGAAATGGGGTTTGCGCGCGAGATCGCCGACCGCATCGTCTTCATGGATAAGGGCGAGATCGTCGAACAGGCACCACCCAAGGAGTTCTTCGCCAATCCGAAGTCGGAGCGGACGAAACTGTTCCTCAGCCAGATCCTGGGGCGTTGAAGCCCATGACGAAGATCTACCCTCCAGCCTCGCCGCTTTCTACTTCACCGCACCGAGCGTCAGGCCACGAACGAGATGCCGTTGGACAAATAGGGCAAACACGACAATCGGAAAGGCACCCACGACGCCTGCCGCGGCCATCGATGCCCAATCCGTATCAATC
>JANYHF010000045.1 GCA_025359185.1 Hyphomicrobiaceae bacterium | reverse complement strand
GTAGTCCTGTACACGCGCCGCACTGAGTTTAACGTCGCGGCCGGGACCGGTCAGTGCGCAGATGGTGAAGCGCAAAGCGTCGGCGCCGTAGGTGTCGATAAGCTCCAGCGGATCAATCGCGTTGCCTTTCGACTTCGACATCTTCTGGCCCTTCTCGTCGCGCACGAGGCCATGGATGAAAACGTCCTTGAACGGAACGTCGCCCATGAAATGGTTGCCCATCATCATCATGCGCGCGACCCAGAAGAAGATGATGTCGAAGCCGGTGACGAGGACGGCGGTCGGGTAATAGCGCTTCAGCTCGGGCGTCTTCTCCGGCCAGCCGAGCGTGGAGAACGGCCAGAGGGCGGAGGAGAACCAGGTGTCGAGGACGTCGGGGTCGCGCCAGATATGAGCCGTTGTCTCAGCGTCACGCTGCACCAACAAGTCGTCGACTGACGGAATTACTCTGACTGGGCAACCATAGTACTTTCGGGCCTGCTCAAGCGCCTCCGCTTCGCTTAGAGCAACGAAAGCTTCTGTAGTTTCAGTGCTGCCAACTAAGCGGCCAGCGTCAGGTTCTACATGAAGCTCGGCCCCCATCAGCGAGGAGCCTTTTTTCCTCACTCCATACCAAGCCGGAATCTGATGCCCCCACCACAGCTGGCGCGAGACGCACCACGGCTGAATATTCCGCATCCACTCGAAATAGGTCTTGTCCCAATTCGCCGGAACGAACTTGGTCGTGCCCTTCTCGACAGCCTCGATGACAGGCTTGGCGAGCACATCGGCCTTCACGTACCACTGGTCGGTCAGCCAAGGCTCGACCGGCACGCCCGAGCGGTCGCCGTGCGGGACCTGCTGCGTCGACGGCTCGATCTTTTCCAGCAGGCCCAGCGCCTCGATGTCGGCGACAACCTTTAGCCGTGCGGCAAACCGGTCCATGCCGCGATAGGGCGCGGGCACCGTATCGACCAGCTTGGCCGTGGCGTCGAAAATGTTGATCTGGTCCAGCCCGTGCCGCTTGCCGACCTCGAAGTCGTTGAAGTCATGCGCCGGCGTGATCTTCACCGCGCCCGTCCCCTTCTCGGGATCGGCATACGCGTCGCCGACAATCGGTATCTCGCGCCCGACCAGCGGCAGCACCACGTGCTTGCCGATCAGGTGCTTCGTCCTCGGATCGTCCGGATTGACCGCAACGGCCGTATCGCCCAGCATGGTCTCGGGCCGCGTCGTGCCGACGACGATGAAACTCGCCTTGTTCTTCTTGTCGAACGCCATCCCCTTCAGCGGATAGCGGAAATAATACATATGCCCGCCGGGCTCCTTGGCGAGAACTTTGCCGAGCTTGCCCGCATCGAACGGGACCGGCGCGCCCTCCTTGTCGATGTCGGTGTCGGCCCACTTGAACGTGCCACGAACTTCCACCGGCACCACTTCCAGGTCGGAGATCGCCGTCAGCAGCTTGGGGTCCCAGTTGACCAGCCGCTTGTCTTTGTAGATCAGGCCTAGGCGTTCGCCAGTCCTGGGGTCTTTTGCGTTATAAAGGTCAACGAAAGCCTTGGTGACGGCCATCATCATCTGATCGTCGGCATCGCCGCGTTTGCCCATCGTGAAGCGCTCGCGGCTCCAGTCGCAGGACGCGCCGAGCCGCTTCAGCTGCTTGATGATGGTGCCGCCCGACTCGTCCTTCCAGGCCCAGACCTCTTTCAGGAACGCCTCGCGCCCCATGGTGCGGCGATCCGGCTTGCCGTCGGCGGCCAGCCGCCGTTCCACCACCATCTGCGTCGCGATGCCCGCATGGTCCGTGCCCGGCTGCCACAGCACGTCGCGCCCGCGCATCCGCTCAAAACGGATCAGAATGTCCTGGATGGTGTTGACCAGCGCATGGCCGAGATGCAGCGAACCCGTCACATTGGGCGGCGGGATGACGATGCAATAGGGTTTTGCGTTTGCGCGCTGGGCCGGAGACAAATCCGGGCGGCCGGCGGCGAAGGCGTTGGCCTTCTCCCAAGCGGCATAAATTCGGCCCTCGACTTCCGAGGGCTGATACGATTTTTCCAGCATTTTGGTCTCTGTGGATGGCTATGGCGCGCATTAAGCGGACAGGCCGGGGGCGTGTCAAACATGACCACAGGCCAAACGATGTGGGGCGACGGCGCAGCAGTTTGAACCAAAGGCAAACGTCAGTTCTTGGCCATTGCCTTTTCAATGATGCGCGGCATGTTCTTGTCTAGCCAGTCCTGCAGCATCGGCTTCAGCATGTCGGCGACGGCGTCTTCGAGGGTGCGTTTGGCGGCGGCGGGTTCGGCGGCAGTGGCCACTTGCATCACCACCACGGCGAGCATTTCGGCCACAGGTTCCGGCGCGACGGAGACTGGTTCAGGAACCAAAACAGAAACAGGCGGGGCTTCGACGGCGGAGGCCGATGCTATCTCCACCGGCACCAACTCAACGGCCGACATATCGATGTAGCCGGCGATCGGCTCGGACAACGTGGCGAGCGTGTCCTCGTCCAATGGCGCGGCTGGCTCTGAAGCGGCGATCTCGGGGGCTGCCGCCTCAACGGCCGAGCTCTCGGTCGCACTGGTCACGGCCACATCCGGCACCGCATCAACAGCAGCCATGGCCGGTTCCGGCGTGTCCAGCGTTTGGGGCAATGGCGGCGGTGTGTAGAGCGTGGGCGCGGGCTCAGCCATCGGCGGGATCAGAGCTTCGGCAACAACCAGTTGGAATGGTGGCGCAGTCTTTGCCACCGGCGTGGGGGTCGCAAAAAACGGCTGCGGCGCAAGCGGCATGGACCAAGCGGGCGTCACCGGCGGCGGGGCTGGTAGCGGCGAACGCGTGACGCTGGCGTAGGTCGCGCCAAGATCGAGAATGTCGTCTTCAAGCTCCGCGTCGAGCACGCCCGGCAGAATGGGCGGTGCAACTGTGACCGGCTCTTTCAGCGGCGCGCGCGCGGGCGCGACGGGTGCCTGGCGCATCGATAGTGTAGTAGTAGCGGCACGCGGCAATTCGGCCAGTGTGTCCTTTCCGTGCACAGAATCTTCCGAAATAATCCGCCGGATCGACGCCAGAATCTCTTCCATGCTCGAATCTTGCGCCGCTTCGGTTCTGCTCATGGCCCCTGGCCCCTATCTCTCGAAACTCTTCGCGCCGCCAGCGCCAAACCCCGCCGTTGCGCCCAGAATCGCCACCCACACTGGAGTTGTTAGCACGCTTTCTAGCACCAAAAAAAGGCGGCCGTCCCCGCCAGCTGGTGCCGTTGCCACAGCGAATCTGTGCAAAACGGAATTCTTTTTCCTAATGCGTGCCTCCCTCAATCCGTCCCATCTCCGCCGTCACTTGCGCACAATCCGGGATTACCGGAACAACTGGCCATTGTGTGCAAGACGCAAGAGTGAGTGCCCGGCCTGTGATGGCATATCCGGCCAGACGTTAATCGCTCATTCACCTTATGTCGTCATGAATGGGACACTTGGTAGAGGTGGGTACATGGGTGGTGCGTTGCGTAAAACAATCATCGAGCGGTCTAGCCGTGGTGTGTTCGGAGTTGTTGGCATGGTGGCCGTGGGCGCCGTTCTTGCCGGCTGCAGTTCTGATGTAACACGTTTCGATTATCCCGCCTTTGGCCTGACATCGGCAAACCCGCAAGGCCGCCAGCCTAGCCCTCCTGCGCCGCTTAACAATGGCGCTGCTCCCCCTGACTACAGCGGTGCACCCGCCAACTACCCGGGCAACGCCCAAGGTGCCGCGGTCCCGCCGCCTGATTACGGCGGCTACGGCGAAAATACTCCAGCTTCCGGTGTCCAGCCCAACTACGCCTATCGCGGCCCGGCGCCAAAATATCCCGCTTACGGAACAAACTCCAGCGGCTATGGCGCGCCCGTGGCCAGCGCCTATGGCTCCGCGCCGTCCGCCAGCACCAGCTTTGGCACAGTTCCCGGCCAACCCGAGAGCTACAAACAGGCGAGCCTCGCGCCCGGCCAGACGGCCTATATCACCAACGGCTCGGCAGCTCCGGCGGCTCCCTATACACCTTTGGCCGCAGTTCCCGGGGCCTCGCGCGGCTTGCCGCAGATGCGCCGCCTTAAGGAAGGCTCGGTCGTTGAAGTGCTGCCCGGCGAAACGCTCACCCAGGTCGCCCGCCGCAATGGCGTGTCGGTGGCGGCCCTGATGCAGGTCAATCATCTGCGCTCGCCGGTTGTTGTTCCCGGCCAGAAGCTGACAATGCCCGGCAAAGGCGGCCGTTCGATCCTGGCGCCAACCGGCCTGACGCAGACCGAGGGTGCTCCCGCCGCAGCCCCGGCCTCCGTCGCGCTCGCTGGCCCCGCTTTGGCCGCGCCAGCTGTGACGCAGCATGCCTACAGCGCACCAAAGGCCAGCGCCTTTGCCACCGCTGCGCGGGTGCCCGTTCTCGGCCCGGTCGAGGGTGACAATCCCAACGGCACCTACACGGTGCGAGCCGGCGACTCGATCTATTCCATCGCCCGAAAGCATGGCGTTAGCCCCGAAGATATCGCTGCCGCCAATGGAATCACCGATGTCACCAAGGTGAAGTTCGGGCAGGCGTTGAAGATGCCCGGAGCCCACGCCACGACGCGTCCGCAGGCGTCGGTGCTGAAGCCGCTTGCTGGTTCCCGAACACGCGTTGCAGCGTTGCAGTCCGTACCCCCGGCAGCGGGCGCGGCTCCTGTGATGACCGATGCGAACGCGGATATGGACGCCGATGGCATTCCCGATGTGGCAGGCAATGATGCTCCGGTAGCGGACGCTCCGGCGGCCGTCGCAACTGCCCCGGCAAAGTTGCCCAGGGCCCAACCGCAGACCGCGACCAAGTGGCCGATGAAGCCAGTTGCCGGGCAGCCGGTGAAAATCGCTGCGCTGCCGTCGGCCGATCCTGCCAGCGCCGCGCCCGTCACCTCGGATATGGCGACGGACGTGCCCTCGGATGGCCGCTTCCGCTGGCCTGTGCGTGGACGCATCATCGGCAAATTCGGCCCCACCGGCAAGGCTGGCGCGCAGAACGAGGGCGTCGACATGGCGGTCCCCATGGGCACCGAAGTGCACGCGGCGGAGAACGGCGTCGTCGCCTACTCGGGCGATGAACTCAAAGGGTATGGCAAACTGATCCTGATCCGCCACGCCGACAACTGGGTCTCGGCCTACGCGCACAACGATGAGCTGTTGGTGAAACGCGGTGACACCATCCGCCGTGGCCAGATCATCGCCAAGACCGGCAAGTCCGGCGGTGTCGATCAGCCGCTGCTGCATTTCGAGCTGCGCAAGGGTTCGCAGCCCGTCGATCCGATGCCTCATATGGCTAGCAATTAGATTTATCAGTATCATGTGGCGAACGGCCAGCGGGGCATCCCTGCTGGCCGTTTTGTTTTGGCCAGTGAGGCACCGTACTCAGAATGACGGCTACACGCACATATCCGGGTTGCCTATGAAAATCTGGTTCATACGGAAAAGCAGGCGTTTGATCTCGGCGGGATCGACGGTTGTATCACTATTGTCGTAGTCGTACGATCCGCCGACCACGATGTCTGCGTTACGCGAAAACATATAGGCGATGGGCGAACCGCCGACGCAGCCGCCACTGAAGAAATACTTAAGATTGGCAGGCGTTCCCTGGTCATAGGGGATCACGGCCAGCGCGCCACGCACTGGCTTCACTTTGTCGTCGTTGATGAAGGCCCGCGCATTTGATCCAAGGCCGGTGCAATTGATGATGATGGTTTCGGGCAGTGCCAGCATCGACGGGATGTCCCGTACTTCGTGTGACCACAGGATCGGCACTTGCTTGCGGCCCATCTCGCGCACCAGCTCAGCCAGAAAGATGGGCGGATCGATCAGATAGGTGCTGTACTCGTAGCCCTCGCGGCGCAGGTTCGTAAACGGCAATCCGCCCTCATTAGGCAGCGGGAGGATATCGGGCCCGCACAGATCAAGATCCGCAACGGGCTCAACCGTGTAGTTCTTGCGCTCGCGGATGCCGTATTTTTGATAGCTGCCATCATGGAAAGCCGCCTTGATGCGGGTCAAGCTGTCCGCAACATAGCCGCGCAGCATTTTCATCTGACCCGCGGTGCGGTATTCGGAATTGATGCCAGACGGGGCGAACTGGCCACCCGCTTTGATCGATGTGGTCTCAGCAATCGAGGCGCTCTTGGTCAGGATGCGAATTTTCATCACGGGATAGGTGTCCCGCAACTGCTTGGCGACAGTGAGGCCGATGATCCCCGAGCCCAGGATAGCAACCTTCGGCAAAGGCCGGCCCGGCGGCTGATCCTTGATGATTTTGGCCACCAGCGATCCGACCTTCATGGCGCAGCCGAAACTGAGCGTGATTCCCGCGCCGCCGTGGCCGTAGTTGTGGATGATGTGCTTGCCCTGGGCAGCGCCTAACACCAGATCGATGTCACACAGGAAGCCGCCCTCCCGGTGCGGCCGGATACCGACCACGCCGCGATAGGCAGAGGGCTGGAGGACAAATTTCGGCGCCGGCAGGATCTGCCCGCCGCGCAACGGAGCCGCCTCGACTTTGGCGATGCCAATGACGGCAGGGGCCGCAAGCCCGCCAATGGCAGCGGCGCCCAATCTCAGAAACCGGCGTCTCGACAGCGTTGCAGCATCACCCATCGCATCCCCCAAAGCTGGACTTTACACAGGTCTAAGCTCCGACGGCAGATCATGCGGCCGGACGATGGCGTGAATCAAGGCCGGACCCGCCGCATCGCGCGCTTGGGTTAACGCCTGTTGCAACTCTGCCGGTGTGGCTACCCGGCGCGCGAACTCGACACCCATGGCCTTGGCAAGATCGGCATAGTTCCAGGCGTTGAGCTTCAGATAGGACCGCGCGGTCTTGAGCGGCGGCCGGAAGTAGCTTTTGTCGAGGAGATATTGCTCGATGGCGTAAAGCCCGTTGTCGAGCACGATGACGATAGCGCGCACGTTGTGGCGCACGAGGCTGGAGAGGCTCTGCGCCGTCATCTGGAAGCCACCATCGCCGCAGATCACTAGCGGACGGCGGGTACCTGCGAGGCCGATCCCCAGCGCGGCGGCGGGCGAATAGCCGATGGATTGCCAGAGTGCGTTCGCAACGAATGCATTGGTTCCCGTCACCGGCAGCGTGCTCGCCGCATACATCGACAGGCTGGTGTCGGTGACCGCCAGCATAGAGGTGTTGAGTTCAGCACCCGCCGCGTCCATCACCTGATCATAGGTCAGGCCGGGTTCGGCGCTGGCCACCGGGCGGCGCGGGATGGGGGGCCGGGAGACGCGCGCCGGGGCTGGGTGGTAGGTGGCGGGCACGGCAGCGAGCAGGGAGGTTAGCAACGACCCGATTTCGACCTGCACCGGCGGCTGGCCGGGCAGCTTGGCAAAACCTTCGGTGACATTGGCAATTCGGCTGGCACGGGTCTTGAGGAAATTCCGCTCATGTGGACCGAACACGCAGCCAAGTGCCAATACGAAACCGGCCTTTTCTAACACATCAATGACGGAGGCCGGCGAGCGGTCGCCATCATAGACTCCCGCAAAGCCCGGCGTATCTTCAGCAAGTACGGATTTGGCGAGCAGGCTGGTGGCGTAAGGGGAGTTGAGCCGGGCGATCAGCTGCACAGCCTCGGCGGCAAGGCCATAGCGGGCGATCTCGACGCCGATTAGCAGTGCCGGTTTTGCCGCAGCCGTCAAACGGTTGATGATGGTGGCAGCAGCCACGGCCTCCTGGCCCGACGGATCGGTGCGCTTGGAAAGCCTCCCCGCCGGAGCCTTGCAGTTTGCCCCCCAAATCCCCTCATCGATTTCGACATAGACTGGGCGCGATTGCGTCAACGCCGCCGTGATTGCCGCATCGACGATGCCGGGCGCCTCACTGGCTTTTTCGATCCGGGCACTGTAGCACGTCAGCTCACGGAATACATTCACTTCGACGTTGAGATCGCTGGGCAGGCCGCTAGCTGGCTTCCGGCGTTTGCCAACAGAGTGTGAGTACAAAGCACCGCCCGCCGCTTGATCGGCGATGTCCACCGCCTTCGGCCCGCCATTGATGAGCACCACTGGGCTGCGCTCGGCATGGGCGCCGGCGATGGCGGCGGCGAGGCTCAACGTGCCGACGCCACGCGTGACGGCAACAGCGCCGAGGCCGTTCAGCCGCGCATAACCATCGGCGGCGTAGCCCGCCTCAAGATCGCTGGCGGTGATGACGGGAGTAACGCCATTGGCCGCGGCAACCGAAAATAGCCCATCACAGGTCGCGCCGGGCACGCCGAACAGATGTTTGACGCCGTTCTGGGCCAGCCGCTTGAGGATGTAGGCCGCGACGGTGGTCGTCGTCTGGGCCTGAGCAGGCGCGGCCACGGCACCTGCTACGATGACGGCGGCTGATATTTGCAGGACGGCACGACGGTTCAGTACTGCAGAATGATCTTCGGACATAGCGCTCCCGTAAGTAATGCTGAGCAACTTTGCGAAGCCATCGCAACGGCGCCCCGCACCCGTTGGGCGTCACGAGGGCTCAGCCCACTCTACAACCGGAACACCTCGCCTGTGCGCACGCTTTCATCCGCCGCCAGGACAATCCGCAAACTGTTGATAGCATCGGCCATATGGGCCGTCAGATCTACATTGTTTCGGATGGCATCGAGGAACATGCGCTGCTCGCGCTCGCAAAGATCCTGGTGGCCGGGCTCGTCGTCCATGCACATCAGTTCGTCGGGCTTGGCGAAGCTGCCGTCGGGTTTCAGCGCGGAATGGTGCAGGCGAATGGCGCTGGTCTTGGTATGGGCGTCGATGTCTGTGGAACTGGTGCCATCACCTTCGCCCATGACGATAGAAACGCAACCCTTGGGGCCGACCATGTCTTTAACAAAGAAGGCGACCTCGCTCATCATCGGTCCCCAGCCTGCCTCGTACCATCCCATCGAGCCGTCGTCGAAGGTGACGTGCAGATGGCCGTAATTGTACATGCCGGGCTTGAGGTCTTCGGTCAGCCTTGCGCCGATGGCGTGGACTTTGGTGGGCATGGCGCCCGTCACCTGGCACATCACATCCACATAATGCACGCCGCAATCGACGATGGGTGAGATGGTGTCCATCAGATGCTTGTGCACCTGCCAGTTGGCCCCACTGGATTGCTGATTGAGGTTCATCCGCATGACGAGAGGTTTGCCGAGCGTCCGGCCGATTTCGATGAATTTTTGCCAGGAGGGATGCACCCGGAGGATGTAACCTATGACAAGTTTTTTATTGGCCGCTTTGGCAGCGGCAATGACCGCTTGCGCGCCGGCAACGCTGTCAGCGATGGGTTTTTCCAGGAACACGTGCGCACCAGCCGCAAACGCCAGTTTGGCATAGGCCTCATGGGTATCAGGCCAGGTGTTGATGGAGACGGCATCTGGCTTCAGCGTTGCAAGAGCCTCGCCATAGTCGTTGAACTGACGGATGCCTGGAAATTCGCGCGCAATCTCCGGCCGCTCGCCAAGCCCCCGGCTGCACAAGCCGGCGATCTCGAAGCCGTTGATGGCTTTGTACGCGCGCGCATGGCTAAGCCCCATGTTGCCCAGGCCAACAACGAGGACACGGATGTGTTGAGTCATGTGGCTCCAAGACTATTGCGTTTATAGATCAGCATAGAGAGCAACTCCTCATCCTGTCCTTCGCCCTCTCCTGTAGGGAGAGGGACACCGTGAGGGGTTGCGCAGATGAAGTCTGTCGCAACATACCAGTTCATATCATTCCATCCGTCATCTGTCCGTCGATCCAGGTTGCGAGCACCTTATACGTCTTGTTCGTTCCCCCGCTGCGCAGCAACACCATCGTCGCGCGATACCCTGACGTGATGCGGCCGAGCTGTTGGTCGAGCCCAAGGAACGCGGCGGGCGTGCGGGAGGCCATATTGAGGGCGTCCTCGTTCTTGAGGCCGAGCACTTGGCGCCCATAGTCCACTGCATCGGCCATCGTGATGTGCGAACCCGCCAACGTGCCGTCGGCCAAAAGCAGCCGGCCCTCCTCCACATGCACGGGGCGACCTTGCAGCGAGAACGCCAACGGCCCGCTCGCCGCGCTCGGCATAGCGTCCGAGACAAAGAACAATCTGCCCTGCGGTTTGGCATTGAGCGCCGCGCACAAAGCCATGGGATGCACATGCGCGCCATCCGCGATGACGCCGCAATAGGCCTCCGGATGCGTAAGAGCCGCGCCTACCATGCCCGGTGCGCGGCCGTTCAGCTGGCTCATGGCATTGAAAAGGTGCGTGAAGCCGCGCGCGCCCGCATCGATAGCGGCCAGGGCCACTTCGGCTGTGGCGCCGGAATGGCCGAGGCTGACGATCACACCGGCCATGGCCAACCGTTTGATGTGCTCAGGGGTCACACAATTGGGTGCCAGCGTCAAAAGGATCCGGCCGCATTTCAAATTGCACAGCCAGTCGATATCCTTGTCTGCAGGTCTACGAATGAATTTTTCTGCGTGTGCGCCTTTCCGTGCAGGGTCGATGAAGGGACCCTCGATGTGAATGCCGAGAACGCCCGGCACGCCGAACCGGATCGCCTCGGCGACGGCACCAGCGGCAGCTTCCATCACGTCTTGCGCATCGGTGATGACCGTGGGCAACAACCCCGTCGTGCCGAACCGGCGATGCGCAGCGGCAATGGCGCGCACACCCTCCAGCGTCGGCGTCTCGTTGAGCAGCACGCCGCCGCCGCCGTTCACTTGCGCGTCGATGAAGCCAGGCACCAGCATACCCGGCCCGAGATCACGTATCGGCGCGTCCGCAGATTGAACGGGCACCACTTTTTCGATGCGCGCGCCATCGATCACGACGGCGACATCACGGCGCATCGCCTCGCCGTCGAAGATCACTTCAGCGGTTAGTGCATGGCGGCTCATAGTGTTTTGGTCACTTTGCTCAGCAACCGCGGCCGGTCGGGGTCGCGGCCACGGGCGCGCGATATGCGCTCAGCGGCACCGTAGAATGTCTGGATGATGGAGATCGGATCAAGCAGCACGTGGTGGGCCGGCTGATAATCGAGATGGTTTGGGAGCTTGCTGTCCTTGCTCACACAGTAGAGCCGCGCGCCCGCCGCCTGCAGCCTGTTCGCCGTCATCTGATTGGTGACAGACGCCGCATCGGAGGGCGATAGCAGCAGCACCGGGAAACCGGGCTCGACCAGTTCCATCGGTCCATG
Source organism: Hyphomicrobiaceae bacterium (assembly GCA_025359185.1). Classification (GTDB taxonomy): domain Bacteria; phylum Pseudomonadota; class Alphaproteobacteria; order Rhizobiales; family Hyphomicrobiaceae; genus JANYHF01. The sequence continues at coordinate 30,190 of JANYHF010000045.1, read as the reverse complement.
CACCACTTCGGCCGCCGAAAACGCCTCAGCGTGCAGCTGCGAGGTTTCCTTGAGCTTCAGTGCGATTTCGTTGGCGATCGGCAGTGAGGGGCCGCGGCCCAGCACGAACAGCGCTTTGGCCGCGGTCATCGCCTCTTCGAATGCCTCCCAACGCAGAGTGCTGGCCGTTTCCAAGACGCTCGGCAGCCGCTCGCTAGCGGCCACCAGATCTGGCGCTTCCGCCCATTCGGCCGCGATCCTCGCAACCATAGCAGCGGACGCAATGAAAGTCTTGGTCGCGGCAACGCTCAGCTCCGGGCCAGCGCCCAGGTCGATACAAATGTCGGCGGCCCGCGCGAGACCGGAGTCGCCGTGATTGGAGATCACCACCAGCGGAATCCCCGCGCGTTTCACTTCGGCCACATATGCGAGCAAGTCAGGCGCCGAGCCCGACTGCGATATGGCGACCACGATGCAATCGCGCAAAGCCAGCGACCGGTCATAGATCGACACAATGGACGCACCAACCGACGCACACGGAATGCCAAGCAGGATCTCGACCAGATATTTGAAATACCCCGCCGCCTGATCGGAGCTGCCACGCGCCACGGTGACGATGTGGGACGGCTTGCGTGCCGCATAGAGCTTTCGCAACTCGGCCAGACCGGCACCGTTACGGCGCATGAGTTGCGCCACCACGTCCGGCGCTTCAAGCGTTTCGCGCGCCATGTGGCTGGTCATTTGGCCTCCGCCGCGATGGTGAGTTCGGCAACGAAATCGTAGCTGTCGCCGCGATAGTGGCAGCGGGTGAATTCAATGATGCGGCCATCGGGCAGGAACGAGATGCGCTCGATGAAGAGGGCGGGGCTGCCTGCGGGCAGATCAAGAAGGGCCGCGTCCGCATCGGTGAGGGCAATCGCGTGCAGGCGCTGCAGAGCCCGCGTCGGACGCACACCGAGTGAGCTTAGCGCTGCATACAAAGACCCCTCGACACTTGCAGGCTCCGGCATGAATTTGTGCGGAATGACGGCAAGCTCAATCGCCAACGGCACATCGTTCGCGCGCCGGAGCCGATGAAACCGCGAGACATATTCGCCCGGCGACAACGAGAGTTTCATCGCCTCTTCAGGCGTCGGCAGACCAATTGACCGGTCGAGCCAGTCGGCGTCGGTCTTGAGGCCGCGCAGCCGCATATCCTGCGTAAAACTGGTCAGCCGCGACAGATGCTGCTCGATGCGTTTGTTGCCGGAAGCGACATAGGTCCCCGAGCCGCGCCGCTGCACCAGCACGCCTTCGTCCACGAGTTCGGCAAAGGCTTTACGCACCGTCACGCGTGAGATTTGCAGCCGTTCAGCCACATCGCGCTCGCTGGTGACGGCATCGCCCTCGCGCAGATCGCCCGCCGTGACAGCCTCGCGCACCAGCTTTTTCACGCGGGCATAGAGCGGTGCGGGGTCACTGCTCACAAAGCGCTTGAGGGCAAACACGTGGTCGGCGGCGCTCATGACCAGTCCTCGCTGAGACCGGCGGCTTTGCGTGCGGCCATGATGGCGCCGTCGGTGGCGTCGGCGGCTGGTTCGACGAAGAACGCAGCAAGGCTGGGGGACATCTGCCGCAGCAGTGGTCCCGCCATGCCGCCGAGCAGACATAGGATCGGCGCACCGAGTTGGAGAAGCCGTTTGCCGCTGACGAACACAGAGCCGACGGCCTTCGCGACGATTTCGGCGGCAACGGGATCTTCCTGCTCTGCGAACCTGAACACCTCCGGAGCGAACCTGGCATAGTCGACTGGCCGTGCCGAACGCGCCCAGCGTGTCAGTGTGGGCTGATCACGGCCCATTTCGGCGAGGATGTACTCCGTGAGCGGAGAGGAAGGACCCAGTCCGTCGATGCTGAGCACGGCGCGCCGCACCGCTTCCCGGCCCATGATCGCTCCAGACCCGTCGTCGCCGAGCTCGAAACCCCAGCCGCCAATACCGGTGCCCTTGCCGTCTACAATGACGTATCCGGCTGAGCCGGTGCCCGCGATAACAATTCCGCCGTCGCCGCCGCCATGGGCTCCGAGACAAGCGGCATACGCATCATTGATCAGGGTGATAGCCGCGAACGGCAGCCCTTGCGCCTTCAACCGCCCGGCGCTCTCGGACAGGACGATCCCGGCAAGCCCCATGCCGGAATGAAACTCCGTCATGCGAGGCTCGCCCAACCCGGCGGCTGCCGTGGCAGACTTGGCTGCCGTCAGGATTGAGGCCGCCGCCCCATCAAAGTCCTGATAGATATTGGCCGGGCCACCTTCGCCTTCACCGAGCACGTTGCCCCGCGCATCGCGCAGGCGTGCCCGGCAGCGGCTGCCGCCGCCGTCAATTCCAAGAAAAATGAGGCCATTCGGGTCCATATTTGCACAATACCACAACAATACCACATGGGAAGAAAATAATGGCGGACCCTTAGCCCTCAGAGCCATTTCGCAACCAAATCACTGTTTTTTCTCATATTATTCTTCAATTCCACAGCGAGGAAAAAATGCACTCCGGATTCCTCTGGACAAGTGGAGTTGTTTTGGTATTGATGCGACTATGAGCGTTGTACCCCGACAGACCGAGCAGACCGTGGCGAGCCATCGTGGCATCGATACCTGGGACGATCTCGCGATCCTCTCCGCGTTTGCCGATGGCCAGCAGCGCGCGCTCGACGCTGTTCGCAACGCCCTGCCCGCCATTTCGTCCGCAGCGCAGCTGATAGCTAAGAAACTATCCGCTGGCGGACGGTTGATCTACGCCGGCGCCGGCACTTCGATCCGCGTTGGCGTGCAGGACGGCGCGGAACTTCCTGCAACCTTCGGGTTGGCCGAAGACCGCATCGCCTATTGCATCGCCGGTGGCCGCGCTGCCATGTTCGACACCCTCGCCGATGCGGAAGACAATCAAACAGCCGCACGCGCTGACGTGGAGGCGGCCTGCTGCGGTGCGGCCGATGCCCTGATCGCCATCGCCGCCTCGGGAAGTACGCCATACACTGTTGCCGCCGCCCACCATGCTCGCGTGCGCGGCGCCGCTACCATAGCCATCGTCAACAACGCGGGCTCGCCGCTGGGCGAGGCTTGCGACCAAGAAATCCTCCTCGCCTCTGGCCCCGAAGTCATCGGAGGGTCCACACGGATGGGTGCAGGCACAGCCCAGAAGGCGGCGCTGAATTTCCTCTCGACGCTCGTCAACATCAGGCTAGGCGCCGTTCACGACGGCATGATGGTTAATCTGAAAGCTGACAATGCGAAGCTGAAGCTGCGTGCCCGCAGCATCGTCGCGGCGATCAGCGGGGCCAGCGATGGTCGTGCTGCGTCGGCGCTGGAAGCATGCGACGGTCACGTCAAACCGGCGGTTCTCTTATGTTCCGGCGCAAAATCCTATCCGGACGCCCAGCATTTGTTGACACTCACCCAAGGCAATCTACGCCTTGCCCTGGAGCGCTTACGTTCCGCTTAGAGACTTTCGTGGCCTTGTACGTTCATTGGGAGGAAGAAAGACGCTCATGAAAAATACGCTTGTCACAACGGCGCTTGCCGCCGCGCTTCTGGCGGGGCTCAGCGCCACTGCTCTAGCTGGCTCGATCAAGATCGAGAGCTGGCGCAATGACGACGCCGACATCTGGAAGAATAAGATCATCCCGGCGTTCAACGCAAAGCACGCCGACATCAAGGTCGAGTTCGCGCCATCGCCGCCAACCGAATACAACGCTGGCCTGAACGCGCGCCTGGATGGCGGCACGGCGGGCGACCTCATCACCTGTCGGCCGTTCGACGCCTCGCTCGAACTGTTCAAGAAGGGGCACCTTGCCGGATTGAACGAACTGGACGGCATGAAGAACTTCTCGGAAGTCGCCAAGAGTGCGTGGACGACGGACGACGGCAAGACCACGTTCTGCCTGCCGATGGGTGCCGTCATCCACGGCTTCATGTACAACAAGGACGCCTTCGCCAAGGTCGGCGCCGAAGTTCCCAAGACCGAGGACGAGTTCTTTGCCGTGCTTGAGAAGTTCAAGAAGGATGGCACGTATACGCCGCTCGCCATGGGGACGAATGACCAGTGGGAATCCGCAACCATGGGGTTTCAGAACATCGGACCCAACTACTGGATGGGCGAAGACGGCCGCGCTGGCCTGATCAAAGGCACCGCCAAACTGACCGATGCGCCCTATGTGAATGTGTGGAAGTCGCTGGCCAAGTGGGGGCCCTATCTCGGCGACGGCTACAAGGCGCAGAAATATCCCGACAGCCAGAACTTGTTCTCGCTCGGCAAGGCCGCGATCTACCCGGCGGGTTCGTGGGACATCTCCACCTTCCGCAAGGATGGCGCGTTCAAGCTCGGCGCGTTCTCGCCACCGACCCCGGCGGGCGCCAAGGATTGCTACATCTCCGACCACACCGATATCGGCATCGGCATGAATTCCAAGTCCAAGAACTCAGCCGACGCCAAGGTGTTTCTGGAATGGATGGCGACAGATGAATTTGCCAACATCTTTGCCAACGAGCTGCCGGGCTTCTTCCCGCTCTCCAATGCCAAGGTGACGGTGAAGGACGACGTGGCGCAGGAATTCGTCTCCTGGCGGGCCAAGTGCAAGTCGACGATCCGCAACAGTTACCAGATCTTGTCACGCGGTACGCCGAACTTTGAGAACGAACTGTGGAACGTGTCGGCCCAGGTCATCAATGGCACGATGACGCCGGAAGCCGCTGGCAAGCAGACCGAAGAGGGACTGTCCAAGTGGTACGAACCGCATAAGAAGTAAGCGGCTGGCGGGGTGCCAGGCGCCAAGGGTGCCTGGCACCGGCTCGCTTGTAGATTGGGTCAGCCTGCGCGCGACCCAACACCTGAACCGCCCACCGCTCAAAGTTGGGTCGTGCGAAGGCTTGACCCAACCTACGTCAGTACGTCACCGAAATACCCGAAATTGAAATGACCGACACGCCGGCAGAGCAACGCAACTTCGGCCTGGTCGGGCTCTCCAAGGCACGGTTTGCGGTCCTCATCACCGTGTTCCTCGGCCCAGCGCTTGCCATTTACACCCTCTTTGCCGTCTACCCTCTCATCGCAACGATCGCCTATGCGATGTACCACGTCGCGCCCGACGGCTCCTCCCGCTTCGCAGGCCTCGACAATTTCCGCACGCTGCTCTTCGACGACACCTGGTCAAAACCGTTCTGGAATGCCTTTCGCAACAATAGCTGGTTCTTTCTCATTCACATGCTGGTGCAGAACCCGATCGGGTTGCTGCTCGCCGCGCTACTCAGCCAGAGCAAGCTTACCGGCCGCGCCGCTTACCGTACGCTGATCTTCATGCCGACCATGCTCTCCGTCGTCATCATCGGCTTCATCTGGCAGCTGATCCTGTCACCGCTGTGGGGCGTGTCCAAGAGCTTCCTGGCTGCTATTGGAATGCAAAGCTGGTTCGCGCCGTGGCTCGGCCTCGAATCGTCCGCGCTCATCACAATCTCGCTGATGTCGGTCTGGCAGTTCGTCGGCATCCCAATGATTCTCATTTACACGGCGCTGATCGCTATACCAGAAGACTTCATCGATGCCGCCCGTGTCGACGGCCTCAACGCCCGGCAGATTTTCACGCATATAAAACTGCCGCTGATCGCACCGACAATCGGTCTCGTTTCGGTGCTGACCTTCGTCAACAATTTCAACGCCTTCGATCTCATATACGCCGTCAAAGGCGCCATCGCCGGGCCGAACTTCGCCACCGATATCATGGGCACTTTCTTCTACCGGACGTTCTTCGGGCACCAGCTCCAACTTGGTGACCGCACCATGGGCTCAGCCGTGGCGACGATGATGTTCCTCATCATCCTCGCCGGGTTGATGATCTATCTCGTGCTCATCCAGCGGCGCCTGCAGCGCTATAGCTATTAGGGTGGGGCTGACATGAACCGCCGCGCCAGCACCTTCGCCGTCCATGCCATTCTCGCGGCCTACACACTGTTGGCGCTGTTTCCCATCTTCCTGATCCTGATTAACTCCGTCAAGTCGCGCACGGCCATCTTCGGCTCGCCGCTGTCGCTGCCGGGGCCAGACACGTTCTCGCTGGTCGGCTATCAAAAGGTATTTTCGGACAGTCAGGTACCGCTTTACTTTTTCAATAGTGTTTTGGTGACGGTCGTCACGATCGCCCTTGTGCTGATCATCGGCGCCATGGCGGCTTGGGCGCTGACCGAATACGGGTTCAAGGGCGCAACGCTACTGAAGCTGTATCTCTCCATCGGCATCATGGTGCCGATCCGGCTAGGTTCGGTCGCCATATTGAAGCTGATCGTCGGCATGGGCCTCGTGAACACCTGGACTGGACTCATCCTCGTCTACACCGCGCAAGGACTGCCGCTGTCGGTCTTCATTCTCAGCGAGTTCGTCGGCCAGATCCCCAAAGACCTCAAAGAGGCAGGCCGCGCCGAGGGCGTCAGCGAATATCAGATCTTTGTCTATGTGATCCTGCCGCTGCTGCGCCCGGCCATGGCGACGGTGGCCGTGTTCAGCATGATCCCGGTCTGGAACGATCTGTGGTTCCCGCTGCTGCTGGCGCCCGGCAACGGCGCGCAGACCATCACGCTGGGCATCCAACAATTCATCGGCGAGTACGTGACCGACTGGAACGCCGTACTGGCGGCTCTGAGTGTCGCCATCATTCCGGTGCTGGTGCTCTATGTCGTGTTTTCCCGCCAGCTAATCCGTGGGCTGACGGCGGGCGCGGTGAAGTAACCCTACTCCACCCGGTCATCCCGGTAGACGCGCTCGCGCTTCTCATGCCGCTCCTGCGCCTCGACGCTCAGCGTGGCCACCGGACGCGCCTCCAGCCGCTTGAGGCCGATCGGTTCGCCGGTTTCCTCGCAGAAGCCGTAACTGCCGTCGTCGATCCGCCCGAGGGCCGCATCGATCTTGGAGATCAGTTTGCGCTGGCGGTCGCGCGCGCGCAGCTCAATGGATTTGTCGATTTCCGACGTCGCCCGGTCCGTGATATCGGCGTGCTGGTTGGTATCGTTATGCAGTGTTTGCAGGGTCTCGCGGCCCTCGCGCAGGATCTGGTCGCGCCAGGACATCAGTTTGCGGTGGAAGTACATCTTCTGACGCTCACCCATGAAGGGTTCTGCTTCGCGGGGGTGGTACCCGGCGGGCAATTCATCGGCGGTCAAGTTTCCCGGTTTGGCCGTCTTTACGGGCTTAGCCGCGAGTTTGCCGCCGTGCCCATCGGGCACTTTGACGCCATGCCCTTCAGGCGCAGTGGCGCTTTTACTATCGTCTGTCCGGCGAGCCATCGTATCGACCCTTCGCACCAAGAATCTGCCACTTCGCCCCGGCGATCAGTTACGCAGTGATCGTGACCGGCCGGAGGCGTGCCCTTATCCCGTCGGGCTTTGAGCAAGTCAAGTCACACAATACTAACAGTCTGAAAACACTAGGTTATCGGATAGGTTTTGCCAGGTTCTCATAGAACAAAATTTGCAAATACGGACACCTGCCAGCTGGGCGCTGGTCCTGGGTGATCACCGGGGTCAAAACGCTGGTTTCAATTTTACAATTTAAAGTTGCATTCATCTTTCGGCGCAATACTTCATCTCAGGCCACGCACTTACAGCGGCCGCTCAGAAACGACCCGGAAAGACCATCGAGATGCCCACGATCACTGTGACGCCCTTCGACGCCGTTCAGACTGAAGCCTCCGGTCACCCCACCCGAATGCTAAGGCCTGCTGGCGCTAATCGCAGCGCCGGACAGACCATCGCGGACAGTGCAGGCGGTCCGGTTCGGAATCTGGGCGGCCGCTGATCAGCGCGCGTCCGCTCCTGGTCACGCTGTTACGTTTGGCGGCGGCGATCCAACTGGTTTTGCTCGACCGGTCTCCGCCGCCGCTCTCCCTCGAACTGCCCAAGCCGCCGCAACAACAGAAGGAGGACTTTGGACACTGTCGATTGCCTGCCCAAGGGCTTGTGCGCCTCACACGAGCTACCGGTTACAGGCCAATCGAAAACGGCTCCGGTCACCCAGTTCGTCTCCTCGATCCGTAGGTGTTGTCTGGTTTTACCACCCCGCCAATCTGCCCTACTACTGCTGGTGCCGGAGAGCTATGCCTGCTCGCAGAAGATGGTGCGCCCCACACGCGCCTAGGTGCTGCCCCAGAGGCCTCTGGGGCGGCGCCGCTTCTGTTGGTGTTGGGTGACTAGAGGCCTTCGAGATCCATTTCCAGGATCGCCATGCGCAGCTCGTAAGACAACTCGCCATCCTCTTCGAGCTTATACACAAGGCCTAGGAACTCCTCGCCCCGGTGCACTTCCAGCATGTCGTCTTTCTTGGGCACGGGCTTCAGCTTCAGATCCGCCGACGCGAGCGAGCGCCGCAGAAACTTCTCAAGTTTGGTGACTTCCTCGCGCTTCACGCAGGTTCTCCCTCAATGTCTTCATAGGAACGCGGCGTCTGCTTAGCTGTTCGCCGCATCAATGTCGCGCGCGAACATCTGATCCATCGTGCGCGAAGGGTCCTTGCAATCGGCGGCGCCAACGATCCTGGCGGGCACGCCCGCGACAGTCATACGCGGCGGCACGTCCTTCAGCACCACCGATCCCGCCGCGATTTGCGAGCAATTGCCGACCTGGATGTTGCCAAGCACCTTAGCCCCGGCGCCAATCATGACGCCATCGCCGATTTTGGGATGCCTGTCGCCTGTTTCCTTGCCGGTTCCACCCAACGTGACGCCGTGCAGGATCGACACGTTGTCGCCAACCACCGCCGTCTCGCCGATCACCAGCGCGTGTCCATGATCAATGAAGATACCCCGCCCGATCTGCGCCGCGGGATTGATATCCATCGAGAACACGCGTGATGCCTGGCTCTGCAGATAGAGCGCAAAATCGCGCCGCCCGGCCTTCCAGAGCAGATGAGCAAAGCGGTGCGTTTGCAAGCCGTGGAAGCCCTTGAAATAGAGCAAAGGATCGATCAGGCGCAGGCATGCCGGGTCGCGGTCGAGCACAGCGATCAGATCAGCGCGGAAGATGTCGCCAAGCGAAGGCTCCTGGGCCAAGAGTTCGTTGAACGTGTCATAGAGCAGCCCGGCGTCTACGTCGGGATGCATCAGCCGCTGAGCGAGGCGATGGCAGATCGCCGCCTCAAGCCGGGTGTGATGGAGCACCGTCGCATAAATGAAGCCGCCCAAGGCGGGCTCCGCGGCAATGGCGGCGGACGCCTCGTCACGCACCTGCGTCCACACCGGATCGCAAACGTCCAGCGTACTCGAAACAGCCTTCGCGTTGGTTTTGGACATGCGTCCCTCCAGATCAACTTTTGAGCACGGCGTCAGCCAGTATACCGAATTGTATCTTGAACGTCGACTTCCCGCCACGCTCAGCCCGCTACAGCCGCGAACATCCTTAGCCGATTCATGCCGCACTGGCGCGAAGGGCAACCCAGGGCGATTGCGTGCATGGCTGGCGACGTAACGAAACGAACTCAGGTCCGGATCTGGGATCTACCAACGCGGCTGTTTCATTGGCTGCTCGTCTTTGCCGTTATCGTCGAGGCCAAGACGGGCTTTTTCGGCCCCGCCAATTCGCTCGATTGGCATGTTTGGGCCGGTTACGCCATTGCCGCGCTGCTCGCTGGGCGGCTGATCTGGGGCCTTTACGGCAGCGAGTACAGCCGGGCGGACCGGCTTTTCAGCGCTTTGCGCCATTTGCCAGAGCACATCGGCGGCCTGCTGCGGCTGAAGCCGAAACACTATGCGGGTCACAATCCGGCCGGGTCGCTGATGATTTTGGGGCTGATCCTTGTGCTATTGGCACTGGTGGCCACTGGCCTGGTGGTCTTGGGCGGCACCGAGAAGCAAGGCCTCCTGGCGGGCATTACACCTTATGATGTTGCACACCTTGCCAAGGGTGCGCATCAAGTCTTGGCCTATAGTCTGATGGCCATGGTTGTTGGACATCTTGTCGGTGTCGCAACCGAAATGCTCCTGCTGCGTGTGCCGCTCATCAGGGGCATGATCACGGGGTGGCTGCCCAAAGCTCCCCACGCTGCATCCGAGATTTTGCGGCCCGCTCGCCCCATGCTTGCAGCCCTCAGCATAGCCTTTTCTGCCCTCGTCGTGACCGCGGTTGCCCTCCCTCTGAGCACCCACAAAGGGCTCGGCGTACCGGCACCAGTGAGCAACGTTCTCTACGTCAAAGAGTGCGGCGCCTGTCACTGGTCATTCCATCCCAGCCTCCTCCCGCGCAAATCGTGGGCGCTGATTATGGGGTCACTTGATCAGCATTTTGGCGAGGATGCGAGCCTTTCAGCAGAAGCTGTCAAAGAGATCTCCACCTATCTCGATGCCAACGCTGCCGAGACCGCCGACACCGAACCGGCTAACCGCCTGCGCGGCGTGTCAGAGGCCGAACCCATGCGCATCACCGCGACGCCGTTCTGGCGGCATCAGCACGATGAGTTGCCGCCGCAAGTATTCAGGTCGGCCAAAATCAAGAGCAAGGCCAACTGCGCTGCCTGCCACCGCGACGCGCTGACAGGGCGCTTCGACGATCAGAATATCGATATTCCGGACACATCAAAAGCAGGAGAGACGCAATGAAACGAGCGCTTATTTTTTTGGCTTTGGCCAGTCTGAGTTGGGGCAGCGCAATGGCGTTCGCCGATGACAGGCGGGACGCCATCCTCGCAGATCTTGCTGCCCAAGCCGTGGCCGCCGATCCGGCGTTCACGGCGTTTTCGGCCGATCGCGGCAAGGCCTTCTTTTTAGCAACCCCGTCCAGCGGCAAACCCGATACGCCCTCGTGCACCACCTGCCACACCAAAGATCCCAAAGCCAAGGGGCAGACCCGGGCGGGCAAAGAGATCCTGCCCATGGCGGTCTCCAAGACGCCCGACCGCTTCACCGACGCCGAAAAGGTCGCCAAGTGGTTCCTGCGCAATTGCAGCAGTGTGCTCGGACGTGAATGCACCGCCGCCGAAAAGGGCGACTTCATCACCAATATGGCCGCGCAATGAGGTTTTCCATGCGTTCACTCACACTCGCCGCTCTCTTCACGGGTGCGTCAGCCTTTTTGATTTCCAGCGCCTTTGCCGCAGGTTTCTTTCACTCGGTCAAAGACCCGGCCACCAAAAAGGAATGTGGTGCCTGCCATATGGTGTATCCGCCTGCGCTGCTGCCTGCGCGATCGTGGGAAAAGATCGTCGGCGACCTTAGCAACCACTTTGGCGAGGATGCATCGCTGCCCGATCCCGTGCGGGCCAATATCCTGGCGTATTTGACGCAAAATGCTGGCGACAGCGGCCAAACCAACAGCTGGTTCATGCGCGGCGTGCGTGACAACGTGGTGCCCCCCCGCATCACCGAGATGCCGTTCTGGCGCGGCATCCATGGCGGCTTTTCACCGGCGTCGTTCAAGCGGCCCGGCGTGAAGAAAAGAGGCAATTGCCTCGGCTGCCATAGCTGAAAGCTGAGCCTGCTGGTGGCGAGACCATGGGCAACCTGCTAGCTGTGCGGCGGTTCCTGCCAGCAAGTAAAGCGCCAACCCCCATGCTCTCCCGCCAATCCGGCCCGATCCTCTCGCCCTGCATCGACGTCTGCCGGCTGAATGCTGCCACAGGTCTATGCGACGGATGCCTCCGCACGCTTGATGAAATCGGCGGCTGGGGCGGCATGAGCGACGCGAGGCGCGCAGAGATCATGGCGCAATTGCCCGCCCGCCTCAGGCAATTAGGGTCGCCAATCGCAAGGGCGCCGCGCCGCCAGGGAGACTGAATTGGCAGGCTGGCTGGCACTTATCCTTTTGGTCCTGGCTGGCATCGCGATTGTCTTGCGCAGCGATTCCGGTTTGATCTCGGGGTTTTCGGGGTTTGGCGGCTTTTCAGCCGCCGAGATTGCCGCCGCAGCCTTCGCACTGGCCGTCGTCATCGTGATCACCGCGCCGCTGCTGCGCCGCTATCAGGACCGGCTGGGACTGATGGGCCGCGATCTCCTGGTCTGGTCTGGCGTCACCGTGGGCGTCTTGGCGCTCTATGCCTACAGGGCGGACTTGCCGCAAATCGCTGATCTGATGGTGGGAACATTGGCTCCCAAAGGAGCTGCCCTGGACGTGCCCGCGCCCGTTGAAACCGAGCGGATGGTGCGTCTCAAGCGGCAATCGACCGGGCACTTCGTTGCCCGCACGTTGATCAACGGCGGCGCCCTGGAACTTGTCGTGGATACAGGCGCAACCACGATCGTGCTAAAACCATCGGACGCTGAACAGGTGGGCATCGACATCAGCAAACTCACCTACAGCGTGCCGGTGGAAACTGCCAATGGCTCGGCGTTCGCGGCCCCGGTCAGACTGCAAACGGTGCTGGTCGGGCCGGTGGGCCTTGCCAGTGTCGATGCCCTGGTTGCGATGCCCGGAGCCCTTGATCAGAGCCTGCTCGGTATGAGTTTTTTAAGCCGCCTGAAGTCATATGAGTTTTCCGGCGACTTTCTCACCCTTCGCGGGTAAGGCTTTGATCTTGGGTTTCTTCTATGCGCATCAGCAACGGCGCTTCGAATTTTGCCCGCGAAGCCTCGGGCTGGCTGCTGATTGCCGCTGTGGTGTTCGTCACCATTTACTATTTTGCCGATCTGCGCGGGCTTAGCCGGACCTACATCGGCTCCACCGCCGAACAGTCTGACGTGGCAGAACCGGCGCAACTCCAGGCCCCGCCTTCCGGCTCCGAGCGTGAGGTGCATTTACAAGCCGCCGACAGTGGCCATTTCTTTTCCGACGTTGATATCAATGGCCACACGGTCAACGTCGTTGTTGATACCGGCGCGACGGCGGTTTCGCTCAGCTACGAGGACGCCCGCGCGATTGGCATCCGGTTGACCGATGATGAGTTCACCATGGAATCGCGCACCGCCAACGGCACGGCGAAAATTGCGCCGGTGATGCTGGACCGCATCCGCATTGGCGATATTGAGATACGCGACGTCGAAGCCTTCGTCGCCGAGCCAGGAAAACTGTTCCAGACCTTACTGGGCATGTCGTTCCTGCGCCGCCTCAGCCAGATCGATATCCGTGGACGGGAACTGGTGCTGGTGCAGTAGGCGTGAGTCGGGAGTGGTGAGTCGTAAGTCGGAGCGCTAGATTGCGTTTCCGACTCACCACTTTCGACTCACGCCTTTTTTCTTCCGGAGCCTCCATGTTCCCCAAACCACGCGCCGATCTCACCGAGAACTCCCTCGACTTCGAGCGGCTGCCGCTGGTGAAGCCGACGGGGTTCCGCGAATACGACGCGCGTTGGCTGTTCCCGCAGGATATCAACCTGATGGGCCTGCAAGCAGTCGGGCTCGGTATGGCCGCGCTATTGCGCAAGCGCGGCGTGCCGCAACGCTTTGTGGTCGGGCACGATTACCGCTCCTATTCGGCAAGTGTGAAACAGGCGCTGATGAATGGGCTGATGGCGGGCGGCGCGCAGGTGCACGACATTGGCTTGGCGCTGTCTCCAATGGCGTATTTCGCGCAGTTCGAGTTGCAGATTGAAGGCGTGGCGATGGTCACGGCGAGCCACAACGACAATGGCTGGACCGGCATCAAGATGGGGCTGCAACGCCCACTGACGTTCGGCCCTGAAGAGATGAGCGAGCTGAAGGAGATTGTGCTCTCAGGCTCGGCTGAGCCGCATCCCGGCGGCAACTATCGTTTCGTCGCAGACCTCGCTGACCGCTATTGCGCCGATCTCGCCAAGCGAACAAAGCTCAAGCGCCGCATCAAGGTCATTTGCGCCTGCGGCAATGGCACGGCGGGTGCCTTTGCGCCCAAAGTGCTCGAAGCCATCGGTTGCGAGGTGGTGCCCATGGACTGCACCCTCGACCATAGCTTTCCGCGATACAATCCGAACCCGGAAGATATGAAAATGCTGCACGCCATCAGCGAGGCGGTTGTTCAGCACAAGGCCGAAGTGGGTCTTGGCTTCGATGGCGATGGCGACCGCTGCGGCGTTGTTGACAATGAAGGCCACGAGATCTTCGCTGACAAGGTGGGCGTGATGCTGGCCCGCGATATTTCCTCGATCCATCCCAACGCGCGCTTTGTGGTGGATGTGAAATCCACAGGGCTGTTTGCAACCGATCCAGTGTTGAAAGCCAATGGGGCGCAAACGGCCTATTGGAAGACGGGCCACTCCTACATCAAACGCTACAACCACGAGCACGGAACACTGGTGGGCTTCGAGAAGTCTGGCCACTTCTTTTTCTCCGCGCCGCTCGGACGCGGATATGACGACGGCCTGGTCTCAGCTTTGGCCGTGCTCGACATGCTCGACCGCAATCCCGGAAAGACGATGGCGGACTTGAAGAATGCGCTGCCCAAGACCTGGGGTTCGCCGACCATGTCGCCCCATTGCGGGGACGAAGTGAAGTACAAGGTGGTCAATGGCGTGATCGCACATTTCGAGGGAAAGGCAGCGCGTGGCGAGTTGGTGGCCGGGCAAAAGGTCCGCGATATCGTTACAGTCAACGGCATCCGGCTGACCCTGGACGATGGCACCTGGGGCCTGGTACGCGCCTCATCCAACAAGCCGGAACTGGTGATCGTGGTGGAGAGCCCAACCTCGGACGCCAACAAAAAAGCGATCTTCGCTGAGATCGATGCGCTTTTGTCGAGCATCCCAGAGGTAGGGGCGTACAATCAGAAGATTTGAAGGCGCCGGCGTCCTACTGCGACGCCTGCTGCACTTTGCCCAACGCCTCTATGGCCGACTCCGCATCCACACGGCCCGCACCGAAATCGGCGTCTGGGCCCGGAGTCCCCAGGTCCTTGGAACTGCCGCCGATCAGGCTGAGGGCGGCGGCGGGCGTTAAGTCTGGCCGGATGGTGCGCAGGAGGGCCATGATGCCGCTGACTGTCGCCGCCGCCTGTGACGTACCGGTGGCGAGACCATAGCCGCCGCCGGGCGTCAGGGTCAGGATATCGACGCCGGGCGCGGCCACTGAGATATACGCACCGTGATTGGCGCCAGAAAACAGGCCGTCCTGCTGATCTGTGGCGGTTACAGCGACGACGCCTTTGATGGCGCCGGGATAGGCTGGCGGTGCGCCACTGCCGTCGTTGCCAGCGGCCGCAACCACGATGGCGCCTGCCGCGATGGCCTCACCCACGGCCACATCCACCATCTGGTCCTCCGGGCCCGCAAGGCTCATATTGATAATGTCAGCGTGCTGTGACACGGCCCAATCGAGCCCACGGATCAGCGCTTCCGAGGTCGCTTCAATACCGCCATCGCCTGCTGCAAAGGCGCGCACGGACAAAAGTTGCACGTCGGGCGCAACGCCGAGGAGCTGCCCGCGCGCCGCGATGATGCCCGCGATGCCGGTACCATGTGCGCCTACGTCCCATTTACCATCGCCGACCGCATCAAACCGGTCGCGCACGGCGCCAGCAAGATCAGGGTGCGTCTCATCAATGCCCGTATCGATCACGGCGACCACCGGGCGGCGTCCGGCGGGCACCTGGATCAGCGCCGCGCCCGCCCGAATGACATCAAGCGCATATTGTGGCAGCACTGACTTACGAGGGACCGCATCCTCAGCCGGCTTGTAGAGGAAATTGCGCTGTGAGGCGCGCACGCGGGGATCGGCGACGATCTGGCTGACCACGCCGCCAATGGGCCGGGCATCGGGGATGCGGAAACGGACGAGAGCGGTCCGCAAAAGCCGGGAGGGGACATAGGTTTCGAGTTGCAGATTGAATTGCTGGGCCAGCGCCCGTGCAGTTTCGGGCGTAGCGCCAGGTTGCAGGAGCACCAGAATTTCGTTTGGGCGGAACCGGCCAGACGGATTCTGCGGCGGGGACGCGAACGCGGGCAGCGGCCGATCTGGAGTGGCGGCGATAGGGGTCGCGGGCGCGCCGCCGCCGAGGCCTGGGAAAGCCGCGCCGCCAGGGCCCGTGCTGGAGTTGCCGCCGCCTGCGGGCAATGACTTGGCGTATGCCAGCAGCGACGCAGCGTCCAGCAGCTTGATCGGTGGGCAACCGGCTCTGTTTGTGGCATTCGGCTCGCAACCCGTCACCCGGGCAGCGTCCACAGCAAACGCCGGTGACGCCGCCGCAACAGCCAGAGCAACCGCACACCACCCCAACCCGCGACTTGAACAAAACACTTGGCGATCTCCAACGGTTACGGCCCGGCGGGAAGAACGAACTTGATGACCCCTGTGTTCGATTTAAGGGCTGTCACCAACATATCACGCTCAGCGTCGCCAAGGGCTTTCTGCGACAGGCGCAGACGGTAGATGCCGCCAGGCCCTGGCCCATCGGCGATGGTGATGCCGAGCGACTGCAACGACGTATCGATCTGCTTGGCCGTTGCCCCGGGTGCGAACCCGGCCATCACGAACGTGCCCAGCTGATCACTCGCTATCTTTGGAGCGCTCGCTACCTCAAATTTTTTGTCTCTGACATCCGCGGTTGAGCCATGCCAGACCAGCGCACCGATGACGCCTGCCTGAACAACCAGTGCGATCGCTGCCGCTGCCGAGACCGGCACCAGCGCCGAATGGTTGCTGAGCCAATCGAGAGCGCTCTTGACTATGCCCGACACCGTCGCGAAACCTGAGCGGTGGGCCATAGACTGGCTTTCCATCTGGCCCATCAAACGGATCAGCGCATCGGCGGGCGGGGCGCCCATCGCCTCGTTGTTGAGGGTCATGTCGGCGCGCTCGTCCTCGATCAGGTCGAGTTGCTTGCGCATATCGGGGTGGGCGGCCAGATAGGCCTCCACACGGCTCTGGTCAACGGCATCCAGCTTGCCGACCACGAACCAGGGCAGCAGCATCTCGATGTCTTCGCGTTCCATCTCTTGCGTCATGACTGTGCTCATGGCCAGCCCCTGTCGATACCAGCTAATTTCAACATGTCTGAAAGCCTCTTGCGGGCGTAGAACATCCGCGTTTTCACTGTCGACTCGGGGATGCCGAGGATCTCGGCGACCTCCTTGACGCTCTGCTCGTGGTAATAGACGAGGTCCATTACCACCCGCTGATCGTCCGGCAGCTTGTTCAAACACACTCGCAGAGCGGCTGCCTTGCCGCCCTTGGCAAGTGTCGTTTCGGCCGAGTCCGCGTCGTCGGGGATTTCCCCGGCGGCATCCTCGTCCATCGATTCCTCGCGCCGCTTGCGCAGGCTGCTGACAGCCTTGTTGTGGGCGATCGACAGCATCCAGGTGGTCGCCGAGGACTTGCCCTCGAACTTTCCCGCCTGTTGCCAGACCGCCAAAAATACCTCGTTCACCAGTTCCTCCG
This sequence comes from Hyphomicrobiaceae bacterium, assembly GCA_025359185.1. Classification (GTDB taxonomy): domain Bacteria; phylum Pseudomonadota; class Alphaproteobacteria; order Rhizobiales; family Hyphomicrobiaceae; genus JANYHF01. The sequence continues at coordinate 12,922 of JANYHF010000045.1, read as the reverse complement.
CCATGGCTTCGCTGCGGACACGCCGCAGCACGAACCTGAACACCCGCGTTCTATGCCTCGCAAACAGCATCGGCATCGCGCGCTGATCGCCCTTGGCGAGCCCCGCAAGTAACTCGTTGTCCGAGAGAGGCTCACTCATTGGCATTCATCTTGCGCTTCATGTGTCGTAGCGGGCGGGAAGAAGGTTCAAAGCCGGTGGGAGAATGCGCGAACAGACGGCAGGCGCGCAAGCGGCATTGGCAGATCAAAGCATATCAATCACTCATGAGGGTGAACCAAACGGCATCTCACTGAGACAGAGCCTCTGATGGCAGTGGCTTGTACTCTCTCCCGCTAGGGGGAACGAACCGATGGCCTAGTAATTTTTGGCACTTTTCTGAAATGGAACCATCCAATGTTTTCACTATATTTTCACGGCAAAGTGCTGGAACCAAAAATGGGTATGGCCACCGGGTTGGGCAAAGCGCTACCTTGTCGTCCAGCTTTGGATAACGTCGAGGGCTCTATGCAGTGGTGCCGAGAGTTTTCCGGCCGCGTCAGCCGTTGGTCAGGCAGCCTCGCCGCAGTCATCTTGTCGGCGGCGCTCTCCCTGGCCGCGGTATCGGGTGCGGCGGCAGGGCCAACAGGTTTGCAGCCGGGCGACACCATCGTCACCGGCTTTTCGGGTACGGCACCCCCAGCAACGCCACCAGCCAGCGGTGATCCGATTGATGGGCTGTTCATCGATCTTAATGGCGCATCGGCCCGGGTCTGGAATCCGCCCACCGCAGGTCAACCCGCGCAAGGTCAGCTACTGACACCGACCCTGGTGATGCCAATCAAGGCCGGCGATGTCGGCCAAGTCTTTGGCATCGCCCTCGATGACGGCCGTGGGCCAGATGGCCACCTCAGCGGCACGCCGGACATTTACCTCACGGCAACCTCCACCTTCGGTTTGCAGATCGTGGTGCCAGATGCGTCCGGCCAGTTCAAGCGCGTGAAGACTGGGCAGCCTGGCGCTCAATGGATGGCGGGGCAGTGGGGCGACGCCGGCAAGGGCGGATCGCCCGGCAGCATCTGGAAAGTTAACGGCGCGACCGGCGAGGTCAGCAAATTTGCCGACATCGCGCTCAACGGCCAGGCCAACAGTGGCCCCGGTCTCGGCAATATCGCGTTTGACGCAAAGTCGCGCCAGATCTTCGTGTCCGACCTCGAAACCGGCATGATCCACCGCCTGGATATGCACGGCACGGATTTTGGCTACTACGACCACGGATCGCAAGGGCGCGTCAGCCAGGGCCTGCCGCCAGTGGCCTATGATCCGTCCCAACGTCTCGACATCACCAAGCCAGCATTCCATGCCGAAGACGCCGCCAGTTGGCACTACGCCCAGAGGGGCCGCATGGTCTGGGGACTGAAGGTCTCTAATGACCGTTTATATTACGCGACGGCAGAAGGCCCGCAGGTGTGGTCCATTTCCATTGGCGCTGACGGCAGCTTCGGCACCGATTCCCGCATGGAAATCGACGTAACGGGTACTCCCAACAACAACGCCATCCCGGATGTGACGTTTGATGGCCCGGACACGATCTATCTGGCCCAGCGCGGCACGGCGCGGGGCGATTACACGTATAGGTCGTTTGCCGAGGGCAAAAAATCCGTCGTTGTCCGCTATCTGCGCGAGCCCAAGACCGGCAAGTGGCAGCCGGCAGCCCAGGAATATGCCGTTGGCTTCCCGCCGGACTCCCGCAACACCAATGGCGGCGTCGCCATCGACAGCTGCGGCAAGTTGGTCTGGACCACGGGCGAACTGTTGCGCCAGGGCAGCGGCCTCTCCGGCCCCGAAATCGTGCATGGCCTGCAAGGCATGGACAAGAGCCTTGTCCGTCCGGCCAACCAGCCGCCCACACAGAGCTATTTCGCCGACTTTGACAGCAAGTACGACGATCCCGATGCCAGCGGCCATATCGGCGATGTCGAGATCTGGCAGCAGCCGTGCCAGAGCTTTGGCCAGTACACTCCGTTCTACCCGCCCGGCTACACACCGCCGCCCCCGCCGCCCACCGGCACCTTCAATCTCACGCTGACCAAAATCGCGGTACCGTATTACTGCGCGCCCAACTTGCCCTGCTTCCCGCCTGCTCCAGGTTCAGCCCCCGCTGACTGCGTACCGGGCGGCCAGGGTTGGCTGTGCAGCTATAAGATCGTCATCAAGAACACCGGCAGCCTGCCCTATGCTGGGCCGTTGACGGTCAACGACTGGCTGCCTGCGGCCCCTGCCGGCGCGATCATGACGTTTACGCCGCAACCGCCGTGGTTCTGCGCCCCAACCGGCATTGACGCCTACCGCTGCCAGAACCCGTTCGTGCTGCTCAATCCCGGCGACAGCACCGAACTCAATGTGGTGGTTGATCTGCCTAAGTCCTATACACTCTGCTACCTCGACAACGCCGCCGCGCTGGAATGGCCGTTTGGCTACCATGACGCCAATCCGCTGGACGACGCCTCGTTTGCTACGGCGCACATACCGGGCTCTTATTGCCCGCCGCCAACCGGCGACCACACCAATCTGACCATCCACAAGTATCCCTATACGAAGTACTGCTTTGCCGATGGCGCGGACTGGAACTGCCTTTATCTGGTGGTCGTCACCAACACCGGACCGGGCGTCTACAGCGGCAAGATCGTCGTTGATGAAGTCTTGCCCGCTGGCACCACTGGCCTGTTCTCGGCGCCGTGGGTATGCGTTGGCGGGCCGGCCTACAGCTGCACCCATCCGCCCGTCAACCTCAACCCCGCCCAGAGCATCGGCCTGTGGGTGCTGGTGCAAGTACCCGGCGGCTACGCGCAGCCTGGCCATTGCGACGTGCCCAACAAGGCGCATATCTCATTTGCGCCCGGTGGCTCGCTGCAGAACACCAACGCTGGCGATGACGATGCGTCGGCGTCGGCCACCATCCCCTCGACCAGGTGCCTCAGCGAGCGGACGAACCTGAAGATCGAAAAGACCGGCCGGCCGTGTGTCCCGGTGCCGTTTGGCCAGTTCAGCGGCTGGAACTGCCCCTATGTCGTGACCGTCACCAATACGGGTCCCGGCCTCTATAGTGGCAACATTGCCGTCGGGGACACGTTCTCGCTGGTTCCGGGTGCGGCGGCGTTCGCACCGCAGCCGCCGTGGAATTGCGTTGGCGCCGGAGCGGCCTATCAGTGCACCTATCCTGGCGCCTTGTTGGCCCCCGGCCAGACCGTCGTTCTGCAAATTCATGCCCTGTTGCAGAGTGACCACCTGACGCCGGGCCAGTGCTCGCTCACCAACACCGCCCAGATCCAGGCGGCGCCGGGCGGGTCGCCGTTGAACACCAACCCAGCCGACGATACAGCCTCGGCCACCGATACCCTGGCCAATCCCGGTTGCGTGCAGCCCTTGATCGCGAACCCGCCGCAGCCTGCTCGCGATGGCCACGTCATGATCGAGAAGACCTGCAAGCCCAGCGCGGCGGGCGGAGCGATCAGCTGCCGGATCACCCTCACCAATGATGGTGGCGTGCCGATTGCCACCCCGGTCACGTTTGGCGATCAGGGCAACTGGAAGGGCGGTGGCGCTTTGCAGATCAGCAGCGCCAAGCCGGATGATGCCGCGATCCAATGCAGCGGGCTGCCGGGCGCTCTGACTTGCACAATGCCTGGCCGGGCTCTTGCACCAGGTGTCACCCACTATGTTGATGTCACCATCGCTGGCGGCGGCCGGGGCGGCTACCACAACTGCGCGTTCATCGTGGCGCCTGGCTCAAAACCCTCCTGCGTCGATGGCGGCAATAACGACATCTCCGTCACCAAGACCGCACCAGCAAGTTGCCAGTCCGGCAAAGATTGCACCTTTCAGGTGACCATCACCAACATCAGCGACAGCCCGTTCTCTGGCCCGCTGATGGTGGGGGACCTGATGTCGCTGGGTGGCGCTCCGGCCAACGGCGCGTCGATCACGTCGATCACCCCGGCGCTGGGCTGCGCCGCGCCGCAAGGCACGATGCCGTTCAGTTGCGTGGCGCCGACGTCGCTGGCTGGCCACGAGACGCACATGCACAGCATCACCGTGCATATGCCGGCAAGCGACTCCGCGGCGCCTGTGAACGGGATCAACTGCTTCATGGCGGTGGATCCGGCCTCGGGCAGCAACGGAACTGGTTCGGGTCCGCTTGCGGCAACGGCTGCGGGCAATGGCGCTGGCTACAGTTGCGTCGCTTTCTCCGTGACTCCACCGCCAAAATCCTGCCCTGGCGACCTCCAGCGCATTGGCACCCAGTGCAAGTGCCCGCCAGGAACCAACGCGGCTGCCAACTACCACTGCACCAGCGAAACGGTGCCGCTGGTGACACCGCTGCCTCCGGTGTGCACGGACCGCTCCCGCCGGATGACCAGTGGCGAATGCTGCCCGCGCGGCCAGATCGCCTATGGCAACAGCTGCCGCACGCCGGAAACGCCGAAATACTGCCCGCAAGGCCAGCTGGGAACCTATCCCGACTGTACGTGCCCGCGCGGCACCCTCATGAACGACGCCGGCAGTTGTATCAAGACTCCGCCGCCCCCGCCCGTGCAGAAATGCCAGCTCCCACAGCTCGGGACTTATCCGAACTGCTATTGCCCGCGCGGTACAGCAGCGGTGGAAGGCGATTGCGTGCCGCTCGTCCAGAAGTGCGATCCGCCGCAGCTGGGCAACAAACCCAATTGCCGTTGCCCCTCCGACCGGCCGAACCTGGTCAATGGTCAATGCGTGCCGAACCAACGTTATTGCCCGCAAGGCCAGCTTGGCATCTACCCGAATTGCTACTGCCCGAATGGAACGTCGCTCTCAGACAATGGCCGCTGCGTGCCAAACCAGGTCCAATGCCGCGCACCGTTCATCGGTTATCAGCCCAACTGCAAGTGCCCGAAAGGCACGGTGCCTGGTGATGGAACGTGCGTGCCGGTTCAGCAGCCCTGCCTTCCACCAATGATCGGCACACCCGGCAATTGCCACCTGCCGCAATGCCCGATCGGCACCCACGGACGCTTCCCGAAATGCTCGCCGGACTTCGTGCCGCCTAAGCCACCGGTCAGCTATGACTGCCAGCAAGGCACGCATTGGAATGGCAAGCGTTGTGTCCCTGATCTGCAACAGCAGATCCCAAATATTCTGAAGCAGCTCCCGGGCCTGATCTTGAAACAGAAGCGTCCATCGGGTGGCGACACCTACTGCCCGAACGGGGATTGCCCGGCGCAGCAAAAGCGGCAGCCGAACATCTTGAAGCTGCCCGGATTGCAGCTGCTGCCGGGGGGTGGGGGCAGTCAGATCAACTGAGAGTACGCGACGTTATGGCCGGGCTTGACCCGGCCATAACGAAGATGGGGTGGACTTAGGCGACCCGTTTTCTCGTTTAACGCCCCTGGTGCGCCGCCAGAGCCCGTTCGAAGCGGCCGAGATAATCGGCTGTGTACGCCGGATAATCGAATTCGAGCTTGGAGTGGATCTCCGACACCATGCTCCACATCGTCTCGCGTAGAAGCGATGCGCACGTCATGGCGCTGAAGCGATGCCGCAAGTCCGCATCCGCCGGACGCCCGAAATAGGCCGTCAGCATCCAATCTTCTTGTTCAGGCGTGAGGCCATTGTTGCTGGCGAGATTGGCCAGATCGAACAGGGGCGAATTGAAACCGGCATAGTCCCAGTCAATGATCCACAGGCGATTGCCATCGTCCAGTACGTTGCCCGGCAACAGATCATTGTGGCCGTAGACCACATCGATAGGGCCGACATCGCGCTCCAACCTGGCAGCGGTGTCTAGCAACCCTTGCAGGCGGGTCGTGTGCCGGCTGCCACCATCGCGCAGCGTATGGGCGTAGTCGCGCAACACATGGAACACCCAGAACACCAGCGCCGGCCCACGCACTTCACGTGGCATCTCGGTGTGGATACGTTTGATCAGCGGCACGATGCGCATCAGATTGCGCGGCTCGCGCACGTCTTCGGCTGTGAAAGTTTTGCCTTCGATAAAGCGGATGACGAGGATCCCGGTCTCGGCGTGCACGACTTCGGGCGAAATACCAGCGCGGAAGGCCGCCTCGCTTGCCGCGCGCTCGTTGAAGCGCATGACCTGATGCACGGGGATATCATTGCCCACGCGCACAACAAACGTCTCACCGGCGTGCTGAACTGTGAAATTCACATTGGTAATGCCGCCGCCCAGCGGCACTGGATCAACGGGCGTGCGCCAGAGCGATAGGGCCCGGACCCGGCCGGCCGCCAGGGCCATCGACGCGCTCATGCCTTGCCGGCCCCGGCTTGGCCGTGTTCGGCGTTAGCCAGAACATCGAGAATATCGCCGCCATTGACCAGCCCAACGGCACGGCCATCAGCATCCTCGACGGTGAGGTTGCGGGCACGGTCGAATGCGTACTGGGCCAGCGCGCCGATCTTGGTATCGGCCCGGACACGGCCGACCACAGCTGCCGAGGCGTCATAGGGCGTCATGATCGCGCGTGCCGACAGCACCTTGGACTTTGGCGCATCACGGGTGAAGGCGGCCACATAGTCCGTTGCCGGAGCACTCAAGATCTCCTCAGGCGTGCCCACCTGAATGATCACGCCATCTTTCATGATGGCAATGCGGTCGGCGAGCCGGATCGCCTCATCGAAATCATGGGTGATAAAAACGATCGACTTTTTGAGAAGGCTCTGCAGCCGCAGGAGCTCTTCCTGCATCTCGCGGCGGATCAGCGGATCGAGGGCCGAGAACGGCTCATCCAGGAACCAGATTTCCGGCTGCACCGCGAGGCTGCGGGCGATGCCCACACGCTGTTGCTGGCCGCCCGAAAGCTCACGCGGATAGCGTTGCTCGCGCCCCGTCAGGCTAACGAGTTCGATCACCTCCCTGGCGCGCTTTTCCCGCTCAACCTTGCCCACACCCTGAATCCGCAGCGGAAAGGCGACGTTTTGAAGAACCGTCAGATGCGGCAACAGCGCGAAATGCTGGAACACCATGCCCATGCGGTGACGGCGGATTTCGATCAGCTGCTTTGGCGAGGCCGCCAGCAAGTCGATGCCATCAAAGGTGATCTCTCCGGCGCTCGGCTCCGTGAGGCGCGACATGCAGCGCACCAGCGTCGACTTGCCTGAACCCGACAGACCCATGATGACAAAGGTCTCACCCCGCCTGATATCGAGCGAAACATTGTTGACACCGACGACCAGATTGCTTTTGCCGCTGGCAGTCAGCGCCACCGCCTCGGCCTGACTGACGCGCTGACCATCCGGCAACCCGAAAATCTTCCAGACATTGCGAACGGCGAGGTGGGTTTGGTCCATGCTGGTGCAATCACCTCCGCGGCCAGGCTCAGATGGCAAAGAATTGGCCCTTATGTCGGCAGTGTTGTCAACCTTTGGCGGACCGCTGCCGTTAGGGTACCGGAGGGCAGCCTCACCGCAACAATACGCGGTGCAATTTGACGCACTTGCCGCTTGCAATTGCCGCGCGTGTACGGCATAAAATCAGGTGCCGGTGCGTTGCAATTGTGTCGCACTCTCACGATAATCGGCTAAGATTCGATGCTATCCACTTGGGATAGTCCCAACTGGAAGTTGCCTTTCCCGAAGGTCTGAGATCACAGGTCGTGCGTGCGCCCTGGCGATTGGCATGTCTTTTCACTCACGCAACTCACTTTCGGGGAAGGACCCAATTCGATGCGTGTTTCCGGAACAGTCAAATTCTACAATTCCGCCAAAGGCTACGGCTTCATTCAACCCGCCGATGGCAGCAAGGATGTGTTCGTGCACGCCTCGGCTCTTGAGCGCGCAGGCATCCGCAGCCTGGATGAGGGCGACAAGGTCACATTCCTTCTCGAAGATGACCGCAAAGGCCGTGGTAAACAGGCCGGCGAAGTCCAAAAGGCCTGACCTCACCCTATACGAGCCAAACGCTGACGAGTCGCCGCTGGATCACCGGCTGGCGACGCGGTTTTCAGCTGCCATTGCCAACAAACGGATTGTTCTGCCGCTCCTCGCCCAGCGTGCCGTGCGGACCATGGCCAGGCAGGAAGGTAACATCGTCCCCCAGTGGGAATAGCTTTTGCTGGATCGCCAGCACTAACCCCGCATGGTCGCCGTACTCCATATCCGTGCGCCCGATTGACCCCTGGAACAGCGTGTCGCCAGCCAACAAAAACCGGTTGGCATCATTGAAGAACACCAAAGATCCTGGCGTATGGCCAGGGACATGCAGAAGTTTGAATTCCAGATCCCCCAGCGAAACGGTGTCGCCCTCGGCGAGCCAGCGGTCGGGCGTCACGGCCCGCGCGGTCAACATGCCAAACTCGCGTCCCTTGGCGGGGAGGCCGTCCAACAGAAACTTGTCACGCACCTCTGGGCCTTCGATGGGAATGCCGCCCAGTTTCTCTTTCAGTTCCGCCGCGCCGCCCGCGTGATCGATATGGCCATGTGTCAGCCAGATCTTTTCAACGGTCACACCCATTTTCTTCACCGCCTCCAGAATACGCGGCACGTCCCCGCCCGGATCGACCACCACCGAGCGCTGACTTGGCTCATGAGTGAGGATCGCGCAGTTCTGCGCAAACGGCGTCACCGGAACAATTGCGACTTTCAAGGTTTGCATGGCCATGGGCGACCCTTTTTCTGTGAGAGGCATTGAAGAGCTGATGGCATCAGCCTTTGTCTGGCACCAGCCACACGATGATGGCGGCCAGCAGCAACAGCACCGCGCCGCCGCTAAGGCCCACTAGGATGTCTGACAGCACGGACGTGGCGTCACTGGGGCCCGGCATGGCCATGCCAGCGACGTGATGGTGATGCGTCCCGAGGATATGCCCCCGGAGATAGCCAAGCGTCACGCCTCCCAGACCACCTATGACGGTGAGACCACTGAGGCTCGGGGCCAAACCGGGAAAGACGCGCGCTAGGCCGTGCGCAGCAGTGGCGCCAGCAGCAAACAACAAGAAGATCTGCAGCAACACGGTCATGGCGTCATCCAGGTCGAACCCCCGGGGCGTCGGTTGCCATCGGTGTTCCGCAAAATCGTCCGGCGCACAAGGCTTACCCTTCCGTCAGCCACAGGCCAACTCGTGCCACCCGCGACACCGCAGCGCTTGCCAAGCAACGCTCACAACTTGCTGGACCATGTAAGGGTTGCGAACTGGCGCAGCTTGTTGGATACTTTGCAGATGACAAGGGATGCCGCTCTTGGCAAGACAAGACGAGTGTTCCTGAGGCGGTTGCTGTGACAGGCCGCAGGGTCTGGCGTAGACAGTCTGGCCGCCGTTTGGAGACCAGATACCATGCGGCAAACCGGCATCGTGAAATTTTTCAATCAAGCCAAAGGCTTTGGCTTCATCACGCCCGATCAGGGCGACAAAGACGTGTTCGTCCATATTTCGGCCCTGCAAAGTTCCGGGGTCACTCATCTCGATGAAGGCATGCGCGTGTCCTTCGATACCGAGCCCGACCGCCGGGGCAAAGGCCCCAAGGCGGTACAACTGAAACTGGAGGACTGACACGGGGAGGATCAGGCGTCTGGCCAAATTGCAACACTGCCAAACCAACGCCCCAATCCTTTGTGAATACTGGGAGTAACTACGGGAGCGGACTGGCGGCCCCCGCGTCCGGCCGAGCATAATGCGGGTTAGATTGTCCGAGGCAAAGGCGCACTCATGAATATCTTTCGACGTATCACCCTGTTTCGTTGGATCGGTCCTGCGGTTGTCAATGTTGCCTTCGCGGCACTGGCCTGTGGCGCAATGGCCCAAACGGTGACGCCAGGCACCTCTACTGCAGCGGATGCGGCGGTAACATCCCCTAGCGCCGCAGCGACCAGTGCTGCCGCTATCGATCCGGCTGTTGTACTGGCGAAAAAAAAGAAGCTCGCCAAAGCTGCTGAAAAGGCGGCCAAAGACAAGGCCAAGGAAACTACCGCAGCGACAGATGAACAGCCGCCGGTTGTGCTGGAGACGGCCAAAGTGAAGAGCGCGGCCAAACCGGCCGTGAAGGTCGAAGCCAAAGCCGACGCTGCCAAGACTGTGAAGATTGAAACTCCAGTCGGTGCCGCTGATACTGCCGAGGCCGACGCCGCACCGCCCAAAGCAGAAGTTGCTAAACCAGCAGCTGATGCGACTGCTTCGAATACGACGGCGGTAAAGGCAGCTGCAGCCGAACCCGCAGCTGTTGACACGAAGAAGAAGCTGAAGGCCAAAACTGCGGCGAAGGCGCCGGCAAACGCATCGGCATCGGCGGATACCGCGACGGCATCAGCTCCCGCCACGGTGGCCACCGGCAAAGCTGCAAGCGATACAGCTGCCGCTGCCGGCAAAAAGCAACCGGTCCGCAAAACCGCTGCCGTTTCTGCTCCGTCGACAGGCCCGCTGGGAGCCACCGGTTGCCGTACACGGAGCTTTCTCGTCAACGATTACGGCAAAGACGGCCCCACCGCCGACGCCAAACGTTTGCTGGCAGCCGACATCGCGGATTGGACCAAATCGAACAGCCTGAAAAACACCAAGATCACGCCCAAAGGCGTCACCTGCGAGCAGTTCTTGAACTTCATCGTCTTTGATGAATGGACCTGCACGGCATCGGCTCAAGTCTGCTGGCAGTAAGGCCATACCTCCATGATGATTTTGCGTTCGGCTCCCGCGTCGCCCTACGGCCGCAAGGTGAAGATTGCTGCCAAACTGCTTGGCCTGTTCGACCGGTTGCAGATCGCCGTAACAGAGACGGCCAATGCTGCGAGCGGTCTCAACGAGCAAAACCCGCTTGGCAAAATTCCGGTGCTGGTGCTCGAGGATGGCAGCACACTCTATGATAGCCGCGTCATTACTGAGTATCTCGACCAACTGGCGGGCGGCGGCATTCTGTTTCCCCGCAACTCCGGCCGTTGGCCGGTGCTGACACAAGCTGCCCTCGCCGATGGCATCATGGATGCCTCGCTGCTGCTACGGTATGAGCGCACGACGCGGCCTGAGGCAATGTGGTCGGCAACGTGGATGGCCAGTCAACAGAGCAAGATCGACCGGGCGCTGGCGTCGCTGGAATCCGCGCCTCCGGTTCTGACGAAGCCGCCGCATATCGGACAAATCGGCATCGCCTGCGCGCTCGGCTATCTCGATCTGCGCTTTGAGGGACGCTGGCGGACGGCCCATCCCAAGCTGGTCACCTGGCTGGACGGCTTTGCGGCGGCAGTGCCTGGGTTTGGTGAAACCAAAGCCTGAGGCTGGGCCATGTCGAACCCATTGCCGTCCGTTTTGGCGGCCATCGAGTGTGACCGCGCGCCAGCCCTCGCCCGCCTGTTTGACTGGCTGCGTATCCCCAGCATTTCCATGGACCCATCGTTTGCGCTCGACTGCGCGCGCGCCGCCAAGTGGTGCGCGGTCCAGCTTGGCGAACTCGGATTTTCAGCCAACGTACGCCCATCGACTGGCAATCCCATGGTCGTTGGCCACCGCAAAAGCCGCACGCCCGGCGCACCGCATGTGCTGTTCTATGGCCATTACGACGTGCAACCCGTCGATCCGCTCAGTCTCTGGCGCCGCCCGCCCTTCGAACCGCATCTGGAAGACGACGGGCTCAACGGCCCGATGATCGTGGCGCGCGGATCGTCCGACGACAAAGGCCAGGTGATGACCTTTTTCGACGCTGTGCGGGCCTGGATCGCAGCGACCGGCGATGTGCCGCTGACCCTCACGGTGCTGATTGAAGGCGATGAGGAGGCCGATAGCATCCATCTGGATACCTTCCTGCGCGCCAACGCGGCCGAGCTCAGCGCCAGCCTCACGCTGATTTGCGACAGCGAAGCCTGGGACCGGTCTACGCCCGCTATTACCATCAGCCTGCGTGGCTTTGCCGGCGTCGAGATGACCATCTCTGGACCCAGCCGCGATCTGCATTCGGGCGACTATGGCGGCGCGGCCATCAATCCGATCCGTGCGCTTACGAAAGTACTCGGTGAATTGCAGGACGCGAACGGCCGCGTGCAGATCCCCGGCTTCTACGATGGCGTCAGCGATCCGTCTGCGGCCACGCGCGATCGCTGGCAGCGCCTCGGCTTCGATCCAGAGGTGTATCTCGCCGAAGCCGGGTTGCGGAACCCGTCAGGCGAACGCGGCCGCTCGCTGTTGGAATTGATCTGGACACGCCCGGCCACCGAGGTGAACGGCATCTGGGGTGGCTACCAGGGCCCCGGCGTCAAAACCGTGATCCCGGCCGAGGCCAGCGCCAAACTCTCGTTCCGGCTTGTGCCGGGCCAGGATCCGGCGGCGATCTACGCCGGTTTCGAGCAATTCGTGCGCGCCCGGCTGCCACCTGATTGCCGCCTGACTCTTAGGGCATTCGATGGCACGCGCGGCCTAGCTATCGATCCGTCAACGCCGTTCCTGGCGCTCGCCGCCAGCGCACTCGAAGCGGAATGGGGCGTGCCCCCCGCGTTGATCGGCTCCGGCGGCTCGATCCCCATCGTCAGCGCCTTCAAGGACGTCCTCAACATGGACGCCCTGATGATCGGCTTCTCGCAAGCCGACGACCGCGCCCATTCGCCGAATGAGAAATACAACGTCACGAGTTTTACTCGCGGCACCCGCAGCTGGGCGCGCGTGATCGCGGCGCTGGCGGGGTGATGGCCTTGACTGTCCTGGCGTTGCCCATCACCAAACCGTTTCGACTCCCAGCACATCAAATGCCTGGTCGGCAGTGACTAGTCCTACTGCGTCACAATTTCCGCCGTTCTGATCTTCCGGCGGCGGATTGGGCGCAGCAGGGGCAGCGCGGCAGTGTCATTGCCAGCCCCACGATCAGGCGCTTACGGATGGTTTGAATGGAATCGGCGACATGCCGTTCAGGCCGCAATGGCGGCGCCTCGGGGTCGATAACCTTGGGGAATGGCAAATTCCTTGCCGATACCTTGGGCGC
>JANYHF010000001.1 GCA_025359185.1 Hyphomicrobiaceae bacterium | reverse complement strand
ATGCGGCTGTGACTTGGGAGCCGGCGCTCAGCCTTGGCGCTAATTCGCCCAACGGGCATCTGCTGGTGTCGAGCGCCGAGAAGCCAGGCCTGATCGTGGACGTGCTGGCCGTCACGGCGGAGACGATGGCAGCGCACAAGGACGAATTGAAGGGCATTGCCCGCGCCTGGTACAAGGCCCTCGATTTCCTCGCCAAGAATCCGGACGAGGGCTACACCATCATGGCCAAGGGCGTGGGTGGTTGGATCGAGAAACCGGAAGATTTCAAGGCGACGGCAACCGGCATCGAATATCTCGACAAAGCCAAGAATACGGCCCTGTTTGGAACCGAGGCCGCGCCCGGCTCGCTCTCTAAGACTGTGGCCAATGCCATGGTGATCTGGAAGGGCTTCCAGCGTATCCAGGTCGATGTGAAACCCTCCGATATCATCGACTATTCGACTTACGGCGGTTAAGGAGTGGGGTTATGAAAACGACAGCCCGCACTGGAGTTGAGCTGAGTGCGGGCGGCGGCTCGACGTCAACAGCGCTGATACGCCCCTTGGAGACGCAGAGAATGAGCGCTGGTGGGATGCAGCAAGCGGGGGCAATGGGACGGCTACTGACGCCGCGCCGTCCGATTTCGCCAAGACTGAGTACCACCATCAGCCTCACGGTTGCGGCCGGGCTGCTGGTGGGCTGGTCCATCGCCACCTATGGCGGCTTTACGGACACAACCTTCTTTCCGCCGCCGCACGAAGTGCTGAACAGCTTCTTTCGCACGCTGACAGATGGCACGCTGGCTAAGCACACTTGGTCGAGCCTCGTCGTCATCAACATCGGCTTTATCATTTCGTCGCTGCTGGCAGTGCCATTGGGCGTGCTGATGGGCAGCTTCAAGGTGGTGCAGGCGGCCATCGAGCCGCTGGTCAACTTTATCCGCTATCTTCCCGTGACGTCGATGATCCCGTTGCTCATTCTCTGGGTCGGGATCGGCATCAACGAGAAGATCGCGGTCATCATTATCGGGACGTTCTTTCAGCAGATCGTGATGGTCGCAGATACCGCCCGGCAGGTGCCGAACGAGCTCTTGAGCGCCGCCTATACACTGGGGGCAACACGCAGCCAGGTGGTGACCCGCGTGCTGCTGCCCGCAACGCTGCCCGGCATCATGGACACGCTACGTGTCACCATGGGCTGGGCCTGGACCTATCTCGTAGTGGCCGAGCTGGTGGGTTCGTCGTCGGGCCTTGGCTATATGAGTATGCAGGCGATGCGCGGCTTGCACGCCGACTTGATTTTCGTCGCGATCCTGGTGATTGGCATTCTTGGCATGATCATGGATCTGATGTTCCGATGGCTGAAGCGGCAATTCATGCCGTGGGCAGATCAACGCTGAGGCCAAAACATGGGTGCCGTTTCCATTGAGCATGTGGGCCTCGCCTTCGGGTCGCAGCAAGACATAAAAATCGTTGCGTTGGAGAACCTGTCGCTGGAAGTTCCCGACAAGCAGTTTGCGGTGATCGTCGGGCCATCGGGCTGCGGCAAGTCGAGCCTGCTCGATCTGATCGCGGGGCTGCGCGAGCCCACCAGTGGCCGCTGCCTGCTCGACGGCAAACCCGTTGGCGGACCCGGCGCGGATCGCGGCATGGTATTTCAGAACTACTCGCTGTTCCCCTGGCTGAGCGTGCAAAAGAACGTCGAGTTCGGATTGTCCTTGAAGCGCATGAGGGAACGTCAGCGGACGGAACGGGCGCGCTTCTATGTCAATGCGGTTGGGCTCAGCAGCTTTGCGCAGTCTTATCCTAACCAACTCTCGGGCGGCATGAAGCAGCGTGTTGCCATTGCCCGTGCGCTCGCCAACGATCCGCAAGTGCTGCTGATGGACGAGCCGTTTGGTGCGCTCGACAGCCAGACCCGGACCGTGATGCAGGAGTTGCTGCTGGGCATCTGGGAGAAGGAACAAAAGACCGTGCTGTTCGTCACGCACGATATCGATGAGGCGATTTTTCTTGGCGACAAAGTCTATGTCATGTCCGGACGGCCGGGGCGTTTCATCGACACCATTGACGTGGGTTTGCCGCGCCCCCGCACCATCGGCATGGTGACAGAGCCGTCGTTTATCGCCATGAAGCGGCGCATTCAAATCAGTCTGCACGCGGAAGTGCGCAAAGGCATGGCCGGCGTCAGTGCTACTGCTTAGCCGTGCTTCTTCAAGCCCAGCTTTTTGCGCACCGCATCCGAACCCATAATGTTAACGTTCATGGCGGACAGGATTGTCACCGCCCGCTCGACCAAAGCGCCGTTGGTCGCCAGCACACCCTTGCTCAGATAGAGGTTGTCCTCTAGCCCGACCCGCACATTGCCGCCCGCCAGCGCCGACTGCGCCACCCAGGGCAGCTGCATCCGGCTGATGCCAAAGCTCGACCAAACCGCGCCCGCTGGGACCGCATTCACCATCGCCATGAATGTGTTGATGTCGGACGGCGCGCCGTAGGGTATGCCCATGCAGAGCTGGATGAGCACCGGATCGGCCAGCAGGCCCTCCTTCAACAGATCCTTCACCTGCCACAGATGCCCGGTGTCGAACACCTCGCATTCCGGTTTCACGCCGTGCTGCAGGACGATCTTGGCCATGGCCCGCAAGGTGCCGGTCGAATTGACGAGGATGTAATCGCCGCCAGCCAGGAAATTCATGGTGCCGCAATCGAGCGTGCAGATTTCCGGCAGCAGCTCCGTCACATGCGCCAGCCGCCCGGTGGCGCCAACCATGTCGGTTCCAGGACTTTTGAACGGCAATGGCCGCTCGGGTTCGCCGAGCACCAGATCGCCGCCCATGCCAGCCGTAAGGTTGATCACAGCATCGGTGCCCGATGAGCGGATGCGATCCACAGCTTCTTTGTACAGCGCAACGTCGCGCGTGCCAGCGCCCGTCTTGGGATTGCGCACATGCAGATGCACCACTGCGGCGCCGGCCTTGGCGGCCTCGATGGCGCTGTCAGCGATCTGCTTGGGCGTGACCGGAACCTTATCGCTTTTGTCCGTGGTCGCGCCTGCGCCCGTGATAGCGCAGGTGATGAAAACATCCCAGTTCATGCGTGCACCCCGTCAGTCGAGCGTCAGGCCGTCGTCATCTTATTCTCGAACATGATCGAGTATTTGCGCGTCACGCCGGTCATTTTGTAGTGGCACTTCAGGCCACGCAGGACCATGAAGCCTTGGCCCGGGCCAAAATGCTCCGAATACCCATGTTCATCCGTGACCGTGATGCCGCCCGTGATGATGTAGCAGAACTCATCGCACGGGTAGGACGGGATGAACTCCGTGCAGGGCGTCGATTCCCAGATGCCAACCGTCAACTGCTTGGAGGGATCGATATAGTCAATGGTGCCGATCTCTTTGCCCTCACCCTCGACGATGTTGCTCTGATCCATCACCGAGATCGGCCCCAGGCCAACGCCAGGAGGGCCATCAGGGTAAATGCGGAAGAATTTCGAATGGCTCATGTCGGCGAAACTCCTGGGGTGGGGATCGGAACTGTCTGGCGGATGGACACAGTCTCGATGTCAAAGTGATGCAAAACGTGCCAGCAACCTTGGAACGGGAAAAGCGAGAAGTTCGGATCTTCACATCGATTTTCTCGACGTGACACGAACTGCCAATGCAGCTGGGCAGCCTACATCGGGATCAACGGCTGCCCCGCCATCGCCTGTGCAAAGAACGCCGCCACGGCGAGCGTGTAGATCGTGGTCAGAGACGGCATCAGCCAGGATCCGCCGCGATCGCCTCGCCAATCCGCGATAAGGCCTAAAACCGGTAGGACCTGCATGGCGTGAGTGGCAAAAAAGTGCGGCACGCGCAGATCGCCGCTTCGCGTTGACCAGCCGAGGAAGGGCAGGCCGAAAGCATCCGATTGCACGGGGCCAATCAGATGACCCTTCAAGCCGCCCAAGTAGCCCGCGATCAGTAATGTCAGTATAGAGCCCAGTATGAGCCCATACGCAGCGCCTTGCCGGAAAAAGCTAGAGCGGTTCGCTGGCGTCGAGCGCCAGATTGCGATGCCGATGACGGCCGAGGCGACCACGAGCGCAATCGCACCGATCCCCATCAACAGATAGGCCGAATATTCGAGGTCCGTGCTCTCATTGAAGTGTGAGGCGCGCCCGCGAGCCGCTTGGAAGGAAATGTAGACCATTTCCACCATAGCACTGAACGCTGCCGCTAGCATTGGCCAGCGCACGAAGCGCGACTCTCGCCAACGGTGCGACACGAAGGGCATCAGGATCGCCAGCGTGCCCATGTGGATAGCCAGCGACATCTGGAAGTGGAGCGGTTTCAGCCACAGCGAGGCGCCATTCAGAAGGCGCGGATCGAGCACAACAGCGATGGCGGTGGGTAGCATGGGAGCCAGCATCGCGCCGGTGGCGGCAATGGCGATCTGCTGGGGCGAGAGGCGCGCAGCTGATGGCGCTGGCACAAATGCGGTCAGGCTCATGCTGTCACCTCAAGATTGGGAGACTCAGGCAGCGGCACGGCCAAAGCGGCTTCAAGGACTGCCCATGTCAGGTAGCCGATGGGTCCGAATTGGAAGGTCAGGAACAGGATTGGCGCTTGCAGCAATCGTGAGACACCGAGTTTATCGGCCCGCTCGGCGATCCAGCTACCAACGAATAGATCGAAGGCTAGATAGTGTACCCAACCCGCGACTAGCGTCGGATCGGTGCCGAGCAGCGCCTTGACTTCGGCCAGCGAGTTGTACCCTCCAGCTTCTGGGCGGGCAAAATAGACCATCGCCAGCAGGGTGTAGGCAGCTCCGAGCGCGCCCGGAATGAGGTAGCGGGTCAAGACCATGACCCAGCGCCAGTGCGGTAACAGGATGAGCGCGGCCCAGCCCACCGCGGCGATCAAGTTGGCGATTGAAAACCAGTCTTCCCAGGGCATCTGCAAGCTCCATCTTTACATTGACAAGACTCTCCTTAAATCCTCATCTTGTCGTTGTCAAGATTAATGTTGCCACTGACAAGATTGTAATCGTCGTCCGTGTTCCGTATGGTGCCTGCCATGACTGACAAGTCCCGCTATCACCACGGCGATTTGCGCCACGCGCTACTGCAAGCGGGACTTAGCCTGCTTGAGGAGCAGGGCCTCGATGGCCTGTCGCTGCGGGCCGTGGCGGCGCGCGCGGGCGTTTCTCACGCGGGTCCCGCCCATCACTTTGCGACCCTCAAGCATCTACTGACGGCGTTGGCAGCGATTGCGTTCGAGCGGTTCGTGGCGGCAATGGATGACGCGCGGGGGCGTGCCGGGCCTGATCCCCGCAGCCAGTTGGCGGCGACTGGCGATGGCTATGTGACGTTTGCGACGGCCAATCCGCAGCTATTCCGCCTGATGTTCTCAGCGACGCGGCTGGATTGGAGCGATGCGCATCTGCAAGAGACGGCCCGGGCGGCGCGACAGCAACTCGCCGATGTGTGCGAGCCCGTGGCAGCCTTGCGCGGCATTGCGACGCCGGGCGGGCGCGAACAGCTGCAGCTTCTGGTCTGGTCGGTCGTGCACGGCTATGCGCATTTGCTGCTGTCGGGACAACTTCACGACGCCAGCTGCGCAACCAGAGCACCGCCACGCCCCGATCTCGAAAGCCTGTTGTTTGGCCCGCCATAGGGCCTCCCGGGGCGAGTCAATGCTCCTCCGCTTGCCGGCAAAATCTGTCAACTACCCTTTCGTCATGGCCGGGCTTGACCCGGCCATCCAGGAGCAGCATGAGCCAAACTCCATGCATTGGACCCTGGATGGCCGGGTCAATTGCATTGCCCGATAGGACCTCCACGCTAGTCTAAAGTTTTGATTGCCGCCGTCGATCGAATGGGACCAAAGGCCCTGGTTGCGACGGGCGAACCCGGCCTATCATGCTGAGGCCATCTGCAAGTCTGCGGTGCGCTGGTGCAATTCTTGCAGCGCGCCAGTGCACTCTGAGCGTTTTCTTCTGACAGCAGACCCTGACGCTTTGATCATCTCAGTTTCGGTGACCGGTGATACGTGTTTGGCAAGCCGTTTTCACTCTTTGTCTTGGTCGCGGCCTGCAGCTCCGTGGTCGCCGTCACGATCATTGCGCTGGTCGCCCGATCCGTTGAGATCGTGAATTCTGAGCAAATGACGGTTCAGATAGCGCAATCCAACGCCATCCTCGCGGCACAAGTGCAGCATACGCTGGACCGGGACCTGGCCGAACGGGTCCAGTCGATCGAGGCGGCAGCACGGATTCTCGGGCTTCGCGATGTCGCCGTTGCCGCAAGCTCAAGTGATGGTTACCTGCGCCAAAGCGTTGCCGATTCCGGATATATCTGGATGGCGCAACTTGATGTGCAGGGCAACGTCTTGCGGCAAGCGGGCGCGTCTGAGGCTGGCCGTGACGTGGCGCAATGGGCCTGCGCCAAATCGGCTCCGGCTCGCGGTGTCTGCGAGCACAACGGTTCTGCGTCAGAAGGCCTGGTTGACCTCTTCGTGCCGGTTCGCGATGCGCAAGGCCATGCCGCCGGTGCCATTGCGGCCGTTCTCGGCAAGCGCTGGCTTGGAGATCTCGCAGAGTCTTTGATGATCGAAAAACAAGGTGGGCAAGGCAATCAGGTGATTGTCGCCTCGAACGCCGGTTCGGTCCTGTTCTCCAGCTTGGACGGGTTGCCCAAGTCCTTCAAAGTGCCAGACCTGCGGGAAATCACCGGAGGAAACAACTATACTATCGTTGACCACTGGCCGGGATACGCGGCTGATCACAAATTCATTGTCGGGCGGACACCTATTGATGCGCAGACGGCGCTGCCGGCGCTGCCTTGGACCATTCTGATCAGCCGGGACGCCGATATCGCCCTGGCGTCCCTCACGGGGGAACACCGGCAGATCCTGATCATCTCGTTCATCCTTGCTCTGCACGCGGTTGCCCTGGCCTGGTACATGGCACGGGCGGTATCGGCGCCATTGGCAGGGCTTGCACGGGCAGCCCAGGACCTGCATCAGGGCCGGGCGGGCAGCGCTATTCCGTTGATCTCGACCTTCGCGGAAGTCGACGTGTTGTCCAAATCGCTGATTTCTCTTGTCGGCAGTTTGAAGGCGAGGGAGGCCGAGCAGACCGGCTTGGCCGGATCGCTCGAACGGCTTGTCATTGAACGCACGGGTGAACTGGCCCAGCGTAACCAGAGCCTTGAGGCAGCCAACCGGCTTGCTGCCGATGCGACCAAGGCCAAAACGCGATTTCTTGCGGCCGCCAGCCACGACTTGCGTCAGCCTTTGCACGCTCTTGCCCTGTTCACGCGAGCGCTGGAACGCCGCGTATCTGGTGCCGAAGCCCCGCGTCTCGTCGGTCAAATGGGGCAATCGATCCATCAATTAACGCGGATGTTCGATGCTCTGCTGCATATTTCGAGGCTCGACGCGGGGGCCATCACGGCGGACATGACAACCGTGCCACTCGGCCAGCTGATGTCCGGCCTGTCCGACGGTTTTGCCGCCGAAGCTGAGCAGCGAGGACTGAGGTTCATCTGCCGCCCCGCCGAGCATGACATCCTGACTGACGCAACGCTGCTCGAAACGATCCTGCGCAACGTTATGGCCAATGCGATGAAATTTACCAGCAGCGGCGGTGTTCTACTGGCCGCACGGCGGCGGGGGGCGCGTGTCGCCATCGAGGTTTATGACACCGGCGTCGGTATTCAAGATGACCGCTACGACAGTATCTTTCAGGAGTTCGAGCGGGCCACCGCAGATGCATCCGGCCCCAATGACGGGCTCGGGCTCGGCCTGTCCATCGTCAAGCGTTACGCCGGGCTGATCGGGGCTGAAATCGAGGTGAGGTCCAGGATCGGCAAGGGATCGCGGTTCAGTGTATTGATTCCCTATGTATGTAAAATTAGTGTGCCGGCCGTGAGGGAAGGCCGCTTGCAGCCTGGCTTCAAATTCCTGAACCAGCATGTTCTGCTGCTGGATGACAATTGTATCGGGCTGGAGGCCCTCGCCAGCAACCTGCGCGATCAGGGGGCCATCGTATCAGCCTTCGCAACACCTGAGGCGGCTGGTGCGGCCCTTGGTAGGGGGCGTCCGGTCGATGTGATCGTCGTCGACTATGATCTGGGAGGCGGCAAGACGGGCTTGGATTTTCTGCTCAGTCATGTGAACACGCGTTCGTTGATCATCACGGGGCGGACGGATCAAGCGACCCTGGCCATTCTGGACGAGTCGCGGTTTCCCTGGTTGCTGAAGCCGGCTGACCCGGATGCCATTGCAGCGGTCTTGAGCAGGGATACCAGACTTTGACTCATTTCACAGCGTCGCAAAATCGATCAGCAGCATGACGTTCAGGCCAGCAATCGCCACCGCGATGGCCACTGCAACTCCCACCAGCCAGCGCGGAGCGGCGAGCGCCCCCATCTTGCCCCGGCTGGCCGTAAACATGACGAGCGGAACAACGGCAAAAGACAACTGAAGGCTAAGAACAACTTGAGTGAGAATGAGCAGACGCGCGGTGCCAGCGTCGCCCGATATCAGAATGACAAGCGTCGCGGGAATGATGGCGATGGCGCGCGTTGCGATGCGCCGTAGCCAGGGCGGCAGCCTGATCTCAAGAAATCCCTCCATGACAATCTGGCCAGCAAGTGTCGCTGTCACTGTCGAATTGATGCCGCAGCACAGCAGCGCAACACCAAACAACGTCGGCGCAATGGCGAGCCCGATGAGCGGGGCCAGCAGCGTATGGGCCTCCCCCAGATCGGCAATGTCGAGGCGGCCCGTCTTGTTGAACGTGGCCGCCGCCAGGATAAGGATGGACGCATTGACCAGCAGCGCGAACATCAGTGCGAGCGTCGAATCGATGGTGGCGTATTTTAACGCCAACCGCTTCTCGTGGATGCTCTGGCCGTAAGCGCGCGTCTGCACGATGCCCGAATGCAGATAGAGGTTATGCGGCATGACCGTCGCGCCAAGAATGCCAAGAGCCAGATAGAGCATCTGCGGATTGCGGATGATCTCGATGCTGGGGGCAAAGCCGTGGAACACCGCCGTCCAATCGGGGTTCGCCAGCACAATCTGCACGGCAAAGCAGGCTGTGATGACGCCGAGCAGCGTCATGATGAGCGCTTCGATGTAGCGAAAACCGAGGGACTGGAGATAGAGGATGAGAAAGACATCGAGGGCCGTGAGGATGACGCCGGTCTGAAGCGGAACGCCGAAGACGAGATTGAAGCCTATGGCGGTGCCGATCACCTCGGCAATGTCTGTCGCCACGATTGCGACTTCGGCTAGAAACCAAAGTCCGTAAACGACGGGCTTTGGAAATGCATCGCGGCAGGCTTGAGCAAGATCACGGCCAGAGGCGATGGCGAGACGGATACTCAGGGCCTGCAGCACAATCGCCATAACATTGGAAATCAGGGCAACAACAAGCAATGTGTAGCCGAACTTGGAACCGCCCGCGAGCGACGTCGCCCAGTTGCCGGGGTCCATGTAGCCGACGGCAACAAGATATCCGGGGCCAACAAATGCCGCCGCATGACGCCACGAGGGACCGGTGCTTTGTACTGCAATGGATCTGTGCACGTCCGACAGCGAGGGCTCGCCTCTGGGCTGCCTCCAGGCCATCAGCCGGTTGGTCAAATCGCACCCTCCCGTCAGCTTTCCGTCAAGACTGCGCCAATCCCTGCAAAAACCATAACTGACGACAGGCCCTAAGCCTGGCATCGAACTTGCTACGATTTCCTTCCAACTGCGGCCGTCCGCAAACGTGGCAACAGTTCGTCGGTCCGGGTGCGTCAAAGTCAATTGAGTTCGATGTCACGGGGCTTTGGTCCGGCTGAGGTGATCCAATGGAGTGAGACCAAAGGCCCTGGTACGCCGTGGCAGGTCTCACGTATTCTTTCAACGCTGGCAGAGGGGCCGCCTCAGAACGGCCTGCCAATGCAACCGGAACCTGAGATGGGCTCTCCAAAGGGTGCAACGTGATCGCGAAACCTGCTGGCCACACGCCCCCCAAGCGGGCCCTTATTGCCGATGATCACGGTCTCTACCGCGCCGGTCTTGCGTATTTGCTGAAGGACGAATTCGGCTTCAGCGACATTGTCGAGGTGGCAAACTCACAAGAGGCCGTGTTGGCCCTAAGGGAATGTTCCGGTATCGATATTGCGTTTTTCGATCTTTGGATGCCGGGTATGCTGGGGCCGGAGTCTCTACGAGACTTGAGAGAGACGTTTCCAGCAACCAAACTGGTCATTGTGTCGGCCTCAGAAAAAAGATCTGATATTTTATCGGCTATTGATGCCGGTTTCAACGGCTTCATTCCAAAATCGCTGAGCGAGTCTGCTATAGTGAGGGCAATAGAGATTGTCCTGACTGCCGGCATCTTTGTGCCAAGCCAAATGGCGCAATTGCCCCGGGCAACGTCCACGCTGGCGCTATTGGATCCGGCTGGCCCGGCACGGCAGGATGAGTCCGCGCCACCGCCCAGGCTGACCACGCGGCAACAGGATGTGATGATATGTGTGCGCGAGGGACTTTCCAACAAGGCCATCGCACACCGGCTGGAGATTGCGGAAGGCACCGTGAAGATCCACGTGGCGACCTTGTTTGCGGCCTACAAAGTCCGTAACCGGACCGAGCTCGCCTTGCGTCATTGACGTATGTAGAAGCAATTTTTTTTAAGTCGTTTGCTGACCGGAAAATCATACACACTCAGTACATTTGCTGTCAGTAAATCTCGGTTCTATGACTTTCGCCATAGCCGTATCGAACAAAGGCATATGCACAAATCAGGGGATCAACAAAGACCTGGGTCGCGTTTCTTACCGCCATTTTGCACCTTAAAAAGGCAGGATTGGTAAAGCCTTCCTTAAAGTGGAGTGGAAATTATGTCAGGTGGCAGTGGAAATAGTGGATCTCGGTCGCGTGATCGCGCGCTGAACAACTCAGGCGCTTCAGGTAAGGATTCGAGTATGGCCTTCGACCTGAGCGTGAAACATGGCGGCGACAGTGCAGCCGCCGGGTCAGGGTCAGCGAACACAGGTGGATCTGGCAGGCAGGTGCCAGCACCGTCAAATGGGCACAGCGATGTGGTCGTCTCGGGCACGAGCGCCGATACGAGTGGCCATCCGATAGCACCCGCGGCAGCCCCAACCGATAGCGGCGGCGCATCGGGCAAATCGAGCAGCGGCGGCGGATCAGCCTCCGGCGGTTCAACCCCGGCAAGTCCCGTGGCCGACGCGTCCCATGCGTCAATTACGGCGGCGCCAGCAACGGCAGCTTCGTCAGGCGGCGGCGGACATGGTGGTGGCGGTGGCGGCGGTGGTGGCGGTGGTGGTGGTGGCAACCTCAATACCAACGGCCTCAACTTCCTGCTCGACCCGCATCATATGCGCACGATCGATGGCACCGGCAATGCCGGTGTCAAAGCACCCAATGGTGTCGATGGCGGCGCAGTTGGTGCCGAGTACATCCGGCTGACGCACGCGCACTATCAAAACGACGACGGCCATACGCCGCTGCACACGCATATGGTGGGGAACCAGATCGTGGCCGACACTGGCCAATGGAGCGGCAACGCCCGTGACATCAGCAACGCTGTCGGTGCGCAATCTGCCCCCGAAGCTAGCGCCGAAGGCCTCAACGATCTGTTCTGGGCCTATGGGCAGTGGATCGACCACGGCCTCGACTTGCAACCTGATGGCGGCCCGTCAATCAAGATCCCGACTGCTGACGGTCTAAACCACGGCAGCATCTCCATCAGTCGCACTGTCACCGAAGCTGGTACGGGCACAGATGGTGCCCACCCGAACCAATACACCAACCCGCTGACCGCTTTCGAGGACGCGAGCCAGCTCTACGGTTCGGAGAAGTGGGAAGATCAGTTGCTACGTGATCCTTCGAGCGGCAAATTGATGACGGCGCAAATCGCCGAGTCGCTCGGCTACGGGCCGGCTCCTCACAGCAATGACGGGCGAGACTTGTTGCCGACTTGGGGCCAATTCGTGAAGATCGCTCAAGCGGGCCACTACACCGTCGATCAGGCACCCGCATTCCCTGGTGGCCCCCTGGTGTATACCGGCACCATCACCGGACCGGATCATGTGACCCACGCAGTACTGGCTGGCGGCATGCTAACGGCAGCCTATTTCGGCAAAAACCCCGGGCACACCGGCGTCCAGGCCGAAAATGACCTTTACGTGTCGGGCGACGTGCGCGTCAATGAAAACTCGGCGCTGACGACGCTGCATACGCTGTTCTTGCGCGAGCACGACTTCCAGGTCGACAAGTTGACGGCCGAATACAAAGCGGCTGGTTTGCATGTCACCACAGAGCAGATCTTCAATGCGGCCAAGATGGTCGTTGAAGGCGAGTATCAGCACATCATCGCGCAGGAATTTCTTCCAGCGATGCTGGGCCATAAGCTGGAAGACCACGGTGTCAAATTCGACCCGACCGTCAATCCGACGATCACGCTCGAATTCTCGACCGCTGCTTACCGGTTCGGCCATTCGATGCTGTCGGACTCGATCGAACGGCTGAACACCGACGGCACCCACGCCACCGATCTGTCGCTCGGTGCGGCTTTCATCAATCCGTACGAGATCAACAACTCGGCCGGCAACAACATGCAGGGCTTGGTGCTCGGCCTGCATGACAAGGTCGCCCAAAACATGGACGAACACTTCGTTGGCAGCGTGCGCAACGGCCTGCTCGGCGCCGAGGACGATCTGTTCGCCCGCAATGTCGAGCGCAGCCGCGATCACGGCATCGGGACCCTCAACCAAGTGCGCCACGATCTCGGCTTGAAGGAGTATACCAGCTGGGACGACTTCGCCGCCAATATGGTGCATCCCGAGAATGTGAAGAACTTCGAGACGGTCTATAAGACGATCAACGATGTCGACATGTATGTCGGCGGGCTGGCGGAAAAGCATGTCAACGGCGGCACGCTCGGCGATACCTTCAATTTTATCGTCGAAAAGCAGTTCTCCGACCTGAGGCACGGCGACAGCCAGTATTACCTCGACCGCTTCGATGGCAAACTGCTCTCCGAGATCAAGTCGAGCACGCTGGAAGTGCTGTTCCAGCGCGACTTCGGTGTCGATATCGGCAACGACCCGTTCCACGGCCACGCACCAGCCGTAGATCACATCGTCTAGCTGGCCACGCTCATACAACTCCAGGAGTGTCCGCGCTCAACTGTGGGCACTCCACAAGCCTTCCCAAATCTGCCCTGTTGAGTTCTGTCGCCTGCCATGTAGTGTTGAGGTTCGATGGAGCGGGGCGTCCGGTGGCGGCGCGGTTTTTCGGCATGGTTGTGTATGGGACGTCTGCGCGAAGAGATCGTCACGGTGTGTTGCAGCGATATTGCCGGACAGTTGCGTGGCAAAGGTTTTCCGTTCCAGGATCTGCCAAGCCGGTTGCGTTTCGGCGTAGGCTGGACGCCGACGAATATCATGATCAACTGCCTCGGCAGCATCCCGGCCTCACCGTTCGGGTCGCGCGGTGATTTGATGCTTGTGCCGAGCCGGGGCGGGGAAATCACCATCGATTGCGGCGAGGGCCAGCCCGTCGAGCGGCTGATTCTCGGCGACATCTTCACGATGCGGGGCGAGCCCTGGGAGTGCTGCCTGCGCGGCTTCCTCAAGCGGGCCCTGGATGATTTGGAAGCCGAAACCGGCCTGCGCATGCTGGTCAGTTTCGAGCACGAGTTTCACATCGACAACGCCACCCAGCGGCCGGGCGATTGCTATGCCGTTGTCAAGTTGCGCGGACTTGAATCGTTTATCGGCGATGTGCTGGGATGCCTGCGCGCCAATGGCCTTGCGCCTGATACGTTCTTGCCGGAATACGGGCCGCGCCAGTTCGAAGTCACCGTCGATCCGGCGCTGGGGCTCGCCGCAGCCGATCAGGCTGTAAAACTGCGCGAAATCTGCCGGTCGGTCGGACGTCAGCACGGCCACCACATCAGCTTTTCGCCGGTGGTCACGCGCGGTATTGTCGGCAACGGCGTGCACATTCATTTCAGTCTGATCAACAAGGATGGCCGTCCGGCGGGTTACGAGGCGGGTGCGCCTGGCAATCTCAGCGCCGTGGGGGCGGCCTTCGCGGCGGGCATTCTCAGGCACGCGCGGGCGCTCTGCGCGATCACCGCTCCCAGCGTCGTTTCCTATGAGCGCCTGAAGCCGCACACCTGGTCGGCCGCCTACGCCAACCTTGCTGACCGCGACCGTGAAGCGATGGTGCGCATCTGCCCGTTCCCAGAGATGGAGGGCGTCGATGTGGCCAAGCGCTTCAATCTCGAATACCGGGCGGCCGACGCGACGGCCAGTCCCTATCTCCAGTTGGCCATGATCGTGCGGGCGGGCCTCGCTGGCATTCGCGCGCGGCTGCCGGTTCCGGTCATCACCAATGGCGATCCGGGGGACTTGAGTGCCGAGGAACGTGAGCGCCAGGGCATCGCCGATCTGCCGCGGTCACTCACCGAAGCGCTGGCGGCCCTGGAGGCCGACACAGAGGCGATGGGCTGGATGGGGCCGGTGTTGTCCGAGGCCTATCTCATGCACAAGCGCGGCGAGATTTCCATGACCGAGGGCACTGACATGGACGAACTCTGCCGCATCTATGCGAGGGCATATTGACCATGGCGCTGACGCCTCTTTTGGGCCACGACGATCCAGCGCCGGTGGGTGTGCGCAATGGCGAAAGCCAATCACCGTTCTTCTTCATCTGCGATCACGCGGGCAACGCGGTGCCATCGGCGCTGAACGGCCTCGGCCTGCCGCGCGGCGAACTGGACCGTCATATTGGTTATGACATCGGCATTCTCAGCGTTACCGAGCAGCTTGCAGATTTTCTGAGCGCGCCTCTCGTGTTCCAGCGCTATTCTCGGCTGGTGGTGGAATGCAACCGGCGATTGACGGCGCCGGACTCGATTGCGCTGGTGTCGGATGGCACAGCGGTGCCGGGCAACGCAGGGCTCGATCCGGTGGCCCGCGAGACGCGCATCAGGGCGATTGCCGAGCCCTACCATCGCGAAATCGTCTCCCGTCTCGACAAGCTCAAGTCCGCTGGAATGCAAACCATCCTGATCTCGATGCACAGCTTCACTCCGACGCTGCTGGCCCGTCCCTCGCCCCGCCCATGGCAAATCGGATTGTGCTATGGCCCGGATCAGCGGTTCTCCCGGTCACTGCTTGAGGTACTGGATCGCGACCCAACGCTGAACGTTGGCCGCAACGAGCCTTATGATGTCGATATGGAACGCAGCTATTCCATCCCCGTGCATGGCGAGGAGCGCGGCCTGCCCTATGCGGAGGTTGAAATCCGGCAGGATCTGATCACGTCGCCCGCCGGCCAAAAGTCGTGGGCGGAGCGTATGATGCGGGTTCTGCGCCAGGCCCACAGCGCCTTCATGGAGAGCGCGCATTGACCGGTGCAGACACAGATGCGCTACTGGTGACGAGCGGGCTGACGCGCACATTCGGCCGCCTCGTGGCTTTGCGCAATCTTGCCATCACCGTACGCCGAAACGAGATCTTTGGTGTGATCGGCCCTAATGGCTCGGGCAAGAGCACGTTCTTCAATCTGGTTACGGGGTTCATTCGTGCCGACGCAGGCGAGATCACGTTTGACGGAGCGCCCATCGCGAATTTGCCGGCGACCGAGATTGTCCGCCGGGGCATTGCCCGCACATTCCAGGGCACCAGATTATTCCGTGGGCTGTCGGTGCGCGATAATCTGCTTGCCGCCGCAGCCTTGCGCTCGCCGGTGAATTGGTGGGACGGGCTGCTTGGCACGCCCGTCCTGGCGCGGGCCGAAGCCGCCTCCGGCCGCCGGGCTGACGAGCTTTTGGCGATGATCAGTCTGACGGCGCGCGCCGATGCCAAGGCTGGCGATCTCCCCTATGGCGACCAGCGGCGCCTGGAACTTGCCCGCGCGCTCGCGACCGGACCAAGGTTGCTGATGCTGGATGAACCGGCGGCAGGCATGGATGCTGCGGAAACCAAGGCGCTTCTCGATCTGATCAAAGATCTTCGCAAACGCGAAAACCTGACCGTGATCGTGGTTGAGCACGACATGGAGCTGATCATGAACCTGTGTGACCGGGTGCATGTGCTGGCGCAGGGCGAGACCGTATTCGAGGGGACGCCCGCCGAAGTGCAGGCACATCCCAAAGTGCGGGACGTTTATCTCGGTGCGGACGAAGAGGCCGCCGCATGAGCGCGCCTTTGCTCGATGTCAGAGATCTGGAAGTCGCCTATGGCGCGGTCACGGCGCTGCGCGGCGTGAGCCTGTCGATTGCGCCCGGCGAAGTCGTGGCGTTGCTTGGGGCCAATGGCGCGGGCAAATCCACATTGCTGCGGGCGATCTCCGGAGTGGTGCGAGCCAAGCGCGGCGAGATCGTCTTTGACGGCGCGCCCATCTCCCGGCTGCCGCCCGCGCAGATCGTGCGTACCGGCATCGCTCACAGCCCTGAAGGCCGGCGCGTGTTCCCGGGGCTGACCGTGGCTGAGAATTTGCGTCTCGGTGCAGCGGCGCGAGGTGCGGCCAAAGCGGAATGGTTGGCTGACCGCGAAACGTTCTACGACCTATTCCCGGTCCTGCGTGACCGGATGAACCAGACCGCCGGCACGCTCTCGGGCGGCGAACAGCAGATGCTGGCCGTCTCGCGCGCGCTGATGGCGCGCCCTCGGTTGCTGCTGTTGGATGAGCCCTCGCTCGGCGTTGCGCCGCTGATCGTGCGTGGGCTGTTCAAAGCGCTGGCCTCCCTCAAGGCCAAAGGCATGACAATGTTGCTGGTCGAGCAGGACGTCCGCATGGCTCTCTCCCTCGCCGACCGGGCCTATGTGCTGCGCACGGGATCGGTCGTGCTGTCCGGCACCGCCGCCGCACTGAGGGCCGATCAAGTGGGTGTCGCGGCGGCGTATTTGGGAACACATCAAGGGACGAAACCGATATGACTCCCACTCGCTCGATTCATACAATTGGTTGCAGATCAATCGTCCCCTCGCCCCGCTGGGGAGAGGGGCAGGGTGAGGGGATTGTGGCGTGTCGTGACGGCCTGATCCAGGCCAAGTCCCCTCACCCTGTGCCTCTCCCCATAGGGGCGAGGGGACGATTGGACACAGGCATTAGTGGGGTGGCCGCGTGAGCCCCCTCCTCTACCTCACGCAGCAGACCATCAACGCGCTGGCCATCGGCAGCCTTTACGCACTGGTGTCCATCGGCCTGTCGCTGATCTTCGGCATCTTGCGGATGGCCAATTTTGCCCATGGCGATATGATGATGGTGGGAGCGTTCGCAACGCTGCTGCTGGTTCATGCGGGTGTGCCGTTTGGTGTTGCTGTGGTGGGGGGCGTGTTGATCGGCGCGTTGGCGGGCGCGCTGGTCGAGCGCATCGCCTATCGCCCGGTGCGTGGCAGTTCGGATGTGACGCTGCTGCTGACGTCCCTGGCCGTCACCTACATTCTCGAAAACCTCGGCATCCTAATCTTCACCTCCAGCCCGCAGAATTTCCCGCTGCCCGCTCTACTCGATGATGTGGTCTCGATGTTCGATGGACAGCTGATCTTTACCCGCATCAACGTATTGACGCTGGCGGCGACGGGCGTGGCGCTGCTGTTCCTTGGATGGTTCGTCACGCGAACCACGATGGGGCTCGGGATGCGCGCGGCGGCCGAGGATCTTGGCGCGGCGAACATTGTCGGGCTGGATGTCAACCGGCTGATCATCGTCGCTTTCGTTTTGGCCTCAGGCTTTGCGGGTCTGGCGGGTGTTCTGTGGGCGGCGCAATCGGGTGTCGTCGAGCCGGCCATGGGCTTCACGCCGCTGCTGAAAGCCTTCATCGCCGCCATCATCGGTGGCTTCGGCTCGATCCCCGGCGCGGTGCTCGGCGGCTTCCTGCTGGGCGCGCTCGAAACCATGATCGTGGCGTTTCTCCCGAGCAGCATCACACCCTATCGCGACGCCATCGTATTCGCGCTGCTGATCGCGTTCCTGCTGTTCCGCCCGGCGGGTATTCTGCGCGTTCAAGGCGAGGCCAAGCTATGAGCCGGACGCAAACGATCTGGATCGGCATCGGTGTGGTCCTGCTGGCGCTCAGCTTTTTTGCGCAGAACCTGCTGCCCGATTATGCCGTGCGGGTGCTGACCATCACCTGCATCAACGCGCTGTTGGTGGCCTCGATGGCGCCGGCCAACGGCATGACCGGCGTGTTCTCGCTGGGCCATGTCGGGTTCGTCGCTGTGGGGGCCTACGCGGCTGGCATTCTGTCGCTCCCCGTCGCCACCAAGGGCTCTATGCTGCCTGACTTGCCCGGCTGGCTGGCGGGTTGGTATCTCTCATTTCTACCGTCAACCCTGGTGGCGGGCTGCGTGACGGCGGCTGTTGCCATTGTGGTCGGTGCGCCGCTGCTCCGGCTGTCGGGGCATTTCGTATCGGTGGCGACGCTCGGTTTCCTCGTCATCGTCAACGAGATCGTCATCAACGCGGATTCGCTGACCCGCGGCGCGAGAACGTTTACAGGCGTGCCGCTGGAAACGACACTCCCTTGGGCACTTGGTTGGCTGGTTGTTGGCCTCATCGCGCTTGGACGCATCGCGTCGTCCCCAACCGGGCGAGCCTGGCGGGCGACGCGCGAGGATGTGGTGGCCGCCCGTGCCATCGGCATCGAAACGCAGCCCACGCGCCTCTCAGCCTTCGTTCTGGGTGCATTTTTCGCTGGCATTGGCGGGGCACTCTATGCCCACTATCTCGGCAGCTTTTCGCCCAAGAGCTTCCTGTTTGCCTACACCTTCACGCTGATCAGTATGCTGGTCATCGGTGGCATGGGCAGCCTGTCGGGCGCCGTGCTCGGCACGGTGGTTGTGACTGCCCTCTCCGAGGTGCTGCGCAACCTCGAGCGCGGCATGGACTTTGGCGCATTGTCCATTCCACCACTTTACGGAGCGAGCCAGATTGCGCTCGGCCTGCTATTCATAGCAATAATGATCCTGCGGCCCGAAGGCCTGCTCGGCCCGCGCGAGATACGTTTTCCAAACGCCCGCTCACCCAAGGAGACGACCCATGACTCTGCTGCGCCGTGAACTGCTTTTGGGGCTTGCTGCCTCGCTTGCGCTGATGGGAGCGGCGCTGGCTGCCGATCCGATCCGCATTGCCGCCCCGTTCAATGTCACGGGCGGCCTGTCGTCGCTGGACGCGCCAGCCCTCAATGGGGCGAAGCTGAAGGTTGCCGAGATCAACGCCGCAGGCGGCGTGCTCGGCCGCCCGCTAGAGCTTGAAGTGTTCGACACCAAGAGCGACGCAACGACGGTGGCCAGCGTTGCCAGTCAGTTGGTCGGCGGCGGCAAACTGGCAGCGGGCATCGGTTTCACTGACAGTGACAGCGCACTGGCCTTGGGGCCGATTTTCCAAAAGGCTGGCATCCCATTCGTGACCCCAGGCGCGACGTCGCCCAAACTGCCCGACCAGGTGGGCGACACGATGTTCCTCGCTTGCTTCGGCGACAATGTGCAGGCGGCAGCAGGTGCCGAGTTCGTGCGCGATCAGCTCAAAGCCAAGCAGGTGTTCCTGCTGCGCGACAACAGCGCGGAATATACGACATTGCTCGCCAAATATTTCGAGGCGGCCTATGTCAAGGCGGGCGGCACTATCATCGGCCATGATGACTATAAGAGCGGTGACAAGTCCCTGACCGCTCAAATCACCAAAATCAAGGCGATGGCAACCAAGCCAGATGCGATCTATATCGCCGCCAATCCCGATGATATCGGCCTGGTCGTCAAGCAGTTCCGCCAGGCGGGCGTGATGCAGCCGATCATTGGCGGCGACGGTTAC
Organism: Hyphomicrobiaceae bacterium; assembly: GCA_025359185.1. Lineage (GTDB taxonomy): Bacteria > Pseudomonadota > Alphaproteobacteria > Rhizobiales > Hyphomicrobiaceae > JANYHF01. The sequence goes on along the minus strand of JANYHF010000001.1, from coordinate 2,076 downwards.
GACACGCCGTTGCTGCTCAGCGTTGGCGGCAAGGGCGCCAATGACGTCTATTTCTCGACCCACGCCTACATGGCCGCTGATGGCACCAAACCGATCCAAGCTTTCATCAAGGCCTACAATGCCGCCAACAAAACGGATCCGGAAAATGCCTTCGCCGCGCTCGGCTATGACACGGTGGCGCTGGTCGCCGATGCCATCAAACGGGCAGGCAGTGACGACCCCGCCAAGGTCAAGGAGGCGCTGGCCGCCACCAAGGGCCTAGAAGGCATCACCGGCACCATCAGCTTCCGCCCAGGCGTCCGCGTCCCCGACAAGACAGCAACAATCATCGGCGTGAAGGACGAAAAACTGTTCCTGGCCGCTCAAGTCACGCCGTCTTTCGTTCCCGCTCCATAAGAAGCGCGGGAATACGGATGAGGGAATAGAAAGTTCCCTCTTCCTGCTCTCTGCTCCCAGCTCCCAATTCCCCAACTTCCCGGCAGCGCAAAATGACCGCACACCCACTTTGGCTGTTTATTGAGTCTGCCCAGACGGGTGCGACGTTTACCGATCTCACGCACGCGTTTCATCCGGGGCAGCCAAAATTTCCGCTGCTGCCGGATGAAGAGCGGACGCTGGTGTTCTCGCACGAGAGCGCATCGTTCCAGATCGACCGTTACCATCTGGTCGGCCAATGGGGCACCCATGTCGATCCGCCGCTGCACTTTGTCAAAGGCGGGCGGCCGCTCGACCAGATCCCCGTCAATGAGATGATCCGGGCGCTCTGCGTGCTGGATATTTCGGCACGGGTGGCAGGCAACGCCGACGCGACGCCAACTCTGGACGATCTCGCAGCCTGGGAAACGCGCAACGGCCGCATTCCGGCTGGTTCGTTCGTTGCCTTGCGTACCGGCTGGTCGGCGCGCTGGCCGGATGCGGTCAAATTCGCCAACAAGGACGCAGGCGGCATATCGCACGCGCCGGGATGGTCGATGCCCGTGCTTCAAGCCCTGTTCGAGGATCGCGGCGTGGTTGCCATCGGCCATGAGCAGATCGACACCGATCCGGGCGTCGCCACATCCGCCGGGTCCTACGCCATGGAAGACTATGTGCTGCGCCGTGACCGCTGGCAGATCGAATTGCTCACCAACCTCGATAAGATCCCCGAAGCCGGCGCGCTGATCGCGGCCATGTGGCCCAAAGCCAAAGGCGGTTCGGGCTTTCCCGCCCGTGTCATGGCTATCCATCTTTAGGCATCGGGGACGATCATGCATTTTCCAACGCGGCGCGATGCGCCCTATGTGCGAGGCGAAACGGCATTGCTGCTGGTCGACATGCAGCGCATCTGGTGCGAGCCGGGGCTTGACCCCTCGCATCCCGAAGCCGATGCCAACAGCTACTACTTCAGCCGCCTGCGCTCAACCGTCATCCCCAACCAGGTACGCCTGCTGACGGCCGCGCGCGCCGCTGGCATCGAGGTCATTCACACGCTGATCGAGGCACTCACCCCCGATGGCCGCGATCGATCGCCCGACCATAAACTCTCGGATATCCTGGTGCCCAAAGGGATGCCCGAAGGCCGCGTCATACCCGAACTGACCCCACTAGACACCGAAATCATCCTGCCGAAAACCTCGTCGGGCGTGTTCAACTCGACCAACATCGACTATGTGCTGCGCAATTTGGGCATCCGCTACCTGATCATCGCCGGCGTGCTCACCGATCAATGTATCGATATGGCGATGCGCGACGGGGCGGACAAAGGCTATTTCTGCACAGTGCCCGAAGATGCCTGCACCACCTATTCGGAGGCTCGGCACAAAGCCGCACTCGCAGCCTTCGGTGGTTACGGCTGGGTCACTGATACGACTGCCGCACTGAAACATATCGCCGCCGTGGAGGCCTGAGCTACACGAGTTGCGGCGTAGCATCGCCGCAATTATGCTATGTGTAGAGCGATTACGGACAGAGCGGACCAGACAAGTCCACCAGTCACGGGGAGAAGCGCGTGGCCGGCAAACTCGTCGCGTTCGAGCACATCACCAAGCGGTTTGGTGGCACGACGGCGCTCAATGATGTGTCACTGGAGTTGGCGGC
>JANYHF010000097.1 GCA_025359185.1 Hyphomicrobiaceae bacterium | reverse complement strand
CATTGCCGCCGCCGCGTTCGGTTGCCGTTCGGCGACCGCCGTACTCAAGGTCCTCCCATGACGCCATCGCCCAGCACCGACAAGTCAATGCTGCCGGTCTATCTGCAGGTCGCGCCGCTGACGCTGGTCCTGTTCTGCTTCTTCGTGGTGCCGGTCGCGCTGGTGGTGATCGTCAGCTTCATGAAATACCAGATGCTGGTTGGCATCGTTGCCCAGTTCACGCTCAAGAACTATATCGACCTGATCTGGAACCCGACAACCTGGGCGCTCTATCTTTCGACCATCAAGTTCACAATCATCGTGCTCGCGATCACCTTTGTACTTGGCTTCTGGATCGCCTATTTCCTGGTTTTCCATGTCCGCAATCTGATTACCGCCATCGGACTGTTCCTGCTCTGCACCATTCCGTTCTGGACCTCGAACATCATCCGCATGATCTCCTGGCGGCCGGTGCTGGGGCGCGAGGGGCTGATCAACAGCGGTTTGGAGCATGCCGGCATCATCACCAAGCCGCTCGACTGGCTGTTGTTCTCCGACTTCGCGGTGGTGGTCGCCTATGTTCATCTGTTCACGCTCTTCATGATCGTGCCGATCTTCAATTCCATGGCGCGCATCGACAAATCGCTGCTGGAAGCTGCGGTCGATGCCGGCGCCACCCGCTGGGGCGTGGTCTGGAACGTGGTGCTGCCGCTTTGCAAGACCGGCATCGCGCTGGGCTCGCTGTTCGTGGTCACACTGGTGATGGGCGATTTCTTCGTCGTGGCAGTGATGAGCGGCGGCCTCTCTGGCTCAGCCACCTCGGGCATCTTCAACGATCTGCAATTCCTGAACTATCCGCGCGCGGCGGCCAATGCCGTCATCCTGCTGGTGATCGTCATGCTGATCGCGACGGCGATCTTCCGTCTGGTCGATGTGCGCAAGGAGCTGGTGAGATAATATGGCTGCGTCCCAGTCCTACGGTCCGCGCCCCTGGACCTTCTACGTTCTTGCCACTCTATTCACGCTGTTCGTCATCTTCCTCTACGGGCCGATGATCGCCATCCTGGTGCTATCGTTCCAGGGCCCGTCGGCATCCCTGGTGTTCCCGTTGCGCGAACCCTCGCTGATGTGGTTCGACGAACTGTTCAGCCCACGCCGCACCGGCGATGTGGTCGGCGCGTTCAACCGCTCGATGCCGCTCGCCATCATGGTGATGGTCCTGACGGTACTGATCTCGGTGGCGGCCGGTTTCGCTTTCCGTCGCCGTTTTCTCGGCTCCAGCGTGATCTTCTACACGGCGATCGCCAGCTTGATCGTGCCCGGCCTGGTGCTCTCGATTGGCATTCTCGTCACCTTCCGTTTTTTCGGCCTGCCTGCCAGCTGGTACGGCTCGGCGCTCGGCGCCCATCTGTCCTGGACCTTGCCGTTCGGCCTGCTGATCATGTTCGCGGTGCTGGGCCGGCTCAACCCATCCTATGAGGAAGCCGCCCGCGATCTCGGCGCCAGCCGCTGGCAATCGGTGAAATCGGTGGTGATACCGATTGTCTTTCCCGGCATGATCGCGGTCGCGCTGTTCGGCTTCACGCTGTCCTACGACGAATTTCCGCGCAGCTGGCTGAGCGTCGGCAGCAAGAACACGCTGCCGCTCGAAATCTGGACCATGACCACCAACGTCACCTCGCCGGCGCTCTATGCGCTTGGCACCGTAACGACCGTCGTGTCGTTCGCGGTCATCGCCCTCGCACTTGGTTCCATCATCCTCATTCAGCGCAGACGAGCGGGCCGGAAATGACCACTGCAACTACCTCTTCATCGGCCCCCGCTTCCGGCGATATCCGTCTGGTCAATCTGACCAAGACGTTCGGCGGCTCGAACGCGGTCGAGAACATCAACCTGACCATTCCGCATGGCTCGTATTGCTGTCTGCTCGGGCCTTCGGGCTGCGGCAAGACCACCATTCTGCGCATGATCGCCGGTCACGAGACGCCGACCTCCGGGGAAATCTACATCGGTAACGACATGGTGGTCGGCAAGCCGCCGGTCGAGCGCGGCACGGCGATGATGTTCCAGAGCTATGCGCTGTTCCCGCATCTCACCATCCTCGATAACGTCGCCTTCTATCTGAAGATGCGTAATGTCGGCAAAGAGGAACGCCGCGCCAAGGCCGAGGATATGCTGAAGCGCGTTCAGCTGCATGCCCTCAAGGACCGGATGCCCGCGCAACTGTCGGGCGGCCAGCAGCAGCGCGTCGCGCTCGCCCGTTCGCTGATCACCAACCCGAAGGTGCTGCTGCTGGACGAGCCGCTGTCGGCGTTGGACGAGTTCCTGCGTCTGCGCATGCGCGGCGAACTCAAGAGCCTGCAGAATGAGCTCGGCATCACCTTCGTACACGTGACCCATACGCAGCCCGAGGCCATCGCGCTCGCCAATATGGTCGTGGTGATGGACACCGGCCGCATCGATCAGGCCGATACCGCCAACGTCATCTTCAACCGTCCGACAACGCCCTATGTGGCGCGCTTCATGGGTGGGCAGAATGTGCTGACTGGTTCCGTCGAGGCCAAGGCCGACGGCAGGATCAAGCTGAAAGGCACCGGCGGCGCGGTCTTCGAGGCCGCGCTCAAGGAGCCTTCGCCGGCGGTGGGCGCGACGATGTCGATTGCCGTGCGCCGCGATCGCATCAAGCTGCGCAAGAACCGGGAGGCCAAGGTGGCAACGGGCGCCAACGAGATCAAAGGCGTAGTCGACTCGACCGAATACCAGGGCAGCTACGTCAAGGTCACGGTCGAGATGGGCGGCGGCGTGTTCGTGGCGAACTTGCCCGATGGCGACTACTTCGCCGATCCCGTCGACAAGGGTGATGCCGTAATCGCCAGTTGGAACACGGCCGACGTCAACATCCTCTCCAAGGTCGACTCGGGCGCTGCCGGCGATCCTTACTTGAACGCGAACCACTAACCGTTTGGGAGGACGCTGTGGCCCGTATCGTCCATGTCGCTGCGGCGCAAATGGGTCCGATCGCCAAGTCGGAGACCCGCAAGGATACCGTCAAGCGTCTGATCGCCATGATGCGCGAAGCCAAGGCGCGCGGCGCCGAGCTGGTCGTGTTCACTGAAATGGCGCTGACGACCTTTTTCCCGCGCTGGCTGATCGAGGATCAGGACGAACTCGATAGCTACTACGAGCCGAGCATGCCGGGCCCGGTCACGCAGCCACTGTTCGACGAAGCCAAGAAACTCGGCGTCGGCTTTTATCTCGGCTATGCCGAGCTGGCCACCGAAGCCGGCAAGAAACACCGCTACAACACCTCGATCCTGGTCGACCGTTCCGCCAACATCGTCGGCAAATACCGCAAGGTGCATCTGCCCGGTCACGCCGAGCCGCAGGAGGGGCGCACGCACCAGCATCTGGAGAAGCGCTATTTCGAGCCGGGCAACCTGGGCTTTCCGGTGTGGCGGGCTTTCGGCGGCGTCATGGGCATGTGCATCTGCAATGACCGCCGCTGGCCCGAGACCTACCGCGTGATGGGATTGCAGGGTGTCGAGATGGTCATGCTCGGCTACAACACGCCGTTCGCCCACACCCTGCACGCGGACATCGACGGGCTCACCAGCTTCCACAATCATCTCTCGATGCAGGCGGGCGCCTACCAGAATTCGACCTGGGTGATCGGCACCGCCAAGTGTGGCACCGAGGAAGGCTCGGCGATGCTGGGCCAGAGCGCCATTATCGCGCCGTCGGGCGAGGTCATCGCGCAGGCCGTCTCGCTCGGGGATGAGGTGATCACCGCCCGCTGTGACCTCGATCTGGGCAAGCGTTATCGCGAGACCATCTTCAATTTCGCCAAGCATCGCGAGCCGGCAGCCTATAAGCTGATTGTGGAACGCAAGGGCGCAATTGCACCGCCCGAAACTTGATCGCACGCCTTCAACCAGACTAAGAACAACGCGCAAGCAAGAGGAGACTGCTATGTCGACAGTCATCAAGGGTGGCACGATCCTGGCTGCGGACAGGACGTATAAGGCCGACCTGCTGATCGAAGGCGAGAAGATCGCCGCCATCGGTGACAACCTCAAGGGCGACACCACGGTCGACGCGGAAGGCGCCTATGTCATGCCCGGTGGCATCGATCCGCATACGCATCTTGAAATGCCCTTCATGGGTACGACCGCCGCCGAAACCTGGGAGAGCGGCACGTTCGCTGCGCTGTCGGGCGGCACCACCACCGTCGTCGACTTCGTCATTCCCGGCCCCGATGGCATGCTGGCGGCGCTGGACGCCTGGGAGGGCCGCGCCACGCGGCAGGCGTCGTCCGACTACTCCTATCATATGTGCGTGAACGGATGGTCGCAACAGCATTTCGACGAGATGGGCAAGGTGGTCGAGCGCGGCATCAACACCTTCAAGCATTTCATGGCCTACAAGGGCGCCCTGATGGTCAACGACGACGAGATGTTCGCTTCGTTCCAGCGTTGCGCCGCGCTCGGCGCCCTGCCGCTGGTGCATGCCGAGAACGGCGACATCATCGCCGCGCTGCAACAGAAGTATATGAGCGAAGGCGTCACCGGCCCCGAGGCGCACGCCTATTCGCGCCCACCGGAAGTCGAGGGCGAAGCCACCAACCGCGCCATCATGATCGCCGACGCCGCGGGCGTTCCCGTTTACATCGTGCACACCTCGTCCGAGCAGGCGCACGAGGCGATCCGCCGTGCACGTCAGAAGGGCATGCGTGTCTACGGCGAGCCGCTGATCCAGCATCTGACGCTGGATGAGGCCGAATATTTCAACCGGGAATGGGACTACGCCGCGCGCCGTGTGATGTCGCCGCCGTTCCGCGACAAGAGCCATCAGGATTCGCTTTGGGCGGGACTGTCGTCGGGTTCGCTGCAGGTGGTGGCGACCGACCACTGCGCCTTCACGACGGCGCAGAAGCGCACGGGTCTGGGCAATTTCACCAAGATCCCTAACGGTACCGGCGGCCTGGAAGATCGCCTCTCGGTGCTCTGGACCCAGGGAGTGGAGAAAGGGCGCATCACCCCGAACGAGTTCGTGGCCGTAACGTCAACCAACATCGCGCAGATTCTCAATATCTATCCGCAGAAGGGTGCGATCCTGCCCGGCTCGGATGCCGATCTCTGCATCTGGGATCCCAAGATCTCCAAGACCATCTCAGCCGCTAACCAGAAGTCGATCATCGACTACAACGTGTTCGAGGGCTTCAAGGTCAACGGTCAGGCGCGCTACACGCTCTCGCGCGGCGAGGTCGTGTGGTCCTACGGCAAGAATGATAAGCCGCGACCGGGTCGTGGCAGGCACGTGCCGCGCAAGCCGTTCCCCGCGGTCAACCAGGCCCTCTCGACCTGGAAAGCCCTGACGGCTCCGCGCGCCGTGACGCGATCGCCGGAACACATGCCGATCGGTGTTTGACAGATTGAGTTGAAGACGAAGCAGCGGGCCGTTCGACGGCCAGAAGGAAAGAAGAAATGGCCAAGGAAATCTATTGCGCATTCGGAACCGACATCGATTCGGTAGCCGGGCAGATCGGCTCCTATGCCGGTGGCGAGTCGCCCTCGGACATCCAGCGCGGCGTATTCGCCAGCGAGGTGGGTAATATCCGGCTGCTCAATCTGTTCAAGAAATACAATCTGCAGACGACCTTCTTCATCCCCGGCCATTCGATCGAGTCGTTCCCCAAGGAGGTGATGAAGATCGTCGAAGCCGGTCATGAGATCGGCGCCCACGGCTATCTGCACGAAAACCCGATCGCCATGACGCCGACGCAGGAAGAGGCGGTGCTGGTGAAATCGATTGAGCTGATCGAGAAGTTCTCGGGCAAGAAGCCCCGCGGCTACGTCGCCCCGTGGTGGGAAATGTCGAATTCGACGGCGGCGCTGCTGTTGAAGTACGGCTTCACCTACGACCACAGCCAGGGCTACCGCGACTTCCAGCCATTCTATGCCCGCGTCGGCGATACCTGGAACCTGATCGACTATTCCAAGACCGCCGGCGAATGGATGCGGCCCATGGTGCATGGCAAGGAGATCGACCTGGTCGAGATCGGCGCCAATTGGTACGTGGACGACCTACCGCCCATGATGTTCATGAAAAAAGTGCCAAATAGCCACGGCTTCGTGAACCCGCGCGACATCGAGGAGATGTGGCGCGACCAGTTCGACTGGGTCTACCGCGACATGGATTACGCCGCGTTCTGCTTCACGATCCATCCAGACGTCGCTGGCCGGCCACAGGTCATCATGATGCTGGAGCGGCTGATCGAGTACATCAGCAAGCACTCGGGCGTGAAGTGGGCGACCTTCGAGCAGATCACCAACGACTTCCGCCGCCGTTTCCCGTTCCACGGCGCGGCGCGTCCCGAAGTCGTCTGACACTCCGTTGCCGTCAGGATCGACCTTGCCGATCCTGACGGCACAACTTGCAGAGCTGAGATATGTGTTCGTCTTGCGGCTTCCCGGCAGCTCCCGGCCATTGGACCGACGCCGGAGCTGTGACCGGCCCCGACAAGCTGCGCGCCCGCTTCCGCCGCGCCCAGGTGCTGCAGGCGGTTTTGCCAGCCTACGGATTATCGGCTCACGATGGCGGGCTGATCCCCGGCATCCAGATCTCAACCGGCTCGGGCGGCGAGACCATCGTGCCCGATCTCAGTGCCGTCTGGGTGCTGGCGGAAAAACTCACCGGCCGCCCGATCGACCCGCTCGATGCGCGCTTCCTGGGCGCCGGCGGCGTGGGCTCGTGACGTGACGGGCACGCGCGACGGCCGGATGCAGCTCACAGTTCTTGGTGGATTTCTCGGCTCGGGTAAGACCACGTGGCTGCGCCACCAGCTGCATGACGGCAACTTCCAGGACGCCTTCGTGGTGGTCAACGAAGCCGCGGCTACCCCAGTGGACGATGCGCTCCTCACCCGCTCCACTGATCTGGCCGTTCTGGCCGGTGGTTGCGCCTGTTGCGAGGCGCGGGGCGAACTGGTGGCGCTGCTCAGGCGCATCTGCGACGAGCGCAGCGGCAAGGACTCGCGCGGGCAAAGGCTGCAGCGCATCGTGCTTGAGACCAGCGGACTTGCCGATCCCGGTCCCATCGTCGAAGCCATCCGTACCGATCCGATACTGGTGCACCACATACTCGTCAGCGAAATCGTCGTGACCGTCGATGCGCTGCACGCACTCGCGCAACTGCGCAGCGAACCGCTCGGGCGGCGCCAGATCGAGATCGCCGACCGCCTCATCGTGACCAAGCTCGACGAGGCCGATCCCGCCGCACTGGCGCGCTTGTTGGCGACACTGCACTGTCTCAATCCGGGCGCGTCTTTTTCTGGCGCAATCAAGGGATCGGATGCCGAGCTGCCGCTCTATGACAACGCCGAACCCGAGGCGCTAGCCGATCTGTCGGACGAGGTTGCCAACCCCCCGATCTTCGCCACGGCGCTGGCAATCGATCCCACCGTGGATTGGCCGGCGTTCAGCGTTTGGCTTTCGGCGCTGCTGCATGCGCGCGGCGATGATGTCGTCCGTGTCAAGGGCGTGATGCGAACGCCCGCTGGCCGGCTGCTGTTGCAGAGCGTGCGCAAAGTCGTGCAGTCGCCCGAAGTTCTTCCCGCGCAATCCGCCGATACAGCTTACCAGGACGAGTCCATCGTCTTCATCGGACGCGGCTACCGCGCCGAAGACCTGCGGCGATCGCTGCGGTACTTCGCCAGCGCCGGGCGGACGTAAGGCGACCCGTTTCCGCAAGACCTACAAATCGAGTGCGGTTGCCGTCTCGGACATGAGGAAGCCAGCCAGCCGCGCGTCGGCTCCGGGCGCTGCAGCCAACAGCGCGCCAACGGGCATATTGGTGTCCGCGGCAATACCGGCGCGCACCGTCGCCACCGCACCTCCGAGGGCCGTCATTGGAATGATGAAGGCGCCATCTCCGGTGGTGCCATCGGCCGGCGCCACGTCGGGAGTAGCGGGCAGCAGCAAAATCGCGTTTGGCCCGAAGGCAGCCCAGAATCGTCGCCGAAACAGCATCAACTGATGCAGCGCGCCGTGATAGTCGGGATCCGAAATAGCAGCGCCTTCCGCGATATCGGCGGCCAGCCGCGGCGCCAATTGATCGCGCGGCAGCGAGCAATGCGCGCGCCCAAGCTCGGCCACCATAACCGTGCGGTGAACGATGCGGATCTCTTCAAGCGAGATCGGGCTATCGCGCTCAGTGATCCCCATGCCGGCGCGAGCCAACGATTGCGTCAAAGTCGCGACGCGGTCTGCCGAGGCTTTGGCGATGCGCCTCGTTATGATCTCATCACGGATGACCACGATTTCGGGATTCATACCCGGCATCGGCCTTGAGAGACCCAGATGATCTGCCGCATATCCCGCTGCCAGATAGGCAGCGTCCTGAGCCGTTGCACCGAGCGCCCCACACGTGTCAAACGACGGTGCGAGCGGAACCATACCCGCCCCACCGATGGAGAGCGTAGCCGGCTTGAAGGCGCCAATCCCGCAATAGGCTGCGTGCCGGTTTACTGAAGCGGCTGTCTGGGTGCCGAGCGTCAGAGGCACCGTGCCGGAAGCTACTGCGGCAGCCGAGCCGGCCGACGAGCCACCCGGTGTGCGCGTCAGATCGTGCGGATTGCGTGTCGGCGGTATGGACTCGTAGTAGGCGTACTCGGTGGTATGGACCTTGCCGAGGATGATGGCGCCCGCAGCACGCAGATGCGCCACGACAGTCGCGTCCGCGCTGGCTGGCCCTACGTTGGCGCGGCTCTTGCTGTTGGCGCGCGTCGGCAAACCCTTGACGTCGATCACATCTTTGACCGCAACGGGGATGCCATGCAGCGGCCCGCGCCGCCGGCCAGCTTTGATTTCGGCGTCAAGGCTGCGGGCAGCCGTTCTCGCCTCAGCCGACTGAACATGCAGCCAAGCCTGCACTTTGCCATCCACCTCGGCGATGCGGGCCAGGCAGCGTTCAACCAATGCTTCCGAAGTCAGAGAGCCGTCGGCAATGCTTTTGCAGAGATCGCGTATCCTGCCGGGATCCTTGACATAGCTCATAGAACCGCTCTCCTTCGTACCTCAGTTGCGCCGCAACTGGTCGCTGTCGCCATCTGATCGATAGTCCCAAAGGGCGCAGGTGTTGTCGAGTCATGCCGCCAAGGGTGACGTTGAACAGATCCAACGGTCCGGCCGGAACGCATCGAACTCTGAACCGCGACTTAGGCCGGAGGAGATTCGGCCAGACCCGCCCAGGGCGCCGGATGGTGAGGCGTCTCTTAGGACGGCGTTCGGTCAGAGACGTGAACGGAGAAATCTCCGTGTATCGGAAAAGCCGGCAAACCTCGGCGACGCCGCCATCGTGAAATAGAGAGGTAAGTCCAAGCCGGCTGCTGTTGGAGTTTCAGCGATGGGGCCGTTCGCCCGCAATTGCCAACAGCACATCAGTAAAGGCGCCCACCGCCTCGCTGAGAACGCCGGAATTGTCGATTGTGAACTCGCAATCGCCCGGCGGCACTTCGCCCCGCGCGGGATCGATGCGTGAGCCGGTGGCCGTATCACGCCCTCGCGCCGCAATACGGGCGGCTCGCAACTCCGGCTGCGCGTCGACATAGACGGCGGCGACAGCGCCGAATCGTTCGCGGGCCGAGGAAACCACAGCGCGCGATACGTTGCAGACAACAAAGCGGCCCACCGCGACCTGGTCGCAGGTTTCTCGCCGTAGCCCGTAGCTGAGACCGTGCGCCTGCCAATGCAATGCAAAGCTGTGCCGCCCCAGCTCCGCCGCGAATTGCTCCGCTGACAGCGTATCGTGGTCTTCGTGTGCCGTCGCCTGGCGTGTGACGACGCGGCGTGGAAAGACAAACCGGCGGTCGCCGGTCAGCTTCTCTTGCGCACCGGCAATCAGCGAATCCTTGCCTGCGCCCGACGGGCCAACCACCAGAACCAAAACGCCCATTGAAGCTCCGGCGCTCACATCACCCTCCGTCCCGCGCACCACACCGCGCGGATGACAGGCACCTCGGTGCCATCGTGCACGCGTACAATGTCGGCGGCGCGGCCGGCTTCCAGCACGCCGCAATCATCGAGGCCGGCGGCCTTGGCCGGTGTCGCCGTCACGGTGCGGATGGCGGCGGGCAAGTCGATGCCCGGCACGTCCTCAGCCAGCCGGAAAGCAGCGAACAGCAGGCTCGCGGGAACATAGTCCGATGACAGAATGTCTAGCACGCCGGCGTGGGCTAATTCGATAGCAGCGATATTGCCGGAGTGCGAACCGCCACGCACCACATTGGGCGCCCCCATCAGCACACTGATTCCGGCGGCGTGCGAGGCTGCCGCGGCTTCGAAAGTCACTGGGAATTCGGCAATTGCCACTTGATCGGCCACCGCCTCGTCGACCTGCTCCTTAGTAGTATCGTCGTGGCTCGCAAGCCGGATGCCATGCTTATGCGCCAGCGCCACCAGCGCACGGTGGTGCGGCACGGCGAATTGCGCGTGCAGCTCCATGCGGTGGGCCATGAACCTTTCCATCTGCACCTCGGTCATGTTCGAGGCGCGGCGGTAGAATTCCTTCAGCTTCTCGATAGAGCGGAACTGGCGCTGCCCTGGCGTGTGATCCACAGAGAAATGATGTCGGCGGGGCGTCGCGCTAGCATGACCTCAGTGCCCGATACCACATCCGGCGAGCACACTTCGCAGCGCAGGTGAATGAGATGATGCGCCCGCAACAGTCCCTCGACCTGCGCGTTCTGCACCGTCTCCGAGAGCGTCACAACGTGATCGGAGAACACGTCTTTGCGCTCGTCCGAGCCGACGCGGAAGCAATCGAACACGGTCGTGATGCCCGAGGCAGCGATCTGCGCGTCATAGGAGAGTACGGCGGCCAGTGGATGCCAGACCACGCCGGGACGGGGCAGGAAATGCTGCTCGATATGATCGGTGTGCAATTCGACCAGACCGGGAATGAGCAGGTCGCCGCCCATGTCGATGCCGCGCTCGGGCGCTGCACCTTCGCCGATTTCGACGATTCTGCCGCCGGCCATGGCGAGCCAGCCGTTCCCGATCACTCGATCCGACAATACCACGCGGGCGTTGGTCAGCAGTTCGTCATTGATTTGGGTCATGAAGGTTCAATGCGGTTTGAAATGCTTGATGTCGACGATGCGGTAGCCCACCTCACCTCGCATATCCTAATCGTGGAGTATGCCGAGAAGAGCGGTGGCCGCCGCCTTGGCATCGCAGATCTTCCCGATGACCACGCGGCGATTGATTGCATCCAGTGAGGCCTCGGCTCGCCCAATAGCATGATCGGGCGCCGCAACACGAACCCGCACGCGTGAATGATACGTTGTTGTTCGCCGCCCGAAAAGCTGACTGGCGATGGGCTCCACAGCGAACGTGGCATTTTCGGGCGGTCGAGCAGGTCGTGGGGGTGCTCCATCAAGGGACCGATCACCCGACGGCTGCGCGCATAATTCAAATCCGTCCAGCTTTGCTGGCAGTTAAGTCCAATGGGTCTTGCGGCGCTGACCGTGGCGGCGGACGTGAGCTTCGGCCAGCAAACAGACGACCTCGAACCCCAAAGCGGCGCCGATGTTGGCCGAGATGCCGTTCGGATCGTAGGGTGGGCACAGCTCCACCAGATCGGCGCCGATCATGTCCATGCCGCGCATGCCACGGATAATCTGCACGACTTCGCGCGTCGTGAAGCCGAAGGGATCGGGAAGCTGCGTGCCGGGGAGGTAGGTCGCATCAATACCGTCTGTATCCAGCGTAAAATAGAACGGTCCGTCGCCGATGACACGGCGGATCTCGTCGAGCACGCCCTTGACGCCGAGTTCATAGACTTCATGCATCGGGATCAGGCGCATGCCGGACTCGCGCGAAAAATCCCAATAGGGGCTGAGCGAACCGCGCATGCCGATCTGGATGCAGCGTTCGGGATCGATAGCCTCGTCCAGCACCGCGTTGAGGAACACGCGGCAGTCATTGAGGCCGTCACCCTGGAACGTGCCGCGCGCGGTATCGGCATGAGCGTCGATCTGTACCAATCCGATCGGATTGCCCGCTGCCAGCCCCGACAGGATCGGATGCGTCATAGTATGCACGCCGCCGACCGAATACGGCGTGATGCCGCGCTGGCGGAACTCGGCAAAGCGGGTGCGGATCGCTTCAACACTGGCGGGCACATCATGGGGACGGTCGAGCGCAATGTCGCCGACGTCGGCGACGCTCAAGAGTTCGAACGGGATGGTCTTCCAGACGTCGTGAACCGGCCCTCGCACCTTCGACCACTCACGGAACGAGCGCGGTCCAAGGCGCGTGCCGGCCCTGACCGGAGCGCTGGCGTCGAAAGGGATTCCGATGCAGGCGAGGTCGACGTCGGCAAGGTTGCTGCGACGCGGGGCGTTGAAGAATGTCATCTCGCCGGCATAGACGTCGGCGAACACGGGTGCGTTCTCGGCGTCCATGCGCTTCAAGAATGCATCAACAGCGGGATCGCTGCTCTGCAGGAACTGCCCCTGCGCGAGCGCCTGAAGCCGCTCGCGCTTTTCCTTGCTGAAGCCGGCCATGCCTGGGCCTCCTACTTTTTGGAATCCGCGTTGCCGGCCAGCGCTTCCAGGATCAGGCGCACGGCGAGCCGGCTGGTGATGCCGTCGTGATCGTAGGAGGGGCTGACCTCCACCAGATCCATCCCGGCAATGCCCATCTTGCCAAGCTCGTGGGCCATGGTGAGCGCCTCGCGCGAGTTCATGCCGCCGGGCGTTGGAACTCCGGTGCCTGGAGCGTAGGCGGCATCGATGGCGTCGATATCATAGGTGAGATAAACGCCGTCCGCACCCTTGCTGGCCACGGCCGCCGCCTTCTTTGCGATCGTCTTGGCGCCCTGGTCCCAAATGTCCTCGATGGTGAAGAGCGTGATGCCCTGCTTCTTGATGCAGGCCAGTTCCGACTTCGGGTTCATCCAGCCGCCGGTGCCCACGATGGCGATTCGCTTGGGATCGAAGCCGGCATCGACCGCTCGCGTGATTGGGCAGCAGTGGCTGAGCGGTTCGCCGCCGACGTCCATGACGGTATCGAAATGCGTGTCGACCAACACGAGGCCTGGCTTCTTGTAGGCCTTGGCGAAGGCGCGGACGCAGGCGATGGTGATGGAGTGATCGCCGCCGATGGTGATCGGCATGGCGCCGCCGGCCAGGATCTCGGACACCATGGCTTGAGCCCGGTCCATAGTCTTGACGCCCGACCCCGGCACCACCGCGACGTCGCCACAGTCGGCCATCTTGTAGTGCTCGTTGAGGTCCATGCCGCTCGAAGCGTTGTAGAACGAGAACTGGTCGCTGGCCTCGCGGATGGCGCGCGGGCCGTAGTTGGTACCGGTACGGCTGATGCACATGGCGTCCCACGGAAAGCCGAGCAGGGCAGCCGTGATCTTGGCCTCTTTCAGCTTCTTGGCCTTGGCGGGCATCGAAGGCAGCCGCATGAATGTGCCATGTGTGCCGGCATGCAGCAGGCCGGAGAATTCGTTCTCGTTGAAGGTCGAGGTTTCGGACATTTGGAGCTCGCGAGGGTTGGGAGTTTTGGGGGTAGGCGGTGACGTCGTTGGGGGTTGAATCAACTCAGCATGCGGTCGAGATACTGGCGGAACTCGTCGACGTAGATCTCGAGCGTGCCGTGCAGAAAGCCCGGCTCGGGAGAGCCAAAGGAGACGCCGGCCTGGACCGCGCTGACGACGCGCTTGTCTTCGTCCGTGGCCGTCTGAATGGTCTTGCGGATCGATTCAGCGTAACCAACCGGGTCTTTCATCTTGGTCATCGCCAGCGGACTGAACGACAGGCCCCAGCGGCCGTTGGTGCGGTCGATTGCCTGCGGCTCCAGCATCATCCACCAGACGAAGTTGGCGTCGAGGGCGATGAGCGCATTGGGATAAACGCCGATGACAAGCAGACGGCGCCGTTCGTCGATGTCGAGTGTCAGGTTGTGGATCTCCGGGTAATCTTCCGGGCGATAGGGATTGTAGTGGATCGAGAACTGGCTCTGGCCGCGCGAACCAACCTCGGCTGCAGCGCGACAATCAAGATGAGTTCTCATCCAGATTGCCGTGCTACACTCGGCAAGCGCGGTCGGATTGGTCGGGCCGATCGAGCCCTTGTGGGCATAGGTGACATGGTAGCACTCGACAAAGTTCTCGTAGACCAGCTTCCAATTGCCGGCCCAGACTTCCTCATCAAACGTATAGCGGTCCTCGTAGCTGTCGAGGCCATAATGCGCCAGATGCGCTGTAAGCGGAGCAAGCTTGCTGGACATCGAGGGAAGATCGCGGTTCAGCGACACGAACACAAAGCCCAGCCAGACCTCGCAGGCGAGCTCGCGCAGGCCCATCTCCTCCTTGCACGCCGATCCAAACCCCTTGGGGTCCGTGATGCCGATGAGTTGACCGGAGATCTCGTAAGTCCAGGCGTGATAGGGGCAGACAATGCGGCTCTTGTTGCCGCGGCCATCCAGCAGCCGGGCATAGCGATGCAGGCAGACGTTGGCGAAGGCGCGGATGCTGCCGTCCTTCTGTCGTATGCACACGACCGGGCGCTTGCCGAGCTTCCCTGTCATGTAGTCGCCGGGCTTTGGGATGGTGCCTTGGCGACCTACCAGCACCCAGTCGCGATCGAAGACGCGGGTCAGCTCGCGCTCGAAAACGGTGGGATCGGTGTACTCGCGCTGCAGGGCGCCGCGCAGCGGGGTGGTTGCTGAATCCTCAGTCATGACCTCATCCTGATTTGGCGCGGGCACGCCGGAACCAAGTGCTCAACCGGGTGATTTGAGCGCGCAACGAGACAATTCCATTTGGCAACAGCAGCAGCGTAAGCACCACCAGCAAGCCTAGGATGAGCAGGCGGAAGGTTCCGGTGCTGCGAAGCAACTCGTTGAGTATGGTGACGATGACGGCGCCCATAACCGCCCCCGGAAACCGCCCGATACCGCCCATCGCCAGCATCACCATCACCAGCAGGAAGAATTCGTTGCCGAGGATTTTTGGCGTGACCACGGTGGTGTAGTGGGCATAGAGCGCGCCGGCAAAACCGGTGATGGCGGCCGACATCACAAAGGCCAGCAGCTTGTACTTGAACTCGTCGACGCCCAGCGAGCGGGCGAAGTGTTCGGAATCGCGCAAGGCCACGAAAGCCCGACCGCTGCGACTGCGCAGTACGACGAAGTAGATAAAGTGTACGCAGACTGCCGCGGTGACCAGTGTGAGGTAGTACCAGGCAACCTTGTTCTGCGAGGTCAGCACGATGCCGAACAGATTGATCGGTGGCACACCGAATAGTCCCATGGTCCCACCGCTGCCTAGCTCCTTGGTCTGCTGGATCAGGGGCGGCACGGCGAGATGAACAGCGAACGTGAACAAAGCGACGTATTCGCCCTTGAGGCGCAGGCAGGGCAGGCCCACCAGTAGTCCGACGGCGCCGGCAATGACGCTGGCCGCTGCGATCGACGGCAACGGCGGCAAGCCGAGTTTCAGGGCAAGCATGGTCGTGGCATAGGCGCCGGCGGCGAAGAATACGAGTTGCGCATAGTTGAAGATGTGTCAACGCCGGAGCGAAAGGGGACCAGTGGGCCGGAGTAAAAGGGAGCCAGTGAGGCGGGTGGCGGTTGAAGCAGAAAGGCCCCCTCGAGGGGGCCTTTCTGCTTCTTGCGTTTCCCTTTGACGTTGGTTGGATTGCCCGCGACCGGTCGGGCTATGCTGGCGTGATCTCGCCGGTGTCCGGGTCGACGACTTCGTCTGCCACCGGCGCTTGGCTGGCAACCTTGGCGGCTTTGCGCCGGCTGCCGCGTGCGTGTTTGAGGCGGTAGCTGTCGCCGTTCATTTCCAGAATATGGACGTGGTGAGTCAGCCGGTCGAGCAGCGCGCCGGTCAGGCGTTCGGAGCCGAGCACGCTGGTCCAGTCCTCGAACGGCAGGTTCGACGTGATGATGGTGCTGGCGCGCTCGTAGCGTTGCGAGAACATCTCGAACAGCAGTTCGGCGCCGGTCGGCGACAGCGGCACGTAACCCAGTTCGTCGATGATCAGCAGCTTGACGCCGGCCAGTTGAGCCTGCAGCCGCGACAGGCGCCGTTCGTCGCGCGCCTCCATCAGCCGGTTGACCAGCGTGGCCGCGCTCGTGAAGAAGACCG
>JANYHF010000039.1 GCA_025359185.1 Hyphomicrobiaceae bacterium | reverse complement strand
GAGACGGGCGAGCGCCGCTCGCCCCTACACCGATCGGTCATGCGCGCCCAATTCCATCAACCGCCGTTGATGCCCATCAGCCAGCTCGCCGCCGCCAGCCATGGGCCGTTCTCCTCGGTCAGCGCCAGACCTGTCGCATAGTGATCGCAACCTGGCAGCACCAATTCTTCGGCCGTTACGCCCTGCTGTTTCAAGGCCCGCACCAGGGCCATCGATTGCTGGCGGGTATGCGGAAGGTCATCGCTGCCGTAGCTGACCATGAACGGTGGGGATTGGGGATGGGCGTAGCGCACGGCCGAGGCAAAGCGCTCGCCTTTGTGCTCGGGCACACCCAGGAACACCGGACGGCGGCTGAAGCCCGAATTGGGGGCGAAATCGTAAAAGCCCGATACCGGCAGGCAGCCCTTGACCACGTCATTGGGCAGCGACAGCGCATCGCGCCAGCCCGTCTTCAGCGTCATCAGCGCGGCGTAGTGCGCGCCGGCGTCATGGCCGCCGACGAAAACGCGGTTGGCATCGCCGCCAAAGCCCGCAATGGAGCGGACCGCCACGTCGAAGCCGTAGAGGCAGTCCTCGAAGCCATGCGGGAACATATCGGCGGGCGCGTGCCGGTAGCCGATGGTGACAAAAGTGATGCCGCGGGCGTTGAGCGCGGGTGCCAGGAACGAGAACCAGTCCTTGGAGCCGTTGGTCCAGTTGCCACCGTGATAGAAGAACAGAGTTGGCCCCACAGGCCGCTTGGCCGGGAAGATCACCAGCGATTGCAGTGGGTGCTCGCCGTAACTCATCAGTTCGCCGCCCAGGGCCGCTTGCCCACGCTTGATCGCTTCCCGGCTGAACCGCTCTGCGCCCGGCGTCATGGGCTCAGCGATTGGCGGCAGGTCATCAAGGGCCATAGGCAACATCCAACTCAAAACGTGTGAGGGTGTGAGCATTGCGCCCGAATGGTCGATTTTCGGTAAACGGCTGGTGCGGGGAGGCAAAAGGCCTGGCCGCTTTCCCTGGCGCGAGGGGCGGGTTAAGGCTTTGAGGACATCATGAGTCCGGTTGTATGCTGCCAAGAACAGATTTGTCTTTCTCCGCGTCCACATTGCTGTCCCGGCTGACGGCCCGCCCCGCCATGGCCGCGCTGCTGTTCGCGGGTTTGCAAGCCCTGGTCTGGACCCTGGCACCCGCCTTGACGCATCACGCCCCACCGCTTGACGTGACAGAGAGCTACCTTTGGGGCCATGAATGGGTGGTGGGCACCTTTAAGCATCCCAATATGCCGGGCTGGGTGCTAGAACTCAGCCGCGAGCTGACCGGCGCCACGGGCTGGCCCGCTTATCTCGCCTCGCAGCTGTTTGTTGCCACCACGCTGCTGTTCGTCTTCCTGCTCGGCCGCGAGATGATGGATCTGCCGCGCGCGCTGGCGGGAATGCTGCTCTTGTTCGGTGTCTTCTACTTCGCCTGGCCCACCATCGAGTTCAATCACAACGTGGCGCAGATGCCGTTCTGGGCCGGCATCACCTGGATGCTGTGGCGGCTGCGGTCGCGGCCCGAGGCGGTGTGGTGGGCGCTGCTTGGGTTTCTGGCTGCCGACAGCCTCTATGCCAAACTCTCGTCGGGGCTGCTGCTGTTCGTGGCCGGCCTATGGATACTCTACGACCGGCCGCTGCGAAAGCAATTGGCGGCTCCCGGGCCATGGATCGGCTTTGGCATCTTCCTGGTGTTGACAGGCCCGCTGCTGATCTGGCTCATCCGCTCCCATTTCGCCCCCTTGCTCTATGCGGCGGAGCGTTCGGCGGGGACCGGCGGCGGACCGCTGGAGTTCCTGGGCGCACAACTTCTGGCCTGTCTCGGGCTGATTGTCCTGGCGGCCGCAGCGGGCCTGATCGGCCAGGGTCATGAAACTGCCGGCGTTCCGGCCCCGCGAGACGCCATCATGTTCCTTTCGGCGCTGACCCTGGCGCCGCTCCTGCTGACGGCGCTGGTTGCGGGGCTGGCGGGGGCGGGCCTCAAAAGCATGTGGGGATCGCCCATGCTCGGCCTCTCGGGCCTGTTGACCGTCGCCCTCACGTCGCAGCGCTTTTCGCAGCGGGTGCTGGAGCGGCTGGCCGCAGGCGTACTCATCCTGCTGACGGTGCTGCCCCTCGGCTACGGTCTTGATACGCTTCTCGAAAGCCGGCTATCCGGCAAACCGAAGCGCCAGAACTGGCCCCAGGCGGCCATTGCCACGCGCTTTGATCAGTTGTGGCGCGAACAAACCGGCAAACCCTTGAGGATTGTCACCGGCGAGCGCTGGGTGGCGGGGCTGGTGGCCTTGAAGGCGGGGCCGATGCCCTCCATCCTCACCGACGGCGATCTGTCGATCTCGCCATGGATCACGCAAGAGCGCTTAGCCCGGCAGGGCACGCTCGTGGTCTGGGAGATGATTAAGCCGGATGATCCACCGCCCGGCGGCCTCTATGTTATGCTCTATGGATTGGCAACCGGCGTCGAGCGCTTCCGTTGGCCGCTGTTTCCCGGTGCGCCGCCGCTGTTGATCGGCTATGCCATCGTGCCACCGGGCTAACGGCGGCAGAGACCAGAAATCACTCCGGATCGCATGACCCCCAGCCGCCAGACGCTCACCATCATCGTGCCTGTGCTCAACGAGGCCGCCAGTCTTGGCGAGTTAGCCGCGCGGTTGCGTTCGGCCATGGCGGCGATCGACGTCACCTGGGATGTGGTGTTCATCGACGATGGTTCGACCGATCTGACGCTGGAAGGTCTGCGCACGTTGAACGCCGGGGATGCGCGCTTCAAGGCGATATCGCTCAGCCGTAATTTCGGCAAGGAGCGCGCCATCGCGGCGGGGCTCGCCTATGCCACAGGCGATGCGGCAGTGCTGATCGATGCCGATTTGCAGCACCCGCCCGAGGTGATCGGCGAGTTCGTCAACGAATGGCGCAAGGGCTATGACATCGTTTACGGCCAGCGTCTCGACCGCAAAACCGATGGGCCGATCCGGCGGCGGCTGGCGCAGCTTTACTATCATATCTTTAAGGCCCTCTCGCGCACCACGCTGCCGCCGGGGGCAGGCGATTTCCGGCTACTGTCGCGGCGCGCGGTCACGGCCATGAACCGGCTGGGCGAGCGCGAGCGCTTCAACAAGGGCCTGTATTCCTGGATCGGGTTTCCGAGCGTGGGCGTGCCCTACCGGGTGGCCGAGCGCAAATCGGGCACCGCCAAATGGAGCCCCCGGAAACTGCTACATTTCGCGCTCGACGGCATCTTTTCGTTTTCGACGGTGCCGTTGCGCCTGTCGTCGATCCTCGGTGTGCTGATCTCGGTGGGCGCGTTTGCTTATGGCCTCTGGTTCCTCGTGTACACGCTGCTTTATGGCATCGACCGGCCGGGCTTCCCGTCGCTGATCATCTCCATCATGTTCCTGTCAGGTATCCAGCTGATCTCGCTTGGCGTGGTCGGCGAATATCTGGGGCGCGTCTACGAAGAGGTGAAGGCCCGGCCGTTGTATCTGGTCGCCGAAGAGGTGGGGCTTACAGGGCGGCCGCAGGAGGCCGGCGTTGGGCCGGTGCATGTTCCGCCCAACGGCGGCGGCCCGCCGTGAGCCCCGTAGCGATCATTCCGGCTGGCCTGCCGATCATTCTGTGTGCCGATGACTATGGCATCAGCGAGGCTGTGTCGGCGGGCATCGAAGAACTGGCCGATGCGGGCCGTCTGTCGGCCACCAGCTGCATGGTGACATTTCCCGAATGGCCACGGCTGGCGGCGCGACTGGCGGGTTTGCGCGAGCGGATCGCTATCGGCTTGCACATCAATTTGACCGTGGGCGCGCCGCTGCGGCCGATGCCCAAGCTGGCGCCCGCAGGCGTGCTGCCTAGCATCGGGGCCCTCACTTTGACCGGCGGGCGCGGCGGCACGGACACTGCTGAACTTGCCACCGAAGTTACGCGGCAGCTGAACCAGTTTGCGCTGTACACGGGCTTTGCCCCCGATTTCGTTGACGGCCATCAGCACGCGCATGTTCTGCCGGGCGTACGCAAAGGCGTGCTGGCGGCCTTACGGAGGTTCGGAGGCGCGCAGCTGTTGCTGGTCCGCGATCCTTCTGATGACCTCGCCCGAATCATCAAGCGGGGCGTGTGCCGGACCAAAGCCATGCAGATCGCGGCTCTGGCCATGGGCTTTGGCAAGGCGGCGCGAAGTGCAGGTCTGATGACGAATGCGGGCTTTTCAGGGTTTTCCGATTTCGACCCACAAACACCTTATGCAGATGAATTGCGGGCGGGATTCACCGAGCCTGGCCCCTTGCATCTGATGATGTGCCATCCGGGCCATGTGGATGCCGAGCTTGCTGCAAGAGACAAAGTGACGGAGCGGCGCGAGCAGGAATATGCGGCGCTGATGGCAGCAGACGGCCTGACCGCGCGGCTCTGGCGGCCTGATCGTGCGCGCGCGATGTTGTGGGAGCCGGCGAATGCCTGAGGTTTCGCGCCTTCGCCACTATGGCGGGTTCATCCTAGCCGGTTCATCGGCGTTCCTGACCGACGTCGCGGTCTTTCAGGGCTTGCACGCCCTATTGTCCCTCAACCCGCTGATCGCCCGGCTGATCAGCATTGCTGTCGCCATGGTGGTCTCATGGCTGATCAACCGGCGCCTGACCTTCAACGTGCCGGGGCCGCCGCGCTTGGCCGAATTCCTGCGCTTTGCCCCCGTGGTGTCATTGTCAAACGCGCTCAACTACGTCATCTTTTCCGGCATTCTGATCGCCGTGCCCGAGACTTGGCCGCCGCTCGCCATCGCCGTCGCCACAGGGATCGCCATGGTCGCGTCCTATCTCGGGATGCGGCACGCGGTGTTTGGGAAACGGTAATGACGTGGTGTCGAACCCGGTGTCAGGCACCAGGGGTGCCTGACACTGGGTCACTTGCCCCGTTTGCCCAGCCCGCCGCCGCCGGGCAGTTCCAGCAGCAGCCGGTCGCCAGCGGGCACGACCTGCTTGCCTTTGCCGCGCAGTTTCTTTCCTGACGTGAGCATCACCCGGCCCGCTTGCCCTGCCTCGCCACCGGCACGCCCCCGCGCCGGGTGCTCGATGCGGTCGAACAGGCAGAACGCCCCGAACGGCGCGCCCTCAGCATGCATGATCTCGATCACCTGGCCATCGCCGCCATGTTGCAACCCGGCGCCGCCGGAACCGGGACGCAACTCCTTGCGTATAAAGATGATAGGCGTCACAGATTCGATGGCTTCGACGGGCGTGTTGCGCACGCCGGAGGGGAATGCCGTCGCCGACATGCCGGGCTTGCCGGGCCGCCCGCCGGTGCCACCCGAGAGGAAGAAGGTCACAGAAAACGGCGTCGCCGCCCCGTAATCGTGCTCGCCGGTATGGCCGTGGCCGCCGACCAGCATCGGCGCCCAGAGGTTCGACGAGCCTTCGGCAGGCACGCGGCCAGGGATCGCCTGTTCGAGGCAGCCGAGCACCACGTCGGGCAGCATCTGGCCGATAACGTGGCGAGCGGCAACGGCGGCAGGGCGCGGCGCGTTGAGGATACTGCCGGCGGGGGCCGTGACGCGGATTGGCGCCAGGGAGCCCGCATTGTTCGGGATTTTTCCACCGACGACGGAGCGCACGCCAAACGATCCGTAGGCCTGCGTATAGGTCAGCGGCACATTGATGCCGAAGGCCGACGCCTTCGACGTGCCGGAAAAATCCACATCGATCCCGTCCTTGCCAATGGTCAGTTTCGCCTTCAGCAGCACCGGCTTGTCGTAGCCGTCCACGGTCATATCGGCTTCGTACACCCCCTTGGGCAGCGCCCGGATTTCGGCCAGCATCGCGGCTTGCGAGGTGGTGATGACGTGCTCGGCGATTTGGCTCAGATCGGCAAGACCGAATTCGTCCATCAGCTCCACCAGCCGCTTGCCGCCGACAGCGTTGCAGGTGGTGAGGGAATAGAGGTCGCCGACGAGTTGCACCGGCTCGCGCACATTGGCGCGGATGATGGCGATCATGTCCTCGTTGATCTCGCCACCCCGGAACAGTTTCATGATCGGGATGCAGATACCTTCCTCGAATACCTGCCCCGCGTCCGGCCCAAACCCGCGCCCGCCGATATCGACGACATGGACGGTGGCGGCAAACAGCGCCACGGCCTTCTTTTTACGGAAGATCGGTGTCACGACGGAAAAATCGAACTGGTGCCCGGTACCGAGCCAGCTGTCGTTGGTGACGTACACGTCGCCTTCCACCATCGAGGCAACCGGGAACACCTCCATGAAGGATCCCACCGAGGCGGCCATGGCGTTGACATGCCCCGGCGTGCCGGTGATGGCCTGGGCGAGCATTCTGCCCCCAAGGTCGAACACGCCCGCTGAGAGGTCGCCGGCCTCGCGCACCGTGGTCGAGAACGCCGTGCGGATCAGCGCCTGCGCCTGCTCCTCCACGGTGGCGATCAGCCGGTCCCACAGCACCTGATTGCAGATGGCGTCGCTGGTGCCCACGCTGGCGAACGCCTTCTTCCCCACCCGCTCCAGCACCAGATCGCCGCGCCCGTTCAGCCGTGCAGCAAACCCTGGCGGCACCGCCGTCGTGGTCTGATCTTCCGTCACCACCGCAGGTCCGGTGACGGTCAGCCCTGGCGTCAGCTCAGCACGCGGATATTCACCCGTACTTACGAATCTATCCGCACCCGGAAACTGCACCTCGCGCTTGCCCGCCGCCTTGGCCCCCGCAGCTTTGCCGGATTTCGCCTTCTCAACCTTCACCTTGGCCACCGGAGCCGCGATCACTGACGACCAGGTGAGCACCTCCACATCCAGCCCAGGCACCGTGCGCTGATATTGCCGTTCGTATTCGGCCTCGAAGGCCAGCCGGATCTTTTCGCCATCGGCCTTGATCAGCGCACCCTCGGGCACTTCGATCTTGATTTCGTGGCCCTGGCCCACATAGCGGGCATAGGCGAACCGCCGTTCCTCCAGCTTGCCTTTGGGCGCGGCCAGGCGGACCACGGCCTCGGCCTCTTTGCGCATCGCCCCAAACAGGGCATTCAACCGCGCAGCATCGAACGCGCCAAGCCTGAGATACCGCGAGCGGACAACTTCATAGGCGACCGGCGCCAGAAGGAACCCAATGGCCGAGCCGACGCCCGCGCCCTTGGGAATGATGATCCGTGATATCCCCAATTTCGTAGCGAGCCGCGCCGCGTGCAGCGGAGCCGCGCCGCCAAATGCAATTATGGTGCGCCCCGTCACCTCCAATCCGCGCTCAACCGCGTGCACCCGAGCCGCGCTCGCCATGTTCTCATCGACGATCTCGATCACGCCTTGCGCCGCCGCCTGCGCATCCAGCTTCAGCTTTCCGCCCACGGACGACAGCAGTGCCTTCTCAGCGGCTTGCGTGTCGAGTTGCATGCGCCCACCCGCGAACCCCGCAGCCGCCAATCGCCCCACCACCAAATTGGCATCCGTCACCGTCGCGCCTGTGCCGCCCTGGCCATAGCAGGCCGGCCCCGGCTGCGCGCCCGCACTTTCCGGCCCGACTTTTATACGGCCTAGCGCATCGACGCCCGCAATCGACCCGCCGCCCGCGCCGATCTCCACCATCTCGACCACGGGGATTTTCACCGGCATCCCGGACCCCTTCATGAACCGGTGCGCGCGGTTGACCTCGAAGAAGCGCGATAGGAGGGGTTCGCCGTGATCGATCAAACACACCTTCGCCGTGGTGCCGCCCATGTCGAAGGAGAGAACGTGCTCCTCACCCAATTCCTGAGCGATGCGCGCGGCAAGGATGGCGCCGCCAGCCGGGCCGGACTCGACAAGACGAATCGGGAAGTTTGCGGCGGTTTCAACCGTCACGAGATGTCCGCCCGATGTCATCAGCAGGAACGGACAAGCGTAGCCATCCGCCTTTAGATCATCCGTGAGCTTGCGCAGGTAGCCCGACATCAGCGGCTTGACATAAGCGTTGGCCGTGGTGGTCGACTGCCGTTCGTATTCCCGGATTTCGGGACAGACCTCGTAGCCCAGCGACAGCGCCACTTTCGGCAGCCTGCGTCCGATCACCTCGGCGATGCGCTGCTCATGCGCCGGATTGACATAGGCGTGCAACAGCCCGACTGCGACGCTCTCAACCTGCTCGCGCTGCAACGTGGCGATCACTTTGTCGAGCGACCCTTCATCCAGCGGCGTCAGAATTTGCCCGCGAAAATTCATCCGCTCCTTGACCGGCAACCGCAGTTCGCGCGGCACTAGCGGCGGCAGACGGTCGGCCATGATGTCGTACTGATCAAAACGGCTTTCATAGGCAATTTCCAGCGAATCGCGGTGCCCCTCGGTGACGATCAGCGCCGTCCGCGCGCCCTTGCGCTCGATCAGCGCGTTCGTGGCCAGCGTGGTGCCGTGGATGAGGAGGGAAATGTCGCGCGGCTTGGTTTGGGTTTGCCTCAGCAGGTCCCGCACGCCGCCCATGAACCCGTCCGCCGGATTGGCGGGCGTGGTCAGCACCTTGATCGAGTGCGTGACGCCGTCGAGGTCAAGGACCACATCGGTAAACGTGCCGCCGATATCGACGGAAAGGCGTGCGGGCATGGGCGGGGGCTCTGTCGGAGGGAAAAACGCCACCACGACACCGTCATGGCAGCGAAGGCTGCCATCCACGACAATTCACAACGTACTCGTTGCCCGTTGCCGTGGATGGCAGCCGAAGCTGCCATGACGAAAGAGGGATCGGCAGCGCTGTGTCAATGGGTTGCTGGCGGTTCGCCCTCGTGTCAGCATCCCGCCATGAGCAGCCCCGCCTAAACCGACCCGCGCCTTGCCGCCGTCTATGACATGCTGAACCCGTTCGATGCGGTTGACAGGTTCTACGCCGGCTTCCTCGGCCCCGCGCCCGGAAACGTCCTCGAAATCGGCTGCGGCACCGGGCGGCTGGCGTGCTATCTCGCGGGCCAGGGCCACCGCGTCACTGGCGTCGATCCGGCCGCGGGAATGCTCGGCATCGCACGGGCGCGGCCGGGCGGCGAGGCGGTTCGCTGGATCATGTCCGAAGCGGCAGCGCTCGACCTCGATGAAACCTTCGACGCACTCATCATGACCGGCCACGTTTTCCAGGTGTTTCTGGACGATGCCGACGTTCGCGCCGTTCTGGCCGTCTGCCGACGCCACCTTTCGCCTGGCGGGCAGCTGATGTTCGAGACCCGCAACCCGCTCGCACGCGAGTGGGAAGACTGGACCCCGGCCAAGACCGCCACCCGCCTCAACGTCCCCGGCGTCGGCCCCGTCGATGTGCACTACGACGTCACATCCGTAGACGGCGAGAGAGTCACCTACGGCACCCGCTTCGACTTCGGTGCGGGAGATGCGGTGCACGCGGAAGATACGCTGCGGTTCATGGGGCAAGCGCAGCTGGCCGCGATGCTGGCGAACGCCGAGTTCGCCGATGTGACGTGGTGCGGCGACTGGGATGGGTCAGCGTTTGCAGCCGCGAGCCCGGAGATTATTGCGATTGCCTGCTGAACGATCTTCTGCCCCAATCGTCATGGCGGCGAAGGCTGCCATCCACGACACCTAACAGCGGCCTTGTTGCCCGTTGCCGTGGATGGCAGCCAGAGTTCACCCCAAGCGAAGGCTGGGGCTGCCATGACGATAGGAGGGGAACTGGGCTGCCTGCAAGAACCATCGCGTTAGAATGATCGAGCCTGAAAGTCCGATGGCAAATCGAACACTTCTGAGGTCGCCAGGTCAAACAGATCGCGCCATTCAGGATTGGCTTGCTTGATCAGCCGGACTTTCCAAGCCCGCTTCCAGGCCTTCATGTTCGACTCGCGTTTGATGGCGGCGTCCATTGTCTCATGCATCTCATAGTAGACCAGGAGGCGTACCCCATACCGTTTCGTGAAGCCTTCGATGAGACCCTGCTTGTGCTGCAACATGCGATCAACCAGCGCGCTAGTGACGCCAATGTAGAGTATCCCATCACGGGCACTGGCCAGGATGTAGACGCAAGGCTGTTTTTCTCGCCAATAAGGCATTGGCTACGGATAGCCCTCACCGGCGGCCCTTTGAACTGGGCAATTACCGAGTGCCTGCCGCCTCTTTCGTCATGGCAGCGAAGGCTGCCATGACGAAAGAGGGGGGGACGCATTGACGTCAACTACCTCCCCCCCGGCCACTCGTCCCCCGCTTGCTTCAGCTCCGCATCCGGGAACTCCGGCGTCCCATACGTCCGGAACAGCTCGATGATCCGGGTCATCTCGCGGTGGTCCAGCAGCCGGGGGATGCCGTGCTGGCGGGCGCGGCAGTACATGCCGGCCAGGGTCTCGACTTCCACGGCCAGGCCGAGGGCTTTTTCTAACGACACGCCCACGCAAATGAGACCGTGATTGGCTAACAGGCAGGCTTTCCGCCCCTCCAGCGCCTTCAGCACGTTGTCTGACAACGCCTGCGTCCCGAATGTCGCATACGACGCACAACGGATGGTATCGCCGCCCGCCACCGCGATCATGTAGTGGAACGGCGGAATGCCGCGCCGCAAACACGCCAGCGTGGTCGAGAACATCGAATGCGTATGGAGCACCACGTTGGTTTCCACCCGCGACTTCAGCACATCGCGGTGGAACCGCCATTCCGTGCTTGGACGCCGCCGCCCGAACCATTGGCCAGCCATATCCATCACCGGCACGTCTTCGGGGCGCATGGCGTCATAGGCCAAGCCCGACGGCGTGATCAGGAAATGCCGCTCATCCAGCCGCATACTGACATTTCCGGAAGGGCCCTGGTTGAGGCCCATGGCGTTCATTTTGCGGCAGGTCTCGACCACTTCGGCGGCCAGATCGAGCCGTGAGCGGGTGGGGAGGTTGAAACTCGGCTGGGAGGCGCTGGGGGGCATGGCAGGTTCCGAAGGTTCGCAAGTGGAGACCGCAGGTCAGACAAATAGCACTGCCGCGCGGCCAGCTGGCCTGCGGCAAATCACGTCGAAGCGCCGGGATCGCCCGGCTTATCCGCCGCATCGTGGCTGAAGGTGCGATGCAGCAACCGTTCGGCAGGACCACCAAACACCAGCAGGGCAAACACCAACAGAACTGCCGGCACCAGGACTGTCCACGCGCCAATTCCGCAGAGCACGCCCATGCCCGCGCCAAGCCATACCACGGCGGCGGTGGTCAGCCCGTGCACCTGCCCCTCGCCCGAGCCGCGCACGATGACGCCCGCGCCAATGAAACCGACACCCGTCAGCACACCTTGGATGATGCGCGTCACCTCGGTAAACCCAGGCTGCCCCGGCCCCGCGCCGCCCGCCGCCATCACCAGCGACGCCGCCGCCAGCGTGACAATGCCAATCGTGCGCACGCCCGCAGATTTGCGATGCAGGTCGCGGTTAAGCCCCAGCGCGCCGCCCACCAGGAAGGCCGCAAACAGGCGAATCAGGATGTCCACGGCGGTCATGACCGCAAGTCTAGTACCCACTATCAGAAGTAGCTAGTACGTCTGATCGCGGCTTCGCGAGCCGATCCGGCAGGCGCGCGCCGAAGAGCGTAGCCGTAGCTACGGTCGAGGCGCGCAACGCACCGGCCGGCCGGGGAACGCGACCCAGCGGGCGAACAAGGAAGCTCGCCGGGTGCGTAACGGCGCTCGACCATAGTTCACTATGCTCGTCGCGCCGTTCCTGCCCGGCGAGCGTCCTTGTTCGTCATGCGTGCTAGCTACTTCTGACAGTGGGTACTAACCCGACTGGATGTCGCGCGCCATGCGGGTCGACTCCCCCGAGGTCGAGGCCCAGATCAGCAGATCCGTTACCCCCGCAATGGTCGCGCGCAAAAACTCGATATGTGGCCCGCGCGCCGTCAGATGCTCCTCGGCGTGCTGAAGATGTGCGGCCTCCTCGGCCCGGATATCGGCGATGATGTCGAACAGCGCCTGATCGCGTCCGGCCAGGTACACGAGTTGGTCCTCCAGATGGTGATGCACCGCCGCTTCGACCGCCGCCGTGCAGGCCCAGACGCCGTTGCGGCCCAGCAGCGCTGTCACAATGCCCAGCGCCCGCCCGCCGGTAGTCCAAAGAAAGAGCGCGCGGCACGGCTTGGCGGACCGCGACGGCATGGCCGCTGCGAATTTAGCGCAATGCTCAATTTCGTGGCCAAGCATGTCGTAGAGTTTTGGCACCACGTCGGGGCAGCGCCAGCGGGCGACCGCAATTTGGCTACTATAAATGCTGATCGCGCCGTACTCGCCGGCATGGTTGACCTTGACGATACGCGCGACCGTCAGCCCATGGGCGGCACTCTGCCCGGGCGGTGTCAACAGAGCTTGCACGGCCATGAGGTACCTTCCGAGCCAGCGGGGCCGGCGTCTACAACCGGTGCTGACTATCGGATAACGGCAGCACGATCGCAACTTGTGGTTTTCACGAGGAGCTGGCCAGCGACGCGTCCAGGACGCTAAGCTCGGCGCACGTGAGAACCAACAGACGAGGGCGGCAGCAATGGCAGGCAGGCTTCAGGGTAAGATCGCGTTGATTTCGGGCGGGGCGACGGGTATGGGCGGGGCGGCCTCGCGGCTGTTTGCGGCCGAGGGCGCCAAGGTCGGCATTGTGGACCGCAACGTCGAGGCCGGGCGCGCGGCCGTTGCTGACATCCAAAATGCGGGAGGCACGGCCGTGTTCTCAGAGGCCGACGTGGCCAAGTCCGCCGACGTAACACGCGCCGTCGCCGAGGTGAACGCGGCCCTCGGTGCCATTAACGTGCTGTTCAATCACGCCGGCACCATCATTATCAAGCCGTTCCTGGAGACCTCGGAGGAAGAGTGGGACTGGCTGATGGACGTCAATGTCAAAAGCATGTTCCTGATGACCAAGGCGGTGCTGCCGCAGATGATCGCGGGTGGCGGCGGCTCGATCGTATGCACATCGTCGATCTCGGGGATTGTCTCGACGCCGTTGGAAGTCGCCTACAGCACGACCAAGGGCGCCTGCCAAATGTTCGCCCGTGCCATCGCGGTTGATTTCCGCGACAAGGGCATTCGCTGCAATGCCGTGTGCCCTGGGTTCGTGCGGACACCGCATGGCCTGCGTGAGGTCAAGGAGCTGGCGGCCCTGGGGATCGACACGTCGGACGCAGCGCTGGCCGCCTCGCAGGGCCGGATCTGCGAGCCCGAAGAAGTCGCCCGCGCCGCGCTGTTCCTGGCCAGTGACGAAGCCAGCTTCATCAACGGCACCCATCTGTTCGTCGACAACGGATTCACGGCAGTGTGAACGGCGGGCGACCGGGTGCGGTGTACGCCGTTGTTGCCGGGCGACGCTCCGTCGTTGCGACGGCTTACCGCCAGACGCTCACCGACTGCGGCGCGACGATCTGTGCGCCGAGCACCAGTGTTCCCAATTTCGGTGCCGTCCACGGATCGTTGCCGTAGTTGAAGGCGAAGGTGAGATCGCCACGGCGGCTGAGGCGGATGGCGGCGGGGACGGGGACGGTTTTGAGTTTGGCCGTGATGGCCAGCAGGCTGAGTGTTGCTGTGAGCAACGCCTCATCGGGCCAACAGGCGAGATAGGCCTGGTTGCCACGACGCGTCAGTGCGGGGTTGCCCTTTTCAAACATCGCCAGGATCAAGACATCCGCAAGTACATCAATATACTCGCGCCAGCGGATGGCGTGGCCCTTGGCGCTACCACTCACCGCCTCGCTCAAATTGGGCCGCAGCGAACTCACCTGCGTCACCCGCACGCCCGTCAATTCGGCGATGGGGCCGGGCGGCAAGTTGTGGGGAATGGCGAAATTGCGGGTTTTGGAGCCGGTGCGGGGGCCGAACAATACCAGCCCATCCGCCGCTCTAAAGGCCGCCGCAGCAGCGTCGCTGACGTAGGGCATACACGGGACTAGTACCAGCCCGTAGCCCGCGAGCGACGCCCCCGGCCGGACAATGTCCACGTCCAATCCCAGCCGCCGCGCGGCTTCGTACCAGCGGAAGGTCAGCTCACTGAAATTAAAGTCAGCGCCCTGCGGCTGGATGCGCGTGATCCAGGCAGCTTCGTAGTCGTATACCAGCGCGACGCTCGCCTTGGCCATCTTCGGCAACGGTCCGAGCTTGGCCAGTTCTCGCGCAACCTGCCACGCCTCCTCGCCGCCCACGGACCATTCGTGCGTACCCGGCAGATTCAACCCCGCGTGCATCTGCTCTTGTGCGGTCACCGCTTGTCGCCAGCGGAAATAGCTGACGGTCTCGGCGCCGTGGGCGAGCGCCTCCCAGGTCCACAGCCGCACCATGCCGGGTTTCGGCACCGGGTTCCAAGGCGCCCAGTTCACCGGGCCAGGCTGCTGCTCCATGACCCAGAAACGGCCGTTGCCGACGCCGCGATAGAGATCGTGATGGAACGGCGCGATGTCAGGGTGTGAGGTCTCGGCCCAGCGCGCGCGCTCATCCTCCGCAAACGGAAAACGTTCGACGAAGCCGATGGGGTAGCTGTCCCAGGAGGCGAGATCGAGATGGTCGCCGAGCGGCCAGTGGTCGAACTCGTTGAAGAAGCCCATGAAGTTGTGCGTCACCCAGCGGCCGGGCGAATGCTTTCGCAGGATGTCGCACTGCATCTTGTCGTAGGCAGCCACCTGGCCCGATTGGAAACGCCAGAAATCGAGGCGCACGGCCGGGTTGGCTTCGGTGACGGTGAGGTTGGGGAGCGCGACCTCCTCAAAGCTCTGCACATCCATCGACCAGAACGCGTTGCCCCAGGCCTCGTTGAGCTGATCCGTCGTCTGATAGCGCGTACGCAGCCAGCGCTGAAAACCCTTCAGATCTTCCGGCCCCCAGGACAGCACCGTATCGTGGCAGCCATATTCGTTGTCGGTCTGCCAGCCCACAAGCGCGGGATGCTGACCATAGCGAGCCGCAAGCATCGCGACAATGCGCGCGCTTTCGCGCCACCACACTTCGGATGAGAACGTCGTGTGGCGCCGCGATCCGAAGCCGCGCGGGCGGCCGTTTGCGTCATAGGGCAGAATCTCGGGGAACTCGTCGACCAGCCATTTCGGCGGCGTCGCCGTGGGCGTGCCAAGCACGACTTTCATGCCGGCCCTACCGAGCGTGTCTATCGCCCGGTCGAGCCAGCCCCAATCGAATTGTCCCCGTTTGGGCTCGTAGCGCGACCAGGCGAATTCGCCGATCCGCGCATAAGTCAGCCCCAGCTCGCGCATCCGCCGCGCATCATCGGCCCACCACGCTTCGGGCCACTGTTCCGGGTAATAGCAAACGCCGAGGGTCATGCGGAGGGACTCTTCTCGATCAATCGATTTGGGCAAGGACAAACCCCTCACCCTGTCCCTCTCCCCAAAGGGGCGAGGGGACGCTTGATCCGCAGGTAGCGAGTCTTGCATCCCCTCGCCCTGCTGGGGAGAGGGACAGGGTGAGGGGGCGCTTGGGGCACCAGGCTACTTCGTCAGATCCCCGTTCACAATTGCCTGCCCTGACGCGTCGAACAGGTGGCAGGCGGCGGCGGGGACACCGATGGCGAGGCCGGAGCCGGCGGCGGCTTTGGCGAGGCCGTCGGCTTTGACGGAAATGTCGCTGCCATCAGCGAGGCTGGCGTAGAACATGGACTCCGAGCCCAGGTATTCAGCCAGACGCACCTTGGCGGGCAAGCTGGCATCGCCCTTGGCGCCGATGAGGAGATGCTCGGGCCGCACGCCCAACGTCACCGGCGTATTGGCTGCGAGTTTGGCGCCGCCGCCGTTCAGCGACAGCAGTCCGCCACCTGGCAGCGTCACCGCGATCTTGCCTTCATCGGAGGGCGAGGCCGTCGCCTTGATGAAATTCATCTTCGGCGAGCCGATAAATCCAGCCACGAACAGATTGTTCGGGCGGTGATAAAGCTCCAGCGGCGAGCCGACCTGCTCGATGACGCCCGCGTGCAGCACCACGATCTTGTCGGCCATCGTCATGGCTTCCACCTGATCGTGCGTGACGTAGATCATCGTCGCCTTCAGATCCTGATGCAATTTGCCGATCTCGATGCGCATCTGCACACGGAGCGCAGCGTCGAGGTTGGACAAGGGCTCGTCGAACAGGAACACCTTGGGCTGACGCACAATCGCGCGGCCGATGGCGACGCGCTGGCGCTGGCCGCCTGACAACTGCGAGGGCTTGCGCTTCAACAGCGCATCCAGCTGCAACATCTCGGTCGCGACCTTGGTGCGTTTGGCGATCTCGTCCTTGGAATGCCCCGTCATGCGCAAACCAAAACCGATATTCTGCTCCACCGTCATATGCGGATAGAGCGCGTAGGACTGGAACACCATGGCCACGCCCCGGTCGGCAGGGGCCACCATCGTCATGTCCTGGCCGCCGATCTTCAATTCGCCCGAGGAAATTTCTTCCAGACCCGCGATCATGCGCAGCAGGGTAGATTTTCCGCAGCCGGAGGGACCGACGAACACGCAGAACTCGCCGTCTGAGACATCGAGATCGACGCCCTTGATGACAGCGGTGTCGCCAAATTGCTTTTTGACATTGCGCAAGGTGACTTCAGCCATGATCAAGCCCTTCGATGAACTCAAGTTCGAGTACCATGCCGCTTTCCGGCCGCAGCATTGGAATGAGCAGTCCGGCGGCGCGAAGTGTGGCCATGGAGAACGTTGACTGGCCCGCCAGCAGGTCGCGTTGCGCAGCCGATGGCCGGATAGTGTCAGGGGCCGCCGGATGCACGCTGGCTACACGCCAACGGCCAGACTTCCCATTGCGTGCAGGGATCATCAGCGGCGCAGCCTGTTCGTTCCGCATCTGCCCGCTTTGCGCTACCACCACCACGATCTTTTCAGGGCTTTCGGCACCCCAGACATAGCGGCCATCGAGCGGGGGCAGCTGGAACTGCCAGTCCGGGTTATGCAGGATTGGACGCAAGCGTTTATGTAAAGTTATCCATTCGCCAAGTTCGGTCTTCTCGGCCGCAGACAAGGTCAGCGGATCAAGTTCGACTCCGAAGTGATAGGCAAATGCCACCAGCGCCCGGAAGCTCAGCGTGTGGCGGCGATGGGTTTGATGGTTCGGCGATCCCGACACATGTGCGCCAAGGATTCCGGCCGGGAACACCATGGACGCGCCGTGCTGGATGTCCAGCCGTTCCAGCGCATCGGTGGCATCGGAAGTCCACAGCCGGTGAGTCCGTTCGAGCACGCCATAGTCAGCACGCCCGCCGCCTGACGCACAGCTTTCAATCTCGACGCGCGGATGGGCATTGCGAATGCGGTCCAGCAGCCGGTAGACCATTCGGGTTTGTCGCGCGGTGGCCGCCCGTCCTTCGGCGTCGCCAACCTGGGTCAGGTCGCGGTTCATATCCCATTTGAGGTAGGTGATCGCGTGCGCCTTCAGGACGCTATCGAGGCTTTTGAACAGGTAGTCGCTCACCTCCTGGCGGGTGAGATCGAGCACCAGCTGGTTGCGCGAGAGCAGCAGCGGACGGCCAGCAATTTGCAGCGCCCAGTCGGGATGCGCGCGCATCAGGTCCGAATTCGGATTGACCATTTCGGGTTCAACCCAGAGGCCAAACTGCATGCCGAGCCCGGTGACATGGTTGACCAACGGCTTCAGGCCGTCGGGGTATTTGCGGCGGTCAATCTGCCAATCGCCGAGGCTTGAGGTGTCATCGTCACGGCGGCCGAACCAGCCGTCATCAAGCACGAAGCGCTCGATGCCGAGCTTGGCGGCCACATCGGCCTGCGCTGTCAGCTGCTCGGTCTTGTGGTTGAAATAGGTCCCTTCCCAAGTGTTGAGCGTGACCGGCCGTGGCGACTTCTGATGCAGGCGGGGGGCCCCGTTGGCCCTGTCAACCACATGGCTCCAGGCGTGGCGGCGCAGAATATAGGCCGCCGACTCAAGGTCATTGTGGGTGATCACATGGGTGACAGTTGGCGTCTGGTAGTGCTCGCCCGGAGCCAAGCGCATCTCACCGGGCTCGAACAGTTCTCCGGCATGCACCATGCGGCGGCCGTCGTCGAGTTGGTCGATGGCCATCACATGGTTGCCGCTCCAGCCCAGATGCACCGCGTGCACCATGACACCGGTCTGGATAAAGAGTGTCGGTGTGCGGTCATGGGATGTGCGGCCGCGACGGCTCTCTTGCAGGTGCAGACCGTGCGCCAGCGGTTTGGTCCGGGTCTGGAATTCCCGGCCCCAGCTGCCGGTAAAATTTGTGAGTTCGGCCTCGCCAGCTGGAATCAGCAGACTGCCGGCCATCATGCGGTCCAGCGTATAAGTATCGGCGCCCCGGTTGGTGAGGCGCGCCGACATCTCAAACAGCGAGTCATCGCCAGCGGCAATATCGATTTGAACATCGACGCGCGCCACCGGGTCGCTGCCTGTCAGCCGCAAGCAGTTGCCGTTGCTTGCCCCCGTCCAGGCCGATGGACTGAGTGTGAAGGCGCGGCCGTCGCGGTGCCCGGCGATGGCGGGCCAGCCAAAATAGCCCAGGCCTCCTGTTGGCAGCAAAACTGCAGATGGCACGTCGATGTCCATGCCATTGACGCGGGCACCGCGCAGGCCCAGACCTTCGATGTCCTTGCCATCATGGTCATCGGCATAGGCGACGATGCGAGGCATGCCTTGGTCTGGCAAGTCGAGAATCAGCCATAGCGACCCGCTTCGGATTGACGCCCTCTCAGTCATCCCTTGGTCGCCCCTAGCGTCAGTCCGGCGATGAAGTGGCGCTGCATCAGAAAGAACATCAGCACAGGCGGCAGCGCGGCGATGATCGAGGCCGCAGAAATCAGATGCCAGGCGGCCACATATTGTCCGTTGAGGGCTTTCAGGCCCGCCGTCACCGGCATGGCGTGCTGACCCTGCACCATCACCGTCGCCCAGAAATAGTCATTCCACACGAAGGTGAAGATCAGCACCGAGAGGGCGGCGATGGCCGGGCGCATCAGCGGCAGCACGATGTGCCAGAAGATGCGGAATTCCGAGACGCCTTCCACGCGTGCAGACTCGATCAGCGCGAACGGAAGGCCCTTGATGAAATTGCGCATGAACAGCGTGCAGAAGCCGGTCTGAAAGGCGGTATGAAACAGCACCAGCCCCAGAATGCTGTCATAGACATTCATGTTCAGCGACAGCTGGCGCACCGGCACCATCAGGATCTGGAACGGCACGAAGTTGCCAGCTACGAACAGGAAGAACAGCCAGAGATTGGCTTTGAACTTGTAGGTGGCGAGCGCGAAGCCGCTGAGGCAGGAGAGGCCGACGGCGCCGATCACGGTGGGGATCGTGATCTTGAACGAGTTTAGGATGAACTGCCCCATTGGGCTTTGGGTGAAGACGGCGCCATAATTTTCGAAACCCGCAAAACGCGACGGCCAGCCGAAATAATTGCCGGCAGCAAGATCGCTCTCAGGACGCACCGAAGTCACCGCGACGCCGATCAATGGGAAGAGCCAAAGAATGAGCGCAACCGGGAGCATCAGCTGGTAGACAATGCCGACCCAGGGAGCCTGTTTTTGTATCGCCATCGGGAACATCAGGCGTCCCTTTCCTGCCGCAGCATCTGCAGGATGAAATAGGTGATGAAGACCATCATGATGAGAAACAGCACGACCGCGATGGCGGCACCGTAGCCCATCCGGAAACCGTATTCGGACAGCGCTTTTTCGTACATGTAGTAGGATAGGACCCGGGTCGAGCCATAGGGTCCGCCCTTGGTCATGATCGACACGAGGTCGAACGACCGCAACGCGCCGATCACCGTCACCACCACCGCAATGAAGGTCGCGGGGGCCAGCTGCGGCAGGATGATGTTCCACAAAAGTTTCCAGCCACGGGCGCCATCCATGCGCGCCGCCTCCACCTGCTCGGAATTGATGTTGTTGAGGCCGGTCAGGTAGAGGATCATGCAATAGGCGATCTGCGGCCAGAGGCCCGCCGCGATGATTCCATAGGTGGCATAACGATCATCGGCGAGAATGGCGATGTTCGAGCCCGTCAGCGTCTTGATGACGCCGGAGAGCAGCCCGAAATTCGGCGCGTAAAACCAGCGGAACATCAGGCCGACGACCACTTGGCTGATCACGAACGGGAAGAAGAACAGCGACTTATAGACCCGGATGCCGGTGACATTTTGGTTGAGGAACAGGGCGACCGCGAGGCCAGCAGGAACCGCCAGCAGATACATCACCAGCCAGGCGACGTTGTTGCGCAACGACGTCCAGAAATCGGGGTCGGTCCAGAGCTCGGTATAATTGCCGAACCCGACCCACTTGGCGTCCGGTGTCAGTCCATCCCACTCGTAAAAGCTGAGCGAAACCGACTGGACAATTGGGATCAT
Source organism: Hyphomicrobiaceae bacterium (assembly GCA_025359185.1). Taxonomy (GTDB): domain Bacteria; phylum Pseudomonadota; class Alphaproteobacteria; order Rhizobiales; family Hyphomicrobiaceae; genus JANYHF01. The sequence goes on along the minus strand of JANYHF010000039.1, from coordinate 30,199 downwards.
CACGTAGACGGCAAAGGCAAAAATACCCGGCGCCAGAAACAGCCAGGGCGCCAGCTGCAGCTGGTTGCGCTTCCACCAGGAGGCTGCCAGAGGTGCGTCCGGTTGGGCGGCTATGGCACTCATGGTGATTCACCAATGGAGGGAGGCACGTAGGTTGGGTCAAGCCTTGGCTCGACCCAACATCACAAGGGCACAGAGTTTGCACCCTTTGAGCTTACTTATACGCCTTGGCGCGCACGGCTTCGAGGCGGGCCAGAATGGCGTCCTGATGATCAGGGTGCACCATGAACTCCTGGAAGCCGTCCATGCCGGCCGACGCCATTTCGGCAGGGGCGTCACGGTCGAAGAACTGCGCCAGACCGGCGGCGCTCGACAGCATGGCGAAGCCAGCCTTCAGGAACTTGTCGTCCGGCTTGGCCGAACCCGAGTTGACCGGGAGCTGGCCGAGCGTGGCGTTCAGCTTGGTCTGGGCGTCAGCCGAGGCTACAAACGCCAGGAACTTCTTGGCGTCGTCCTTGTTCTTGGCGCCCGACGGGATGTGGAACGTGTCGGTCGGCGCGTCTTCCGCCATCGGAATACCGGCGGTGATTTCCGGGAACTGCATGAAGTCGAGCTGATCTTCCTTGAGGCCGGCTTTCATCATCGGGGCGACGGCGAAGTTGCCCATGAGGTACATCGCTGCCTTGCCGCTGGCGAACTGCGGAATGGCATCCTGCCAGTCAAGCGCGGCGGCGTTCTCGATGTAGTAGCCGGGCTTCACGAGCTCGGCCCATTTGTCGAACACGGCCTTCACCTTCGGGTCGGTCCAAGCGACTTTGCCGCCGGTCAGGTCCATGTGGAACTGGTAGCCATTGACGCGCAGGTCCATGTAGTCGAACCAGCCGCCGGTCGGCCACTTCTGGCTTGAACCGATGGCGAACGGGGCGATGCCGGCGGCCTTCAGCTTGGCGCAGGCGGCGACCAGCTCGGCCCAGTTCTTGGGCACGTTGACGCCGTTGGCCTTGAACACGTCGGGACGGTAGTAGATGCCCCACTGATAATACGTGTACGGAACGCCCCACTTCTTGCCATCAATGGTCATTGAAGGCGCGGCCGACTTCAACTGGTCGTTGAGGCCGTTCTTCTCCCACACGTCCGTCACGTCCTCGAAGAGGCCTGCCTTGACTTGCGGGGCCATACGGTTGCCGGCGTACCAGGCGGCGACGTCGGGCGGGTTGGCCTTCAGGAAGTTATTGATCGCGGACTTATAGCCCTCGTGATCAAAATTGTTCCACTTGACCGTGATGCCGGGGTTGGCGGCCTGGAAATTCGCGATCAGCTCTTCCATCGCCTTCTTGGGCGCGGGATCTGACTGGTCGGAGTTGAGAACAATCTCGCCTGCAAAAGCGGCGGTCGACGATAAGGCAAGGCCGAGCGCAAGCCCGGACAGGCTGGTAAAACGCATTGTAGTCCTCCCTGGGTCGCACATCGCGATGATGCGCGGTGTTGGTCGTGCAGTTCGTGCTTATCGAAGCCGCACGATTGGATTGACCCTGCGCTTGAAAGTCGTAAGTTTCTACCTGAAAACGTGCCCCGACTTCCTGTTTTCAAAGAATCTTGAGCGCCCTCATGGACAGCCGAAAACTCCGCGACCCCTTCGATGAGAGTTATCCCGCTGACCCCAATGCGGCGCCGGGCCATCCGCTGGTGATCTTCGGCGATCATCGCTTTTGTGCAGGCAATTCGCTGGATGTCCGCCGCATGGAGCGGCCGCACATGCATAGCCAGATCGAGCTGAACTTCGTCCTCGAAGGCACAATGACCTATTGGTTTGATGGCCGAGAGTTTAGCGTATCAGAAGGACAGTTCGCTCTGTTCTGGGGCATGATCCCGCATCAGGTAACCGCCATCGCCGGGCCGACGCGGTTTGTCTGCCTCTACGTCCCGCTGGCCGTGTTCCTCGCCTTGCCAGGCCTCGGCGGCCTGCGCAACGCCATGCTGCGGGGCGCCCTGGTGGAGGCAGCGCTGATCCGGCCCGCCGACCGGGACAGCTTTTTGGGCTGGCGCCAAGACCTGCTCAGCGGCGATGAACCGCTCGAACAGATTGTGCGCGACGAGCTTGGCGCGCGCATCCGGCGGCTCGACCGTGACGGCTGGTGTGACCTGCGCGAACTTGCCATCGCTGCCCCCTCGGCCGCCGGCCATGACTGTAAGCGGATGTTGCATGTGGAGCGGATGGCGCGGTTCATCGGCGAGAAGGCGCAGGACGATATCGGCCTCGACGATGTGGCGGCGGCGGCGGGCCTACATCCCAATTACGCCACCACGATCTTCAAGCGCGCGGTGGGCCTCACCATCAACCAGTCGATCGTGCGGCACCGGCTGGACGCCGCCCGCTCCATGCTGGTCGCCACCGACCGGCCGGTCGCCGAGATCGCGTTCGATGCCGGCTTTGGCTCACTGTCGCGGTTCTACCAGGCCTTTGAGCAGCGCTTTCATACCTCCCCCGGCGCCTTCCGGCAGAAATTCGTGTGATGACGTGAACGGTTGCAGTTAATACCGAAATGTGGAAACACTCTCCAGGTCGTTGTTCTGCCGCATCATTTTTGTATCGCGGCAGTTCTCACCTGGAGGAGTATTGAATGAGCAAACTGATCACTGGACTGATTTTCGCTGGCGCTATGGCCTTCGCTGCCACCCCCGCCCTTGCCACCCACATGGAGCATCATCACAAGGGCCATCACAAGACGATGATGGAGCACGAGATGCCCGAAGTTGAGATGGTGAAGGCCGAGGCTCCCGAAGTGGAGATGAAAGACGAGGCGCCCGAAATGAAGATGATGCATGAGTGGCACAAAAAGCATCACATGCACGAGATGGAAGACGAAGCGAAGATGTAATTGACGGACGCTGCAAGCGCGAAGCTGCCAGTTGCACCTGGCAGCTGTGGCGCGGGAGACCGGCCGCCGTTGATACTGCCCGCGCAGCCGCCACACACCGGACGACGACGTCGTCCCGGATGCGTTGCGACATTATTCATGGTGCGGCGCTGATCCGCAGGGCGCTACAATGTTCCCTCGTTTTCTGATGAAGCTGTAAACTCCTCTTTCAGCCGCACGTGACCCGGCCAACCAGGGCAGCGAGTGCCAACCCGTTGCATTGGACGCAAGGTCAATCTTGCGCCACGTTTTTTGGTAAGGTCGTGCCCATGCGATTCGTCCTAGGCATAGGCTTGGCGCTGATGTTGGTGCTGACGACGGCCTCGCGGGCTGGTGCTCATCCCCATGTCTGGGTGACTGTCGAAACCACCTTGCTGTTTGACACACAAAAGGCTGTGACCGGCCTGAAGCAGCGCTGGACCTTCGATGAGATGTATTCGGTCTATTCGCTGGAGGGGCTCGACAAGAACCATGACGGCGTTTTCGATGCCAGCTCGCTGAAGGCTCTGGCCGAAGAAAACATGACCTCGCTAAAGGACTACAAATACTTCACCGAGATCACGGTCGATGGCTTGGCTTTGGAGCTTGCACCCCCAGTTGAGTATTCAGCCGAGCGGGATGCCAAAAAAATCCTGCATCTCACCTTCACGCTGCCCTTGAAGACGCCGCTGACCGCCCGCCAGCGCGAACTCAAAGTCCAAGTCTACGATCCGGAATTCTACATCGCCCTCGTATTTGCCGAGGGCAAAGCGATCCAGCTGCCAGCGGCGGCCGCGGCAATCTGCAAGACCAGCCTCGAAGCCCCGACGGGGGATGCCACAACGGCCAAAACCTGGGGCGCTGCCTACGCGGCAACGGCCATCGTCGCGTGCGGCCAGTAAGTGTTATTTATCGTGGAGACAACGATGCTGAATTCACTTCGCAGCGTAGTCCTGGCGCTGATGCTGGCGCTGACGTTTTTGGCTATGGATGCGATCGATCACCACACGGCGGCGCAAGGTGGGCTGACGGCAGGCCGTAACGCTGAGAAGGCAGATGGCCCGGCAGCCTCCGGTTCGTCCGGCTGGTTCTCACGCGCGGTGTTCTGGGTCCAGGGGCAGCAGGCGGCGTTCAATCATCAGCTCGCGGGCAACGTCTCGGAGCTGAGCCAGGGGTTTTCGCCCGGCGCAGCGCTTTCGCTCACTGTCGGTAGTTTTCTCTTTGGCGTGTTCCACGCTGTCGGACCGGGCCATGGCAAGGCGATCATCTCATCTTATGTCGTGGCCACCGAGAGCCAGGCCCGGCGAGGGGTGGCACTTGCCTTTCTCGCCAGCCTTTTTCAGGCGGTCACGGCCATCATACTGGTTGGCATCCTGGCCATGATTTTCAATGCGACCGGGTTGCAGATGCAGGCGTTGTCCAACCGGCTGGAAACGGTGAGCGCGGCCGTCGTCATGCTGCTGGGGGCGTGGCTGCTCTGGGGGCAGCTGAGGCGGTATGTGCTGGCGCGGTCGGTTGTGGCGCTCGCTGGCGGACATTCGTATGCTGACCATGCGCATACGCATGATCATGGCCATGATCATTCGAGGCATGATCATTCCGGGCATGAGGGGCATGGCCATTCCCACGCGCATCTGCCGGAGCCAGGTCAGCTGGACGGGGCTTGGTCCTGGGGGCGGGCCTTGTGGCTTGCCGCCGCCGTCGGCCTCAGGCCCTGCTCGGGCGCGATCATCGTCCTGGTTTTCGCCCTCAGCCTTGGCGTGTTCTGGATTGGAGTAGCCGCAACTTTCGCGATGGCGTTTGGCACCGCCATCACTGTTTCGGTGCTCGCCGCATTGGCTGCAGGTTCGCGCAGCCTCGCCGGGCGGGCTTCTGCCGGCCTGGGATCGGTCGCGGGCTGGATCGAGCCAATCGGCGGCATTGGCGCTGCCGCCTTGGTGCTCGTCCTAGGGATGCTTTTCTTTGCCGCCTCGCTGACGCCGCATCCTTTTCAGTAAGGACCGAGGGTGCAGGCGCCAAAGTCCGCTGAATGACTGCGAATGACGACTCAAAGACACGGAATCACCGCGTAGTCGGCGCGGCCTACGCGCTGCGAGACGGTGTGCCAACGCCCATCAGCCGGTTGCGAGACGGACGGCGGCCAGCGTGCGGACGCTCTTCGCTGGCGCGGTCGCCGGCCAGTTGCATCCGCTTCACATCATCCTCGGCGGCGGTGACATCAGCCATGGCGGTATCGCGTTTGCGGCTCAAGTCGGCAACCGATTCGAGCAGGTTGTCGCAACGCTTGCGGGCGGCTTTGGCAAAGGACGAGTAGGCGAAATGGGTGGGTTCGCGGACGCCGGTACGCACATGCTCGGCCTCGATCTGCTGTTCCAAGTCCAGCGCCATACGGCGGAATTCCGCCATCATGCCATCGAGGTCGGTCAGCTTGCGGCGCTTCTCGGCGAGATCGAACGTACTCGCCCGGATTAGGGCATCGCGTGACTTCATAACCAGGTACTCCATGCAACATGCGAACGCCAGTTCCGGTGCAAATGCGATGCCAACCCGGAAAAACCAACCTCAGCCATGGTGAAAGCTACACCAGACCCATTAAGTCCCAGTAAACCAACGGCATGGCGCTGCGGCCATAGATGGATGCCTTTATTCCGCCGCAGCTCTATAGCGGCCGCTCGAAATCTGGTAGCTTTTGTCCACAGAATGATTCGTTGCATGGCATTGACACAATAGGCGGCTCTTTCCGCCCGTTGAGTCGTGTGCGGCGGATCATGTGCTGGAGCCGGGGGGCTTGCAACTCATTTTTGGGTTACCGGAAGCCGGAACATGGTGTCTTCGGCCTGCGCAGAACTGTGCCCTGACGGCGGAAATCCACTGTTTCTGGGCGTTGTGTCATGTGCGTTGCATAAGCGTGACTGAGCTCGCATGGCAAAGTGAAACACGGCGGTAATATTTCGGTTTTGTTAACTATTGCGGCTTAACTTGGTCATTGACGGTTAATCTGATTGGGTCATGCGCCGCCATCGCATGAGACAGTCAGCGGGGCAGCTAGGCTAAGCGAACAAGGAAAACGGGCATGAGGGTCCTACTCATTGAGGACGAGAGCGCGACAGCGCAGAGCATCGAGTTGATGCTACAGTCCGAAGGGTTCAATGTGTACACGACCGACCTCGGGGAAGAGGGGGTCGACCTTGGTAAGCTTTATGACTACGATATCATTCTGCTGGATCTCGGCCTGCCCGATATGAGCGGCTATGAAGTCTTGAAGACGCTCCGTGTGAGCAAGGTTGCAACGCCAATCCTTATTCTTTCGGGCCTTGCGGGGATCGAAGACAAGGTGAAGGGTCTGGGCGTCGGCGCTGACGACTATATGACCAAGCCGTTCCACAAGGACGAGCTGGTCGCTCGCATCCACGCCATTGTGCGCCGGTCCAAGGGCCACGCACAGTCGGTTATCCAGACCGGCGATCTCACCGTCAATCTCGACACCAAGACCGTCGAAGTGAACGCCCAACGCGTGCATCTGACGGGCAAGGAATATCAGATGCTGGAGCTACTCTCGCTCCGCAAGGGCACGACCCTCACCAAAGAAATGTTCCTCAACCACCTCTATGGCGGCATGGACGAGCCGGAACTCAAGATCATTGACGTGTTCATCTGCAAGCTGCGCAAAAAGCTCGCAGCGGCAACCGGCGGGATGCATTACATCGAGACCGTCTGGGGCCGTGGCTATGTGCTGCGCAACCCTGAGGACACGTCGTCGGAAGCTGCGTAAGCTGCACTTTCATCCGCATGTTACTGGGGGGCCCTTCGCGGGGCCCTTTTCGTTTGTGGGTCTCTTGACTGGGCAAACACGAACGAGGTTCGTCATCCCGCGCGCGGTGCAGCGCATCCGGGATGACGAAGCTGATCGGTCGCCGCTACTCCGCCGCGATCCGCCGGGGCTGCTGCACCGGCTCGGCCGATTGCGGCAGTGGCGGTGGACCGCCGATGCCAAGGGCCTCGATGACGGCGTCGAAGGCGGCAGTCGAGGGCGCGGGTACCGTCGCGGAAGCTGGTTCGTGCGTCTGCGCCGTGTTCGCCGCAACGTAGGCTGGTGACTCATCCACCTTTCCGATCAGCGGGCGGAACATCCAGGCAAAGAAGCTGCTGATGATCTCCATGACCAGATAGAACGACGGGACGAACACCAGCGACAGCACCGTTGAGACCAGCAGTCCACCGATCACAGCGATGGCCATGGGGGCACGGAATTCGCCGCCTTCGCCGTGGCCAAGCGCTGTTGGCACCATACCTGCCACCATGGCGATGGTGGTCATGATGATCGGCCGCGCGCGCTTCATACCGGCATCCACAATGGCGTCGAACCGGCTCATGCCGTGCTTCACCCGCTCAACCGCGAAATCGACCAGAAGAATGGCGTTCTTGGTGACGATACCCATCAGCATCAGGATACCGATAACGACGGGCATGGAGATGGCATTGCCCGTGATCAGCAGGGCGCCAATCACGCCGCCGATGGCCAAAGGCAGCGAAGCCAGGATGGTCACCGGCTGCAGGAGGTTACCAAACAGCAGCACCAGCAGACCGAACACCATCATCAGACCAAAGCCCATCGCCGTGGCAAAACCACCGAACACCTCGCCCTGGATTTCGGCATCGCCGCTCTCTTCGAGAGAGACGCCAGCAGGCAAGGTCTTCAATGCCGGCAACGCCTTGATCTTGGCGGCGACATCGCCCACCTGCGCGCCCTTGGCTAGATCGGCGCCGATGACGACGCTGTCATGCCGGTCGTGCCGTTCGATGGACGACGGCCCCTGGCCAAAACTGATGTCGGCGACCTCGGACAGCGGCACTGATGCCCCTGCGCCCGTGCGTATCCGCAACGATTGCAACGTGCGCAAATCGGCACGGGCATCTTCAGCCAGCTGCACGCGGATTGGCACCAGCCGGTCGCCAGCCGTGAATTTCGCAAGGTTGGCGCCAACGTCGCCGATGGTGGCGATGCGGACGATCTGCGCGATCTGCTCGGGCGCGACCCCGAGACGCGCGGCCTCGTCAAAGCGCGGGCGGACGCGGATTTCGGGCCGGTCGAGGCCTGTACCTGCATTCACGTTCGCCGTCTCAGGCAAGCTGCGTATTGCGGATTCGACGATTGCCGACCCAGCGGCGAGCGATTCCGTGTCCGACGCCTTCACTGTCATCTGCAGCTGCCGGTCGCCCCGGTCGTTGGCGTAGTAGATGCGCGTGTCCGGCACGTCCTTCATCATCTCGCCGATCTTCACTTCAAGCTGCTTTTGTGTGAGGCGGCGCTCGGTCTTGGGCACATAGCGCACGATCATGATGGCCTGGCGGACTTCGCCAGCACCCTTGACCCCGGCCCCGCCCAATGTGAACACCGAGGTCACCTCCGGCAACCCACGGATGCGCGCGACCATCGAATCGGTGGTGTTGCGCGTATCCTCCAGGCGCGAGCCGGGCGGCAATTCGACCGAGAGTGTCGAGCGGGATTCATCGCCCTCAGGGATGAAGCCCTGCGGCAGCAGGCTGACGCTTTGCAGCGAGCCGTAGAACAGGCCCGCGCCGACCAGCAGACTGATAATCTTGTGACGAAGCGTGAAGCGCAGAAAAGCCCCGTAAGCTCGGGCCAGCGGGCCGTCACGGCTTTCGTGGTCGACAATCGGCCCGCCGCCCATGAAATAGGCGGCCAGCATCGGCGTGATCAGCCGGGCGACCAGCAGCGAAATGAACACCGCGACCGCGACCGTCAACCCGAACTGCTTGAAATACTGCCCGGCGATGCCGCCCATGAAGCTGACCGGCGCGAAAATGGCGATGATCGTGAACGAAATCGCGATGACCGCGAGGCCAATCTCGTCGGCGCCATCGATGGACGCGCGATAGGCCGATTTGCCCATCCGCATGTGCCGCGCGATGTTCTCAATTTCGACGATGGCGTCGTCAACCAGGATACCTGTCGCCAGCGTCAGGGCCAGCAGCGACACGAGGTTGAGCGAGAAGCCCATGGCCTGCATCGCCCAATAAGTGGGGATGATCGACAAGGGCAGCGCGATGGCGGCGATCACCGTTGCGCGCCAGTTACGCAGGAACAGGAAGACGACAAGCACCGCAAGCAAGGCGCCTTCGATCAGTGTGGCCATGGCGGCTTCGTAGTTGCCGAAGGTATAGCCGACGGAGTTGTCGATCTTGGTGAGCTTGACGTCTGGATAGGTCTTTTCGATCTCGGCAATCTTGACATCGATCAGCCGCGACACGGAGACATCGCTCGCACCCTTGGCGCGGAAGATGGCGAAGGCGACCGCAGGCTGACCGTCGCGGCGAGCAAAGTAGCGGGCTTCTTCGGCCGAATCGGTGACTGTGCCGAGTTCCTCCAGGCGCATTTCGCGCCCGCCAGGGATGACGATCTTGGTCGCGGCCAGATCGGCCACGGATTTCGCGCCGCCAAGCGTGCGGATCGATTGTTCCTGGCCACCGACTTCGCCACGCCCGCCCGCAAGGTCGGCGTTGGTGAGCAGCAGCTGCTGGTTCACGTCGGCCGCAGTCACGCCCAGGGCAGCAAGCCGTGCCGGGTCCAGCGCGACGCGGATTTCGCGCCGCACGCCGCCATAGCGCTCGACGCGGCCGACGCCCTTGAGGCTTTGGATTTCGCGGATCATGACATCGTCGACATGCCAGGACAACTGCTCCAGCGTCATCGCCGGGGCTTCAGCCGTAAAAGTAATGATGGCCTGGCCTTCAACATCGACGCGGCTGACCACTGGCTCGTCGATGCCGCGAGGCAAGTCGCCGCGAATGCGCGCGATGGCGTCCTTCACGTCGTTAACGGCGCGATCCGTGTTCACCTCAAACAGGAACTCGGCCGCCGTCGTCGACATGCCATCGATGATCGTCGAATTCACATGCTTGACGCCAGTGATGCTGGCGATCGCATCCTCGACTTTCTTGGTCACCTGATTGCGCAATTCTGAAGGTGCCGCGCCTGATTGGCCGACCTGCACCAGCACGACGGGTACGTCGATATTGGGGAAGCGTGTCACCGCCATGTTGCGGAACGTGGTGATACCAAGCGCCATCAGCACAACGAACAGAACCAATGCCGGAATGGGTTGCCGGATCGACCAGGCGGAGAAGTTGAAGTTCATTGCGATGCCTCCTGGGCGGGCGCTGCCACGGGTTTCACCCGGTCGCCATCCCTAACGAACGTACCGGCACGGGCGATCACCTGATCACCGGCGGTAAGTCCGCTTGCAATTTCTGCCTTTTGCGCGCCGCGCAGGCCGACTTCGACCCGCTGTGTACGCACGATATTTTCTTTCACGACCTGCACATAAGCGCCGGTCTTGTCATAGCTCACCGCCGACAACGGTAGCGTGACACCTTTCTTGCGGCCGATCTCGACACTGCCGCGCGCCGAGGCGCCGATGGCGAGCCTGTCGTCATGGGCAAGCGCAATGCGGACATGGCCGAGCCGCGTCGCCTTGTCGATTTCGGGCGATTTCAGCCGGATAGTGCCTTGCACGGCTTCGGTCATGCCCGCCGGAATGACCGAAACCATCATACCTTTGCGCAGGCGCGGCAGCGACGTATCGGGTACATCGGCTTCCAGTTCAATATCGGCATCGGCGATGATACGGAACATCGGCAGCGGCGCGGCCATGCTGCCGACCTGGCCAAGCCGGATATTCCGTTGGCTGACCAACCCGGCGCTGGGCGCGCGCACTTCGGTGTAGCCGATTTTCAAGAGGATCTGGTCACGCTGAGCTTCAATTGCCTTCTTGTTGGCAATGGCGACGTCGATGGACCGAACAGCGGATTCGAGCTGAGCATCGGATACACTGGCGCTCGACTGATCCTGGTCCAACTTGGCAGCGGTGGCGAAACCCTTGCCCTTCAACGCCAAGGTCCGGTCAAGGGATTTTGCAGCCTGAATTTTGTTGGCCTTGGCCTGTGCGACCGAAGCATCCGCCTGTGCTTTGGACGCGTCGGCCTGGGCCAGCTGGGCCCTGAACTGCGCCATCTGGACATCAAGCGTGTCACGATTGAGCCGGGCTAGAACCTGGCCCTTGGTGACCACGTCGCCGACCTCGACCAGGATTTCGCTGACGCTCTGGCCGTCGATTTCGGGCGTGACCAGCACTTCCTCGCGCGGCACCAGCGTGCCTGTCACCAGGATCTGCTCAGCGACCTCGGACTCGCCCGCAGTGACCACGCTCACCGTCGGCCCCTCGATGACAGCCGGATTGGGGGCATCCGCTGCCCAACCGGGGCCAGCCGCAACAACTCCCAGCAGCGCCAGCGCCAAAACCGCTAATCGTTTCATTGTCCACACCGCACTCATAGGGGCCCCAGAATTGTATCGGGGCTGATGGCCGTGTTTGGCCGCAGCATACGCATGACGAGGTCTTTGAGACCTGGCCAAAGCGCATCAAATTTCACATTGGGATCAAGCCGGGTTCTGACCAGCATCCCGTCGCCGATCGCCATCAGCATGATGCCGACCACATCCGCATCAAGGGACCGGTCAATGAGACCATCGGCCTGCATCCGGGCCAAGACGTCACGCATCATCACATGAGCTTCGCGGCACTTGCCCTCGAACATCGTACGGATCTGGGGATTGCGCTGCGCTTCGGCAAAGACTTCGCAAAACAAACCGCTGGCCGGGCCCTCGATGAGATCCTTCAGACAGGTAAAGCCGACATCGAAGAACGACTGCAATGTCGCGCCTTGCGCGGTCATGCGCTTGAAGTAGTCGGTATTGCGCTCGTGCACATGCTCCACAATCGCTCCGATGATCGCATCCTTGGAGGCAAAATAGCGATAGACGCCGCCGGGGCTCATATTGGCGGCGGCGCAGATCTGCTGCATCGAGGCACTATGGAAGCCGTTCTCGCAAAAACAGCGCATAGCCGCTTCCAGTATGCGCTGACGGGTGTCCGTCGCAACTGCGCCCTGGGGCCTTCCCGGATCGATATGTGAAACTGACATTGACGGGGCTTGCCCAGTTTGCCGCTGAGGGCGTAACGCCGAACGATCCTCTCAAGATCACTCTTGGCGGAATTGGTCGTGAGCGAACATTCATTCGCGAACGAACGTTCGCTATCTAGCGGAAGCTCATGGGAATTGTCAACCTCCCGCATTGCACCATTTGCAAAAAGCGGGGCTGCTCCGCCAAATCAGGCTGTCGCCGCATCGAATTGTGCGGCCTGCGGGCGCGAAAACCGGCTGCTGGCGGAGGCAGACTTAGCTGGCTCCAGCCACGCAACGGCCAGATCGGGGACATCATAGCCCAGAATGCCGCCTTCAGTAGGCGCTCGGGGTTCACGGCCCGGCTCGCCAACGATGGCTGCAGCGCCGAACCGGCCATCGAGAGCTTCCAGCACATCCTTGGCGCGGGCCCGGTCAGCCACCACGATGACATGCTGGCAAATAGCGTCGAGAGCGTCAAACACCTGCTCAAGGCTGGCGCCACACGACCGAAGGCTCGCGGTTGCACCGGCTGCGCCGGGGCCAATGTAGTGCCCGGCTCCGTGCGGATCAGAGTGCAGCACCCGTTCGAACGAGGCGGTGCCTGTCGCCAATTCCCATAGCCCAGGTGATCCGTCAGCGCCTTGCGACCAGTCCACCAGCACTACGCTGGCGCCAGCGCCCGTCAACTGGCGTGCAAGGTCATAGGCGGCGGGCCGCGCGTCTTGCATCTGCGTTTCGCCGGTGATCAGCGTCCGGCAGGTTCCGGTCGCCTTGGCGCGGGCGGCAACGAATTTGGCCAACGCACGGCCATCCTTTATCCGAGGCGTGGAAGAAGCTGGCGCTGCCTGCGCTGGCGCCGCCACAACCATCGCAGGCCGCACGCCACCGCCCAAAAGTTCCCGCGTGATGACAATGACCAACCCCAGCAGGAATGCCGCGCCCGCCGCAAACAGCGTCATTTGCGTCTTCTTGGGGCTATCGGGCACACTTGATGGCGAAGCGCTTTCGTTGAGGCCCGCAAGCGCCGACACGGACGCCCGGTCGCGCCGGTTGCTGGCCTCGCCCAAGCGTTGCAGTAGCAGATCATAGGTGTTGCGCTTGGATTGTACCTCGCGTTCGAGGCTGCTGAGTTGGGCCTGCGACTCGCTGGATTTGAGTTCCGTCTCGGTCAGCCGCACGATGCTGGCCTGCAACGCCTGCTCGCGCGCCGCGGCAATTTTCAAATCGTCATCGATGCCGGCCGCAACCCGCTTGGCCTCCTCGCGCAAGCCTTCGCCCGCGATTTTGAGTTGCGCCGTCAACTGCTGCATTCGGGGATGGCCGGGCAGCAGCGTCGCTGACAGCTCGGCAATATCGCGCTCGACGCGCAGCTTTTGCTGGAACAGCTGCTGCATGTTGGCCGATTTGACCACGTCCTGCGAACTCTCGACCCGGCCGCTGGCAACCATATCGTGGATGATGTGGGAGCGGGCCTCGGCCTCGGTGCGCGCGGCCGTCGCCTGGGTGAGCTGGGTGTTCAGCTCCGACAGCTGCTGGTTGTTCAACGTGACATTGTTCTGCCCCGACAGCAGGCCCGATTGGGCGCGGAACCTTTCCAGCGCGGTCTCGGCGGCTTCAGCCTGGGCCTTCACGTCCGCCATATTGCTGCCGAGCCACGTTGTCGCCTCGCTCGCGTCCTTGATCTGGCCGGAACGGTTGTTTTCCAGATAGGCTTGCGCCAGCTCATTGGCCAGTTTAGCCGCCAGCGCCGGACTGCGGGCCGTCACATCGATGTTGATCAGCCGCGTTTTGGGCACTTCGCCCACGCGCACATTCTGCTGTAAGACCGTCAGAGCCCGTTCCATGGGCTCCATGCTGGACATGGACCCGGAAAACAGGCCCAAAAGGCGGTCGGCAAGAGCACGGCCAGGAAGCGCAGGATTATAGTCCGGCAGCTGATCGAGATGCTCGGCGGCGACGACCTTGCGCAACAGATCGCGCGAGCGGATCACTTCGGCTTGGCTGGCCACCTCGCCTTCATCAACCTTGGCATCCGGGCTGGCGCTTTCCTGGCTGCGCAGCCGCAGCAGGCTCGACGACGAGGGCTGCAAGATGATCTGTGCGGTGGATTTATAGCTCGGCGGCACCAGGCAGAGCGCGCCGTAGGTCAACGACCCGGCAAGCCCCGTCGTGACCAGAAGCCGGAACAGATTCCGCTTTATGGCCGCAAACAACGTTGAAAGATCAATATCGTCGTGGGACGCTTGCATGACGGACCCTGCGTTGGGCCGCAGGCCTCGCGAGCCTCCGGCAACGCTTCAATTTGGCGCGAGACGAGTAACCAAAGGCTTAACTCACGGGTCGTTCAGACACAGCCTGTGCCAATGCGCGCCTGCCGTTAGGTCTTTGTTTACTTTGCCCAGCTAGAACCTCGGGACGTGTTGTCAGTTGTGTCGAGGTTCAGTCCCATGTTTGTGCGTCGCGTCCTGTTGTGTGCCGCTTTCCTGCTGCCTTTGGCAGGATGCGCCAAAACGGCCAAGCCGTTCACCGCCGCCGATGCCTCGATCGCGGGGCCGGCCAAGCCTGACGACAGCCACCTGCATCAGGCGGGTGATGATGGTCCGCTGGCCAACGATCCCGTCGCCAATGCACCGCCGATGCCCGTCGCCGTGCTGGAAGAGATCAACAAGCTCAAAGCCGGCAAGAGCAGCGCGGTCGCCTTTCTCGGGCCGACCATCACCAGCGTGACGCACGAGCGCAACATCATCGGCCCCGCGCCAGCCGCCACGCAGCCCTACCTGCTCGACAGCGGCGACCGGGTCCGCATCTTCGTCTATGGGCAGCCGAACCTTTCACACGTCTATCCTATTGATGCGGCGGGCTTTATCGCCGTGCCGCTGATCGGGTCCGTGAAAGCGCGCGGGGTGACGACGTATCATCTGGGCCAGATGATCGCGTCCGAACTGAAAGTCAGCTTCGTCAAGGACCCGCAAGTGACGGTGGAAGTTGCCGCCTCACGCCCGTTCTACATTCTGGGCGAGGTGCGCGCCGCTGGTCAGTATGCGTTCGAGCCGGGCCTGACGGTGCAAGCGGCCGTGGCTATCGCCGGCGGATTTAGTCCCCGCGCCAGCGAACGCACGGTCCGCATCACCCGCCGCCTCAACGGCATAGTCAGCGAATTGCACGCGCCGATCACGGAACCCGTGCGTCCCGGCGACACCATCACCATCGAAGAACGGTGGTTTTAGGGGCTTTCCCGCCCCCCCACCTTGCTCCTCCCCCTTTGAGGGGGGAGGAACAAGGTGGGGGGGGGCGGGGAAACTTCAGTCCACGGAGAGCCTTTAATTCCCTTTCGGAGCGCGTGTCTTGGCTAAGCCGTTGAGAATTCTGCATTGCCTTCGGGCCCCTGTTGGCGGGCTGTTCCGGCATGTCGCGGACTTGGCGCGGATGCAGACGGATTCGGGCCACGCGGTCGGTCTGATTGCCGATGACTCGACGGGTGGCGAGAGCGCCGAGACTGTGTTCCGTGAGTTGGCACCGCGTTTGGCGCTTGGCATCACGCGCGTGACAATGCCCCGCCAGATCGGGCTTGCCGATTATCCGGCGCTAAGGGCGACGCAGGCGCTGGCTCAGGGCCTCAATGCCGATGTGTTGCATGGGCATGGGGCCAAAGGCGGGGCCTATGCTCGGCTTGCAGCGCAGTTGCTAAAGCGGTCCGGGTCGCTAGTGAAAGCGTTCTACACGCCCCATGGCGGCAGCTTGCATTTCGAGCCCGGAACCGTGCAGGGCGTGTTGTTCCTCGGCCTCGAACGCCGCCTCGCCAGCGTGACCGATGGCCTGATCTTTGAGAGCGCCTATTCGCAGCGGGTCTATGCGCAGAAAGTCGGCACGCCCCGTTGCCTAACGCGCGTGATTCCTAACGGGCTGCTCCCCGCCGATTTCTCCGATCACACCCCTAATTCCAATGCCAGCGATGTGCTTTTTGTCGGTGAGCTGCGTCATCTGAAGGGCGTGGACGTGCTGTTGAACGCGCTCGCGGCCGTCAAGGGCTCGCCAACCGCAACGATTGTCGGGTCGGGACCCGATGAGGCGGCGTTCAAGGCGCAGGCAACCGCTCTTGCGCTAGGTGGCCGCGTGCGTTTTCCAGGCGCGATGCCCGCCCCCAAAGCGTTCCCGCTCGGGCGCTGCCTGGTTGTTCCAAGCCGCGCGGAATCGTTTCCGTACATTGTTCTCGAAGGCGCTGCCGCCCGCCTGCCCATGCTGATGACCCGCGTCGGTGGCATTCCGGAGATCACGGACACAACGTCAACGGACCTTCTGCCGCCGGGGGATGCCGCCGCGCTCGCCAATAGCCTGACGGCATTCCTGACCAATCCGCACCCGCTCCTCGATAACGCCACACAGCTGCAAGCCCGCGTCGCCTCGCGCTTTACCGTGGCTCGTATGGGCGCGGACATTCTCGATTTTTATGAAGCCGCGCAAAACCGGCAGGTGCAGGCCGCGTAGGCGGCGACCTGCTTGCCGGGCCGAAGCCATGCGAGGGCTCAATGCTGCCCCCGTTTCGCCATAATCGGGCCGGCGTGCGTGTCCAAACCTTCCGACTTTTTGCCAAATCACGTTGGCAGTTCTGCTCGCAACTGCATTTATGCCGTTATTCCATCAGCTTGGCCAATTAACATTCACCGGCTCAATGTATTGAAGAATGTTACGAAGTGGCAATATTATGTGATGACGAAACCTCAGGATTCGGCAACTTTGTGCTCGCTGCCAGGAAATTGCCGGGAATTGAGCACACCGCCGACACGTTTTCCCGGCGTGATGTAGCAATGACGACGGGCTGCTTCACACGGAATTCGCTGCAAGGCGACACCAGACCGGATCAAGTCCAAGCGTCGGTTCGCGATGGCAGACAGACAGATTGGTGGTTGGACGCGACGCAGCCAGCGTCCAACCTCCTGGAGTGGCAGGGATCCCCGCTTTCCTGCCACTCCACCTTATTCATTCGTACACGTCTAAATAGCCCGCGCCCGGCAGCGCGGGTTTTGGTGTGTGTGCGGGAGAGAAATTCTGGTGGGGGCGGCTGACCCAGGCGAGCGGGCAGCCAAGCCCGCCGCTCACGCTGCTCCCTCAACGGCCGTAACGGCTGTGCAACGAGGTCCTCACTCTCTTTGCACAGCCCCAGTTACTCGCCATACGGAATCCAGATGTTTTTCACCTGGGTGGCGTGGCGCAGAAACAGCGAACCTTGCGCCGTGATGTCATCGAACCAGTCGCGCGTCTTGCCGCCGAGCGACCAGACCGGCTTGAGATTGCCCGCCGACGCTGCTTCGGCGGCAGCACCGCCGGTTTTCGAGCCGTAATACCAGAGCGCGGCAATGTCATCGTGATCTGCGAGTGTCTTGGCGAGCTCGTCCCGGTCGCCGGTAACGATGTTCACCACTCCGGCGGGCACATCGGACGTGTCCAGCACCTGATAAAGGTCGGTAGCGGCCAGGGGATGGGTGGGCGACGGTACCACCACCACCCGGTTGCCCATGGCGATCGCGGGCAGCACAAGAGACACCAAGGCCAGCAACGGCGCTTCGTCCGGACACAGAATGCCCAGAGTGCCGAACGGCTCGTTCATCGCCAGGGTCACGTGCCGCGAGCGGGTGGAATGAACGCGGCCGTCGTATTTGTCGGCCTGGGCAGCGTAGAAGAAGATGCGGCGGATGCTGGCGCTGACTTCCTTTTTTGCGGCGTCCAAGGACTGGCCAAAACTGGTCAGCCGTTGCACAAAACCATCGGCGCGGGCTTCAAGGTTCTCGGCGATGTAGTAGAGAACCTGCGCGCGGTTATGCGCCATCAGGCTGCCCCAGCCGCCCGCTTTGCCCGCCGCCTCGACGGCGTTGCGGATGTCTTTGCGGTTGCCGAGCCCCGCCTGGCCCACGGCCGCGCCACTCGCGCTTTTCACGGTGTAGCTGTAGCCCGAGTCCGGCCGCGCTTGTTTGCCGCCGATATAGAGTTTGGCGGTGCGGTCGATGGTTGGCAGTCCACTGACGGCTGCCGGTTCTGACGGCGCGGCGTTGAAGGCGGTCTTGACCGTAGGCGCGTCCGGCAACGCCGTCTCGGTATCGGCGACAAGATACTCATACATCCCTTCGCGGCCGCCCTCGCGTCCATACCCGCTTTCGCGGTAGCCGCCAAAACCAGCGGCCGCGTCCATCAGGTTGGTGGAGTTGATCCAGACAATGCCGGCCTTGACCCGGGCCGCAGTATCCAGCGCCAGATTGATATTCTCCGACCACACCGTCGCCGAGAGGCCATAGCGCGTGTGGTTGGCCAGCTGCACGGCTTCGTCGGGTGTACGGAACGTCATCGCCACCGCGACGGGGCCGAAGATTTCCTGTTCCACCACGCTCGAAGCGGGCTCGGCACCAACGAAGATCGACGGCTTGAAGAAACTGCCGCGCGGTGGCAGCGTGCAGTTCGATTGCCACAGCGTGCCGCCCTCGGCCTCGCCTTTGGCCACCAACTCGCGCACGCGCTGCAACTGAACAGGCGCTGCGAGCGATCCCATGTCTACGGATTTGTCCAGCGGCTCGCCGACCACGAGCGTATCCATCCGGCGGCGGAGCTTTTTCAGGAAGCGGCCGGCAACGCCCTCTTGCAAGAGAATGCGCGATCCGGCGCAGCAAACCTCGCCCTGATTGAACCAGATGGCATCGACGACACCTTCGACCGCGCCATCAAGGTCGGCATCCTCATAGACAATGAAGGGCGACTTGCCGCCGAGTTCCAGCGACAGCTTTTTGCCGCTGCCTGCCGTTTCGCGCCGGATCAGGCGGCCGACTTCGGTGGAGCCCGTAAAGGCGATCTTGTCAACATCCGGGTGCTTGACCAGCGCAGCGCCGGTGCCGCCGTCGCCGGTGACAATGTTGACGACGCCGTCGGGCAGCCCAATTTCGCGGCAGATTTCAGCAAAGGCGAGTGCCGTGAGCGGCGTAAATTCGGCGGGCTTCAAAACGACGGTGTTGCCAGCCGCCAGCGCGGGCGCGACTTTCCAGGCCAGCATGAGAAGCGGAAAATTCCACGGGATGATCTGCCCGCAGACGCCGAGCGGCGAGTGGCCCGGTAACTCGGAGGCGATCATCTCGGCCCAGCCGGCATGATGGTAGAAGTGCCGCGCCACCAGCGGAATGTCGATGTCGCGGCTCTCGCGGATCGGCTTGCCGTTGTTCAGCGATTCCAGCACGGCGAGGAAGCGCTCGCGCTTTTGCACATGCCGGGCGATGGCATAGAGGACGCGTGCGCGCTCGTGGCCCGAACGCGCCGACCAGGCCGGAAAGGCAGCGCGGGCGGCTTTGACGGCGGCATCGATGTCGGCGGCCGTGCCATGCGCGACGTGTCCCAGCACCGTGTCGCGCGCCGGGTTCATGGCCGCGAAAGTCTTGCCGTCGCTCGCCGGAACAAATTGCCCACCGATGAAGTGGCGAAATCCATCCGTGTGCGCCTTCAGCCAGTCTGTCACATGCGTTTCAGATTCTGGCGCGGGACCGTAGTCCATGGATTTCAGAACGTCCTTGACGGTGGGCACGGGCGGTGTCCTCAGCAGTTGGTTGGTCGCGCGACGAGTTGGCTGGCACTAGCAGGTCCTTACTCACGCCAGCGGCTGATGGTGCAACGCCGCATAGCGGCCGGTGATGAAATGTTCGAGTTGGCGCTCGATGTCGGCAAGCATGGAGCTGGCACCGATGCGAAAAAGGTTGGGCTCCAGCCAGGGGCGGCCGAGTTCTTCCTTCATCAGGGTGAGCCAGGCCAGCGCATCCTTGGCCGTCTTCAATCCACCCGCCGGCTTGAAACCAATGCGGATGCCAGTGCGCTCGCCATAATCGCGCAAGGCCCGCAGCATCGTCAGGCTGACCGGTAGCGTGGCGTTGACGTCCTCCTTGCCGGTGGAGGTTTTGATAAAGTCGGCGCCCGCCTGCATCGACACCATGCTGGCTTTGTAGACATTGCGCAGCGTCTTGAGGTCGCCTGTGGCAAGGATGGCTTTCAGATGTGCGGCCCCGCAGGCCTCCCGCATGGCCGCGACCTCGTCATAAAGCGCGGACCAGTCTTGCGTCAGCACCTGGGCACGGTGAATGACGATATCGATCTCGCCAGCGCCCTCCTCGATAGCATAGCGGATTTCGGCGAGCCGGATCGGCAGCGGAGTGAGGCCAGCCGGAAACCCCGTGGCGACGGAAGCGACTGGAATGCCGGAACCGGCCAGCGCCTTGACAGCGGGCGCAACCATCGTGGGGTACACGCACACCGCACCGACCGTGGGCGGAGCATCGGCGAGGCCCAGGGCCTTGACGATATCCTCGCGCAATGGCCGCCGGGCTTTGGCGCACAACCGTTGAACACGGCCGGGCGTGTCGTCGCCCGCCAGGGCGGTCAGGTCAATGCACTGCAGCGCTCTGACCAGCCAGGCCGCCTGATATTCCTTCTTGGCCGTGCGGCGTGTGGTCAGCGTCGCGGCGCGGCGCTCGCTGGCGCTCAGGTTGACCTGCACGGCGTCGAACCAATCGGTTTGCAACGGCACACCTGGATTGCGCGCTTGAGGATCATGCGCCGGCACAGACGCTGGAACAACGCTGAGCGCAGGCTTGGCGGTCTTGTGATCAGTCTTGTCCATCATGGCCTCGTCGAGGAGGAAGTGAGCGGCAGCTTAACACGTTGGGCGCCCGCGATGCGCCGCCACAAACACGCGCACACCGGCCGCCACAGTTTCAGCGATATCGGCCTCGCTGGGCCGGTCGGCTATGCCGAACAGCAGCAGCCGGATTTGCTTGGCCTGCACCAGTTCAAGAAGATGATAGGCCGCCAGATCCGTATCGGGCACCCTGAGCCAGCCTTTCGCGTCGGCTTCCGTCAGGTAGACCTTGATCTTCTCAATCGCCCGGCCTGGCCCAGCGGCAAAGAACTTGCGCCCAATCTCAGGGAATTTACCTGCCGCACCCAGGACCACGCGCAGCATGTTGACGCGCTCGGGCTGGGTGATTTTGGTCATCAGGGCAATGCCGCAGCGGGTCAGCACGGCTTTGACGTCGGGGTCGCTGGCGTCGAGGTTGAGCACCTGTTCCGGCACCGAGAGGCTCATGTCCTCTATCAGCGCATCGAACAACCGCTCCTTGCTGTCGAAATACACATAGAGCGTCGGCTTAGAGACGCCTGCCTCGGCGGCGATGTCGCTCATGCTGGCGCCGTCGTAGCCCTCGCGCTCGAACACGGCGCGGGCGGCAGCCAGCATCACGCCGCGCTTCTCGGTCTGAGTTTCGAGGCGCGTACGGCGCTGACGGCCATCTGGGTCGCGCGGGGTTGTAAGGGACTTTGACATCAGAGTTTGGTTCATCAGCTATGATCTGCCGGAATGACTAAACCGTTTGGTAGCCATTGACTAGCACGCTGCACCGGGCGTAGTAAAGTCCTACCAAACGGTTTAGTCAGGAATTTTGTCATGTCGAGCGCGCTGCCAGCAAAGCCCACCTTGGTTCCTGCCCCGGCCAGCGATAAGCCAGCGGATGCTGCTGTCGCCCCTGTGCAGGCGGCTACCGAGGCCAAAGTTCCAGCCCCAGAGACAAAGGCCGCTGCCCCCGCCAAGCCCGCTGGCTTCCGCCGCTACATCATCGCGGCCGCCCTCATTTTGGCCGTCGCCGCCGTCGCCTGGTATGCGACCGGCTACATCTCGACGGGTTGGTACCACATCGCCACCGACGACGCCTACGTGAAGGCCGATATCACCAGTATTGCCGCGAAAGTTGGCGGCTTCATCAAGGCGGTGCCGGTGGCCGAAAACGCCTCCGTGACGGCGGACACGGTCGTCGCCGAGATCGATGATGGCGACTACGTGCTGGCGCTGCAATCGGCCAAGGCCAAAGCCGACACACAACGCTCCACGATTTCCCGTTTCGACAGCCAGCTCGCCCAGGCCGATGCCGGCATCGCCCAAGCCAACGCCGCCATAGCGCAAGCGCGGGCGCAGGTAGGCTCCAGCCAGTCCGATGTGAAACGGACCGAGGCCGACTATGTGCGATATGCCCAGCTCACCAAGGATAAGGTGACCACGCCGCAAAAACTGGAGCAGATCGTGTCCGACCGGGACAAGGCCAAGGCGGCGCTCGCCAGCACCAAGGCCGCGGTCGACAATGCCCAGGCCCTGGTTGGCAATGCGACGGCGGCCAAGGCCGTGCTGGCCGCGCAGCAGCAGGAAGCTGCGCATGTGCTTGATGAGTTGCTGGTGCAGGTCAGCAAGGCCGAGCGGGATCTGAGCTTTACAAAAGTGCGCGCGGGCGTCAGCGGCGTGCTCGGCAATCGCGGCGCGCAGGTCGGCAATTATGTGCAGCCCGGCGCGAGGCTCGGCGCGCTGATTGCCGATGGATCGCTCTATATCGAGGCCAATTTTAAGGAAACGCAGCTGAAGGGCCTCAAGCCCGGTCAGCCCGTGACCGTTGACGTCGATGCGCTGGGCGGCAGCGAGCTGCACGGCACCATCGAGAGTTTCGCGCCCGGTTCGGGCTCCATTTTTAGCCTGCTGCCGCCCGAAAACGCCACCGGCAATTTCACCAAGATCGTGCAACGCGTGCCGGTGCGCATTGCGCTGCCCGCCGATGCGCGCACGGTCGATGTGCTGCGCCCCGGCATGTCGGTGACGGTGACCGTTGATACCAAGCCGCAAGCCTCGGGTGGAGCGTCTGTGGCGGCGAAGTAGCTGCTTACGCCCCCTCTCCCCGCAATCCCCTTTGCGCAGCGGGGAGAGGGGGTACTTTTGCCAAATATCGTTTTTCTGGGACTTTAGGATTTATGTCCGCCACCATATCATCCGCGCCCGCCACAGATCGCATCGACCCCAAGCGGCTGGTCGCATTCCTGCTGATGGTTGTCGGCATGTTCATGGCCATCCTGGACATCCAGATCGTCTCGGCGTCGCTGGCGGAAATCCAAGCGGGCTTGTCGGCCAGCGCCGAGGAAGTGAGCTGGGTACAGACGGCTTACCTGATCGCCGAAGTGGTCATGATCCCGCTGTCAGGCCTGCTCTCACGCGCCATCTCCACGCGCTGGATGTTTGCGATCTCGGCGGCGGGCTTCACGCTCGCCAGCATAGCTTGCGGATTTGCTAACAACATCAACGAAATGATCCTGTTCCGCGCCATCCAGGGCTTTATTGGCGGCGGCATGATCCCGACGGTGTTTGCCGCCTCGTTTTCGATTTTTCCGCCAAGCAGCCGTGGCGTGATCGGCCCGTTGATTGGTCTCGTGGCCACCCTCGCCCCCACCATCGGCCCGACCATTGGCGGCTACCTGACGGACGCGCTCTCCTGGCACTGGCTGTTCTTCATCAACATCGTACCCGGCATCATCGTTACCATTTCGACCATCATGCTGGTGGATTTCGATGAGCCCGATTGGAACCTCCTCAAAACCTTCGACTGGTGGGGCCTCGGCTTCATGGCCCTCTTCCTGTGCAGCCTCGAATATCTCCTCGAAGAAGGTCCGGGCAAGGACTGGTTCAACGATACGCGCATCGTGATCTTCTTTTGGCTGACGGTTGGCGGTGCGGCATTGTTTTTCTGGCGGGCGCTCACAGCGAAATTCCCCATCGTCGATTTGACCGCCTTTGCCGACCGCAATTTCTGGACTGGCTGCCTGTTCTCCTTCGTCATGGGCATCGGACTTTATGGCCTTACTTATCTCTACCCGGTGTTTCTCGGCCGCGTGCGGGGCTACTCCTCGTTGCAGATCGGCGAGACCATGTTCATCACCGGCATCGCCATGTTCCTGACCGCGCCGATCGCCGGCAAACTTTCCACCATCCTCGACAACCGGGCGATGCTGGCCGTCGGCCTCAGCGTGTTTGCGGCCGGCACCTGGATGGCGACGGGCATCACCAAGGACTGGTCGTTCTGGGAGTTGCTGGTGCCGCAACTCTGCCGTGGTTTCGGCCTCATGAACACGATGATCCCAGTGAATAATCTAGCGCTCGGCACGCTGCCGCCGCAGCGCCTGAAGAACGCATCTGGCATCTACAATCTTACGCGCAATCTCGGCGGTGCGGTCGGCCTGGCGGCCATCAATACGGTGCTCAACCAGCGCATCGATCTGCATCTGGCGCGGCTGCATGAAGCGGTGTCTGAGACCAGTATCGCGGCTCAGAATTGGATGACGGCGCTGACCCAGGCCTACAGCCAGACCGGCGGCGATGCAGCGGCTATGGCGCTGAAGAAGATGAGCGGCATGGTGCGCGGGCAAGCGACCGTGATGGCGTTCGCCGATATGTTCTACGTGCTGACGTTCATGTTCCTGGCCCTGCTGCCGCTGCTGCTGCTGGTGCGAAAACCCGTGCCCATGAAAGCCAAGCCGGGCGGCGGACACTGAACTTCATCGCCGATCCGTTGAACCCGCAAGACTGTCCCGCCCCACGGTCATACCGCCGAAAACCCGCCATCGATCAGGATGCAGTCGCCGTTGATCAGGTCGGAGGCGGACGAGGACAGGAAGAGCACCAGATCAGCGACTTCGATGGGCTGGCCGAAGCGGCGGGCGGGTGTCTTGTCGAGCATCGGTTGGCCCTTGGCGGGCTCGCCCCAGACCTTCTCACCCATCGGGGTCAGGATGATCGTCGGGCAGACGGCGTTGATCTGGATGTTGTGGCGCGCCCATTCGGACATCATCACCTTGGTGAGCATGTTGAGCCCGCCCTTGGAGGCGGCATAAGCGCCGTGATCGTCGAGGCCGATGATGCCGGCCTGCGACGAGATATTGATGATCTTGCCCTGTTTGCGGGCGATCATGCCGGGGGCAACCGCTTGCGCTAATTGGAACGGTGCACGCAGATTGACCGCCATCGTCGTATCCCAGTCGGCGAGTGACGCGGTCAGCAGCGGTTCGATCAGCGCCACGCCGGCATTGTTGACCAGAATGTCGATATGCCCGAAGGCGGCGAGCGCCTGGGCAGCCGCACGCGCCGTAGCTGCCGCGTCAGCAAGGTCGGCCTGCACGAGTGCGCAACGCCTGCCAAGCCCCTCGATCACCGGGCGCAACGTGGTGAGATCGGCCTCATCACGCCCCAGCGCCACGATATCGGCACCCGCATCGGCGAGCACCTCGCAGATTTTGCGGCCGATCCCCTTGGTGGCGCCCGTTACCAACGCCACCTTGCCTGCCAGTCCAAACCGCTCCGTCCACGCCATCGTCTATCTCCGTTGGTACCTGAGCGGGTGGAACTCTAGTGCACCTCAAGCACGATGGCACGCCGGGCTTCGGCCGAGCCTGACGGCGGCTCGATTTTCACGCCCGATTTCTGCTGGGCGAGAGTCTCGCGCACCTTAATTTCGCGCGTCTTGGCGATTTTCTCGTTCAGCGCTGCCTCGTCACCCAGCGTCGAGAAATCGCCTTTGCTGGAATCGTACTCAGCACCTGGCAGCCCTTGCTCGCTGATCGAGCAGACGGCCGTGACCTTCTCCCTACCCGGATCATTCAGTGTGAAATCAAAGCCGTCCGACGCCCTTGGGAACTGGAAGGCCTGGCCCGCCGAAATCCTCGGCGCTGCCGGCAGGAATTTGTTCGGCACCAACAGGCTGACGGTGCCTTTCAAGTCCACCGAGAACAGGGTCAAGAAACAGTCCTTCGACGGCTTCACGGTCAGCGTAACGTATTCGCCGGCTTTATAGCCGCTCTTGTCCGCAAACAGCGCCAGATCGAAATCGTAGCTGTTGCTGATATCGCCGACGAGCGGCGGTGCGACGGCGGTGTTGACGGCCGTCGCGGTGGGCACGTAGTTGCCGTCCAGCGGCCGGTTGTCCGTCAGCTTGGCGCTCAGTTCGGCAAATAGCCGGTCGAACTGATCGCGCGGCACCTGATCGTTGGCGAGCCGGCGCAACAGTTCGTGCGCTTCGCCGCCCACCTGGCCTGCGGCCTCGTCAAGCTGCTGCGGGGTCAAGCCAAGCTCGGCCGCCGCCGCTGCTTTGGTCAGATTGTTCTCAAAATTCAAAAACAGGGCGTTGATCATCTCTTTGCCGCCAAAGACATTGACGACCAGCTTTCCGTCCTTGACCACCAGTGGCTGCAATCCAGCCGCGCTCATAGCGTTGAGGAAGCGCGCCTTGTCGGCAGCGATCAGCTTGTCCATCTCAGCCTGCACGGGATGCAGCGCCATCACCGCCTCACGCGTTGCCACGGAGAAGTTGTGGTCGCCCTCAACCAGCTTGCGCAGCTCGTCCTTGCCGTCGTCGCGCATCCCCACCACATGGCAGCCCATGCAGGAAATGCCGTTGGTGACGGCGTTGTCGCGCCGGCTGGGGTCGAGCACAATGTTCTGCGGCCCCCTATCCAGCTTGACGCCCTTGGAAGTGGACAACCGGTAGGCCTGCATCCCGTTCGGCAGACTGAAGATGAACTCTCCGCCATCGTGCTGGAACGCATCGGGACCGTTCGGCCCCAGCGGATGCAGGAAGAGGCTTTTCACACCCTCATTGCTGCCGAAGTCGTAGGAGGCCCAGTACGCGCCCCACTGCATCGGGTGACGTTCAATCAGCCGGTTGTTGCGGCTGACGCCCGATTTCTGGAAGCCGGCCCGCTGCGCCTTGTAGTCTGCGATGTCGGCGTTGCGGTCGACATGCAGGAGGTCGCGTTCAATCTCATCGATGGAATCGGGGAGTTTCAGCAGCTTGTCGTAAAGCGGCGGCTGGGCGCCCGCGAACACGAACCAATCGGCGCGCACATAGGCAAGCGGCGTGCCCGTGGTGTGCGCCACCAGATCGAACAGCTGGTCATCAGGTTTAACCTGTGGCCGCACGCCAAAAGGATTGGCGGCCAGCAACAGGTTCCATTGTTCATCCGTCCAGCCCATATCTTTCAGATTGAAGCGCAGGATGGTGTCCTTGGGGCCGAGCTTTTCGTATTTGATCGGGTCGTGCTCGAACGTCAGGGAATTGAGCAGTTTGACGGCGCCTTGGCGGTAGACTTCGATGGCCTCGTCGCTGGCGCCGCCATTGTACAGGTGGGTGAGCGTGAGATAGCGCGACGTTGCCGCTCGGTCTGATCGCAATGTACCCAGATCATCGGCGATGGCTTTGATCACCTCACCATCACGGACAAACACGCGCACGGCGGCGGCGGCCTGCTGGGCCTTGCCCTCGGCATCGATCCAGTCGGCAATAGTTTGGATCTCGGCGGCGTTTGGTTCCTTGGCGGCGGGCTTGCTGGGATCATCCAGCGTGTAGGCGTCGTAGGGCATTTTCTTGTTGAACATCAGCTGCCAGATTTTCGAATTGTCGTGTTGGCCCGGCATGATGCGGCGGCGCTCCTGCACCAGGGCCGGCAAATCGAGAATGTTGCCAAAATCTTTCTCGGCGCGCGTAAGGTTGACCAGCTTGCCCATCTGGTGGCAGCGCGAACAGTGCTGTTCGAGGATGGCCGAGGCGCCATTGCGTAGTCCGTCTAGGTCTTGTTCGGCGGCTGAGGCGGGTGCGGCTGCCAAGAGCAGCGACGAAACCAGGATGGTAGAGGCAATGCGCATAGTGTCCTCAGGCTGTTGGTCCGGGTGAGATCAAGGGCGGTTACAGGCGTTGGCCAGGCAGACATCAACCCGAAGACTGTCATATTTGGCCGGGTGCTGCTGATAGTGTTCGGTCTTGGCGAGGCCAGTGACGTCGAGGCTGACCTGCTCGGCAAGACGCTTGATGCTCAACTTGGGCAGCAGCGGCAAAAGGCTGCGCGTAAACACAGAATTGGCTTGGCTGGCGGTATCACCGTCCAGCCGGTCCAAAGCCGCTTCTCCGTCGCCCGCTGAAAACAGAATATAGGTGCCGAACGGTTCGCCCGGTTCGTCGTCGCTGGGCGCCGTTGGCACGCGCTGCAAGGGTGCGAGCCCGCGCTGGCTGACGGAAATGGAGCGCGTCGGATCGTGGAACGGATTGTTGCGGCAGGCATCGATCACCACGAAGGCGAGCTTGGGATGCCGCTGTTGCAGATCGTCCATCAAGGTGTTGACGCTCAGCCCTTCCGATTTGAACAGCGCCTCATCGCCCTTGTTCAACTGCGGGATGTCGCGCGGCAGCAGGTAGTTCGAATTCTCGATGACGCCGCCATGCCCTGCGAAATAGAACGCGACGGCGCTCTTGGGTTTGATCTCGTTGAGGAACTGCTGCCAGACCCGGTTGAACTCTTGCCGCCGCGTGTCTTCGGCTTCGATCACCTTGAAGCCGAGCCCTTCGAGCGCTGTCTTCACCGAGCGGGCGTCATTGACGGCCTTCTTCAATTCGGAATCGCTGCCAAGATTGTCGTATGTGTTAATGCCGACAACGAGGGCGACCTTGGGGCCGTCATGGACTATGACCGACCCGCTGGCGGAGCCAAGGTCCGCTGACTTTTTCGCAGTGGCTAGGTCAGCCTCCAACTGGGTGATGCGCTTGAGCAGCACCGATAGGTCTTGGGGACCCGCAGCAGGCTCAACGGGCGCGGGCGCTTCCTTGCCAACCTTCACCAGCACACCTTCGAGTTTTTGCTGCAAGTCGTGAATGCGGCTGTTGAGGGCGATGACATCGGGCGAAATCGCCGCCACAGAAGGCTCGGCCACGCTTTGAGCTGGCGGCTGGTAGGACGCGCCACCAGACGGCAGGCCATTGCGCGACGCCTCCGGGTTCGCGGGATCGGCATCAAAGCTGGAGGCGATCGCATTGACGGTGGTGAAATAATCCTCGGTGCGGCTGACATCATAGGTCACCGTAAACCCGAGCAACTGGCCGTGTGATTGCGCCACCCGGACGAAGAATTTCCGGCTGCCGTTGTTGTCGCTGCCTTGCAGCAGAAACTGCACCCCCTCACGGAACTGGTAGTCGAGCGTGCGACCCTGCAGGCAGCAGAGCGATTGCTGCACGCTGTCGAGCGTATCGGTATCACGCAGGGCGAAGGTTTCGACATCGAAGCTGCCATCAGCGGCCGACCAGCGCGTGCCATTGGAAAGCACCGTTCCGGGCCGCGTCACATACCCATAAGGTATGCCAATCCGGCTGCCCGTCTGATCATCAGTGATCATCTGGAAACCGGCCCACTTCTGAGCCACTTTCGCCAGCCGTTCCAGTTCGCGCAATTCATCCGGCCCGAGATCACCCGATGGCGGATTACCTTGGGAACTTTGAAACAAACTGATGGCTTCTAGCGTTTGCGCGCCTACCTTGCCGTCAACAAAGCCTTTGTAGTTGCCGGTCCAGATCAGCAACTCCTGCAAATGGGCGGCCGCGTCGTCGCCGGTGCCTGGCACGAGGGCGGCATTGGCGGGCGGCGCCAGAACCAGCAGCGTGACAACAACCGCCCACAGGTTACGGGCTCCCGTCATGACCTCATGTCTCCCGCGCAACCCAGACCGCCACAACTATCTGTCCGCCAAATTCACGATCTGCACGCGGCGGTTCTCGGCTGCCAGCGGGTCATAGGTATTCTTGAGTTGCTCGAAACCATAGCCGATGGCAATCAGGTACTGCGCATTTAGCCCATATTGCTCGACCAGAAATTGGCGCACGGCTGCCGCGCGGCGCTCCGAAAGCTGCTGATTGTAGTCGGCCGCGCCTTTGCCATCGGTGTGGCCAGCCACCAGGAACGTGGCGGTTTGCAAGTCTTTGTCCTGCAACGCCTGACCGAGCCGGACCAGTTGCGGAACGGCGGCTGGCGAAATCGCCGCCGAATCGAAGTCGAACGGGATTTCCAGGTTGATCTGCGGGCGCTGCGTGGCGATGACGGCGATTTTGGCCCGTTCCGTGACGGTGATGCCGCGTGACGCCTTGGACCGCAGCGCGCTCACAAAACCAGGGTCAACCTTGGCCACCGCCGGAGCGCCGATGACAAGACCGCGCGTCAGCTTGGGCTTCAGAGCCTTGAGGATATCGTCGGTCGATGCCGCCTGCTGCGCGATGGCCAGTGTTGGCAGCAGGGCCAAACCGAGTGTCAGAATCGCCGATGCAAACACACCGCGGATCAGACCGGAATTGGCGGATCTTCGCATGATACATGATCCTCAAAGGGGATTCACACGGACCGGGAAACTGCTGCAGCTGCGGCATTTGATTGCCTTTTCAGGATTGCTACTTAGTCCGGATTTTGTCAAACGCTGCAACAATGTGTCCGCATTCATCGTGAAAACGCCGTGACTAGGGCCTGTCGTCAGTTATGGGTTCGAGCTGGATGAGGTCAAAACTGGCTGAATGCAAGGCGATTTGCGCCGCCAATACACTCGTATTGGCAAGCAAAGCGACGCCGCAGTCAGACAGTTTTCACGTCACCGC
Organism: Hyphomicrobiaceae bacterium; assembly: GCA_025359185.1. Taxonomy (GTDB): domain Bacteria; phylum Pseudomonadota; class Alphaproteobacteria; order Rhizobiales; family Hyphomicrobiaceae; genus JANYHF01. The sequence continues at coordinate 33 of JANYHF010000039.1, read as the reverse complement.
TTCGCGGCGTGGCGCTTTTGGCCGATGAGTGCG
>JANYHF010000018.1 GCA_025359185.1 Hyphomicrobiaceae bacterium | reverse complement strand
AACTTTGCAAGACTGATCGCCTGGCTAAGGGCGATTTTTTGGCTCTTTTGGCTGGTGGCACGGGTGGCATGGATCACGCAGCTACGCAGGCCGAGTGCTACCGCTGCCTAACAACGAGGTACTTCACGCCCGACTAGTTATGTTATACCGCCGCGCGGTTACTCCGGCCTATCACGTTCCGTCATCCCGGATGCGCTGCAGCATCCTTCATGGTGCTGCGCTGATCCCGGACCTTGTTCGCGGATCAAGCACTTGTCCGAGCCATAAGACCCCGCGTCTGCGGTGCAACGACGAAGGATCGCTGCACCGCACTTGGGATGATGGGTTGTTATTTCTGATCGACGATATCATTTATCGTTTGTCGAGGTCTGGGCCGACCCCTTTTCTGTCATCCCGTGGGCGGCGCTCGGACAGCTGCTTGGGCCGTGAGCCTGATCCCGGATGCGCGCGCACCATAAGGATGATGCGGGCGCATCCGGGACGACGATGGTTAATGGCCGGCGCTCAGGCTGCAACAACCGGCAGCAGAGTGCCGGGCGTCTGCCCAGTCAGTCCGCCGTATAAATCCACGCGCCGGTCGCGGAACACGCCCCAGCTGCGGCGGGCTTCGGCAATAGCAGCAAGATCGAGCGAGGCGGTAATGACGCCCTCGGTCACGCGGTCGGCTTCCGCGAGCTTGGCTCCGGTATGGTCGGCGATGAACGACGAGCCATAGAAGACCACATCGCAGCTTTCGCCTTTTTCGATGCCGACGCGATTGGCTGCAATCAGTGGAGTGAGGTTGGCACCGGCGTGGCCTTGCATGACGCGCTGCCAATGATCGCGGCTGTCCCAATTGAGGAACGAGGGTTCCGAACCGATAGCCGTCGGATAGATCAGGATTTCGGCACCCTGCAGCACCATGGCGCGGGCGGCCTCCGGGAACCATTGGTCCCAGCAGATGCCCGCCCCAACTTTGCCGATGGCCGTGTCGTGTACCATGAAGCCGGTTTCGCCATTGGCGAAGTAGAATTTCTCGCTGTAGCCAGGGCTGTCGGGAATGTGGCTCTTCCTGTAACGGCCGAGCACGCGGCCATCGGCGTCCAGCATGGCGAGGGAGTTGTAGCGTGTCTCTCCGTCTACTTCATAGAATGACACGGGGAGAACAACGCTCAGCTCACGCGCTAATGCCGACAACCGTGCGATTGTCGCATGCCCCTTGAAGGGCTTGGCGCGCGCCTTGTGCTTCTGGTCGATGTCCTTGCAGAAATAGGGACCTTCGAACAATTCTTGCAGAACCACCATTTGCGCGCCGCGTTTTGCCGCCGACCGGACATGGCTCTCGATCTCTGCGAGGTTCTTCTCCAGATCGTCCGTACAAGCGATCTGCACCGCCGCCACCACCACGTCGCTCATTGTCCTGCTCCCATCGTGCGGCCTGACGGCCGGTCAATTCGCGCCCTTGGCCTTTTTCCACCCATCCTGCCATTGCCGCAACTCTGCCAATGAGCGCATGCGCGGCAAAATGAGTTTGGCGATGGTGTCCGCATTTGGGTATAGATTGGGATCGTTCCTGATTTCGGGATCGACCAGTTTCAACGCTGCGGAGTTGGTGGTTGCAAAACCGGTGTCGTTGGCAGCGGCAAGCGCAATATCCGGCCGCATCAGGAAGTCGATGAACGACAGCGCTTCGGCGGGGTCGGGCGCATCGGCTGGGACCGCCAGCACATCAATATAGACGAGCGCGCCCTCACGCGGCAACCTGTACTCGATCTTGTAGGCCTTGGCACCCTCGACCGAGCGAAGCGCCGCGATATGGGCGTCACCGGAAAAGCCCAAAACCAGACAAAACTCGCCCGACGCCAGCCCGGTGATGTATTCGGAGGTGTGGAATTTGCGGATATGCGGACGGATTTTCTCAACCAGAGCCACCGCTTGGTCAAGATCGGCCGTGGTTGCCGTATTGATCGACTTGCCGAGATAGATGAGAGCGCTTCCGAGTACCTGTTCGCCATCGTCGAGCATGGCGATGCCGCACTTTTCGAATTTCGAGACCACGGCCTCATCAAACAGCATCCGCCAGGAATCGACTGGCGCATCCGGCATGATCGCCTTAATTTTTTCGCTGTTGAAAATGATGCCCGTCGTCCCCCACATCCACGGCACGCCGTGGGCGTTGCCCGGATCGACCGTGGCGAGTTGGGTGAGGATGGCGGGATCGGCATTGCCGAAATTCTTCAGTTTCGAGGTGTCGAGTTTGCCCCAGAGCCCGGCCTTCAGCTGACGCGCGAAATGTGGGGAGAGGTTGGGCGTCACCACGTCATAGCCGCTCTTGCCCGCCAGCAGTTTGGTTTCGGCGAGATCGTTGCTGTCGAAAACGTCGTAGGTGACCTTGTTGCCAGTCTCGGTTGAGAATTTTTCGACGGTCTTGGCGCCGAAATAGTCGGACCAGGAATACAGCCGGACCTCGCCGGCCCACGCAGCGCTGGCGCTGGCGAGCAAGACTGCGGCAGCGGCAATCGTTTTTCGGGCAAACATCATGGTGGCCTCCTGTTCAGACTGCTTAGACGTGGGCTTTGGGCTGCTGCTGGGTGGAGCAGTGGATGCCGCCGCCTGCTTCGCCGATGGGATCGATGTTGAGGCTGACGGCAGCGCGGCCGGGATAGAGCTTTTCGAGTATGGATTTGGCCTCGGCGTCGGCAGCGTCGTCGCCGAATTCGGCCGCTACCACCCCGCCGTTGCAGACGTAATAGTTAACGTAGCTCGAAACGAAATCGCGCGAGCGCGAGCGGATGTTGACCGGCTCGGGCAGCACCACGATGTCGAGCTTGCGGCCTTGCGCATCTCGTGCCGCTTTGAGGATGTTGTAGGTCTCTAAGGCGGACACCGACCACGGATCGTTTGCATCGGCCTTTTTCGGCAATTGGATCACCACCTGCCCGGGCTTCACAAAACGTGCAAGCGCATCGATGTGATAGTCAGTGATATCAGCACCGCGCACACCGGGTGCCCAAATCATGTGCTCGCCGCCGAGCGCGTCCAGCAACAGCTGCTCCACTTCGTCCTTGGGCTGCTTGTTGCGGTTGCGATTGACCCAGCTGCTCTCATGCGCCAGCGCCGTGCCCTCGCCATCGAACTCGATGCCGCCGCCTTCGCCGATGATGCCGTTGTCGAACACCGGCAACCTCAGCCGCTCAGCTACGCGCCGTGCGATCCGGCCATCGTCCGCATGGGTTTGTTTGCCGCCCCAGCCGTTGAAATTGATCTCTGCCACGGCCAACTCGCCTGCCGCAGAGCGCACAAACGTTGGACCCGAATCCCGGCACCACAGATCTTCCGTCTCGATGGGCCATAGCTCAACCGTGGGTCCAAGCAGCTTGGCCGCTTTCTCCATCTGCTCAGGCCGCGCCAAAACTACGACCGGCTCAAAGCGGGCGATGGTTTGAGCGATGAGGATAATCCGTGAGCGCACATTATCAAGAGCGCGCTGGCTGCCATAGATGCTGGTGCGCGAAGGCCATTGCATGAAGGTGCGCTCATGCGGGTCGCTCTCGGGCGGCATCCGGAAGCCTGCGGCCTTGGCCGAAGTTGCATCTGCCGCGATAGCCGATCCGCCAAGCGCTGCAAGCCCCGTGGCCGCCGCAGACTGCATGACTTTGCGTCGCGTCATCATGTGACCGCCCTCGCGCGCGGCTGCTCTTGGGTGATACAGTGAACCGCGCCGCCGCCCGCTGCCACCGTATTGACGTCGATCTGCACGATTGTGCGATCCGGGAAAACGGAGGCCAAGAGCTCCCGCGCGCGCGCATCGCCTTTGGTACCATAGCCCGGCAGGACGACACCGCCGTTAGGCAAGTAGAAGTTGATGTAGGACCGGGCGAACACCTCGCTGGTCACCTCGGCATCGACGGCCTCGGCAATCGGGATCACCTCGAAGGTGCGGCCCTTGGCGTCGGTTTCATGCCGCAGCACGGCGAGATTCTCAGCTAGAATGCGCGTATGCGGATCACGCGGGTTCGGGTTAGTCTCAAACAATACGGTGCCGGACCGCACGAAGCAGCACATCCCGTCGATATGCCCGTCGGTCTCCAAGTCCAGCGGGTCGCCCGGCAGCCAGATCACCTTTTCGACGCCGAGCATCGCCTTCAGTTCGGAGGTGGCGAAGGCCTTGTTGATGCCGGGGTTGCGGTTGGGATTGAGGATGCTAGTTTCGGTGACAATCAACGTGCCCTCACCATCTGAGGTCAGCGAGCCGCCCTCGCAGGTGAGCCAGGAGCGGCAACCTTCGAGGTTTTCGCGCGCCAGTATCCGCGCGGCGAGCGCATCGTCATTGTCAAACGGTGAATGCTTGCCACCCCAAGCATTAAAGCGCCACGAGACGCCGCCCACGCGTCCGGCCTTATCAACTACGAAGGTCGGGCCGGAATCGCGGATCCAGCAATCATCAATGGGCAGTTCTACGATTTCAGCGGTATGGCCCAGCATCGTCCGGGCCGAACCTGCGTGTTCGGGATGGGCAACCATCACAACCGGTTCGAACCCGGCGATGGCGCGGGCGATCTTGGTATAGGCCTCGCGCACCTGCGGCAATCGCTCGCCATAAAGGTCCGCCCGGTGCGGCCAGGACATCCAGGTGCGCTCGTGCGGCTCAAACTCGGCCGGGCGGCGGAAACCGAGATCGCGTGGAACCCCATTCATCGGTCGCATGGCGTCATCCCAGTTTTCAGTGGTTGTTATGCCAATAGACGATCTATTTTGATGTGCGTCCAACAAGAACGCTTCCCCTATTCGATGAATGGAATTCATATGAGGCGCTATCACAATGTGCCGCCGCTGCAATTCCTGCAAGGTTTCGAGGCGGCGGCGCGGCTCGCCAGTTTCAGCCAGGCGGCGGCCGAGTTGGGCCTGAGCCAATCGGCGGTGAGCCATCAGATGCGACTGCTTGAGGACCGCATCGGCCAGCCCTTATTCCTGCGCGTCGGCCGCACCGTGCGCCTCACGGACGCTGGCCGCGATTACCTGCGCACTGTGCGCCAGACGCTCGATGGCCTGGAAGCGGGCTACCGGAAACTCGCGCCCTACCGGAAACCGGGCAGCGTCGTCATCTACGCGCCAGCCGACTTTGCCAGCCGCTGGTTGCTGCCCCGGCTGGGTGACCTTAAGCGCTCTTGTCCTGGTTGCGATCCTTGGATCGATACTTCGGGTAAGGCCGTGGATTTTTCGGAAATGGAGGTGAGCATCGCAATCGTTTATGACAAAGACGCGCCAGCCAGGGGCCTGTCGATCGCTCTGTTGACAGATCGTCTGACGCCGGTGGCCGCGCCAATGCTGATTGCGCGGCGGCGTCTGAAACCAGTGGATGTAGCCGGCCTGCCGCTGCTGCATGTCGAGCGGGCCATGGGGTGGACCGCTTGGTTTGAACTGGCGGGCATGGATATTCGCGACGCTTCGGCGGGTATCGATTTCAGCGATGGCGGGCTTGCCCTCGCAGCCGCCGAGGCCGGGCTGGGAGTAGCGCTGGCAAGCCTGCCCCTGGCCCGCCCCGCCATTGCCGAGGGCCGCCTCTTGCAAGCGTTCGATACATCACTCGACCCGAAGCAAACCTGGTTCGCGGCCAGCACAGCCAAGGAACTCGAAGACCCGTTTACCCGGATGGTTTGGCAATGGCTGGAGCGTCAGGCGGAGGTTACAACGTAGCGATTGTGCCGTACGCGACAACGGCCTTGCGTCAGCGTCGCAAAATGCAGCATCTTGGGGGTCGGCGGGATACTTCCGGCCATCCCATGCCTGCCGGGGGCCGGCCATGTTGTTTCCGACACTGAGTTTCGGGCTGTTTTTCATCGTCGTGTTTGCACTGAGCTGGAGCTTGCGCAACACCGATGGCTTGCGGAAATTCGCGCTGCTGGCAGCGAGCTATTTTTTCTACGGCTGCTGGGACTGGCGGTTCACGGCGCTGCTGGCGGGCAGTTCAAGCCTCAACTACATCGCGGGTCTGGCCCTGGCACGCGCCCCCAGCGAGCGGGCACGATCCATCATCGCCGGGGTTGCCGTCGCCTTGAACCTCCTGGTGCTGGGGGCGTTCAAATACTACGGCTTCTTCATCGAGTCGCTGGCCTCCCTCCTCGATCACGTCGGCTTGGCGCGGGACCTGCCATTCCTTGAAGTCATCCTGCCCGTGGGCATTTCGTTCTTCACATTTCACGGCATCTCCTATGTTGTCGATGTACGGCGGCGCGAGGTTGAGCCGGTCAGCTCACCGCTCGATCTGTTTTTGTATATATCTTTCTTTCCGCAGCTGGTCGCAGGGCCGATTGTGCGGGCGGCGTATTTCCTGCCGCAGCTGCGCCAGAAACCGCAACTTGATGCTGCCAGCCTTGCCTACAGCGTCGTGCTCATCCTCTTGGGACTGTTCAAGAAAACTGTCGTGGCGGGCTATCTTGCCAGCGACATCGTCGATCAGGCGTTCCAGGACCCGTCCGCCTACAGCGCCATCGATCTGGTGCTGGCCTGCTACGCCTATGCGATGCAGATCTATTGCGATTTTTCCGGCTACACTGACATCGCCATTGGTCTTGCGGCTCTACTCGGCTATCGCTTCAAGGCCAATTTCAACCAGCCGTACCGCGCCGCGTCATTGCGCGAGTTCTGGCGGCGCTGGCATATTTCGCTGTCGGAATGGTTGCGGGATTATCTGTACAAACCTCTTGGTGGCAGCAAGCATGGCGAGTTGGCGACCTACCGCAATCTGCTTCTGACCATGCTGCTTGGCGGCATCTGGCACGGAGCGGCGTGGAATTTCGTCGTCTGGGGCGGCATTCACGGCACGGCGCTGGCCGCTGAACGGTATTTTCGGTCAAGGTGGATGCCCGATGCGCTAGCGCGCGCGCCGGGCCGCGTTGCTCAGCTGCTACGTTCGATCCTCGGCGGCATCGGCCACATCTGCGGGATCGTCCTCACCTTCAACATCGTTTGCCTGGCCTGGATCTTCTTCCGGTCGCCCGATGTTGGCGCGGCCGTTGGCTATCTGACGCGGATCGCCAAGGGTGGCACTGGCTTGCAGCTCACGACGCCGTTCGTGCTCGGCCTCACTGGTTTGACGCTAGCGGCACAGTTCCTACCGACCGACTCGGCCCGCCCCATTGCTCGCCAGATTGAAGGACTTCGCGGCTGGCACTATGGCGTGTTGCTTGGGCTTGGCCTCGCCGTAATGCGTGCGATCGGCCCCGAGGGCATCGCCCCTTTCATCTACTTCCAGTTTTGAGAGGATCTGAGCCCGTGACTGTTCCAATGCCGACGCCTGAAGATCAAACGACGCACATGGCCCGGCGTTTCACCTTCGCCATGGTGCTTGCCGCACTACTGCTGGCAGCGCTGGCGCCCGATGGGCTGGAGCAATGGATTGCCGGACTGCCCTACTCGCCGGCAACAGAAGAAGCGCTGACCTATGTGCGTGGCTATCAGGATTTCGCCGCGCGCAACGGGCTGCTCCGCCCCGGCGCCGCTTTGCACCAATGGATGACCGAACTTCGCGCCCGGCACTTCGAGCCCAAGCCGGACCCGTGAGCGAACTCTAATACGAAACGACTGGTGAGGCGAGGGTGAGGGCCGTGGTGGCCTTGTGCCGGGATTTCTTGCGGCCGCGCTGACGCGAGGACTTGTGGGCTTTGCCGGCATGGGCCAGCACGATGGGCTGGTTGACAGCGGCAACGGTTGGTTCTGCCACAGCAGGCACAGCGACTGGTAAAGCTGCCGCACTGGCAGCCCCCGCATCTGGCAAAGCCGCGACGGTCACCGTCTGTGCGGGAAGATCCATCGCCGGCTTCCCCTCATCCGTCAGGGCGACCTGCTGAACCTTGCCCCAAATGAATTTGTAACCTCGGGCCGTGAAGTGCACTCCGTCGTTGGACCGCAACCCCTTCTTGCAGATTTCAGCGTCCCTTAGGCCGATATAGCGAATGCTGGTGGTGGCGAGCCGCTGTTGCAGATACTCATCCAGCGCCTTGGCGTGGTCGTCCCAGCGCTTCAGAACGCATGGCGGCCCGACCCAGACGAACGCTGCGCTCGCGCCTTCTACGGCAGTGATCACCTTTTCAATCGGCCCGCGCAGCAACGACAACGGCCCCGCGGCGTCGTTAACGCCCAAGCTGAGCACGCCGACCGTACCCTTCGGCAGCCGGCCAATGTCCTTCATGATGTTGGAGCGCACGAGGCTGACACTGCGCTTGGCGACGCTCTTCAGGCCGTTGATTTGCGCGATGCCTTCGCCAATGCTGTCGCCGATCACCAGCACATCGGCGACCTGGATGGACCGGGCGATGCTGGGGCTGGCCTGCCACAACACGAGGCTGAGTGCCGCAAACAGCACTCGTTTGGCGCAGAGCGGCACTAGGACCATTGGCAACATGGACGGCACTCACAACTCTCGGGAGACATTGACCTCGACCCGCCGGAAGTAAAGCCGACGAGCCCTCCGTTGCATGTGATATTAAGGTCACGAAATTAAGAAAATCCCTATCCGAGCTTTGCGGATTCCGGCTTACCCCCTACAACGTGCCCACGATCAACGGTGTACCTGGGGAATGGCGTATGCGTTGTTATCTGTCAATGGGGCGCGCGGCCTGCCTCTGTCTGTTGACCATTTTGGCGCTGCTGACATTAAGTCCAGCTCAGGCTACCGAGCAGACAGCGGCCACCCAAGGCGTTCAGATCGATCTGATCGGCGATTCTCTGGCCCAGGGCCTATGGGTTGGGCTCGCCCACAAGTTCCGCGCCGACAAGAGCGTGACCATCGTTGATCATTCGCAGATCGGCACCGGGATCGCACGCGACGACATCCTGGATTGGACCCAAGAGGTCGAAAGGATCGTCAAGGACAAGCCGGTGAAGCTGGCGGCCATCATGATTGGCGGCAATGACGGTCAGCCGATCCGGGTCGAGGGCCAGAAATACCGCGAAAAGGTCGGGACCGATCTCTGGAAGCAGACCTATGGCGACCGTGTGGAACGGATCATGACCGTGCTGAAGGATAGTGGCGCGGGCGTTTATTGGGTCGGGCTGCCGGTGCAGCGGGACGCCGCGCGCAACCAGATCGGGCAAATGATCAACGACATCGTGCGCGAGCGCGCCACCAAGACGGGCGTGACCTTTGTCGACATCTATCCGCTTTCGGCAGACGCTAACGGCCTCTATGCCGCCTATCTTCCCGACAGCACTGGCCACAAACGGCTGATGCGCAATCCCGACGGCCTGCATTTCACGGCCGATGGCTGGTTTGCCGTCAGCGATTTTCTGGTTGGGAAGTTCACCAAGAGCGAAGCCGCGGCGGTGCTGATCAATGCCGGCACCTCCAAGGCTGCGCCTTGAGCCGGAGCTGCTCGGTCACACACAAACGACATATTAACCGGTCAGGCGTTTAGTCGTCAGGGGCAGCGTCAGGGGACAGGATTGAGCGCCATGCACGATGCCGCCCCCAGGGCACAGGTGCAGGCCGCACCCACCGCATCGACTCGGTATGGCGGGCGGTGGCGCAGCCTTGCGGTTGCAGCGGCACTCGGCTTTGGTCTGCTCGGACTTTCCGGTGGTAACGACCCGGTGTCACCGCAGGATGCGGAAGCCGCCGAAGCTGTTCCAGTTCCGGTTCCAGCCCAACGAGCGTCTGTTGCCCAGGTTGAAATCCCGGCTGAGGCCAATGACACCGCCGTTGAACCGGAAGCGGAGCCCCCGGAACCACAACCACTGGTCCAGCCCGTGCAGGCCGCCGCCCTTGCGCAGCCGCCGTTGCTCGCCCCAAAACAAGCCTTCCCGCCACTGACGCGTCACGAGCTCTTAGGCTTTGAGAACGCACTTCGAGGCCTGCAAAACGGCAGCCTCAACCGGCCCGTTACGATCCTGCATCTCGGCGACAGCCATATCGCCAGCGATTCGTTGACCCGCGAGATTCGCAAGCTCCTGCAGCGCCAGTTCGGCGACGCCGGCCGGGGCCTGATGCAGCCTTTTGGCGCCGTGCCTTACCAGCAGGCTGCTGGGATCTCGTTTCAGGTCAAAGGCAACTGGACCTTTGCCAACAGCCTGAAAGTCCATAGCGGACCTTTTGGCATCACCGGCGCGCGGGCAACGTCTGGCTCAGCTGATGCGCAAATGTCCCTGTTGAGCCAGGGCAACGGCTTCGATTGGGCCGAGGTCACGTTGTTGACGGGACCCTCCGAAGGCAGCGTCCGCATCGCTGTTGGCGACCATGAAACGGCTGCATCTGGCAAAGCGGCAAAGGCTGGATCTCGCATCATCCGTGTCACCCAAAGTGGCGAGCGCTTGTCGATCCGGCCCATGGGCGATGCGCCGGTCACCGTTCTTGGCTGGGCAACGGGCAAATCCAAGCCGGGCGTGCGCTATACCAGCCTCGGTATTCCCGGCGCCAAGCTCTCGGTCACATCAAGCTGGAACGCCGATCAGATCACCCGCGATGTCAGCGCTATCGCCCCGGACCTGATCATTCTCGGCTATGGCACCAACGAGGCCTTTGATGGGAATTTGCAGGCTTCAGCCTATCTTCAAACGGTACTCGGCCTGATTGAGCGGTTGAAGGCGGCGGCTCCGAACGCTTCTCTGCTCATCATCACGCCGCCAGATGTCGCGCATCAGGCGCGTGGGGCCAAGGCGGGGGCCAACGCCTGTGGCGAGCGGCTTGACGGCACTCCGTACGGATCGGACAAAATCCAAGCCGAGCGGCGGCGGCGGACCAATGGCTGGGAAGCGCCGCCGAGCCTGTGGACGGTGCGCCGCACGCTTGAAGAGGCGGCCCACCGAAGCGGGGCCTTTGTCTGGGATTGGTCGCTGGCCATGGGCGGCCCTTGCGGTGTTGATCAGTGGGCGGATATATCACCGCCGCTGGCCGGCCCCGATCACGTGCACCAGACGCCGAGAGGATACGACCGCTCGTCCCGCGCGTTGTTCGAGGTGCTGATGGCCGACTACAAGCGCTTTAGTGCCACCGCGCACGCGACCCTGGAATGATGGTTTCCGCGTGATAAACACCCCTTCTGGTCTGGGTCTTGCCGGTTGTAGGCCAGCCCATGGTGCTCGAGCTTTGTCATGTAGGGCACCCTTTGGTCCAGAACGGCCTTGACGATCTTTTCGCCCCTTTTCCCTCGTCACGTGCTGGTAAACCAACCATTACGCCACGGACATCTGTGAGCAGCACCGGTGTCTGGCACGTCTCGTGCCTGACACCCACTTGGCGCCGACTGGGTGTCAGGCACTAGACGTGCCAGACACCGGTGCCACCTTCAATGCAAACGCATAAGCCAGCGCTGTCTCTTTCAGCCGCTCAAACCGGCCCGAGGCGCCGCCGTGGCCTGCGTCCATGTTGATCTTCAGCAACAGCAAGTTTCCGTCCGTCTTTACCGCTCGCAATTTCGCCACCCATTTGGCCGGCTCCCAATAGGTCACGCGCGGGTCCGTCAGCCCACCCATGGCCAGGATCGCGGGATAGGCCTTGGCCGCTACATTGTCGTAGGGCGAATAGCTGAGCATGTACTCGAAGGCGGCTTTGTCCGTCACCGGATTGCCCCATTCCTTCCACTCGGGCGGCGTCAGCGGCAGCGTCTCATCCAGGATCGTATTGACCACATCGACAAATGGCACCTCGGCGATGATACCCAGGAACAGATCCGGCGCCATGTTCGCCACCGCACCAACCAGCAGCCCGCCCGCCGATCCGCCATGCGCCACGATCCGGCCGCGTGACGTGAATCGCTCCTTGCACAGATGTTCTCCTGCAGCAATGAAATCCGTAAACGTATTGATCTTCTTGCCGAGCTTGCCGTCCAGATACCAGCCTTGGCCCTTGTCCTTGCCACCGCGGATATGGGCGATGGCATAAATGAAGCCACGATCCACCAACGATAGCCGCGCCGTCGAGAACGAGGCCGGCATAGCGATACCGTAGGACCCATAGCCATAGAGCAGCAACGGAGCGCTGCCATCGAGCTTGGTGCCTTTGCGGTAGAGCAGCGACACTGGCACCAGTTCGCCATCTTTGGCCTGCGCCATGATCCGCCGGCTCACATAATCAGCGGCGTCATGACCCGATGGTACCTCCTGGACCTTGCGCAGGGTCCGGACGCGCGTATCCATGTCATAGTCGAAGGTCTGCGACGGCGTCGTCATCGACGAATAGACAAAGCGGATCACCCGGGTATCAAACTCGTAACCATCGAGGAAACCGAGCGAATAAGCTTCTTCATCGAAAGCAATCGCGTGCTCGTCGCCATCGCTCAGCCGCCGGATAATGATTCGTGGCAAGCCATCTTCGCGTTCCAGCCGAACCAGATGGTTCTTGTACGCCGTCATCGACAGAATGAGACGGCCCGGTTTGTGGGCGATAAGTTCGCGCCAATTGCCCTGTCCAGGCGCGTTGGCCGGAGCCGTGACGATGCGGAAATCCTCAGCGCCTCCCGAATTGGTAAGGATATAGAGAGTGTCACCAGAATGCTCGATGGAATACTCATGCAAGGGCGTGAGCGCAGCAACCAATACAGGCGTAGCGCCCGGGTGCTCCGTATCGATCAGGCGCAATTCCGTCTGCGTATGATCGCGCACATGCACGACAATGAAGCGCTTGCTCTGCGTTGCACCCGCGCCAACAAACAGCGCCGTGTCAGGCTCAGCAAAAATCAATTCGTCAGTCTCAACGGTCGTGCCCAGCACATGCCGGAACAGCTTCAGCGAACGATGATTGTCATCGAGCTGATTGTAGTAGATGGCCGTGGTATCGGGCGACCACACGAGCGTCGAACCTGCGTTGCCAATGGCGTCCGGTAGATCCCTGCCGATGGCAAGGTCACGCACACGGATGGTACAATACTCCGAACCGGTATCATCAACCGTGTAGGCCAGCAGCTTGTGATCTGGGCTGTGAGCGGAATTTTCCAGCTGCCAATAGGCCGTGTCCTTGGCCATGGCGTCACCGTCAAGCAAGGTTTGCTCCGTCCCGCCTAAACGCGGCTCGCGGACCAGACGTGGATGCTCGCTGCCCTTTTCGTATCGGAAGAAATAGGCCCATGGCCCATCAGGCGATGGCACGCCTGAATCGTCCTCTTTGATGCGACCCTTCATTTCGCGGAACAAGATGTCTTGTTGCTCCTGGGCGTCCGCCAGCATAGACGCCGTGTAGGCGTTCTCGGCGTCAAGATAGGCGCGGATCTGCGGGTCCAGTGTCTCGGGTCTGCGCATCACCTCCTGCCAATTGGCGTCGCGCAGCCAAGCATAGCAATCATGGATAGTCACACCATGGCGCGAGAAACTATGGGGAATAATGGCAGCTTTGGGGGCCGCGGCAGCCGGAGGGCGGCTCTTGGAGGGGGTACGCGATATCATGGGACCGAATTTTGCACTGAACGGTTAACACGGCAAGGGGGTGGCCAGAAACACTCACAACGCCAAAGCTCTTGCCATTACCGCCATCACCCTCTAGGTGTCTGTGCTCGGCAGCCAAAAGCGCTCCTTCTTTGCGCCAGGGCTAGTCCATCGGCAAGCGCCCGTAGCTCAGCTGGATAGAGCACCAGACTACGAATCTGGGGGCCGGAGGTTCGAATCCTTCCGGGCGCGCCAATAAAATCAATAACTTAGCGAGATCACCCGAAGTCCATACAGCCAAATGGGCAACAGGATGGGCAACAACGCCCCTGCCGCGTTGCAGGTGCACGCGGCCTCGTTCCAAGACAGCCATTGCCACATAGCCGTTGACACTCTCTGCGAATGCGCCAACTCTTGCGCATCCACGCAGGGCGTCCATGCCAGTCGAAACCAACAGCCGGAAGATCGTCGCCCGCCTCAAGCGCGAGGGTTGGCATCACATGGGCGGCGGCAAGCACGACAAGTTCGAGCACCCCGACCGTCCCGGCGCCGTCGTGGTCGTCCCCCGCTACAAAACCCAAACCAAGGGCGTGGCCATCAACATTGCCAAAACGGCAGCCTGGACCTGATAGGAGCGCGAGCATGTACTTCGTGGGAATTTTGGACGGCGACGGCGATACGTGGGGCGTACGCATCCCAGACCTGCCCGGCTGCTGCGGTGGCGGCCCGACGGCAGAGGCCGCCATTGCCGACGCCACGTCGGCCGTCGGCGAATGGGTGGCTGCGGTCCGATCCAAGGGCGTCGCGATCCGCACGCCGCGTCTGCGCTCGGACGTCGTGAGTGATCCCGAGGTCGCCTTCGACGCCGCGACCGAAAGCGTGGTCATGGTTCCGGCCATCATCGAGACGGGGCGCTCGGTCAAGGCGAACATTTCGCTGGATGCGGGGCAGCTGGCGGCCATCGACGATGAGGCGAGGCGGCGCGGCCTGACACGGTCGACATTCATCGTAAGTGCGGCGCTGGCACAGATCACGCGGCTGGCAGAACCGGCCTGAGCCGCCTGCCTCAAGGGGCGAGCGACGTCAGCCGGCCAACAGCCACCTCGCGGTCGCGCGCGTCATGCGCCAAGACTGCCATGGTCAATAGTTGTTCGCTCAGCCCTGTGGAGCACCGCACAAGCCGGTTGAGCGTCCTGGCCATCGCAAGCGCCTCGGCCGCCGGCTTGCCTGCCCAGCCGGGTTTAGCGAGCGTATTGAGGATTGCCGATGCGAGCCGGTCGGCGTCGGCGATGAGTGCGTCAAAATCTGCGGGTGTTTTTTTCATGCGTTCTCTCCGTGGCGTGGAATGCGGAGTTTACGGTGTTCCGCGAAAACGACAACACTGTCAGCTTGCCGATGGTCTCGGTTCGCTCTATATCGGCCGTCGGGGCCGGCATCCTTGTTCGGCCTGTCGGGCGGGTCAGGCGATGAGTGGCGTGCAAGCGCTCTTTAGACGTCTTCCCTCCCGACACTTCCGGCCCGGCAAGGCTTGCGCCACCCCCCCACCATGAGACATCGATGCACTGGCACCTTTCCGCGCGATCCGACGGTTACGGTTTTCTCTATGGCGAGGCCTCAGACGGCGAGCGGTCGATCCGCCTCGACGCGCTACCGCCCCGGCATCTCTGGACCGGCGACACGATCGTGCCCGGCTATGAGCCCGATGACGGCGCAAAACGGGTATTATTTAACAACCGGAGCACAACGCTCCCAGCAAACAAAGGCCACGGATATCCGAAAGCCAATCATCAACGAACACCGCGCCATTACGCTCGCATTGCTGTTCTGCTACGCCCTGGTGGGCTGGCAGAGATATGCGAGCGCCGAAGAAGGCGTATCTGCTCCGCCAGATGCAAAGCCGCTCATTGATATGTGCAAGGCAGACCGCATGGAGTGTGCCAATTACACTGCTATCATCACATGGGTTATCGATCACTGCGACTACGGGGGCACGCCTGACGCGGCACACGTTAAGACGGGGAGGACGCTCTTTATGACGGTCGCCACTATCTCCGGTGTGGATGGCCTGGTCGAGCACTACAGGGGCAAGTACGACAAACTGGCCGAAGGTGGTCAGACGCAGACCGTGTGCGATACACTGCGTCCGAAGAATTAAAGCTTCCCGCAAGGGAACGGGCGGGTCAGTCAATGTTTGGCGCGCAAGCGCTCAGGCCCGCTCTGCCTGCCCGACAAAACAAAAAGGCCCCGTCATTGTGCGGGGCCTGACGCTCGTCGAAGACCTGTCAGCCGGCGAAATCCACGCGTTGCGCGAGCGCGAAGGCGTGAGCCAGGCCGTGTTCGCCCGCGCCTGTGAAAAGGTAGATGTGGCGCCCACCTATCCAGGGTTCGGCTTCGCGGGTTGGGCATTGTGCACGAACTTCAATTTCCGCGAATAACGCCTGGTGGGCTCAATTGCCCACTGAGAATCGAGAGGCTGGGATGCTGGTGCGGTTGGCCATGGGCGAGCATCCTGGTCGCTTCCCATAGTAAGGCGTCTGTCCAACGCCCGGCCACAAGCGCGAGTGGCTGGCTCGGATTGCCTTCCTGCCGCCGTCGAGAATGTAGGTGGCGAGGATGCGGCGGGCACGTGCAGTGGGATCTCGAGCGCGCGGCGCTAGGCCGTGCGGGCGAGTCTCTGAAACGACTGGGCGATGGCCTTCTGCCAAGTCGGACCACGTGACTTCGCGTCCTCAAGGGCATCATGAAGCGCCATGGGCTCGACGGTTTGCAGCACGCTCATCAACTCCCTTGCGTGCGCCAAATCCTTCTGCCGTTTGGCCCCGTGGGCATCGCGGCGATTGGCGATGATGAGTTTGTGAACGGCATATCTGGCCGGTGCGGGCACACGGACGCGAATGCCGGAGCCATAGAGCGCCACCACAGTGATGGCGTCTTCCGACAAGTATTCCTGGAAGCTCAGTGGCACCGCGGCGGCGGCGATGCTCTTGACCTCGACCGGCGACGTGCGGCCTCGGCCATGCTTGGTCAACAACTCGACCATGAAGCCGTTGCTGGATGCGTGGAACGCCTTCGGCAATGTGTCACCGGACTTCCAGTCTGCCTCGAATGTGGGGTCTGCGCGCTTCAGCACGGTCAGGAAGTCTTCTTCAGCCGCCGCTGGGTTGAACTCGGCCAGAGACAGGTCGGCGTCGTTGGTCATCAAGTTGGCGGCGGACAGGACATGTTCGACGATTGGCGAATAGGTCTGATAGGCGGCGGTGCCAACGAGCGTCATGCCGCGCTCGAAAAGCCCGGCATTGGCGATGACTTCGAGCAGGCGCCCCATGACCAAGGTCGGAGCCGGCAATCCCGCGCGCTTGAGCAGTGAGACCGTGCCGCGCCGCCGCCGCGCGGATGCAGAGGCGAACTTCTTGCCCTTGATGGTCTTCAACGACACGGCTTCGGGGCGTACCGTCGTTTCGCTCACGTTCTGCGCCAGGTCCGCGTAGAGTGTGAGGGCATTGAGAGGTATCGGTTTCATGCGGAGCTTGCGTTATACACGAATATCATTTTTCGTGTATAACGCCAGCAGGGACCAAATTCCAGCTGAGAATTCGCAGGGCCGGGGGACGCCGACCGCCAATTGATCTTGCTTACGAGCCCCAGTGCCAACGAGATGATCATCGCCCGCCTGATCGGCCACACCTGATTGCTGCCGCGTTACGGCGTCGGACCCATCCTTGGAGCACAAGTCAGACTGACCCTTCCCGATTGCGTTTGAGCCGTCGTCTTGGGTGTAGGTCTCAAGGATGCGCCGGGCGCGAAGGGTGGGATCGGTCTTGCGGGCAAGGTCGAGTTCGCGTTCCAGCCGGTCGAGGTAGGGCACGTAGACCGGTCCATGTTCGATGACAATGGCTGCGGCCAAGGCCAGTGCCCGCTCGATCCGCTCGGTGAGAGCAAGAGTCTCGTTGGCTGTCGCCAGCGAGTACTTTGGACGAACGTTGCCTGTACCCGGCAGTCTGCGCGAACCTGCGATATCAGGTCGGAGAGGCTTGTGGTTTGTGACGTGCGGCACGGATTGCCCCTAACGCCTCAGGTCGTTGACGCCATTGATCCGCCTACGCTGCGACTCTTTGGACGCGGAGACCGATCGCGTCATCCCAGCCAGTTGGCCGATCCAGCCGGGCGGCGCAGCATGTTCGGTGCGCCTGACCGGTCTGCCCGTTCTTGCCCGGTGATCGCGGCAAGCAGCATCCATCGCGACCCTTTGAGCCGCGATGCAACGGCTTGCCGGAGTGATGGCAGCGGCCTCCGCGAGCAGCGGCGCCCGTAAGCGGATCGTGGTCATGGGCTTCTTGCGATCACAGGGCGAGAGACGCAGTCTGCGCCCGTCCGGAAGGCTCGTGAATGGGGAAAGGCGGGAAATCGTCAGTGGCAGCAGGAAATCCCGGGTGGCTGCCATGACCGCATTGTCAGCTCCCGGATCGAGCTGATCGATGCCGGCAGCGATCCTGGCCGTATCGGTCTGGCAGACGGCGAGGCTTGATTTCGGGGCAAAGCCTGGCATGACGCAAACTCCTGGACCGGTGTTGCCGCAAGCGCTGGATCAGTGCCGGAAGCGTTGCACGAGTTCGCCATTTGTTCCATAAAAATCTCAATGAACTATCACTACTGTCTGATATCCTTGCGGCATGTCGTAGGCGCTCGCTGGCGGCCTGGATTTGATCTTCGCATAGTTAAACACGGTGCGTTCGATTTGCCGGTGTCGCACGGCAGGATTGCGGCTTTGATGGTCTTCGAGCGTCTTTCAATTACTGTCTATCGCGAGTGGGCCGACGCCATTCCGGCGCAGGTCAACACGGAGTTGGCGAGATGGGTCTGCGGCCCGAGGCTGGTCTGTCGCTGTTCGCGCTCCGGTACATCTTCGAAGACCGGCTGACAGTCGGCGATGCCCCAACGACGATCGTCGTCGGCCCGATTGGCCGCGCCCGGCCACCACCGCGCTACGGTGTGGCCCAACCCGGAATCACAAGCGCGGGTGGCCCGCCCGCAACGCGCTTTATTCGCCGTCCACGGTGTAGCGTTCCAGAATACGCTTGGCGCGCTCAGTGGGGTCGGTTTTGCGCGCCTTTTCGAGTTCGAGTTCGAGGCGGTCGATATGGGGCGCGTAGACGGCGCCATGCTGCAGCACGATCTGCGCCGCCACAACCAGGGCGCGTTCGAGGCGTTCAACCAAAGTTAGGGCGGGGCTGGCAGAGTTTCCCTTAGGAGTTACCCCGGTCGTCAGCCCCGATCCGCTGTCGAGCGGCTCGGCAATCGATCTCCCACTGGCCTCGGTTGGCATGGCAGGGATCACGGCGCCGGGGACCCAAACACCGTCGGCATCATGGGCCTCAGGTTTGTCATTAAGCCGATGTCCTCCGTGGGGACCACGAGACTGAGCAGAACACACAACACGGTCATGGAGGCCAAGGCGACCGTCCGCCAGGCCCGTAGCTGCAAATCGGCCTCGGCAAGCCGGCGGACCCAGTCCTCGCGGGCGGCCAGATAGGGGTTGATTTCGATCAGGCTTGAGGGGGGTTTCAGAATTACGTGTGCCAATCGGCGCGTCGATCCGCGCCGCGAGAAGGTCCATTCGGATGGCATCGCGAACCACGCAAACGCTGTTCCCTGAACAACCAGCGCCGACGCGAATGCGGTGCGCGGCTGCCCTTGGGAGGAACGTCGGCGACCCTCTGTTCTGAATGAGCTGTCATTGCTCGGGACCTGCGGCAAATTGACTTTTGATCGACCCAAAGAGACCGCAAACGCTGCCACAAAGCCTTAACCGCATCCGAAAAAATTATTATATTGCAATATCTTATATGACCATTAGTGACGGGTTTTGGCCCTCTCTTAGAGACGAATGCAAGGCCCTTGATGGTCGCCAGCAACTCTGGCGCGATGCGGGCCTCGATGCGCAGGTTTTTGCACCCAGTTGCTTTCAACTTTTTTGTATGCTATTGTCATACGTATGACCAATACTGCACTCACCACCGTTCTCAGCGTCCGAGTCAGCTCTGATGAGCGGTCGCTTCTTGAAACCGCATCCGAGCAAGCTCGTACGAGTCTTAGCGAGTTCGTGCGCCGCAAAGCTCTGGAGGCGGCCGAGCTTGACGTACTCGCACGCAGCGTCGTCAAAATTCCGGCTAAAGATTGGGAGGCGTTCGAGGCTTGGATTGCGCGGCCGGCCGAGGCCATCCCAGGCTTGAAGAGGCTGGCGACCCTGACACCGACATGGCAGCGGTAACGGCGCCTCGCCCACTGACCGTTGAGGACAATCGCACACAATTCGACTGCGGTCGGGAGTCACTCAACAATTGGTTCCTCCGGCATGCTTGGGACAATCACGCCGGTGACGTTTCACGTGTCAATGTAATCTGCGATGTGGTTTCGGGTGCGATCGTTGGTTATGTGACGTTGAGCGCCGCCCAGATTGAGCGCGCCTTCTTGTCCAAGGCTCAGCAACGCAATCGGCCCAATCCAGTGCCAGCGACGTTGCTCGGCCAACTTGCAATTCACAAGGATCACCAAGGTCAGGGTCACGCCGCATCACTACTGGTGTTTGCTTTGCGGACCTCACTCCGCGCGGCGGAGATCATCGGTAGCACCGGCGTGATCGCCCATCCGCTTGATGAGGGCGTGCGGGCTTTCTACGCGAAGTGGGGGTTTCTGGATTTGCCGTTCGATCCACGCCGCGCCATTTTCGTGCGCATGGTCGATTTGAAGAAGAGCGGCGTCGTTGTGTGAGGTCTCGAGTTCCGACCTCACGGCGTCATCGCAAAGCCGAGCCCTCAATTTTTGGAATTCGAGTGAGACAATACGACCTAAGGCTCGTGCCTTGATCGATCCAGTCATCCCGACCACTCAAGACGTGTTCCTCGCGCGCGAAGTGTTGCGCGCGTTGTATGACAGTATGAACGCCGAACAACCGCTGAGTATCCAATTCACCGCGGCGGCAACGGGCTATGAGGCGCTCGCTCTACCGCCCATAGCGGCCAAGCTGCTGATGCAGATGCTCACGGAGATGAGCGAAGGTCATGCGATCACGCTCGTGACGACCAAGATCGAAATTTCGACCGACATGGCGGCTGATCTCCTCAGCGTGTCGGAACCGCTTGTGGCTGGCCTGATCGACAAGGGCCTGCTGTCGGCCCACACCGCCGGATCACAGCTGCACGTGCTGCTTCATGATGTGCTGGCGTACAAGACGATGAGCTAAGCAGAGATTCGCCGTTCGACCACCTTATCAAAGGCTCTCTCGGCGTTCAAGGCTTCCACTGCCGCGTGGATTTCGTGGTCGAGAGCCGCGACATCGGTGAAAGTCTGATGGGCCAGATGATGCGCTTTGAGATCGTGCCAGACAACCTCGATGTCATTGAGTTCGGG
>JANYHF010000103.1 GCA_025359185.1 Hyphomicrobiaceae bacterium | reverse complement strand
TCTTCCGCCTCCGCCTGCCGGCCCGCTCGTCGGAGATTTATTCGGATTGATGCACTGCCGTCACCCCGGAGTGGCGGGTATGAGCGATAATAGAGCGATAAAAGCTTCCCTTTTTCCTCTTGCAATCCCCACCAATTCCCGTAGCTTAACCCAGTCTGCACGGAAGCGAGCGTAGCTCAGCCTGGTAGAGCATCACGTTGCCAACGTGAGGGTCGAGGGTTCAAATCCCTTCGCCCGCTCCAGGTCTCTTAGCACAGAATAACCGAAACGGGTTGGCATCATCGTGCCGCCCACCAAACGGCCAGCCACAGCACAGCAATCGCCGCTACGGCCCCGACAAGCCGCGTCGTTGCGCTGACTGTCAACAACGTCGGCTTCAGATGTTTCGGGCTATGATCGTGATCAGCCATCAATTGCTGCCACCACTTGCTGAAAACCACTTGGTGTAGAGCGCGTCATAGAGGCCGTTCTCGCGCAACTTCAGTAGCGCCTCGTTGACCGGCTTGCGTAAAGGACTGCCTTGCGCAAACAAAATACCGTAGCTCTCGCGGTGAAACATAGTACCGGCGATTTCAAGTTTGTTCTGGCCGTCATGGGCGGAGTAGTAGAGCAGTACCGGCGCGTCGTAAACGATGGCGTCGATCTGTTTCTTGTAGAGCGCCTCGTAGGCTTCGACGATCTGCGGGAACTCCGTGGTCTTGGCGCCAATGCCCCGGACCACATCGCCCGCCGTGCTCTTGATCACCACGCCGACCTTGCGGCCCGGCAGATCCTGCGGCCCGCCGATGTCGCCCTTGAGCTGTGCGACGGTCATGGCCGAGGCCACCGCAGCCGTGAAATAGGCCACGAAAATCACGCTGATAAAGACATAGATGGCCGAGATGATCTTACCCAGCACCGAATGCGGATAGTCCTGCTGCTGCCCGCCCGCCGCGCCCGTCGCCCACCAGATCGACTGAAGAATGCCTGGAAAATACGCGCGCGATGCGATTTTGGACGCTTCCTTGTGGCGCTCTGACAACCATACCAGATGGGCCGGAATGAGGATGAGCAAGGCCAGGATGCCGAGCAGGTTGAGGATCGGGCCCGATGTCATCATGCGCTGGATAGCCGAAAAGGCGCCGGCATTGCTGGCGGAATCCGCACGCACCGCAATGAGCAATCCGGAATCGAACATGGGCTGCGAGAAATCGAATTCAAGTTCGCGCTTGGCAGTGATTGAGATCGCAGCAATGCCAAGATCGGCCTGTTGCGATTTGACCGCGCTGAGGAGATCGGGAAGCGTCGTGACGACTTGGAGTTCCGTCTTGAGGCCCGTCGCCAGTTCGATCTGCTTCCAAAGCTCAAAACTGAAACCGGTCATCGTCCCGTCGTCTTTCCGGAAGACAAAGGGCGGCAGGATACGCATGGCAACCTTGAGCGTCTTACCAGCCAGGTCGGATGGCTTGTCTGAGGGGACTGCCGCAGCGGCCGGCGGCGTTTGAACGGTCGCCGCTGGTGTCTGCGCCGGCGTTGGTGTCGCGGTTTGGGCCCAAGACGGCATCGGCCCTAGGGTTGCCAGCGCCACAGACAAGATCAGAGATGCGGCAAGTTTCCGCATAGTTTTCAAGCTGACGCCTCCCCGAACCCAGTATGATTTGTATCGGGACCGGTTAGCACGAACCGCATACCATCTCAATTGCGTTGGCCGATTTCACCCCTTTGAAGCCGCCCCATGCCGGGTTATGCGTAGAACTTCCCGCCGCTCTATCCGCTTGCTTTAGGAACTCCCCTTATGTCCAACGATTTTCAGCCGCTCGGCCTTAACCCCTGGCCGCGCTTTGCCAGCATCGCAACGTTCATGCGGCTGCCGCACATCCCTCTGGACGACCCGCGCGCGAAGGATCTGGATATCGCGCTCGTCGGCGTGCCGTTCGACCAGGGCGTCACCAACCGCACGGGGCCGCGTCACGGCCCGCGCCAGATCCGCGAGCAGTCGTCGATCATCCGGCGCTTCCACCGCGTGCACAATCTGTCGCCGTTCGAACACGCCAACTGCGCCGACATTGGCGACACGCCGGTCAACCCCGCCGATCTGCACGATGCCATGGACCGGATTACGGGCCACATCGCCAAGATGAAAGCCATGGGCATCCGTCCCTTGTCGGCGGGCGGCGATCATCTGATCTCGCTGCCGATCCTGCGGGCCCTTGCCAAAGACGGCCCCGTCGGCATGGTGCATTTCGACAGCCACACCGATCTCTACGATGAGTATTTTGGCGGCTTCAAATACACCCACGGCACACCTTTCCGCCGCGCCATCGAAGAAGGGCTGCTGGACCCCAAGCGGATCATCCAGATTGGCATCCGCGGAACGATGTACAGCTCTGACGATCACCAATGGGGGTTGGATAACGGCGTGCGCATGGTCTTTATCGAGGAGTTCTTCGAGAAGGGCGCGGATGCCGTCATCAAGGAAGCCCGCCGCGTCGTTGGCGATGGCAAGACGTATCTCTCGTTCGACGTCGACGGCGTCGACCCCACGTACACGCCCGGCACCGGCACACCTGAAATCGGCGGCTACACGCCCGCCGATGCCCAACGCATGTTGCGCGGGCTGCTTGGGGTGAATTTCATCGGCGCCGACGTGGTGGAAGTCTCGCCGCCGTTCGATGCGACGGGCGGCACGGCCCTGGTTGCCGCGAACCTGATGTTCGAGATCCTGTGTCTGATGGCAGCCGGGCCGGGGAAGCGGAAGGCGGTAAGGTAGGGTGAAATGGGCCATCTTCCGGCCGTATTGCACCGCTCCGGCATGATGTTTTTTTCCGGTGCAATACGGCGTAAGTACGCCTATTGCACCCTACAGTGCCAAAACCTTCTCGATCATCTTCTTCGTATTGACGACGCCATACACGGCCACAAAGCTCCCGAACCGCGGCCCCTGCGACTGTCCGAACAGAACCTCGTACAGCGCCTTGAACCAATCGCGCAACGGCTCGAACTGGTGCGCCTTGCCGATGGCGTAGACAGCGTTCTGCAGCTCCTCCGCCGGCGCCGTTTCCGGCTGCTTGCCGAGTTCGACTGCCAGCGCCAGCAACGCCGCACGCTCTTTATTCGTTGGCGGACGGAATTGCTTCGTGGGCTTCACAAAATCGTGGTAATAGGCGATGGCGAAACCCACCAGCTTGTCGAGCTTGGGGTGGGTCGCGGGTGTCGCGGCGGGTGCATAGTGCTTGATGAAGCCCCACAGCTCGTCCTTGCTCTCGACGCTGGACCCGCTCACCAGATTGATCAGCAGGCCGAACGAAATCTCCTTGGGCTTGCGGTCACCTTCTGCTGCCTCCAGAATATCGGGCGGCGGTGGATTACCGGCGTGAATGTGCCAGACCGGGTTGTGCAGCCTCTCGTCGGGGGTCTGTGTCTGGTAGCTGTCAAGGAACCCTGCATAGTCGTCGGCGGTCTTGGGAATGACATCGAAGAACAGCTTTTTAGCCTCGCGCGGACGATTGTACATGAATAGCGACAGGCTCTCTGGCCCGGCATAAGTCAGCCATTCGTCGATGGTCAGACCATTGCCCTTCGACTTGGAAATTTTCTGGCCTTTGTCGTCGAGGAACAGTTCGTAGTTGAACCCCTCCGGCATCGGCCGCCCCAGCTCGCGGCAGATCGCGCCCGACAGCCGCATCCCCTCGATATGATCCTTGCCCGCCATTTCATAATCGATGCCGATCGCCGCCCACCGCATTCCCCAGTCCGGCTTCCATTGCAGCTTGCAATGACCATCGGTCACGGGCGTTTCATATTTTTTGCTCGTGGCCGGGTCAGTCCAGACGATGGTGCCACGCTCGGGGTGGTGCTCGTCCGTCGGGACTTGCATGATATGCCCCGTTTCGGGATGCACGGGCAGGAACGGCGAATAGGTCTGTGAACGTTCTTCCCTCAAAGACGGAAGCATGATGTCCATGATCGGCTGATAATGCTCCAGCGCCCGCAGCAGCGCCGCGTTGAAGAAGCCGGTTTTGTAGCACTCGGTCGCCGACATGAAGTCGTAATCGAAATCGAACGTGTCGAGGAAGCGCCGCAGCATGGCGTTGTTGTGGTGGCCAAAACTCTCGAACTTCTCAAACGGATCGGGCACGCTGGTCAGCGGCAAATGCAAAAAGGGTTTGAGCTTCTCGGGCGACGGAATGTTGGAGGGCACTTTGCGCATTCCGTCCATGTCGTCGGAAAAGCAGATCAGCCGCGTCGGATAGGCGTCCTTGGTGAGCAGCCGGAAGGCGTTGCGGACCATCGTGGTGCGCGCGACCTCGCCAAACGTGCCGATATGCGGCAGTCCCGAGGGACCATAGCCGGTCTCGAACAGCACGGTGCGCGGGGCGACGCCCTTGGCAGGCTTTGGTTCCTTTTCCAGCCGCACCATCAGCTTGCGCGCCTCCTCGAACGGCCAGGCCTTGCAGGTGGCGGCGTGATCGGCGAGCGACAGATCGAGCGGCGGCGCCGGACGGCCCGGCTTGAGCACAACCGCAATATCGGCCTTTTTGCCGGGCGCAAGTCCGGCAGTTTCAGCGCTTGCATCAGTCACGGCGGTTGTCTTGGGCGTGCGAGCCACGGTGTTCGCTTTCACGTTTGGTTTTGGTGGTTTGGCGGCAAACTATGGCCACAGCCGCGAGGCGTCAATCTCGCCACGCTTGCAATCGAATCGCGCAACGTTTAATCCTTGCGCCACGTGCCGCTATAGCTCAGTTGGTAGAGCACCGCATTCGTAATGCGGGGGTCGCGGGTTCGAATCCTGTTGGCGGCACCACTAAATCAATGATTTAGCAGAAAATTGGAATGGACGCTGGCGTCCGGGAACGGCCGCGTGCTCAACCGGCGGAATATCGTCGGCCCCTTGCGGCCTGGATTCTAGACTACCGAGCAATACCGTCGCTTGCCGATGGCCGCAGTGGCCTTGTCGGGGTCGTCGTAGCGCCAGATCCCCGCCGCATCACGATTGTTCCGCCAACGCCGCAAAGACCAGCGCCACCGCGTGTGCGCCTGGGTCCATCACGCCCTTGAGATCGGCGGCCCCGACGTAACTCGAACGGCCGGCGCGGGACGCGATCATCGATGCCGTCGCCGCTGCTCCGGTTTGCGCTGCCGCCGCCGCGTCCGCGACACTTCCCCCCGCCTCAAGCGCGCGCACCGCCGGCAGCAGGGCATCGATCATTGTACGGTCGCCTTCGGCGGCGCCGCCATAGTGCTGCATACGTTCGATCCCGGCCCGCAGCGCCTCTGCCAGGGGCTCGCCGCGCAGCATCGCGGCACTGGCGGCCGAGAACAGGATCGACAGCAGTACGCCGCTGGACCCGCCCATCACCAGCGACAGCCGGTTGGCCAGGGCCCGGAACAACAGGCCGGGTTCGGCAAGCGGCAGCTGATCGAGATCGGCGACAATCCGGCGCGCGGCGGCCGCGAACGTCGAGCCTGTATCGCCGTCGCCGATCTTGGCGTCCAGGGCATCGAGCGCCTCTTGATGATCCGTCAACGTATCACAGGCGATCATCAGGCTCCGGCGGATTTTATCATTTGCCGACGGAGCATCTGCAATCATTTCCAAAGCCTTGGGCAGCGGCCGCACGGGGACGGCGGCAACCGGGCGCTGCGCCTGCGGCCAGGCGGCAACAGCGATGGGCGCCGTCAGCATCGCGGCGCGCGCATCGTCGAGCGGCATCAGCGAAATCGAGAAGCCGCGCATGTCGAGCGCCGTCACCGCATGGGCCGGACCCAGGATCAGTTCGACGCGGCGGCCGATCTCGCTGGTGAGGATATCGCGCGCGATCACCCCCATTTCAAGGGCCGGAACCGCGCCGAGATTGTTGATCAGCAACGCCAGCCGGGGCGCCGTGCGGATGTCCTCGCCAAAGCGCGCCAGCATGGTGGTCATAAGTTCCGCTGACGGAGGTAAAGTGATACGCTCGATACCAGGTTCGCCGTGAATACCGAGGCCAAGCTCGGCTTCGCCAGCGGCCATGCGGTCCTGGCTTGCCCTGCCGGGGATGGTGCAGGACGACACAGCGATGCCCAGCGATCGCACCGAGTTTGAAACGTTCTCGGCGGCTTGACGCACGTCACTGAGCGAAAGTCCTTGCGCCGCCGCGTACCCGGCGGCCTTGTGCACAAACATCACCCCGGCAACGCCGCGCGGCCGCGGATTGTCACGCAGCGCGATGTCGTCGGCCACGATCACCATCTCGACAGCGTGCCCCATGGCGCGCGCCCGTTCGGCCGCGAGGCCGAAATTGAGCCGGTCGCCATTGTAGTTCTTGACGATCAGCAGGCATCCGGCAGGGCCCGAAACGGCGAGGATGGCCGCCAGCACGGCATCGACGCTGGGTGAGGCGAAGATGTCGCCGCAGACGGCCGCGTCCAACAGCCCTTCGCCAACGAACCCGGCATGGCCCGGCTCGTGCCCCGAACCGCCGCCGGAAATGACCGCGACTTTGGCAAGGTTGCGATCGGCGCGCAGGACGACTTTGATCGCTGGAAAGCCATCGAGCCGGGCCAGCTTGCCGGAGCCGGCCGCCAAAATCAATCCGTCTACGGCTTGTGTGACAATGTCTTCGTGGCTGTTGACGAAGTGCTTCACAGTGAAATTCCTCTCGAGTACGGCTTGGGGTGTTGGCGCGGCGCCGTCAAGTTTGGCCAGATCCGGCGTGGCGGCGTCAAGACCGAAATGCTCTCCTGTCGCTAGCACACGAGTTGTCCGGTTTCTGTAGCACACGATATGTCCGGTAATCCGTGATCCTCTCAATGCGGGCAGCATTGGGGGGATTGGATGAGCCGGACCAAGTGTGACGAGGACCGGAGACTGGAGAAGTTCGA
>JANYHF010000061.1 GCA_025359185.1 Hyphomicrobiaceae bacterium | reverse complement strand
ATTGGCCGCAGGCATGAATGAGTCAGTGCGTCGCATACATGACCACAATCTGGCCGTGCGCCGCCACCCTCACGCCGCGAAACTGCTGCGTGCCCAATGGCTTACCGACAAGGTTCCGGTTTTGGACTCGGGGAACTTCGGCCTAGAGGTTGGGTCTCGCGACAGGCTTGACCCAACCTAAGTTGTAACGTCGCAATTGCCTCACAACGTCCCCGGATATTCGCCGCCGTCTGCAAGAATGTTCTGCCCGGTGATATACCCCGCCTGCGCCGAGCACAGGAACGCGGCCGTGGCGCCGAACTCGGCGATGGTGCCCATGCGGCCTGCTGGTGTTTGGGCGACGGCCTTGCCGATATACTCCTCGAACGGAACGCCTGCCGCCTTGGCGCGGCCCGCCATCGAGCCGCGGATACGGTCGGTGTCGTGCCAGCCCGGCAACAGGTTGTTGATGGTGACGTTGCGCCGGACGGTCTGACGCGACAGCGCGGCGACAGCGCCCGTGAGCCCGGCCCGCGCCCCGTTCGACAGTTCCAATGACGCAATCGGGTTCTTCACCGATGATGACGTGATGTTGACGATGCGGCCGAACCCGCGCGCCTGCATTCCAACCACCACGGCCTTGATGAGCGCGATCGGCGTCAGCATGTTGCTCTCGACCGCCTTGCGCCAATCCTCGAGCTCGAAGCCGTTGAATGTGCCGGGCGGCGGGCCGCCTGCGTTGGTGATGAGAATGTCGGGTGCAGGGCAGGCGGCGAGCACGGCGGCGCGGCCAGCTTCGGTGGTGATGTCGCAGGCGATGGCTGTCACCGGAACACCGCTCTCTCTACGGATGACTTCGGCCGTCGCTTCCAGCACGTCTTTTCCGCGCGCGCACAGTACGAGGTCCACGCCTTCCCCCG
The DNA here is from genome assembly GCA_025359185.1 of Hyphomicrobiaceae bacterium. Lineage (GTDB taxonomy): Bacteria > Pseudomonadota > Alphaproteobacteria > Rhizobiales > Hyphomicrobiaceae > JANYHF01. The sequence continues at coordinate 51,250 of JANYHF010000061.1, read as the reverse complement.
CCAGCGCCTCGGCGGTGCCGCGCCCCAGGCCCTTCGATGCAGCGCAGACAATAGCCTTGCGGCCCCTGATCCCGAAATCCATCCGTAAGCCCTCTAAAAATCCTTGCACAGCCGCAGCGCATCATAGATCGCCGCATGAATATTGCGATGGGCAACCGCATCGCCAATGCGGAACAGCTGGAATTTTGCCGCCCCGTTCCTGACGATAACCTGCGGGCGGCCAGCGATCAGCGCATCATAGTCGATTTCACCGAGGTTGCGCGAGCCCGGTTTCAACGCGAAATACAGATCGTCCAGCGGCAGGGTACCGTGCTCGACGACGACCTGATCGACGAGGCGGGTCTCCGTTTTGTCACTGTAGTCAGAGCCGAGCGCCGCCCGCAGCCGGTTGCCCTCGCGCGTAACAGAGATCAGCTTTGTGCAGATAGTCAGCTGTACTTTTCGCGTTTGCAGCGCCCGCATATAGCTCACATGATTGAGCCCGCCGACGTCGGGCGCGAAAAACCGCTCCGGCGTCACCAGTTCCAGAGTTGCACCCGCATCGCCCAGGAATTCTGCGGCCATCAATCCCTGCTGGCCGCCATGATCGTCATAGAGCAGAACATCCTTGCCGGCAGCGACGTCGCCAGAAAGGATATCCCAGCCCGTCACCGTCAGCTCACCGCCCGCCACGTGCGGATGCCGCTGCGCCAGGCCGCCCGTTGCCACCAGAACAATCTCCGGCTCCAGCGCCAAAACGTCGTGTTCGTCCGCCAACGTATTGAACCGCACGTCCACGCCTGACTTTTCACACTGCGCCAGCCGCCAATCGACAATACCCCGCATCTCGCTCCGCCGCTTCGTCCGCGCGATCAGCCGCACCTGCCCGCCCGCTTCGGGGGCCGCCTCCAGCAGCGTCACCTTGTGCCCGCGCGCGCCGCACACCCGCGCCGCCTCCAAGCCCGCTGGCCCCGCACCAATGATCACGATGCGTTGCTTTGCGCCCGGCGCGCGCGCAATCACCTGAGGCATCGTCGCCTCGCGCCCCGTCGCGGCGTTATGGATACACAGCGCCTCGTGGCCCTCATAGATGCGGTCGAGGCAATAGGTTGCCCCTACACACGGCCGGATGCTGGCTTCCTCGCCCGCCATGATTTTTGCGACAATGTAAGGATCCGTCAGATGCGCCCGCGTCATGCCCACCATGTCGAGTTTTCCCGACGCAATGGCATGGCGCGCGGTCGCGACGTCATTGATGCGGGCCGCATGGAATATCGGGAACTTGGTCGCCGCCCTCACCTCGCCGGAGAAATCCAGATGCGGCGCCGACGCCATGCCGCCGATCGGGATCACCTTCTGCAACGGCGCGTCGTGCTCAATGTGCCCACGGATGATATTGAGGAAGTCGATGTGGCCCGTCGCGATCAGGCGCTTGCAGATCTCCAGCCCTTCCGTTTTGGAAATGCCGGACGCATGATCCTCGTCCGCAACCAGCCGCAGTCCGACGATGAACTCTGGCCCCACGCGCTGGCGCACCGCCTCCAGCACCCGCAGCGAAAATCGCAAGCGGTTATCCAATGATCCGCCCCATTCGTCGGTGCGAACATTGGTCAGCGGCGACCAGAACCCGTCCATCAGATGGCCATAGGCCTCGAACTCCATGCCATCGAGCCCGCCCGCCTTCAGGCGCTCGGCGGCGTCCGTATACGCCATAATAATCCGCTCAATGTCCCAGTCCTCAGCCTCCTTTGGAAATGTCCGATGGGCCGGCTCGCGTAAGGGCGACGCCGCCAGCACCGGCAGCCAATCGCCCTTGTTCCAGTTCGTTCGCCGCCCCAGATGCGTCACCTGCATCATCACCGCCGCACCGTGCTCATGACAGGCGTCCGCCATCTCGCGCAACCACGGCACGATTTCGTCTTTATACAGATGCAAATTGCCGAAAGCCGGCGGCGAATCAGCCGCCACAATCGCCGACCCCGCCGTCATGGTCAGCGCGATCCCGCCCCGCGCCTTTTCGGCGTGGTAGAGCCGGTAGCGCTCCCTCGGCATCCCATCCACCGAATAGGCCGGCTCATGCGCCGTGGATAGGATGCGGTTCTTCAGCGTCAGATGCTTGAGCTGGTAGGGTTGGAGCAGCGGGTCATTTACGGGCATGGAAAAATCCGGGATGGCGGTGGCGGCCGATGGAGTGTAGACGCTTCCATCCCGCCGACACAATTTTGATGCTATTGGACCAACCGAGCACAAACGACACCAGCAAGTTGAGGAACACCCATGCGTGCGGCTCAAACGATCCTGACCGGCCTTGGCTTGCTGGCGCTTTGCGTGCCCGCCGATGCCCGCTGCCTCGCCAACCGCCGCCCCATCGAGGGACAGTTGTCGGTCATGCGCGAGCAGGGCGGCGCAGGCCAGAGCCTCAAGGGCTACCAGATCCAGCTTGCGCACCCCGCCTGCGCCATGGCCGTGGACCTCGACGGCGCGCCGGTTCAGCTGCAGGGCGTGCGCACGGTGCAGATCCTTACCAGCGATGCGGCCGGAGAGCAGAAGCTCGACAGCCTGATTGGTGAGCACATCGTCGTTGCGGGTTATGTCGATGTGCCCGATCCGCAGCGCCACACCGGCGACGCGGTGCTGTCAAATGCCTGGCTGGTCGCCGTGCCGAGCACGGGCGGCGCCGCAGTCGCTGCTGACGACGGACAACCGGATGAGGCCGACACCGCCGCCGTAACCGCCCCCGCCCGCACCGAGATCGCCACCCTTGCCCCCGACGGCACCGAGACCGCCTACGCCCCGCCGCCCAATGCCGACCGCAACGACATCGAAGCGCGGCTGGGGCGCTTTGTGACGGAATTTTATCTCTCGGGCGACAATGTCAGCCCCGACGTGCTGCGTGGCATCTATGCGCGCAAAGTCAGCTATTACGGCAAAACGGTTGCCCTCGATCAGGTGGTCAAGAGCAAGCTGACCTATTTCGGCCGCTGGCCCGCCCGCGAGTTCACGCTCCAGCCCGGCACGCTCGCCATCCGCCCCTCGCGCAACAGCGCGCAGGTCTACGAGCTCACCTTCGTCTACGATTTCAAAGTGGCATCCGCGACCAAGAAAAGCGCCGGGACGGGGTACTCGCGGTTGCTGATCGATCTGGCGGATGGGCGCGGGAAGATCGTCAGGGAGAGCGGGAAGGTGATTGATCGATATTGAGAGGGCCGACCGGAGCGGACCGGCAGGACCCGTCCTGTGTTGTCGCAGGCCGCTGGCGGCGTTGGTGAAGGGTGCGAGTCGGTAAACATCAGCGGTCTTAGGAAGCATGCCATTCAGGTCCGGAAGCGGATTGGGAGAATTTGGGTTGGGCAGGGGGGGCAGGTGCGGTCGAATCAGTTCGGGATTTCTGAGAGTTCAGATACGCCCAATCGGATGTGGCGGCTCCAGGGGGCGCTTCCGGACAATGCGGTTGCTTATCCCCCAGCAGTGTGCCCCAGCAAGAGGCCGGCTGTTTGTACGCACCAGGTCAAAACCCCACCCTTCGGCCCATGCGATCCAAGCTGCAGCCCGCGGCGGTTCATCTCCTAGCCTTACGACGGCGAGAGGCCCTGCCTTGCACGCGCCCGGACACGCCAAGCCATCAATGCTCAACTCTTCCAGATTAACCTCAACTTTATACTGAATTTTACTAAAATAATACTTCACGTACACTCCAACTCATCTTCACCGAGGCGGGACGTGTCGGCCGTCGGACCGGGGTGGGGATGGCGGCGGCCGGGTGTGTGAGGGGGTGACTCCCCCAAGGGCACCCGGAGAGCCGGGACGCGGTCCCTCGCGCCAGCAGGCCCGGTAATGGGACGCTGCGGCGGGTGCCCCGTGGCTGGGCGTGGACGACGCGGGTGGCAATCAGGCCCTCGCTGGTGCCCGGAAGAGCCGCTCCCGGCCCAAAATCGCCGCAAGCGCGGGCGCCGGAAGGCTGCTCAATGAACGACCCATCGCGGCCATCCGGCGTCCGCGCACCCGCCGTTACTCAACGCTTGCCGGTAGCTCCGGCGAGCCCGTCCACCATGCGCAGTCTGCCCCGAACCCGGAGCCTTGCCGCTGATGTTCCCCTTCAACTTTCCACTAGAGCTTTACCGCATCGCGCGAAAACTCGGGCTTGGAGACCCTGCGACGGCATCCGCAGGCCATTACTTTTCCCCGAAACCGGCGCTGCTTTGGCATTTCCGGCTGTATGATTTTATCACTGCTGGACGCTGCGGGCCGCCCAAGACCTGCAAGGACGGCGCGTGCCGGCGCACAGGGCGCTGCCGGATGGCGGTGCTGTGTGATCAGACCCCGCTCGCTTGCAAAGTCCAATCGTCTGTCATGTCCGAACTGATGCGGCGGCTCGCGATGCTCGACAAGCAGGAGGCGGACGAGGAGACGCGGCGACGCGAACGGATGCTCACATCTTGAGGCACCCCCTGCGACCCCCCGCCACCCCTGCGCCTGTGCACGCTGCGCAATTCCCCGCTTCGAATCGCCGCCAAGCCCGTGTATTGCTCTTCTCCCATGGCGCGATATGTTTTCATCACTGGCGGCGTGGTCTCCTCGCTTGGCAAAGGCTTGGCATCGGCGGCTCTGGGCGCATTGCTCCAGGCGCGTGGCTTTCGTGTGCGGCTGCGAAAACTCGATCCCTATCTGAATGTCGATCCCGGGACCATGAGCCCCACCCAGCACGGCGAGGTGTTTGTCACCGACGACGGCGCGGAGACCGACCTCGATCTCGGGCATTACGAGCGCTTTACGGGCGTCTCGGCATCCAAAAAGGACAACATCACCACCGGGCGCATCTATCAGGACATCATCGCCAAGGAGAGGCGCGGGGATTACCTCGGCGGTACTGTGCAGGTGATCCCGCATGTGACAGATGCGATCAAGACTTTCGTGCTGGAAGGCAACGAGGGCGTCGATTTCGTGCTGGTGGAGATCGGCGGCACGGTGGGCGATATCGAGGGCCTGCCGTTCTTCGAGGCCATCCGCCAGCTCGGGCAGGAGCTGCCGCGCGGCGAATCGATCTTTATACACCTCACCCTGGTGCCATATATCCCGAGCGCCGGAGAATTGAAAACCAAGCCGACGCAGCATTCTGTGAAGGAACTGCGCTCGATCGGCATCCAGCCCAACATCCTGATGTGCCGCTGCGACCGGGCCATTCCGGCGTCGGAACGCAAGAAAATCGCGCTGTTCTGCAATGTTCGGCCCGAAGCGGTCATCCAGGCACTGGATGTGACCAGCATTTACGACGTACCCATCGCGTATCACCGCGAAGGGCTCGACCGCGAGGTGCTGACGGCGTTCGGCCTCGATGGCACCACGGAGCCGGACCTCAGCCGCTGGACCAAAATTTCCAGCCGCGTGCACAGCCCCGAGGGCGAGGTGACAATCGGCATCGTCGGCAAATATATGGGGCTGAAGGACGCCTACAAATCATTATCGGAAGCGCTCGCCCATGGCGGCATCGCCAACAATGTACGGGTGAAGCTGGACTGGATCGATTCAGAGGTGTTCGAGCGCGAGGACCCGGCGCCGTTCCTGGAGCAGGTCGACGGCATCCTGGTGCCCGGCGGCTTTGGCGAGCGCGGCTCGCTGGGCAAGATCCGCGCAGCCGGCTTTGCGCGTACGCGGAAAGTCCCGTATTTCGGCATTTGTTTCGGGATGCAGATGGCCGTCATCGAGGCGGCGCGCAATGTGGCGGGCATCCCCGGGGCGGGCTCATCGGAGTTCGGGGCGTGCAAGGAGCATGTCGTTGGCCTGATGACCGAGTGGCTCAAGGGTAATGAGCTGGAAAAGCGCTCGAAAGCGGGCGACCTGGGCGGCACGATGCGGCTCGGAGCCTACGAGGCAGCGTTGGCCGAGGGCAGCCGGGTGGCGGGCATTTATGGCAGCACGCGGATTTCCGAGCGGCACCGGCATCGCTATGAGGTGAACATGGCTTTTCGTCAGCGGCTTGAGGACACAGGCCTGCGCTTTTCCGGCGTGTCGCCTGACGGTCTGCTGCCCGAAATCGTCGAAATGCCCAACCATCCCTGGTTCATCGGCGTGCAGTTCCATCCCGAACTGAAGTCGCGGCCCTTCGAACCGCACCCCTTGTTCCGCAGCTTCATCGCAGCCGCAGTGGAGCAGAGCCGGTTGGTGTGAATAACGTGTGCAAAACTCACATCTCTTCGGGGAATCAATTTAGGCTCCGCTCCAGACGAATGGCGGGGATGACGACAATGAACGTTGCAAAGATTGGTCCGTTGACGGCGCTTATCGGATGCCTGACACTTGGGGGCTGCGCGTGTGTCAAAGACATCGAGCAATTTGCTGGTGAAGGTTTTGTCACGCCCGCCATCGTTCATCCGCTTCCCTCGCACCGCGTCCGCATTGCGGCCCGGCCCGCGTCCGTTGACGCCCCCGAGTCCGCGCTCGCCAGATGCAGCCGGCGGCTCTATCTTGAATTCCCGAAATCGCGCGAGGAAATGAAAGCGCTGGAAGAGAAGTGCCGGGCTGTCATTGTCAACCAATAATCTCTCTGTTCTGGTAACATATCAGAATTCGTGTAGTATTGCTTGAACGATGAGATGACTGTTGTTGGAGTTCTCATGCCCACCACTGGCCACTGCCTCTGCCGGGATCTGACCTACGAATTCGAGGGCGATCCACTTTGGGTCGCCTACTGTCATTGCGAAAGCTGCCGGCGCCATACCTCCTCCGCGCTGGCGACGTTTGTTGGCGTTTCGTCCAAGCAGTTCCGCTACACGCACGGAACGCCCGCCACCTACACCTCGTCGCCCGGCGTTACGCGCAGCTTCTGCGGCAAATGCGGGTCGCCGATGAGTTTTGCGGGCTCGCGATTCCCTGGCGAAATCCACCTTTACATCGGCACATTGACGGATCCGGCGGTCTTCATTCCCACGTCGCATGTGCATGTGACCGAGCGGCTGCCCTGGTTTGATGTCCGAGACGCTCTGCCGCGGCATGATCATTCTGGCAGCAGTTCCCGTGATTGAGCACCGCATAGAGGATCAGTTACACCAGATTGCCCCGATCAGCAGCACTCCGCTCTCCCGCCTGCTCGCCCCGCGCTCCATTGCTGCCATCGGTGGGGCGTGGGCTGAGCGCGTCGTCGAGCAATGCCAGAAAATGGGGTTTTCCGGCGACGTCTGGCCAGTGCATCCCACCAAGGATTTTGTGCGTGGGGTGAAATGTTTCCGCTCGGTTGCAGATTTACCAAGCGCGCCCGACGCCAGCTTCGTCGCCGTCAACCGGACCCTCGCCGTGGACGTCATGGGCGACCTTGCCAAACGCGGCGCGGGCGGAGCGATTTGCTTTGCGGCGGGTTTCAAGGAGACCGGCCCCGAAGGCGCTGAGTTGGAGCGCGCACTGATCGCCGCCTCGGGAACCATGCCGTTCCTAGGGCCCAACTGCTACGGCCTCATCAACTACGTGGATGGAGCTTTGCTCTGGCCCGACCAGCATGGTGGCGCGCGAACCGAACGCGGCGTCGCCATCCTCATGCAGTCCGGCAATATCGCCATCAACACGACCATGAACCGGCGCGGGCTGCCGATCGCCTATCTCGCGACGCTTGGCAACCAGGCCAAGGTCGACCTTGCGGCGCTGATGATGGCGCTGGCGGCGACCGGCCGGGTCTCGGCCATCGGCCTGTGGATTGAGGGCATTCCCGATGTCGAAGCCTTTGCCGCCGCTACCGAAGCCGCCCGCAAGCGTGACATCGGTATTGTCGCGCTGAAGGCCGGGCGCAGCGATCAAGGCCGTGACCTTGCAATGAGCCATACCGGCTCGCTGGCCGGTTCCGACGACGTGATGGACGCCCTGCTGGCCCGGCTTGGGGTAGCCCGCGTCAATGCACTGCCCGAACTTCTGGAAACCCTGAAGGTCCTCCATGCCTTCGGCCCGCTACCGGGCAATTCGGTGGTGAGCCTTAGTTGTTCGGGCGGCGAAGCCCTTCTGGTCGCCGACACCGCCGCGGGCCACGATCTCGACTTCCGTCCGTTTACGGCCACTGACATCGCGCGCATCCGCCCGACCGTAAACCCGATTGTCAGTATTTCGAACCCCTTTGATTATCACACCTTCGATTGGGGCAAGCGCGAGCGGTTGGAAACGACGTTCACGGAGGTCCTGAAGAGTGGTTTCGATGTCGGCGTTCTCGTCCTCGACATCCCACGCCTCGACCGCTGCGATGATAGCGAATACCTAGCCGCCCGCGACGCCTTCGTTGCTGCGGCCAAGACGGCGGGCGCGCGGGCCGGCATCCTGGCGACGCTGAACGAATGCATGCCCGAGAGCTATGCCGACGAACTCGCCGCCGAGGGTCTCGTGCCGTTCATGGGGATTTCTGAGGCGCTGACGGCGATCGAGAAGGCTGCCTTTGCCGGCAGGGCGGGGACCGAACCATTTGCACCGCTCGGACTCCCAAGACCCGCACCCCTAGCCCCTCCCCACATGGGGGAGGGGCTAGGGGTGCGGGTAAGCCCGGGGCATGATGCCAGTCTGAGCGAATGGGAAGCCAAGCAGGCGTTACGGGCGTTCGGCTTGACGCTGCCCGAGGGTCGGCTGGTCACCAACGCCACCGAAGCCCGCGCCGCCTTTTCATCTCTCGGCGGCCCGGTCGTCGTGAAAGCCTGCTCGCGCGCACTGTTGCACAAGACCGAGGCGGGGGCCGTGCGACTCAATGTGCAGACTACGGACGATGTGGCAAACGCCGTCGAGGCCATGGTGCACCTTGCCGATACCTTCATCATTGAACGCATGATCACCGGCACCGTCGCGGAACTGATCATCGGCATCAAGCGCGATCCACAAGCCGGCCTCGTGCTCGTCGTCGGCTCCGGCGGCATCCTGGTCGAGCTGATCGGCGACGCGCGCACGCTGCTCTTTCCCGTCACGCCCGCCGCCGCCGAACAAGCGATCCTCACGCTGAAAGCCGCCAAGCTGCTGGCCGGCTTCCGCGGCCGCCCCAAAGGCGACCTCGCCGCCGCCGTCGCCGCCGTCCTTGCCATCGCGCGCTTTGCCGAGGCCAACGCCGCAACGCTTCAAGAACTCGACATCAATCCCCTACTGGTCCGGCCAGAGGGCCTTGGTGCGGTGGCCGTCGATGCCCTGATCCGGATTGACCCTTCTCCTAGTCCCTAATCCCTACTCTCTAATACCTCTGATTTCTTCCTGTCTTGGAGCCCCCCATGCCCTCCCCAATCCGTACCCACCGCAACGGCCGCATCCTCGAAGTCACCCTCGACCGGCCCAAAGCCAACGCCATCGACACGCCAACCAGCCGGCTGATGGGCGAAACCTTCCGCAGCTTCCGCGACGACCCGGACTTACGTGTCGCCATCATCACCGGCGGCGGCGAGAAATTCTTCTCGGCGGGCTGGGACCTCAAGGGCGCGGCGGCGGGTACAGAAACTCCTGATGCGGATTATGGCGTTGGCGGCTTCGGCGGCTTGCAGGAACTGATCGGGCTCAACAAACCCGTCATTGCGGCGCTCAACGGCATGGCGGTGGGTGGCGGCTTCGAGCTGGCGCTGTCGGCCGACATGATCATCGCCGCCGAGCACGTCACCTTCGCGCTGCCCGAGATCAAGGCCGGCACGCTTGCCGATGCCGCCACCATCAGGCTCGCGCGCCGCATTCCCTATCACGTCTCGATGGACCTCTTGCTCACTGGCCGCTGGATGGACGTGGCCGAGGCGCACCGCTGGGGGCTCGTCAACGAGATCGTTCCCGCCGCCAATTTGATGGCCCGTGCGCGCGAACTGGCCACGCTCCTTGCCAACGGTCCGCCGCTGGTGTTCGCCGCCATCAAGGAAGTGATGCGCGAAACGGAAGGTATGCCGTTCCTGCAGGCGATGGCGATGGTGAACCGGCGCAAACTGCCAACCGTCGATGCTCTTTATACTTCTGACGACCAGAAGGAAGGCCCAAGAGCGTTCGCCGAAAAGCGGGCGCCGGTCTGGACGGGCAAATAGGACGAGGGCCATCGAGCCATGCAACGTCTGCTAACCCCCGCTGACTATATGACCACGCCCTGGAAGAATGGGCGTGGGAGCACGATCGAAATCATGCGCGAGCCAGCGGATGGCAATGACGCGTTCGACTTCGGCTGGCGGGTCAGCTTGGCGAGTGTCCTAGAGGATGGTCCGTTCTCGGCCTTTCCAGGCATCGACCGCACGATTGTGGTGGTAGAGGGAAGTGGCATGGAGCTGGCGCTCGGGCCAAACCGCACGCACCGGCTGCTGCCCCTGACGCCATTCGCCTTCGATGGGGGTACGGACGTTACCAGCAAACTCATCGGCGGCCCGGTGCGTGATTTCAACATTATGGTCAAGCGCGGGGTATGGCGGTGCGAGGTGGACGTGTTGCGCGATGTGCAGCAATTCGCGTTACCGCTGATGATGCCGGGGCTGATGCTGCTGCATGTGATCGATGGCACCTGGCACGCAAGGGCCGATAGGCTGAACGATTTTAATCCGGTCGCGCAGGAAACGCTGTGCCTTCAGTATGATCGTGGCGCGGGCTATGTTGTCAACGGCGCCGGCACCGCCATCATGGTCAGGTTGAGGACAGTGCGCTCGTGGTCGCTGGCCTTGGAGGCGGGGTGAATGTCGTCGACAGCCCAGGAGTACTTTTTCCCATGGAAAGACCGCTATGCCTGTTAACCCGTTGCCCCAAGGCATCCTGCCGAGCCAAGCCATTCTTGAGCTGATCGCATCCGGTGCTGTGACACTTGCCGCAACCGCTGCCGAAGGTCAGGTACAGCCCGCCAGTCTCGATCTGCGTCTGGGCAGCGAGGCCTTCCGTATCCGGGCAAGTTTCCTGCCCAAGCCTGGGGAGCCTGTGGCCTTGAAACTCGGCCAGCTCGGATTGCACCGGATTGATATCACGGCTGGAGCAGTGCTGGAGACCGGCTGCGTTTATGTGGTGCCGCTGATGGAACAGCTTTCTCTTCCCACCGGTCTTGCGGCGGCCGCTAACCCCAAAAGTTCGACGGGCCGCCTCGATGTGTTCACGCGCGTGATCGCCGATGGTGTTGCTGCTTTTGACCAGATGCCGGCTGGCTATCGCGGCGGTCTTTATGCGGAGATCTGCCCACAAACTTTTCCTATCGTCGTGCGGGCAGGGTCGCGGCTGAGTCAGATCCGCTTCCGGCGCGGCGAACTTGCTGAGGCGAGTGCTAAGAAAATCGATCTGTCCGTCGATCTTGCGCCGGGCGGCAATGGATTAGTCGGTTACCGGGCAAAGCGGCACACCGGAGTTATCGATGTCGATAAGCCGGGCGCCTATGATATCGCTGACTATTGGGAGCCGATCCGCCAACGGCCTAACGAAAACCGGCTCATCCTCGATCCCGACCAGTTCTATATCCTCGCCTCCAAAGAGGCCGTCAGTGTGCCTCCTGACGAAGCCGCCGAGATGGTTCCGTTCAACCCGCTGGTCGGGGAGTTCCGGGTACATTATGCTGGGTTTTTCGATCCTGGCTTCGGCTTCTCGGTGACAGGCGGCGCAGGCGCGCGGGCCGTGCTGGAAGTGCGCTCGCACACGGTGCCATTCGTTCTGGAAGACGGCCAGACTATAGGCCGGTTGGTCTTTGAGCCGATGACAGAACGTCCTGAAACGCTCTATGGCACGGGGCTGGGCTCGCATTATCAAGCGCAGGGGCTGAAGCTCAGTAAGCACTTCAGGTAAGGGCGCGATTGGCGAATGGTGAGTTGCGAATGGGGGGTCCGAACCCCCATTCGCCACTCACCATTCGCCAAGCACCTCCTCATTGCCTACTTCAACAACCGCTCCAAATAGTCCAGCTCCGATGGCGGGCGCGCGTTCTCACCCAAGCGCCGGCGCAACTCTTCAATGATGCGGCGTGAACGCTGCACATCCAATTCCTTGGGCAGAAGATCCTGCCCCGCATCGAGTTCATTGCTGGGATCACTGAGTTGGCGGCCCAGCGGATCGCGATCACCGTTGCCAGGCCGCGTCGCCGCCTGGCCGTTCTGACCTTTCATCATGTCTTCGGCCATCGCCTGCGCGCCCTTGCGCAGCTGATCGAGGGCCTTGGTCTGATTTTCCGCTGCCGCATCAGGATCTTCGCCCTGGAGCGATTGCTGCGCATCGTCCATCGACTGGCCTGCGCCGTTCAACTGATCCTGCTGCTTGCCGCTCAAGCCTTTGAGCTCGCCCAGTAGCTTGTCAAGTTCTCCGCGCAAATCACCCTGGCGCTGACCGAGACTGCCAAGGCCGCCGCCGTCACCCTCTGCCTGACCTTGACCTTGACCTTGACCTTGACCTTGACCTTGACCTTGACCTTGACCCTTTCCTTTACCTTGCGACTTGCCCTGACCATCTTCGCCGCTGTCGCCCTGTGATGGTCCATCACCGTTGCGCCGGTCACGGCCGGACTTGAACGTATCGTCCAGCAGCTTCTTCTGCTTACCGATCAAATTGCCGAACTTATCCAAAAGCTTGCGCATCTGGCCGTTCTGGCCGCCTTGGCCCTTTTGCGCCATCTTGCCCGACTGCAGCCGGTCCAACAGATCGCGCAGTTGCGACAGCATTTGCTGAGCGGCATCCTTGTTGCCCGATTTGGCCATGTCCTGCATCCGCTTGAGCATCTGCTCCAGATCCTTAGAGCTCAGCTCTTTGCCATCCTGAGCATTGGCCTGACTGTCCGGCGACTTGGCGCCCTGCTCAGCCAGCGAGCGCAGAAAGCTGTTCATTGCCGTCTTCAAGTCCTGCATCAGTTTCTGGATCTCGGCGTCGGACGCGCCCTCTTCCAGCGCCTTTTGCAGCCGGTCCTCGGCCTCCTTCAAGGCACGTTCGGTATCACTCAGCCGCCCACTTTCGATCCGCAGGGCCAGCTGCCACAGTTGCTCGGTCACCGACTTGAACAGCTCTGTAGACGGTGTTTCTGTCAACTGCCGGTAGGCCGAACGGAGCGCCAGATAGGACGCCGGCTCAATCGGGAATTTGTCGGGGGCGATGGCCAGCGCATCGAGCGCCAACCGCACGTCCAGATAGTCGCCCGGCGAAAATGCGAGTTTGCGGCGCTGCTCAACAATCGCTCGGGCCAGCGGATTACGGAAACTGCGCTCGGGCAGGACGAACGCCGCTGGTTCGGCTGTGCCCGCATGACCTGCACGATCCCGCGCGGTCATGGCCATTTTGACTTTCAGTCCGGCCCACAAATGCCCGGCCAGATCGACACTGGTCTTGCCCTTAATGTCCTTGGCCGACGCCGATTTCGGCAGCTTCAACGGCGACTTCGGCGCTTCCCCAAGGGCCGTGATCTCGCTGCCGTCGGCGAGTTTCAACGGCTTGGATTCTGCCGTCTCAGCCAGCGCGAATGTGACGTCCGCCGCAGCCACTCCATAGTCGTCAGTGATCCGGTAGTCGAGGATCAATGATCCGCGCACTCCTTGTTTGGGCTCGCCTGTCAAAGTGATCTCTGGGGCGAGATCCGGGATCACGTTGAATATCCAGGCTGCGCGGGCCGCACCACTATCCTCAATACGGATGGTCTGTGAGCGGCTGAGTACCACCCGGTACTCAGAGAGCGCGACGGCAGGGTCTGATTTCGGCTGTTCCGCGACAGGCCCGGAGGCGCCGCCACTGGCGGTTACAGCCTGAACCGTATACTGGGTATGCGCAGGACCGGCGGCACGCACCAGAAGCTCGCTGCCTTCGGGCACATCGATTGGCTGGCTGCCTGGCGGAACTTCACTGGTAGCCGATTTACCGCCATCACTTAGAAGAATCGGCTGACGGCCCGTGTAGGCTGGTGGCGTCACCCAGGCATCGAGACGCGTCGCTACCAGCGAGACCGGCGAACTAAACCGGAAGGCTGAGGCAATGCGATCAGACAGCGCATCACCCACTAGCAACATCAGCGTACCGACGGTCAGCAGCAGGAGCGCCCGCAGCGCGAACGGATCTCGCCGCTCGGTGCGGGGCTGCGGGGCGCGCGGCTGCAGCTGGCCGATCAGATGAGCAAGCCGCGTGCGATGTGCTGCCCAGAGGGTTTTCGATGCCAGCGGACTATCTTCCTGCGGAAGACTGTCTTCGTAGGACGACGCGGGCCGGTGCGGCAGACCCGACAGCGCCTCCAGCCGCGACAGCCCTTGGGCCCGCGATGGCCAGCTTAGTCGCGCCAACGGCATCAGGGCCGCAGCCAATGCAAGAGCAAAAAAGCCCAGCCCCGCACCGTGCCAAATCGGCGGCAAAAGCGGCCAAAGCCCACTCAAGCTGGCCAGCAGAAACAGGCCGAAAACCGCCACGGGAAGCCAAAGCCACGGCCATGCTTGCTCGAGCGCCAGCGCCGAACGGCTCAACAGAATTTTGCGCTCAAACCCGGCGCCGAGGCCGGGCAGCGGGGGCGGGTCGGGAGTAGCGGTGCGGACGTCTGTCATTGCCCCAATATAGCACACGAACCGGCCCACGGCGAGCACCTGTGCGCGCGGGTTTTAACGGTATCGGGAAGGGCCTGTCTAGCGCCACACATGGCCTGATAACGACCGCTGTCAGCTGCGCCGGGTTGGGGTGCGTTTGGCGGCCGGGGACACACCAGCAGACGCAGTCGCGGCTTCCGGTTTGCGAGCGATGGCCGGGGCGGGCGCTGCCGCTTTTACCGGTTCGGGACGTGTTGGCGCCAGCCAAGGCGCGAGCCGATCTAGGCCAATCAACTCTGCATAGGTCTGACGTGGGCGGACTACTGCGAATTGGTCACCGCGCACCATCACTTCAGGCACCAGCTGGCGCGTGTTGTAGGTGCCCGCCTGAACCGCGCCATAGGCTCCCGCGCTCATGATCGCGAGCAGTTCATCGGTCGCCACGGCGGGCATCTTGCGGCCTAATGCGAGGTAGTCGCCAGTTTCACACACCGGACCCACCACATCGGCAAAAATCCCAGCATTCTTGAGCTTTTCCGTCACTGGCCAGATATCATGGAAAGCCTCATACAAAGTGGGGCGTATAAGGTCGTTCATAGCCGCATCGACGATCACAAAGGTGCGGGCGTCGCCCTTTTTCACGTTGATGACGCGGGTCACCAGAATGCCGGCATTGGCGACAATCAGACGCCCAGGCTCCAGCATGATTTTCAGATCCAGGCCGCCAAAACACTTGCGCACAACGTCGGCATAGTCGTCGGGATGGGGCGGAACATCCGTGCTGCCATCGTAGGGCACGCCGAGGCCGCCGCCGAGATCCACATGGGTGATATCGTGGCCCTCGGCGCGCAGCCGCACGACCAGCTGGCGCATCAGCGTGAAGGCCTTTTCCAGAGGGGCCAATTGCGTCAATTGGCTGCCGATGTGCATGTGGACGCCAACCACATCGATACCGTTCAGCCGGTCGGCCTTGGCGTAGAGGCGCATCGCGTCCTTGTACGGAATACCGAATTTCACCTCGCCCTTGCCGGTCGAGATCTTCTTGTGGGTTTTCGAGTCCACGTCAGGATTGATCCGTAGAGCGATCTTTGCCCGCGCGCCCAGGTGGGTTGAAATTTCACTAATGAAATCAAGCTCTTGCTCGGACTCCACATTAAAGTGATTGACCCCGTTGCGGAGCGCAAAAGAGATTTCGCCACGGGTTTTTCCGACCCCGGCAAAAACGATTTTGGCAGGCGCGCAGCCCGCCGCCAGGGCCCGCCGGATCTCGCCTTCCGAAACCACATCCATGCCCGCGCCGAGCCGCACCAGCGTGGTCAGAACGGCTTGGTTCGAATTGGCCTTGACGGCGTAGCAGATCAGCGGATCGAGACCCTTGAAGGCCTGCGTGAGTACCTTGACATGGCGCTCCAAAGTCGCCGTGGAATAGCAATAAAATGGCGTTCCGACGGCCTCGGCGATGCGTTCGAGGCTGACTTTTTCGGCGTGAAGTTCGCCGCCCTTATAGGCAAAATGATGCATGGCCGTCACCGGATTGTTGCCGTTTTGTTCTATGCGCGCAGATCTGAACACTTATGTCTAAGAGGGTGGGCGCGGCAAGGCAACAGGCGTGCACAGTTGCCGTTAGCATGGCTGGTTAACGGGGCGGGGATATGGGGGCGAAAATGCCATCAACGGAAGGTCACAGGCATCCGCTCAGCGTTCATTCCCGTTCATTCCGGTATCATTCCGGCTCATTGCGGTATCGTTCGCGATCATTCGCGCTACTTTTGCGCCAAGGGCGTGCGTCGCTCCACCAGCACCCGGCCGATAAAGATAAACACCGTCTCGCCGCGCTGGTTAACGCCGGCATTGTCCGACAGCAGCAGCCCCCATTTCGGCCGGCCAGGCCATGGCTCAGTCGCCCGCACTGAGGTTGTATAGGCGATGATATCGCCGGCGTGCACCGGTTTCAAAAACCGCATCTGACGAAATCCCGGCGACGGACCGAGCCGGCCAGGGGTTTCACCGCGCGCCAAAATCTCTGTGGTGAGCTTAAGTTCATAGGCGACCATCAGCTTCATCCAGACGGCAGCCGTGTGCCAGCCGGAGGCCGACAGCGATCCGAACACGGAGGACTTGGCGGCAGCCTCATCGAGATGGAACGGCTGCGGATCATAAAACGCAGCGAACGCCTTGATGGACTCGGCCGTGAACAGGTGCGTCCCCAGCGCGATGGCGTCGCCGCGGTGGTAGTCTTCGAGGAAAAGGCTCATGGGGATGGCGGTGCAGCTGACTGGGTGTCAGGCACCGGATCGCCGTCTTTGCCGGCAGTGCGGCTTGGCTCGCGGTACGGCGGCGAGCCGGTGCCTGACACCAGGTGCCTGCCGATAAAGTGGGTGCAATCCCAAGTCATCACCGTCTCACCGTCCTGGCGCATGACTTCATAGAACATCCGTACAACTCCCATATCAGGCCGCGACTTCGACAGCCGTGCCTCTTTGACCGTATACGTCGCGGTGAGTACATCCCCCGGCATCACGGGCTTTATCCACCGCACCTCCTCCAGCCCCGGCGACCCCATGCTGGCTGTATCGAGAAGAAACCCATCACAGATCATCCGCATCAGCATGGCGCAGGAGTGCCACCCCGACGCCGCGATCCCGCCCAGTAGCGACTTGGCGGCGGCCGCCTCGTCGAGATGCATCGGCTGCGGATCAAATTCGCGGGCAAAAGTGAGTACCTCGTCGCGGGTGACGGTTTTGGGGGGAAGGGTGCCGGTGTGGCCGGGGGGGAAGGCGGAGAAGGTGAGCATGGGACACAGGGTTGGCTTGCGGGTTATACGGACTACAATCAGAGTTTCCTATCGATGCCCGCCTATTTTAAGACGGCATTGGCTGTGTGCCGCGAGATGCTGATCGGAATATCCGGCAGATCCGATTGCATCCCATTGAGGTCAATCAAATCGGCGATCATGCCTGGGAGCTTGGCTTGCGGCACTTCCAGCGTGCCGGCTTCATCCCCGGGGCCAGGGATGTCGGTGCTTTCGGCGGTCCAAACGGCTGCGTCCGCGTCCCATTGGGCGCGAACCAGGATGACGGGTGGGAGAAGGTCGAGCACGGGCGAAGCTCTGCGGTGGATTGATTTTAGCAAATCTTAGCATATTGCGCCTTTCAATTGCAGCATGCTATATTCATCCGTAGGGCTGCAAGTGTGAAGGGGGCATGATGATCAGTATAGCAGGGACCGAACTCCAAGATTTGGCTGCTGGGCTAGGCGTCGTCGCAACCCTATTCGGCGGTGGCTGGATCCTTGGAAGGACCTTGGCGCATGGACAGATAAGGATCCTGTATCATGAGCGCAACGAGGCCCGGAAACAAGCCCAAGACTTGATGGATGATCTCCGTAAGACCAGTGCAGCATCAGATCGATCATCCGAGGATGTTGCCGCACTCAAAGCGGAAAATGCTGTATTGCGGGCTGCAGCGGAAAGTGGTGCAAATGGTCCACTGATCAAGGAACTCCAAGCACGGGATGCCAAATTTAAGGAGTTCCGCGATGCACTCATGGGGGACGAAGCTGAGCTATGGCGGCTTCGGCCTCCGGTTCCGCCAGCCGATTTCGAGAACAGGATTCGCAACAGTAGACTGAAGGTTTTCATGATTGCCAACCTGAAAGGCGGGGTTGGCAAAACCACGCTCACGGCCAATCTGGCAGCCTACTTTGCTTTGAAGCGGGGCAAGAGAGTATTACTGATTGATTTTGACTATCAGGGTTCGCTGACGCGGACGATGTTGACTACCGCGCACATCACTCTGGGATCAACCATCCTGGTTGATGCATTGCTGGACGGGCGTTTCCACGGTGCTGATATTGCAAAAGCCGGCAGGGATTTGAGTGCCGTCCTTAAGGGGGCAAGGCTTTTTACATCGGGTCAAACCTTCGATCGCGTCGAGAACCGCTTGATGATGCGATGGCTGGTGGGCGAAGAGTCGAGCGATGTGCGCTACCGGTTGGCCGAATTGCTCCTGTCCAAACCGGTTCAGGATGAATTTGATATCGTACTCATCGATGCGCCACCCAGGTTGAGCTTAGGCACGCTGAATGCCCTTTGCGCAAGCCATGCTATCCTTGTACCGACGATCCTTGACGCGCTCTCCGTCGACGCTGTTGGACAGTTTCTTCTGCGTGCCAATGCGTTTCGGCCGCTCAACAAAGGCCTCGAATTCGCCGGTGTGATCGCGTCGAATACGTCCCAAACGGCACTTACCAACGACGAACAAATGGCGCGGGACAGTGCCAAATTGGCCCTTGCTGATTGGCATGGCCGGTCACATATGTTTGCACACAACATTCGGTATTTCACGGCCCTCGCTAAGGCGGCTGGCCGCGGCATTGGCTATGTCGACAATGCCGCAGTGCGGAATGCATTCATCGCATTAGGCGACGAAATCGCGGAGCAAATGAACTTATGACCGTTGCCGAGCTTATCAAAGTGCTGGAATGCTACTCTGAAATGGCAAAGCGTCTTGGCTCGGCTGAGGCTGCCGAAGCTGCTGCAAAATTGAGCAAAGTCCTTGTGCCGGCCAGCAAGCTGAAGGTTGAAGCTTTGGTCAAGCAGCTCCGGGCCACGTCAAATTTTCGCCCAAAGAACAATTAGACTGTGATAATTAGCTAGATGATTCGGCGGAGTGGTGGGCGTCGCCGTAACGCTTACCGGAGCTGCACAATGAACATACGGGACCTTCAGCAAGCCCTCAAAGACGTGGGATCCCTTTTAGGCGCATCGGGCGCATCGAAGCCCGCCAGCGACGTGGACGATTTTGCAAAACTACTGGACGGGAAGGCGGATCAGGATCTCGCCAAGGTTCTCGACCAACTCAAAGCGGAATTATTGCCCGTAGAACTAACGGTAAAGGCGCTTCAGGCGGCAGGCACTGACGAAGCGGCGTTTCTGGTCGTACTTCGGCAGCTAGAGAGCCGAAAATTGGCCAAATCCGAAATTCAAGCCATCACGCGCGGATATACAGGGACGGCGGATAAGGCAGCTTCAGCGAACAAATTGCTGAAGGCAATTAGCACTTATTTTTACGGGCTTGCTTATGAACGCGACTCGCGCGCAATGGCAAAGGTCGCGACTCCTGTTTGACTGGTTGCACCCCTCAATCAAACAACCTGCTCACACTCTTCTCCTCCGCCGTGCTCTTGATCGCCTCGCCCAGCAGCGTCGCCACGCTCAGCACACGCATATTCCGGCCCACCCGCACTGCTTCCGTCGGCTGGATGCTGTCCGTGATCGTCAGCGTCTTCATCCGCGACGCTGCCACCCGCGCCACCGCGCCGCCGGACAGCACGCCGTGGGTGATGTGCGCCATCACTTCGGTCGCGCCCTTGGCCAACAAAGCATCGGCAGCGTTACACAACGTCCCGCCGCTATCGACGATGTCGTCCACCAGCACGCAGCGCATTCCCTTCACGTCGCCGATGACGTTCATAACTTCGCTCTCGCCGGCCCGCTCGCGGCGTTTGTCGACGATGGCGAGCGGCACGCCCAACCGGCTGGCGAAGGCGCGCGCGCGCACCACGCCGCCGACGTCCGGGGAGACCACGCAAACTTTTGACAGGTCGTTGCGCTCCCTGATGTCTGCGACCAGCACCGGGGCGGCGTAGAGGTTATCGACCGGGATGTCGAAGAAGCCCTGGATTTGCCCGGCATGGAGGTCCATCGTCAGCACACGGTCCGCGCCCGCCATGGTGATCATGTTGGCGACCAGTTTTGCTGAAATGGGGGTCCGGCCCGCAGAACGGCGGTCCTGGCGGGCATAGCCGAAATAGGGTATCACCGCCGTGATGCGCTTGGCTGAGGAGCGTTTCAGCGCATCGATGAGGATGAGCAGCTCCATCAGGTGGTCGTTGGTGGGGAAGGACGTGGATTGCAGGATGAACACATCCTCGCCACGCACGTTCTCCTGGATTTCGCAGAAGATTTCCATATCGGCGAAGCGGCGGACCACGCATTTGGTGAGCGGCTCGGCAAGATAGGCCGCGATCGCCTCGGCCAGCGGGCGGTTCGAGTTACCGGCGACCAGCTTCATTTTAGGACCTCGGGGCTAAGACTTGGCGCGAAGCGTCGTGGCCGCTTTGCCCAATTATGACAGTTGCATAGCAAATGCGGTGGCGCGGGGCAAACTGTGAGGAGGGCACGATTCGCCGGTGTAGGAGCGATGGCCCGTCGTCCGTCTAGCGGCGGCGTACATTGATAGACGGGCGACGGCCCGTCGCCCCTTCGCCGATAGAGGGTCGCAGAACGCTACTGGACGGCCACTGCTTGCTTGCGGATCAGCTCCACAATGCCGTTGGCAGCGGCGGCGGCGGCGGCATCGGCGGTCTTGCCCCAGGTGCCGTCGAGCGAGCCTTGCGGAATGACATTGTTCTGCGAGACAGTGCCCTTTTTGGTGCCATCGACGTCGAACACCTGCCATTCGATCTTGATGGTCTGCTTGCCGCCAGCCGGCTGGCCCATGGCGACGCGGCCCTGCACCTTGACGGTGCCTGGAGCAGGCGACGGCGATAGCGCTACACCGCTGTTGGCGAGCGAGCGTTGCAGGGCCTGGCTCAACGCCGTTGCACCATCGCCGGGCGCACCGATGATGGGCGCAATCGACGTGAGGGCGTTGCCTGGTTGCAGCGAGGCCATCTTGGTCTGCGCCTGGCTGTTGGTTGCCACCTTACCGGTGATCAGGCTGCCCGGTTTGGGCTGCGACAGCGAGGCGGGTTGTGACGGCGTGGGCGTCGCCTGCGCCGGGGCGGCACTTGCGGTGTTGTCTGTCGAGCCGAGGCCGAAGATCGAGCCCAGCAGCGAAGGCTGGTTGGCCGCCGCTGGTTGCAACGAGGCTGCGGGGGCGACGCCGGGCGGGCTTGCCGCGCCGCCGCCGGTCATCGGCACCCAGGCGATCAGCTGGGTGGACGTTGCCGCTGCGATCTTGTCGACAATCGACTGGTCCACCTGCGCCCAGGGGTCCTTGCCTTTTTTGCCCTTAACGATCTCCTCGCCGGTGATGCGTTTGGCGCGCTGGCCGGTTTTGTCAGTAACGTCCCAGATGTAGGAGAGCTTGGTACCTGCCTTGTCAGGGGAGGCCACCACATAACCGCGCACGGTGTAATCGGGCACTTCGGCGGCCGAGGCGGCGACAGGCACGTTCTGCTTCTGCATGGCCGAGACAATGCTGCCCTTCAGCATGTCGGCGACAGCGGCCGGCGCACCGACAATGGGGGCAAACGCAAGTTTGGCCTTGGAGGGCGCGGAAACCGCTGCGGACGATGTGCCCGCGCCGAGCGTGTTGCCACCGAGCACATTGGACCCTGTTTCACAGCCCGCGAGCGGAGCGGCGATGAAAGCGACCGCGACCCACCGCGCAAGTGAGCTGCGGCCAAGCTGCACCAAAAAAGTGCGTGCGTTCGTCACGGGTGAGACCCCCTTGAAATGTATCCCGCTGGACGTCGGCGCCTTACGCAAAACACCGTGAACTGAAACAGTACGACCTGAAATGCCGTAAACACAATACGCAACAAAGAACGGGGCGCCGAATACTGCTTCACGCTCTAGCCCTTCGCTGCCGCCTCGTCCACGAGGATTCCCCCTCACCGTCAGCCAACAAGGGAAAAGTCGTGACATTGTGCATCAGCAAGCTGTGGATATCAGTCAATCCAGAACGATGGCGGATATTTGGCGGCCATAATCGGGGAAGCCCTGATGGGTGTTGCGGCGGTAGGAGAAGAACTCCGATTCGCCCCGGTAGGTGCAGCGGCCAAGATCCTCGATCTGGCCCGTATTGGCGGCCTTGAGGCGGTGGGCGGCAAAGCCCGGCAGGTCGAAATGCGGCTTGCAGCCAGGGCGAGGCTCGTAGAAAAAGCGCGCATACGTTGCATCGGTTTTCAGGAATGCCTGCGCGAACTCATCCCCAACTTCGTAAGCCTCACGGCCGATACAAGGCCCGATGGCGGCCGTAATGTTGGCGCGGGTGGCACCCAGCGCTTCCATTGCCATTAAGGTTGATTCGAGAATTCCGTTGAGGGCGCCCTTCCAGCCGGCGTGGGCAGCGCCGATGACACGGGCTTTGGGGTCGCAGAACAACACCGGCGCACAATCGGCCGTGAGGGCGCCCAAGGCCACGCCGGGGGTGGCGGTGACCATGGCGTCGGCCTGCGGGCGTGGCAGGGCCGCTTCGGCCCGAGGTCCCGTGACGGCGACGGCGGTGGCGCCGTGCACCTGCCAGACTGTGAGGAGGTGGGCAGCCCTGAGCGATGCGGCCACCAACTGCCGGTTCTCAGCGACTGCGGCGGCATCATCACCCGAGCCCGGCCCGCAGTTGAGCGAGGCGTACAACCCCGCCGACACGCCGCCCCGGCGCGTGAAGAAGCCGTGCCGGATGCCGGGGAGGGCCGCAAGACTGAGGGCTGTGAGGGATGAGGCCATGCTAAGACGACTGCGATCTTGTTGCGCGGCGCAAGTCCATCAGAACCCCGGCGGCCTCGCAAGGCCTTTGCTGGTGAGCGCGATGGCCTTGAAGCGCGCGCCCATGCTCGAGGGGTCCATCAGCCGGGCAAGGCCGGTCTGCAACTGATGCACGGTGCCGGCGTCCTTACCGCGCGTGAGACGCTCCAGCCGTTCGGCCGCGCCCAGCCGCCCAAGATACGCGGCCTGGCTGATCGGGCCATAGCCGTCGAGCCCGATCGCACGGGCCGCATCCAGCACCTGCGCAAAGTCCACCTGTGCCGACAGATCGGCCTCGCCGGGGGTGTCCAGAGGGTCCACATAGCGGTGACCGCGCACGGCTTGCAGCGTGTCACCAGGGACGGGGCCGGTGTGGCCGTAGTCGATAAAGAGCATGGCGAGGGGCATCGCCACCCCCCCTTCGTCATGGCCGGGCTTGACCTGGCCAACCAGCGTCCCAGCCGCCATGTCTGGATCAGCGCCGCTGGATGGCCGGGTCAGGCCCGACCATGACGACGCGAGAGTTTCACCGGTCAGGGCACCAGAAAGACCGCTTATGTATGACACTGCCCCAGTCAATAGTTCGCGCACGCTGCCCTCCGGCAATTCTGCAAGGATGCCTTCGACGTTCGCGCCCGCCACAAAACTAAGCTCACCCCCAGCACTCAAGCCCACACAGCGCTCACGCCATTGGCCATCTTGCACCACCAGCTGCCGGATGGGCAGCGCGTCGAGGAACTCGTTGCCGATGACGACGGTGGGCAAAGGGACCAGATTCACATCTGAATCGACTGGAAGCAATCTTGATGGCAGCGACTCAGTCCACGCCACCGGTATGCCGCAACCGTCCAGCGCAGCCCGTTGCTGCGTCGCCAGCACGGGGCTGGCTTCGATCAGCAGCACTTCCAGCGCCGCCCGCGCCGCTGGCAGTACCTTCAATGCTCGCAGCGCATCGCCCATCAGAGTGCCGCGGCCTGGCCCCAATTCCACGATGCGCCAGCGCTCCGGCGCGCCCATCGCCTGCCAGCACGCCCCCGCCCAGAGCCCGGTGATCTCGCCGAACACCTGCGAGATCTCTGGCGCCGTGATGAAATCGCCCGCCGCGCCAATGGCCGCGCGCGTGCGATAGTAACCGAGTTCGGGATGCGTCTGGCACGCCGCCATGTACTGGTCGATCCGCATCGGGCCATGCGCGGCGATGTGCCGGGTGAGATGACTGTGGAGGGCTCGGGACATATCACAGGTTTGTAACGGCGCGGAGGTGTGGGCGGGTGCCCAAGCCAGTACCCTCAATCAGTAAAGACGTCACGTCTGATCGCAGATTTGCGAGGTGATCCGCCAAGAGCACACCGGAGGCCATAGCTTTCGCTACGGATGAGGATTACGACGCTGCGAGCGCCCGTCTTGCAGAAGGCAGGCAAGCAAAGGGGCTGCGACCCGGAATACGACGCCGTCATTGACGCTTCGACGTCATTTGCGGCCAATGCCGACATAGGTGAACCCAGCGGCGCGGGCGTCGCGTGGCTGGAAGATGTTGCGCAGATCGACGATCACACGTCCGCGCATGGTCTTGGCGAGCTGATCGAAGTCGAGAGCGCGAAACTCGTTCCATTCCGTCAGGACGACCAGCACATCAGCACCCGCCGCTGCCGCCATCGCGCTCTTGGCCCAGGTCACGCCAGGCAGCTGCTGTTCCCCATGGCGCTGACCCTCCGGGTCGCAGCACACAATCCGCGCACCCCGGCCTTGCAGGGCTGGAACAATCACCAGGCTCGGCGCATCGCGCATATCATCCGTGTTCGGCTTGAACGTCACGCCAAGCACCGCAATGGTCTTGCCCTCGACATTGCCCCCCGCCGCCCGCTCGATGCGGCTGGTCATCGCAATTTTGCGCTCGTCGTTGACCCGGCTGACCTGCTCGATGATCGACACCGGCGACCGGCTTTCGCGCGCCGTGCGCACCAGCGCGGCTACATCCTTAGGAAAGCACGAGCCGCCATAGCCAGGCCCTGGATGAAGAAACTTGCCGCCGATCCGGTCGTCAGAGCCGATGGCGCTGGCCACCTCATGCACGTCCGCGCCCACCTCTTCGCACAGATCCGCAATCTCGTTGATGAAGCTGATCTTCATGGCCAGGAACGCATTGGCCGCGTATTTGGCGAGTTCGGCTGACTCCGGGCTGGTGAACAGCAGCGGCGCATTACGCAGTTTCAGGGGCTTGTAGAGCCGCTCCATCACAGCCCGCGCCTTGTCGTTATCACAGCCGACCAGAATCCGGTTGGGATGGGTAAAGTCGATGATGGCCGAGCCTTCGCGCAGAAATTCCGGGTTCGAGCAGACGGCAAATTCGGCGTCGGGCCTAAGCTCCTTCAGCTTTTTCTCAATCGCGCGGCTGGTGCCGACGGGCACGGTCGATTTGGTGGTGATGACGGCAAATTTCTTGATATGCGGCGCGATGTCGGCCACGGCCTGGAACACATACGAGAGATCGGCGTGCCCGTCGCCGCGCCGCATCGGTGTGCCGACCGCAAGAAAAATCACATCCGCGTCACCCACCGCCGAATCGTAGCTGCCGGTAAAGCGCAATCGCCCGGCGGCCAGATTGCGCGCCAACAGATCATCGAGGCCGGGCTCGAAAATCGGCACCTCGCCGCGCTTCAGCGAGGCTACCCGCGCCGGGTCCTTGTCGATGCAGACAACCTGGAAACCGAATTCGGAAAAGCAGGCAGCCGAGACCAGGCCCACATAGCCCGCGCCGATCATGCAGATATTCATGGCAGTTGGGCTCCATTGGGGCGAATGTTTTTGTATAGGGTCTATAGAGAGTCGGGGTCCTGCGAAATGAATTCAATGTCGAGTTTGGATGCCGTTGATGGACGGGCGACGGCCCGTCGCCCCTACATCGAGAGTGCAGCGAAGGAGCCGAGAGGGACGGGAGGCCGGTGCGATGGAGGGGCGAGCGGCGTTCGCCCGTCCGTCAACGGTGCCCTCACGCTCGGGACAGTAACTCCTCCACCTCCGCCAACAACGGCGCAGCGGCGGCGGCTCCGCGTTTGGTGGTGGACAGCGCCCCGCAGGCCGACGCGAACCGTACCGCTTCGCCGAACGGCCGCCCCTCGGCCAGCGCATAGGCCAAACCGCCATTGAAGCAGTCACCCGCTGCCACGGTGTCGATGGCTGCAACAGCAAATCGCGGCACATGCCCTTCGCCTTCGGGGCTGCGCCAGAACGCGCCCTTGGCACCCATCTTTATAATGATCGACTGGATGCCTTGTTTCTGCAAAATGGTAGCCGCCTGAGCTGCTTCGACGACGCTATCGGGGCGGATACCGGTGAGTGCCTCACACTCCACCTCGTTGGGCGTGATGACGCTGACATGGCGCAATAACGCATCGGAAAGCCCGGATTTCGGGGCTGGCGCGGGGTCCAGTACGACCACCGCGCCGCACGCCCGGGCGACTTTGGCGGCGGCGACGTTGGCTTCGGTAGGCACTTCGAGTTGCAAGAGCAGGACTTTCGGTGACGGCATCGCAGCCAGTTTCACCACTTCCGCCTCGCCCACCACAAAATTCGCGCCCGCGATCACCGTGATGCAGTTCTGCGCGGCGGCATCCACCGCGATGATGGCGATGCCGGTGCCCGCCTCCGCATCCTCGGCCACCGCGCTTGTAGAAACTCCGTACCGCTCCAATTCGCTCCGCGCCAGCACGCCGAACGCATCCACGCCGATGCGGCCGACAAACGCCAGCTCAGCCCCAAGCCGCGCCACCGCCACCGCCTGGTTCGCACCCTTGCCGCCCAGCCCCAGCACATAGCTTGTCCCGTGAATGGTCTCGCCGGGCGCGGGAAGCCGCTCCGAATAGGCTGTCACGTCCACATTGATACTGCCGAAAACTGCGATAGACATTGGCTTTTCAGTCCTTCCAGGCCGTCAGCAGGGCATCGGTTGTCAGCACTTCGATCTGCATATCATAGCGCGGATAGATCGCCTCCATCGCCGCCTTATGCCCGGCCTCGCTGCTGCTGGTGATGGCGTCCTCGACCAGGATCACGCGCAGGCCGAGGTCGATCGCATCCAGCACCGTCGCCAGCACGCAGACGTCGGTTTCGACACCCGTTACGATCAGGCAATCTGTATGCATGGCTTTGACCGCCGTGAGCATAGCCGGGGCGTCGAAGCAGGAATGTCCGAACTTGTCGATGAGCACACCGGGTGGCACAAAACCCGCCAATTCCGGCACCAGATCATGCATCCCGGGGGCCAGCCGCTCGCCCGTAACCGAGCCCCAGCGGCCGTAATACTGCCGCCATTGGCCCCGCGCCAGCTCGGCCCGCTCCGGCGTCAGAAAGCGCGAAAAGAGTGTCCGCTGCGGACAGTGCGCGGCGATCCGCGCGATGGCCGGAATGATGCCGGGCAAGGTTGCGGTCTGCCACTCGCCAGGCTCGGCGAACAGGCGTTGCATGTCGACCACAATATGTGTGGCGCATCTGCCGATGGGACCAAATCGCAGGCCACGAATGTCGTTCAAACCAGGCATGGTTCGAGCTCTTTGGTGATCATTGCGTGCTCATTCCCGCTCATCCGGTGATGGTTCGCGCCGATTTAAGCTCATTCAGCGGAATTTACTACTTCACGGTACCCTCGCGAGAGGTTGAATGCAGCTGCCCCTCGCAAAATTCCTCCAGCCATCCGATATTGCAGGTTACCCGAACAGCCAACCCGAAAGCCCTCCCCATGGCCAAAACCATCCCCACCCCCAACATCGTCAAGACCGACGCCGAGTGGAAAGCCATGCTCACCCCCGAGGCCTACCAGGTCGCGCGCAAACATGGCACCGAGCGCGCAGGCACCAGCCCGCTGAACAAGGAAAAGCGCGAGGGCACCTTTGGCTGCGTCTGCTGCGGCGTGCCGCTGTTCGCGTCGGCCGACAAATTCGAGAGCGGCACCGGCTGGCCGAGCTACACCAAGCCCGTCACGCCTGCCGCGGTCGCCGAGCACGCGGACAACGGCTTCTTCATGAGCCGCACGGAAGTGCGCTGCGCCAACTGCGATGCCCATCTCGGCCACGTTTTCCCCGACGGCCCCAAGCCCACGGGCCTACGCTATTGCATGAATGGCGTGGCCATGACGTTCGCGGCCAAGGAGTAAATTGGCCGTCCTCCCGGATGCGCCCGCAGCATCCTTCATGGTGCGGCGCTGATCCGGGACCTTGCAGACCCGTGACATCGGGCGTGGCCTCGGCTATCCCCACGCCTATCATGCTCCATATCAATGATCTCACCTACCGCATCGAGGGTAAACTCATCCTCGATCGGGCCACTGCCGCCATTCCCGAGGGCCACAAGGTGGGCCTGGTCGGCCGCAATGGCGCGGGCAAAACCACGCTGCTGAGGCTGCTGGTTGGCGAACTCCAATCGGAGTCCGGCGGTGCGTCGATGCCCAAGAACGCGCGCATCGGCATGGTTGCGCAGGAGGCGCCGGGGGGACCGGAAACGCTCATCGACTGGACGCTTGCTCAGCACAAGGAGCGGGCGGCGCTGCTGGACGAGGCGGAAACGGCTACCGACCCGCACCGCATCGGCGACATCCACACGCGGCTGGCTGACATTTCCGCGCATACGGCCCCGGCGCGGGCCGCGACCATTTTGGCGGGGTTGGGCTTCGATGATGAGGCGCAACAACGCTCGTGCGCGTCCTATTCCGGCGGCTGGCGGATGCGGGTGGCGCTTGGCGCGATGCTGTTCCTCGAGCCCGATGTGCTGCTGCTCGACGAGCCCACCAACTATCTCGACCTTGAAGGCACGCTGTGGCTGGAAGCGCATCTGAAAACCTATCCGCATACGGTACTGATGATTTCGCATGACCGCGATCTTTTGAACCGCGCGGTGGATCAAATTCTGCATCTGGAACGTGGAAAAATCACTCTTTATACGGGCGGTTATGATGTGTTCGAGGAGACGCGGCGCGAGCAGCAACGGCTGCAATTGAAACTGCGCGGCAAGCAGGACGAACAACGAAAACACATGCAGGCGTTTGTCGACCGCTTCCGCTACAAGGCCAGCAAGGCCAAGCAGGCGCAGTCTCGCCTGAAGGCGCTGGAGAAGATGCAGCCGATTGCCGAGATCGTCGATGATCAGGTGCGTCCGTTCGATTTCCCGACGCCTACGAAAGGCGTTGGCAATCCGATGATCCGGCTCGATGAGGTGAATGCGGGGTATGAGGAGGGGAAACCGATCCTGCGTGGACTGACATTGCGGATCGATAACGACGATCGCATCGGCCTGCTGGGCGAGAACGGCAACGGCAAATCGACATTTGCCAAACTGATCGCGGGGCGGCTGCCGCCGTTGAGCGGCCGGCGGATCGCGTCGGACAAGATCGTGGTTGGCTTTTTCGCGCAGCATCAGATGGAGGACCTGCCCACCGGCATGACGCCCTATGATCATATCCGCGACCTGATGCCCGACGGCACGGAAGCGCAGCGGCGTGCGCGGCTTGGCGTGATCGGCTTTGGGGCGGACAAGGCCGACACGGTGGCGGAGAAACTTTCGGGTGGTGAAAAGGCGCGGTTGCTGTTCGCACTGGCGACCTTTCACAAGCCGCATCTGCTGATCCTGGACGAGCCCACAAACCATCTCGACGTCGACAGCCGCCAGGCGCTGGTCATGGCGATCAACGATTACGAGGGCTGCGTCATATTGATCAGCCATGACCGCCATCTGATCGAGGCGACGGCGGACCGTCTGTGGCTGGTGCGCGGGGGGACGGTGAGTACCTACGACGGCGATCTGGACACCTACCGCAAGGAGTGCCTGGCCGGGAAGGAAGGCCGGAAGAAGGGACGCGGTAAGGCGGGTACGGACGTCGGCGAGAGCAGCGCCGGGCGGGTGGAAGCGCGCCGCGAGGGTGCCGGCAAGCGCGTGAACTTGCAGCCGCTGAAGAAGAAGGTGGTCGCGGCGGAAAAGCGCATGGCCGAGCTGACGGCGGAATTGGCCCTGTACGACCGCAAACTCGGTGATCCAGGGCTGTACACGCGCGACCCGGTGCAGGCGAGTATCCTGTCGCGCGAACGGGGCCAACTGGGGAAAAAGCTGGAGGAGGCCGAAGCGGAGTGGATGGCCGCGAGTGAGGTGCTGGAGGGGGCGGGGTTTTAGCAGGCCCTTTCGTCATCCCGCTCTCCTTCGTCATCCCGGCGATGGCCGGGATCCACGACAACCAACGGCAAAGACGCCCTTAGGAGCCACTGGTTGTCTGACCTTGCCGTCCCGCAGAGTCCCACTCCACCTCGCATCCTTCGAGACGGCCGACATAGCCCCTTCATCCTTCCCTCCGGCCCACACCGCCTCCTCCACTCAATCCATTGATAACGCTACATTTCCCGCCGCCGGCGCGGTGACAGCCTTATCAACGATTCCACACCCCTGCCGCAAAATCGCCGCAGGTCTGCCCCGCTTGTTTCGCATTTGTCAACGTTACTGAAACTTAACGAATACCCGGGATGCTCACGAGTGTGTGTGAGCAGGTCCCGGGCCAGGGACCGGCTTCGAGTTGGGAGTGGCCGGCACCCGAAAGACGAGAACCGTGAGAGCGGTTCGCGGTAGTTTCGAGGACGGGGAGCAACGCCTTTGTTCAGATATGCGCGCAGTGCCGCCTTGGCGGCGTCCGCCCTTATTGTGACATCGCTCGCTGGCGCCACATTTCTGCGCGCCGATTACACTACCGAGCGGCGCATCGATATGTTCAACATCCACAACAATGAGACGATCTCGATCGTCTACAAGAAGGATGGCCAGTACATCCCCGAGGCGCTCGACAAGCTGAACTGGTTCATGCGCGACTGGCGCCGCAACGAGGCGACGAAGATGGACCCGCATACGATTGATATCGTGTGGGAAATCCATGAGGAGCTGGGGTCGAAGCAGCCCATCCATTTCGTGTCGGGCTATCGCTCTCCCAAGACCAACGAGGCGCTGCGGCACGCAGGCGGCGGCCAGGCGAAATTCAGCCAGCATATCCAGGGCAAGGCGATGGATGTCGCGTTCCCGGACGTGCCGGTTCAGAAACTGCGCTATGCCGGCCTCGTGCGTGAGCTTGGCGGCGTCGGCTATTACCCCACCTCCGGCGTGCCGTTCGTGCACATCGATACCGGTAGCGTGCGGATGTGGCCGCGGATGCCGCGCGCCGAGCTGGCGCTGCTGTTTCCCAAGGGACACTCGAAATATACGCCGCAGGACGGGCGGCCGATCAGCGTCGCCGATGTGAGCTATGCGCGCTCGCACTTCACGCAGATGGCCGAGGCGATTGCGGCGTTCCATCAGTTCCGCGCCGAGCCCAAGGACCATACGATGGTGGCGAGTCTGGAGCCGCAGATGGTTCCGGCAGGCGCGCAAATGGCGACGGCGGATGATCAAACTGATGAGGGTTTGGTGGATGCCGCCGTTCCCGCGCCGGTGGAGCAGGTCGCCGTGAAGACGGTTGCGGCCAAGCGGGTGACGCTGGCGATGGCCAATGCGTCTGGCAACGCGGGCGATGCGCCGCCGCTCGATGGCCCAGCGCTGACAGTCGCGCCGCCGCCTGCCAAGGCCAAGCTCGTCGTGCGCATTCCCAAGCCTGTGGTCGCTGGCGTGCAACTGGCCAGCCTCGTGGACTTCTCACTACCCAAGCCCGTGGAAGCTCAGCGGCCCATCGCCACCAAGCCCGCGCGCGCACTTTCGATTGACGCCACCGTGGCCGCCAAGGACGCAATGGAAACCATCGAGCCGCCCGCGCCGCAGGTGGCCACGAATGGTGCATTCCTCAACCAAGCCGGCTGGGCGTCGGCACCCGGCTATGACGAGGACCACGGCAGTGAACTCAGCTACCGGCCATTCCCGCTGGGCGGGCTGATCGACGCGACGCCGAGCATCGACAATCCGATCCTCTCCAAACTGTCGCGCCCGAACATCACGGCGGCACATGATTCGATTGGCAATGATGACGGCATGGGGATGCAGTTCCGCCCCAGCCTGCAAGTGGCCGAGATGATCTGGTCGGACGAGTTTGGCGGCGGCGACCTGGGTAAAGACCTATTTGCGGACGCCGCCTCGGGCGAGGCAAAATCCAGCCATCTGGTGCGCACCGCCAGCAGCAATTGAACGAATTTAAGAACCTCGAGGGACGAGGGGCCTGAGCGCGATGGCGAAGCCGCACAAAGAACGGCTTCGCCATTGGCGTTTTTGGGTGTTCGCAACGGGCTGGATCGAATCGAAAAGCTGTTCGCCAGGGCAAGCGTCCGCGCTATACACTCGTGCCATGTCCACATTCCGTGCCCTTCTCCTGGCGTTTGCCGCGCTGTGCCTCACGGGTACGGCCACGATGGCTGAAACAGAGCCGGTCCGCCGCGCCGTCGTGGTACTGGACAGCTCGGCCTCGATGCTGCTGCCCATCGATGGCTTCAAGAAATACTACCTCCTACGCAAAAACATGCAGTCGGTGATGGCGCAGCCGCTGACGGAGGCCGAGATCGGGCTGGTGGCCTACGGGCACCGCCGCCGTGCCGCCTGCGATGATGTGGAACTGCTGCGCCAGCCTGAACCGTTCGATCCCGGCCGGTTTCTGCGCACCGCCTTCAGTGTCCGCCCGAAAGGCGCGTCGCCGGTGTCAGAGGCCTTGAAGGTGGCGGCGTCGGCATTTGGGTCCACGCCAGGCGGAGGGGGCAAAATCCTGCTGATGGCGGGGGCGGCCGATAGCTGCCAGCAGGACCCTTGCGCAATGGCAGCAGACTTGGTGGCCGCCAATCCGCAACTCTCCATTGATGTGCTGGGCATCGGCATCACCGAGGTGGACAGCAAGCAATTGAGTTGTATTGCCTCGGCGGGGCACGGCCGCATGGTGCTCGCGACCTCGATGGACGATATGGAAGCGGCCCTGCGCGAAGCTTTCGCGGGTCTGACAGCACCGCCACTGCCCGCGCTCGTGCCGGGCAAGCTGCCCGCCAGCGCGCAAAGCTCGGGCCTGCACCTGTCGGCTCAGTTGGCCGATGGTGGACCGGCCTGGACGCAGGCAGTGGCCTGGAGCGTGCGCAAGGCGCAGGAGGGTGGCCAGCCGGGGCCAGTCGTGTTCGAAGCGCAATCGCCCACGGCCGTCGCCGATCTACCGCCGGGCGTCTACGATGTTGAGGCGTCAGCTGGGCTCGTGCGCCTGCATCAGAGTGCCGAAATCAAAGCCGATGCCAGCACCGATCTCGCCGTGATCCTCAACGCTGGCAATCTCAGGCTGACCGCGAGCGCCAACAAGCCCGAGGACAAACTCGACGACATTTCCTATACGGTGTCCAGGGTCAGTGACGCTGCGGGAACGCCGGCAGAGACGGTGACGCTGCTGCGGGGCCTGCCGCTACCGCTGTTGCTACCCGCAGGACAGTACCGGATCGTCGGCGAGCGCGGCAGCCTGCGGGTCGAGCGCACGGTGTCGCTGGCGGCGGGCAAGGATGCGGTGGCCGATTTCGCCATGGCGACGGGCGTGCTGCAAATCGATGCCCCGTTGCCTGCTTCTGGGCCTGGAGCAGTCAACACCACCTACTTCATCAGCGAAGATGATCCCGATCAGCCGCTTGGCCAGCGCGATGTCGCCCGGTCGGCGATGGCCAGCCCGAGTTTTGATCTGGCGGCGGGCGCGTATCATGTGCTGGCCCGGCAAGGCGCTGCGCAGGTGCGCGTCGATGCGGTCGTCAAGGCCGGCGAGACGACGCGGCTGGCGCTGCCGATGGCAACAGGCCGGCTGCGGCTGGCAACGCTCGGCCTCGCCAACCCGGACACGCTGCCCGAGGACCTGATCAGTTACACCGTTGAACGATTGGATACGGCAGGAGCACCGCAAGGCGTGGTAGCGCGCAGCAGCCAGAAGAACCCGTCTCTCGAACTGGAAACCGGACGCTACCGGGTGACGGGCCGCGTGGGTCTGGTGAATGTGTCCACCACCCTGGAAGCGTCGATCCGGCCGGGAACCGACACGCGGGTCGATCTGCCGCAGAAGGCCGCCCTGATGGACCTGCGATTTGCTGGCGACGACACCAATGCGATTGATGTGTTCTGGGAAATCCGGACGCCGGAGGGTCCGGTACTGTGGTCGACCGTTAGCCCGGCACCGCTGATTGCGCTGGCCCCTGGCGATTATGAGATCCATGCCATCCGGGCCGGACACGATGCCAGCGCCCGTGTCACACTCGGCGCCAACGAACGCAAAACCGTCGATGTTCAACCGTAACAGACGGGTCTCAACGGACCCAACCACCCCTGAGCGCGACCGCCAATGCGACCTCACTTCTATTGTTTGATACCCGCGAGCGAAAGTACCGCGTCATCCCGGATGCTCTGCAGTATTCTTCATGGTGCAGCGCGGATCCGGGATCTTGCACGCGGGACCTTCATCAGCACGTCCAACACGGTCCCGTCTCGGCATGAGGGGTCGCGAGGTCCTCTCGCCGGTATGATTGGCCTCATCTTGGCGTTGGCCCTGGTAACCACCCTGCCTGCTTCGGCCGCGGCGGTCCGCATGCGCGTGCTCTTTGTTGTCGATTCCACCTCCTACATGGGCGAACTGCTGGGCGGCAGCAAGAAGCTGGCGGCGGCAAGCAACGCGCTCGCCAGCGTGTTGCCCAATCATGCGAGCAAGCTATCAGCCGGACTGTTGGTTTATGGCCATCAGATCAGCGGCCAGGACTCGTGCAAGACTCTGGATCGGATGCAACTCCTTTTGCCGGCCGAAAATTCGCCCATCAGCGAACTCTTTGGCACCTTGAAAACCAAAGGCGACGCGCCGGTTAGCGCAGCCTTGGCGGCGGCGGCCTCGGGCAAGGATATTGTCGATGGCAAAACGGCGATCATCCTGATCGCGGGTGGCCCGGAGTCGTGCCACGCCGACCCGTGCGAAACGGCGGGCAAGATCGCGGAAAAACTGTCGGTGCCGGTGCATGTCATCGCCATCGACGGTGGCGGCGAAGCCGAGGCGCTGCGGTCGCTGAAATGTGTTGCCGACAACACCAAGGGCGGCTTCTGGCAGGTCGGCAGCACGATGGAACTCGCCGCAGCGCTCGACGACGCATTGGCGCTGGTCGTGAAACAGGGCGACGGATCGCAGCCGCTGGAGGGCAAAACCGCCGCCGAGATCGACGCCGCTGCCGCCGCCAACGAACTCGCCAGTCTGTCGGGCACGGCCGCACCAGCAGTGGCTCTTGCGCCAGCCAACGGCCCAATGGGCAGCATCAGCGTTGCGGCGCAGATCGCCGATCCTGGCCCGCCGCTCAATGCCGGCGTCGTCTGGCGCGTGTACGCCTCCGCAGGCGGTCCTGCCGGGACGCTCAAACTGGTGACGTCCTCGAGCGAACCGCAACCAAAGTTCACGCTGCCAGCGGGCGAGTATCTCATCAACGCCGCCTATGGCCGGGCCTACCTCACCCGAAAACTGAAAATCACCGAAGCGGGCGGCACCGAGCCGTTTGTTCTCAATGCGGGCGGCCTCAAGATCGGCGCCACCCTGTCCGATGGCAATCTGGCGCCCGCCCAGTTGGTCGTCAGCGAGATCTTTGCCGACGAGAGGGACCAGTTCGGCAACCGCCTGAAGCTGGTCAGCGGCGTCAAGCCGGGTGTTGTCATCCGGCTCAATGCTGGCCTCTATCATGTCGCCACGACCTATGGCGATGCCAACGCCACGGTGCAGACGGACGTTGGCGTGGAGGCCGGCAAGATCACCGACGCCATGTTCTCGCTGACCGGATCAAAGGTGACGTTCCGCCTCGTGCAACAGAGCGGCGGCGAGGCGCTGACCGGCACGAACTGGACGGTGCTCGGCAGTGGCGGCGAGACCATCAAGCGTAGCCTCGCGGCGCTCCCCACGCACATCCTAGCGGCGGGCGACTACAGTGTCGCCGCCGAACGCGGTGGCAAGACCTATACGCAGGATTTTACCGTAAAGCCGAGCCAGCCGCTGCAAGTGGAACTGGTGGCGCAGGGGCAGTGAGAGCCCTGCGCAACTGAACGCCACCGCTTCACTCCCGTCATCGCGTGCGCAGCGCAATCCCGAGCGCGGTGCAGCGATTCTTCTTCGGTGCACCGCAGACGCGGGATCTTGTGGTTCGAACAGGGGCTAGAGCCGCAAACTAGATCCCGGAACCGCGCCACACCATGAAGAATGCTGCAGCGCATCCGGGATGACAAAGCTCGGCGGTATTACACAGCCGCGCTCTGCTTCCGTCTCTTTCTCAGTTTCCACGGCGCGTCCTGCTGCCAGTCGCCCGCCATGATCGATCCCACCGGCTCTATTGTGTCGGCGATGCCGGCGAGGCCGTAGTCGGTGATCTGCTTGCGTACGGTCGCGGCGGGCTTGTAGGCGCCGGGCAGTTCCGACACATCGGGAATGCCGCTGAAAAAGCGCGCATCGATGCCCACGGTCTGCTCGGCCATGATCTCGGCATCGGTCTTGCCAGGATGGCGCTTGAGATAGGCCGTGCGCGAGAAATTACGGCCAGCCCCGTGCGGCGCGAAACCGAGACCATTGGCGGCGTCACGCCCACGCGCGATCAGGATCGGCTCGGCCATGTTGAGGGGAATGAGCGTCAAGCCACTGCTGTCCGCCGCAAAGTCTGCCCACGCCGGAGTCGCGCCCTTGGCGTGATAGAACAGGCCATCGCTCCGTTGAAAGACGAAATTGTGCTCGTTCCAGAACCGGTCCACGCGCTTGAGGCCCAGCGCGCTTGTGATCATGTCGTGCAGGGCATAGTGGTTGCCCTTGGTCCAGGTACGGATGATCTGCAGGGCCGCCCAATAGGCTTCACCCTCGGTGCTTTCTGACGGAATCCAGGCATTGTGCGGAGCGGTTTCGGGCGACAGCTCTTTTCGGAACCCCTCCGCACACTCCATGCCCGCCTTGTAGAGCATCGCCCCCGGCTTGCGCGAGCCGTGATGAGTGACCAGCGCCACCGCGCCCGTCGAGGCGACGCGGCCAACATAGAAAAAATGATTGCCATCGCCTTGCGTGGCGAAGTGCGCGACTGCGGCGGCCTGGACCAGCTTCAGGAACCGGTTGCCCGCGAAGGCTTCCAGCAGCGCCGGGTCCGGCTGGACATGGCTACCCTCCGGCCGCCCGCCGCCACCGAAATGCGAGAGTTTCATCCCGGCATCGAGAATGGCCGTGGGATCAGCGCCACCGCCAAAGATGGTGACAGCCATCGAGCAGCAGATGTCCGCCGAATGCATCCCGGGATGGATGGCAGACTTTGCCGCGATCACGCCGCCGACCGGAATTGTGCCCGGCGCCAAGCCCGACGAGCAGGCATCGGGCATCACCGCACCTGCGACAACGGTTGGCACACGCATCAACTCCGCCATGTGCCGCTCGACCATGGCGACGTTCTCGGTTTCTTCCGGCGTCTCAGCCCGGATGTTCATATGGTAGCTGAGGGCGCCACGCACGCGCAATGGCACGGTCACCACGGGCTTGGGCGCAAAGCCTTCAATCAGCGCACAGATCGCCGCCTCATCGCTGCCCGCGAGCCGTGCCGCCTCAGCCGCTGCGATTGCAGGCTTGAACCACGAGCCGGGCGCATAGCCCAAATCCAACAACGTCTTGCCCGTGATCATGGGCAGCGTCCTTTTAAAACAGAACCGATGTCACTTCAATGATAATCACTAAGCTGTTTGTGTGCGCTACCGAGAAACTGCAGGCCCTAAAGCTCCGCCGTCGCCGTTTCGAGCCAGGCCCGGTCTGGTCCGTCCAGCTGCGGGCCGATCTCCGCCAGCACGCGGGCGTGATAGGCATCGAACCAGCGTTTTTCCTCCGCACTCAGCATGTCCGCCAAAATCATGTGGCGGTCGATGGGGGCGAGGGTCAGCGTCTCGAAGCCGAGCATCGGCCGGTCGCCGCCGGGGATCGGCGCGGCCTCCGTCACGATGACGAGGTTCTCGATGCGAATGCCATAGTGGCCTTCCTTGTAGTAGCCGGGTTCGTTCGAGATGATCATGCCCGGCTCCAGATCCACCAGGCCGCCCTTGGAGATGCGCTGCGGCCCTTCGTGCACGGAAAGATAGCTGCCGGTGCCGTGGCCGGTGCCGTGGTCGAAATCGAGCCCCGCCGCCCATAACGCCCGCCGCGCCAGCGTGTCCAGTTCGATACCGCGCGTGCCCTTGGGGAAGCGCGCCAACGACACCGCGATCATGCCCTTGAGGACCAGCGTGAAGCGTTGCCGCGCTTCCTCGGCCACAGTCCCGATCGCGATGGTGCGTGTAATGTCCGTCGTTCCGTCCTGGTACTGACCACCACTATCGATCAGAAACAGGGAATTGGGCTCCAGCGGCAGATTGCTCCGGTTGTTGACGCGGTAATGCGGCAGGGCGGCGTGCGGACCGGCGGCCGAGATGGTGTCGAAGCTCAAATCCTTCAGCACGCCCGTCGCCTGCCGGAAGGCTTCCAGCTTTTGCGCCACAGCGATTTCATCAAGTCCGCCCGCAGGGGCCTCGCGCGCCAGCCAGGCCAGCATCCGGCACATGGCCACACCATCGCGCAGATGCGCTGCTCGCGCGCCCGCCAGTTCGGCCGGGTTCTTTCTGGCCTTGGCGAGCTGGCACGGATCGGCATGGCGCTTAATGGTGGCGCCAGCGGCGGTGAGCGTGGTCAAGAACCATTGCGACGCAGTTTGCGGATCGAGCCGCACCTTGGCCTTGGCAGCACCGAGAGCGGCGAGCCGGGCACTCAATTGAGCCGGTTCCCTGAGTTCAGCAATCCCGGTCACATGATCACGAGCTGCATCGTCCAGCTTGCGCGGATCGATGAACCACTCCATGCGCCCCTGCGCAAGCACAATGGCAAAGCTGAGTGCAAACGGCGTATACGGAATGTCTGACCCACGGATGTTCAGCAGCCAGGCGATCGAATCGGGCATGGTCAGGACCAGCGCGGTTTCCCCCGCCTTGGTAAGAATGGCTTGCAGATCGGCGAGCTTGCTGGCGGCATCCAGGCCCGCGAACGCGGCCGGATGCACCGCCACGGCACCCACTGGCGCCGCCGGACGATCTGCCCAAACCGCGTCCACAAGATTGCCATCGACGGCCCTGAGGCCCAGCCCCGCCGCCGTCAGTTTGCTTTCAAAGCTCTCGACCCAGGCAGGCGTCGCGAGGCGCGGGTCGTAGCCGATCTGCGCCCCCTTGGGGGCGTGAGTAACAATCCAATCGCTGAGCTTTTCACCCTGCACGCCGTGGATGTCGAATGTGGCGGTATCCACTTGTTCGCGGGCTTGAACCGTGTAGCGGCCATCGACGAACAGGCAGGCTTTGCGCGCGAGCACCGCCGCCATACCGGCCGAACCCGCGAACCCCGTCAGCCAGCGCAGCCGCTCCGAGCCCGGCGGCACATATTCGCCCTGGTACTCATCGGCGCGCGGGATGACGTAGCCGTCGATGCCTTGCGCGGCCATGGCCTTGCGTAAGGCCGCGACGCGCGTAGGGCCGAGGGTGGGATCACTGGCATCATCAAAATTTTGCAACATGCCGCCGTTTTAAGGCGGACTGCGCTATGCGGCAACATGAGAAACGCAGATCTCATACCCCTGAGCGCGTATTCCAACCCATCAAGTTCCGTCGTCCCGGATGCGCTGCAGCATTCTTCATGGCGTCTGCGGCGCACCGCCGAAGAGGCTCTGCACCGCGCACGGGTATGACGGGTTGGTATTTCTGTTCGACGGTATCAGGCTTTGCCCAACACTAGCGTCACCCATTCGCCGCGCGTGACACGGTTGATTTCGCGGCAACCGGCGGTGGCGTAGGCGTGCAGAACTTCGGCGGCTTGCCGGTCGAGCAGGCCTGAAAGAATGATGCGGCCGTTTTGGGTGAGGGCACGCGCCAGGCCCGGCGCGAGGGCGACCAGGGGTCCGGCCAGGATGTTGGCGACGATGAGATCGAACGCAGAAGCCTCCCCCAATTGCGGGTGATCGAGCCCGGTGGCTTCCAGCGCCGTGATGGCACCAGGAACGCCATTTTTTCCGGCGTTTTCGGCCGCGACCTCCACCGAGCGGCGGTCGATGTCGGTTGCGAGGATGTGTGCGGCTGGGGCCAGCTTGGCGATGGCGATGGCGAGCACGCCGCTGCCGGTGCCAAGGTCGAGCACGCGCTCCGGCTTCAGGGCCGGCACAATATGCGAGATGGCATAGAGGCACCCCTCGGTGCTGCCGTGATGGGCGGTGCCGAACGCTTCGCCCGCCTCAATCTCGATGGGATGAGCGTGGCCCGCCGCCTTGTCGCGGTCATGGGGGCCGTGCACCAGAAACAGGCCTGCCGCCACCGGCGAGAGCATGGCTTCAACATGGCGCACCCAGTTGGTTGCCGGAATATCCTCGAAGACGGCGGCGTCCGTGAGCTGCTGCCCGGCCAGTATCGCCTCCATGCGCAGGCGATCCCCCGGCTCCTGCGAGTAGGCCTCGACCCGCCACAGCACCGCGCCGTTCTCGAACCGGCTCACCGCCAGCAGCGCCGGCTCCTCAAGCGCCAGCAGCGCCTGTTCCAGGAGGGTGGCGCGCTCCGCATCGGTATCAACGGCAAGTTTGTACATTTGATGCATCCAGAATTTTATGGGGGACGGGACGCAAGACGCGATCGGCCGGATCGAGCCTCTCCTCCCCCTTGAAGGGGGAGGAACACGGTGGGGGTGGGGCGGGAAAGCCTTGCGCCGGAACTCCATCACACTACCTACGCGCATCCGGGGCATCATCATCGAGCAAACGGCGGTCCATGCCTTGGGGATGTAGGTAGCTGTCCCACATGCCGTCGAGATGCATCAGCGCCTGGGTTGGCGTCAATGTCGCCAGCAGCCCGTCCGGTCCTTCCGTGACGAGACCGTCGCGGATCAGGCGGCCCAGCGCGTCGTCGATGTCGAAATCAACGTCCACGTCGAATTGCTGGCGCAGATAGCTCGAGATATGCGCCTTCACATCGGGCAATTCGTGCCGGTGGATGGGTTCGGTCGCCAGCACGGCATACAGCAGCATTTCCTCCTTGATGTCCTCCTCCTCGGCGCGGTTGGCCAGCAGCGTGAAGGCGCTGCGGTTGTCGGCGAGGCTGTGGAAGTAGAGGTTTTCGGCCAGCACCTTCATATATTGCGTGCGCTGATTGAAGAACCCCATCACCTGCCGGATGATAATGCCAATGAGGCCGAAAATCGCGATGACCAGCGCATAGGGCGTGAACACCGCAACGGCCATCAGCTTGGTGAAAGCCCCGAAAATGCCGAGCCCAACGCCGCTGGCCGCCGAACCGCCCAGGCGCAGCTTGTCGAGCCGCGAAAACCGCACTTGGGTATTAGGAAACAGCATTTCCAGATCTGCGTGCGGAATATCCTTGAACAGTTTGATATAGATCTTGTCGCTGTCCAGCCCCGCAGGGAGTGTCGAGCGGGATTTGCGCACGATCCGGGTCGCCCGCCAGCGCGGAACTTTGCGCTCCGCCATCACCTGGTTGATACGCTCTTCCTCGGGCCACAGCTTCAACAGCACGCAGAGCCGCTGATAGACCGGGAACCGGACTTTGTGCTTGAACAGATACAGCGTCCACATCGAGCGGCGTTGCTCTGTGCGAAAATCGGTGCCGCGCCGGTGGATGATGCACTCTTCAAAGTCTTCCAGCTCCACCTTTAGGTCGAGCCCATATTGCGACGTGCCTCGCATCATCGAATGCACGTCCTGCCGGGGCACTTCAATGTAGTTCGCCTGCCGCAGCAGCCGCGCCATGCCTGAAATAAAGCGGTCCCGGTAGTCGGCCTGCTGCGCGGCCGTGAACTCGCCCACGCGCAAAAGATCGGTTTCGGGACTGAACGGCTGATAGGTCTGCTCCAACTCATCCAGCCGTTCTTTGTAGACCACATGCCGCCAGGCCGACATATAGCGGAACAGCCGCCGGATGGTGTCGGGGCTGTCGGCACCCCATTGGCCCGAGGTCACCATGCGCTCGGCAATCTCGAAGCGCGAGACGGGGATGAAGGCTTCAGATTCCCAGGTGACATGTTCGGAGCGCGGGGCCGGGGTGGCGGGCGCATCGGTTTGGGTCAGCAGGGCGGCTGGCGCGCTCGCCAACGGCCACAGCCGGAAGCGGCGCGTGCCACTGTCTAGCAGCGTCATTGGCCAGATCCCCGGATCGTCAGACGCACGGCGCAGCCCCTCGAATGACGCATCACACTTCCCATCCCCCAGGGGTATGTAAGATCGGGGCGGCAGCTTGTCGAGCCCGGGGCAATTCGCGAGGTCGCAAACAAAAGGCCTCTGCCCGCAATCGGGGAGAGGCCTCGGTACCTTCATCGTTTCCAGCAGAGCCTACAGGCCCGATTGATACTCGGCAATCTTGGTGTTGAGCTCGGTGAAGCTCTCGCAAGTGGTGCCGCAGCGGTTCTGGATTTCCACCAGCTGCGCCTTGGCGCTGGAGACATCCTTCTTCTGCAGATAGGCCTCGCCAAGATATTCGCGCGTGGTCACCGAATTGGGGTCAATCGCAAGGGCCTGAGCGTAGAACGCCATGCCTTCATCGACCTTGCCAAGTTTGCGGGTGGAATAGCCGATCATGGTGAGAAATCGTGTGTCATTCTTGTCGGTGCCGTCATTGAGAAACTCCAGCGCACCCTGGTAGTCGCCAGCTTTGGCCAATTGATAGCCAGCCGCGTACAACTCTTCATTATTCATGGCGTATCCGGCAGCTTTGCGGCACTTCTTATAGGCCGCAGTGCTCTTGCCGTATTTCGAGCACGACGTCTTGGCCTTGTGTGAACCACCGTAGCCCCCCCCGGACGCACCAGCAGTTGGTGCCGGTGATGGCGTTGGTGCCGTGCCTACGGCAAAAGCGACGGAGCTGCACAACACGGCAGCCGACGTGAGGCCAGCGAATATAATCGATGAGAGTGGGCGCAAGCTCATAAAGACCTCCTGAAAAAGGATAGTAAACGTTGAACGACAACTGGCCCAGGACGGATCTGCGTCAGGTGCAGTATTCCCAGTTCAGCGCAGGTAGGCTGCAATACCTGTCTGCTTGGTGAACGCCGGACTGCCGTTGCTTATTCCAATTGCCAGACTGGACGGACAATCGCATAGATTTGAGCCCGAATTGCAGCCTCGCGAACATTTGAGCGATGACCCCGAAAAAGCCCACCGAAGTGCTGTTTTACCATTTGGAGCACCGCTCGCTGGACAGCGTGTTGCCCGAGTTGCTGGAACGGACGCTGGCAAAAGGCTGGCGCGCCGTGGTGCAGGC
Source organism: Hyphomicrobiaceae bacterium (assembly GCA_025359185.1). Classification (GTDB taxonomy): domain Bacteria; phylum Pseudomonadota; class Alphaproteobacteria; order Rhizobiales; family Hyphomicrobiaceae; genus JANYHF01. The sequence goes on along the minus strand of JANYHF010000061.1, from coordinate 8,128 downwards.
AGGCTCGGCTGAGCGCGTCGAGGCGCTCGATTCGCATCTGTGGACCTTTGCCGACGACAGTTTTCTGCCGCACGGCAGCGGCCGCGATGGCGATCTGGCGAGCCAACCCATCGCGTTGACCGTGGGCGAGGACAACCCAAACGGCGCTGAGGTCCGCTTCCTGGTCGATGGCGCCGGCCATGCCGACCTGTCGCCCTATGTGCGGGCCGTTTTCCTGTTCGACGGCCGCGAGGACGCTGCGGTCGCGCACGCCCGCCAGCAATGGAAAGTCGTCAAAGCCGCCGGGCTCGACGCCACCTACTGGCAGCAATCGGAGGCCGGCCGCTGGGAAAAGAAGGCGTGACGGTCACCGCTCAAGCCTGGCCATGACGAAGCCGGGGCTAAACCTTCGGCAATACGCCACCATTGTTGGCGATGGCCACCAGCCGCTCTTGCGGGAACTCGGCGTCCAGGTGCTTGGCGGCGGCATCGGCCAGCGCTTCGAAATCTTCGCCGTCGACCATGACGGGATCGCCCTTGTGCCACTCCGCCAGATAGGCGTCGGTGTCGCGCTTGCCGGCCCGCATGGCAGCCATGTCGATGGCTTGTTCGAAGCGCTCGGGTAGCTGTCGCTTGGCGGTTTTGCGGCCTTCCTTGATGATGACCTGGGCGGGCATATCGCGCCAATAGACGATGATCTTCTGGGGCATGGGCGGACCTCTCGGGTTTTGTGCTGCCGCCTTGCATAGCCCGCCACGCATTGCGCCGCCATGCTCGAATGCGACCCCCGGCATGTGCCCAAAGGCTGGCCTCAGCGGACCCACCATGGCACCGCTTCCGTCAGCTTCATCCACCCCGGCAACACCATGGCCATCACGGCACCCCCAATTGGCATCGATGCACCACGTTCGGTGACAGCGGGGATGGTTTATGCGGTCTCAGCGATCTCGGTGTTTGCGCTCCAGGACGCCATGACCAAATTTCTGGTCAGCGCATATCCGATCTCGCAGTTCCTGCTGGTGCGCTTTGCCGTGTTTGCGGTGTTCGCCTTGGGTTGGGCCGCGATGCAGGGCGGGTTGCAGCGGGCTCTGAAAACCCAGCATCTCTGGCTGCAATTGGCCCGCGCGGCCCTGCTCATCGGCGAGATCTACCTGTTCTGCATGGCCTTGCAATTCCTGTCGCTTGGCGATCTCCATGCCATCTACGCGACCACGCCGCTGGTGGTGACGATCCTGGCCGGACTGCTGCTGGGCGAGGCGATCGGATGGCGCCGCCGTGTGGCGGTTGCCCTGGGTTTTCTGGGCGCGCTGATCATCATCCGGCCAGGTCTCGGCGTGATGCACTGGGCGGCGCTGCTGGTGCTCGCCTCCGGCTTCGGCTTTGCCCTCTACATCGTCGCCACGCGCAAAGTGGGTCGTGACGATTCGGTCGCCACCAGCACGCTTTATGTGGCAGCGGGCGGCGCGGCACTGGTCGCCCCGTTCGGCATCACGCAATGGCAGCCGATGGATCTGCATGGCGCGTTGCTGATGGGAGGCATTTCGTTGACCGGCGTGGTTGGCCATATGTTGTACATCACCGCCCTCACCCAGGCCCCCGCTGTAGTCATCCAGCCGTTCACCTATCTGCTGCTGGTCTGGGCTGTCATCTACGGTTTTGTGTTTTTCGGCACGCTTCCTGATACTTTGACGGTGCTCGGTGCTCTGATCGTGGTCATCAGTGGACTCTATGTCAGCTGGCGAGAGTGGGTGCGCAGCCGTGAGCCCAAGATCTTGTCGTGATCCCGGCGCTGCGAACTGGCCGGTCGCCGCGCGCGGCTGCAGGCGGTGGCCACCTGGAGTGCTGACGCTGTCTGCCAATGAAGACCAGCATTGCATTCCGGGCCGCGCTGGCAGCTGCGGGATCTGCTAAGAGCGTGTCCGGCCAGTCTGAAACTCTTCCGATTCCGTGCTGGTGACCTATGAAAGGCCGGACATGGCTGCGGACGACGCTAAATCCATCACAACACCAGCCGTTGCGACGTCCCCGCCTGCGGCGGTTGTGGCCATGCCCATTCTGCTCGCCTTAAGCCTCGGCCACGGCATGAACGACCTCATGCAATCAGTTCTGGTTGCGATCTACCCGATCATCAAGCCCTCCTTCGGCCTCAGCTACACGCAGATCGGCCTGATCGGCGCGCTATTCAGCTGCACAGGCTCTGTCCTGCAACCCATCGTCGGCACGCTGACCGACCGGCGGCCGCAGCCTTATTCGATGATGGTGGGCATGGCCTGCACCATGAGCGGACTGCTGCTGCTGGGTTTTGCGCCTGCCTATTGGGTGATCCTGCTGGCGGCCGCGCTGATCGGCACCGGTTCCTCGATCTTTCATCCCGAGGCCTCGCGCATCGCCCGGATAGCGTCCGGCGGGCGCTATGGCCTGGCCCAGTCGATGTTCCAGACCGGCGGCAATATCGGCACCTCCATCGGGCCGCTGCTGGCAGCCCTCATTGTGGTACCCAATGGCCAGCGCAGCGCGTCGTTTTTTGCCGTCGTGGCGCTGGGCGGCGCACTGCTGCTGGGCTGGGCCGGGCGCTGGTACAAGGCCTGGCTGGAGGCGCACGCCCGGAATGGAGCCAAGCGCGCGCCGATGGCAGACTCCGGGCTTACGCCCACGCGCGTCTGGATTTCCATCGCCATTCTGGTGGCGCTGATGTTCTCAAAATTCATCTACATGGCGAGCCTGAGCTCCTATTTCACGTTCTATCTGATCGAGCATTTTCACGTTACGGTAGATACCGCGCAATACTGCCTGTTCCTGTTCCTGGCGGCGACGGCGGCGGGCACCATGCTCGGCGGCCCCATCGGCGACCGTATCGGCGCGCGCAATGTGATCCTGGCCTCGATCCTCGGTGTGCTGCCGTTTACGCTGGTGTTGCCGTATGCGAACTTCTTCTGGACCCTGGCGCTGTCGGTGCCCATCGGCCTGATCCTGGCCTCGGCGTTCTCGGTGATCGTTGTGTACGCGCAAAGCCTGGTGCCGGGCCGAGTCGGCCTGATCGGCGGGCTGTTCTTCGGGCTGGCGTTCGGTGCGTCGGGCCTGGGTGCGGCGGGGCTGGGTGCGCTGGCCGATAGGATTGGGCTGGATGCGGTGTATCGGATTTGCGCGTGGCTGCCCGCGATAGGGCTCTTGGCGCTCTGGCTGCCGAAGGTGGGGCCACGTAGGCTGGGCTGAGCCTCTTGGCGGAGCCCACCGCTTTCACAGACCGTCGGCTTCGCCAAGACGCTCAACACCACCCTACGGTTTTACGTTCCTTTCGGCCAATTGTCCTTGATCCAGCGTGCCAAGCCAATGTCATCCATTTCACCTGAAGCCAAGTCGAGCATTGCTGCGGTCGCGTCTGCGGACGGCGGTTTGAAGGCAACCCCATTGATGCGCAGAAAGACCATCATCGCGGCAAATGCGACCCGCTTGTTGCCATCGACAAAGGGATGATTGCGGCTGAGGCCAAAGGCATAGGCGGCCGCGAGTGCCGCAAGATCGTCCTCGCCGTAGTGCCAGCGATTGCGCGGCCGATCCATCGCCGACTCTAACAGTCCGTGATCCCGCAGGCCGTCGCTGCCACCGAAAAGGGCAAGCTGTTCACGATGAATTGCCAGCACGTCATCGACATTCAGCCAATCTGGTTCGCGCCGGTCCGTCATTTCGCCAGCGCACGAAAGGTGTCCTGGTATTCCTTCATCACTTCGCGGGCCGTTTCCATGACCCGTTCGTGCCGCGGATCGTAGGGAGACACCGTGAATGAGCGTTCAGGTCCTTCCGAGACAAACACGGTGTCGCCTTGGGCTATCTTGAGGCGGGCGAGCAGTTCCTTGGGAAGTATGAACCCAGTCGAATTGCCGATTTTCTTGACTTCGAGTTTCATGGCGGCGCACCTCATTGTTATTCATTTTGTATAACACAACGAATAACGTTTGACAATATGTACAACGCGACAAACCTCACCCCTCCCGCCCGCGACCGCCCCGCCGGCCGCGCCGGCCTTCGCCTTCACCCGCTGCGCTGCCTGCGTTGGCCGTGCGCTCGGGCAGCTTCACCTCTTTGAGCAGGTTCGGGAACGCATCCACCTTGTTCGGGAACGCCATGGCGTAGACGAAATGCTCCTGGAATTTCGGCTCCAGCGCGGTCTCGATTTTTTCGATGCGGCCGACCAGTTCCTCGATTTCCTTCCGGTGGCCACGGTTGAGCAGGGCCATGCGCGCGCCCGTGCCCGCCGCGTTGCCAATGGCGGCGACGTTGGCAAGAAGACAATCGGGGATGAGGCCGAGCACCATCGAAAACTTCGGATCGATATAGCTGCCGAACGCGCCCGCCAGCCGGATGCGGTCGACATGCGTGATCTCCAGCTTGTCCATCAGAAGTTTTATGCCCGCGTAGAGCGCGGCCTTCGCCAGCTGTATGGCGCGCACGTCGTTTTGCGTGATGACATGGGTCTGTTCGCCCCGCCACAGCACATAGGAGAACGTCCGCCCATCGGCGATGATCCGGTCTGATTTCGCCGCCAGTTCGCCGCGAATGACGCCATCCTCGCTGATGATGCCCGCGAGATACATCTCCGCGATCACCTCGATGATGCCCGACCCGCAGATCCCGGTGACTCCGGTGATGTGTTGCTTTTCCAGAAACTCCGGCTCACCCGACCAGGCATCGATGCCGATGATGCGGATTTTTGGCTCTAAAGTTTCATGATCAATCCGCACCCGTTCAATCGCCCCCGGTGCTGCCCGCTGCCCGGCCGTGATCTGCGCGCCCTCAAAGGCGGGGCCTGTGGGCGACGAGGCCGCCACCAGCCGCGCCTTCGACCCAAGCACAATCTCCGCATTTGTCCCAATATCCACAAGCAGCGTGATTTCGTCCGAGCGATGCGGACCTTCCGCCAGCGTCGCACCCGCCGCGTCCGCGCCCACATGCCCCGCGATGCACGGCAGCGTATACACCCGCCCGCCATGGTTGATATCGAGGCCGACCTGCCGCGCAGGCAAAGTCAGCGCGCCCGAAATCGCCAGCGCGAACGGCGCACCGCCCAGCTCCGTGGGATCAATCCCCAAAAACAGATGATGCATGATCGGGTTGCCGACGAACACCGCCTCCATCACCTCGTCCGCCTTCACGCCCGCTTCTCCGCACACGCGCGAAACGAGGGTGTTCACCGCCTCGCGCACTGTCTTGGTGAGCGCCACCTCGCCGCCGGGGTTCATCATCACGTAAGAGACCCGGCTCATCAGGTCTTCGCCGAAGCGGATCTGCGGGTTCGACGTGCCCGCCGACGCGACCGTCCGTCCACTCATCATATCGGTGAGATGCATGGCGATAGTGGTCGAGCCGATATCGCAGGCGATGCCGAACAACCGCTCCGTGTACCCCGGCCAGACCGCATTGATCACCGGATGCCCGATGCCCTCGTCATGGATGGCGCAGGTGACTTTCCACTCGCCTGCGCGCAGAATCTTCTGTATGCGCGGGACCAGCGGGAAGTCGAGCGTCAGCCCCTCCAGATGGTGGTCGCGTTTCAACGCCCGCACCAGCCGGTCGGCATCGCCCAACGGCTGATGCATGTCTGGCTCCTCAACCTCGATGTAATAGAGCCGCGTCGTCAGATCGCGCGGGATGTCGCGGGTCTCGGCGCGCTTGCGGACGACCTGCGCGTTGACCGCAACATCGGTCGGAATGTCGATGACGAGGTCGCCCTGGATTTTCGCCGAGCACGAGAGCCGGCGATCTGAAGGAAGCGAGCGCACGCGCTTGTACCGCTCCTCGGTGTCGGTAAACGCCGCGAGGTTGTGCGCGCTCGACGTGATGCCGTGCTTGGCGAAATTCCCCTCCGCCACCACCACCTGGCAGCGCCCGCAAATCCCCCGCCCGCCGCAGACGCTCTCGATATAGACGCCGAGCGAGCGGGCCGCGTCGAGGACGGGTGTGCCAAGCGGGAAGCGGCCGCGCCGCCCGGATGGCATGAAGAGGACGAGGGCGTCGTCTTTGGCGAGAGTCGGGGCGACGGTGGAATCGGTCGAGGTTTGGGTCATGGGGGGTCCCATATCATGTGCCCTGGCAGTGTGGGAACCCTGTGGCGCAGCAGGCCGCCCCACCGCGACGATGCGGCGTCTGGTTGCGACGGTTTTCCTAGACAAGCAATTGCAGATCGCACCAGCCGCGACCATCTTCATCGCAAGCCAGACTTGGAGAACTCAAACTACGACCCATACTTCTCGCGTATCGCTGCCACCAGCTTCATCACACCCAGCTCGCCCTCAACAATCGCCCAGATCCGTTTCTCGTCGACAATGTCATAGCCGTGCCGGAGGATGTTGCCGAGGCCTATCACGTCCGGCCAGGGCACCGATGGCTCGCTGGCTCTGTCAGCAAGCGAAATACCCTTGGCCGCTTCCGCGAAAATGAGCAGATGCCGCTCGGTGGCGGCCCGCAGCGGCTCGTTGGCCATGTAGTCCGCGAAAGTCTTGCCCGCCCAATAGTTTTCGATGGCGGCAATCGAACGCGCAACGTGTTCAAGCCGGTCAGCGATACTAGGGCTCGCCATCAGAACACCTCGACGATGTCATCGGCGATGCGGCGCGCAAATTCCGGCCGCCGGGCCAGCATGTGGCGTTCGACGACCATTGTTTGGATACCCGTGATGTCAGCGATCAGCCCGTTAACTCCGGCAAGGTCGATGAGCGAGAATTTGGGGAGGTCGAGCGAAATATCGACGAGTATGTCGAGATCGCTACCCGGGCGTGCTTGGCCGCGCGCCTGCGAACCGAACAGCGCCAGATGGACGACGCCCTTGGCCCGCAGAAGATCCGCGTTCGCCTTGATCCGGTCGATGATCTGATCGTGTTCCATGTGCAGAACGTGAGGTGACGGGGACTGTGTGTCAAGAGCCAGGACGGAGCCAGGACGGTGCCCGCCGCCCTCCCCACCCGTCGTCATCCTCGAAACGCGAGGGGCGTTTCAGCCCCGAGGGCGGTTCGGGGACCCAGCGCAGGAGGCGTCCGAAGGACACACTACATTGTGGCTTCGCCGATTCTTTTGCTGGGTCCCCGGCTGTCACGCGCCGGAAGAGGCGCGCTCGGCCGAGGATGACGAGCGCGCGCGTAAGTTACCTACATCTTCCCCCAAATCTTCTTATACGCGTCCTGATACCCGTTCCCCGGGTCGAACCCGTTCTTCGGGCCGCCGTCGAACTCGACATTCGCCTTGGTTACGACGTGTAAAGGAGAAACGTACCCGGACCACTTCTCCCCCGCCATCGCGCGGTTGAGTTCGTCTACCAGCTGCCAGCCTTGCAGGTTCAACGGCTCGGCCACCGTCGCGGCCTGGAAGCCGCCGGTGCGGATACGCTGGTACGCGCTCTCGGAGCCGTCGCCCGCCGACACGTTGGTCGGGCGATCCGAACCCTTCAGGCCAGCCGATGCCAGCGACGGGCCCATGAAGTCGAAATAGAGGTCGTTGATGGCGAGGGAATGCGTCCACTTGGCGCCGCGCTTGTGCAGCAGCGAGGTGGTCAGCTGTGGCATCCGCTGCGAGGTCTCGGCGATGGGCGTGTCGACCCATTCGACCGTGGTGCCACCCAGCTTCTCGATGACTTCCTGCATCTTTTTCGCCTTGGCGATGGCGATGGCGTAGGTCGAGTCCGTGAAGTAGATGCAGCCCGGCTTGCCTTCGCCGTCGATGAACGCCCACATGGCGGCGGCGGTCGAGACCTGCATCGGGTCGGTGGTGACGTTGGCGAACACGCCCGCCTCGGCAAGCGGGCCGACGCCGGGGCCGGCGTGCCACGACACGAACGGGATTTTCGCATCCATCGCGCCCTTCATGGCGGGGGCCTGCTCGACGGCATCGAAGCCGTTGATGATGATGCCGTTGGGGTTGAGGGCCATGGCCTGTCGAGTCGCCCGAGGGAATTTCACCCCCGGGCGCTCCCAGAACCGTACGTGAACCTCTCGATTCATACGGCTCCCGATGTTCGGCCGTTGCCATGACATAGCGGCCAATGGGCAAAGAGGTTAGGGTTTGCTCGGCGCAGCCGATCGAACCAGTCTCTGGCACCTTTGGTTCGATGGACCATCCGCTTGTATTTGCGGCGGGCCCATCGGATGACATAGGCGTCGAT
>JANYHF010000032.1 GCA_025359185.1 Hyphomicrobiaceae bacterium | reverse complement strand
CATTGTAGGCGACCATGCCGCTGCCGCGCCCACGTGTTGCCATCGAACGGCAATCGGGATCGGTCAGCGAGACCTGTTGGTCGGGCGAGGCGAGCACTTGCTTTTCGATGGCCTTCAGCCGCTGCACTTCTTCGTCAAGTTCGACGAGCTTTTCTTTAAGCCGCGTCTTGGTCAAAAGCGTCGTTTCCGATGGCTCTTCACCGGCGGCCACGCGGCGGTCGGCGGTGTCGAGTTGGCCCATGTAGCGCGCCACGCTCTCCTCGATCTGCTTGAGCCGCCGCTCCAACTTGCCCTTCGTGAAATTGTTGTCGCGGCTGTTGACGGCTTTGAACTTACTGCCGTCTATCGCCACGCTGGCTTTCGCCAGCAAGCCCAGCTTGCGGCACACCTCGACGAACTGCGCGCGGTCATAGCGGCGTTTCGGATATTCAGCAGGCGTTTGAGTTGCTCTCGCCGTTGCTGGGCCTGAGCATCGCCTCGACGTTGTTCGCCATCGCGTTGCTGGCGTCGGGCCTGAACTCCACGGTGACCGCGACCCTCGCCGGCCAGATCATCATGGAGGGGTTTCTGCGGTTGAGGTTGCCGAACTGGGCCCGCCGCCTGTTGACGCGCGCGCTGGCCATTGTGCCAGTGGTGATCGTCACGGCCCTCTACGGCGAGACGGGCACGACCCAACTGCTCGTGTTCAGCCAGGTCATCCTGTCCATGCAATTGCCGTTCGCCGTCATTCCTCTGGTGCTGTTCGTCACCGACCGCAGCAAGATGGGGCCTCTGGTAGTGCCGCGCTCCGTCGCCGTGCTGGCCTGGGCGGTCGCGGCGCTCATTCTCGCCCTCAACATCAAACTGCTGTTCGATACCTTCGCCGCCATGGCCTAAACCGCGCCCGGCTTCGGCGCCGCCAACAGCCGCAGCGCATTCAGCGTCACCAGCACGGTCGCGCCAGTATCGGCCAGGATAGCGGGCCAGAGACCCGTCAGGCCAAGGATGGTCGTGACCAGGAACACCGCCTTCAGGCCGAGCGCCATGGTGATGTTCTGGCGGATGTTGGCCATCGTGCGCTTGGACAGCTCGATCATGGTGGCGACGTCGCCGACCCGGCCATGGAGCGCGGCGGCGTCGGCGGTTTCCAGCGCCACGTCGGTGCCGCCGCCCATGGCGATGCCGAAATCGGCGGCCGCCAGCGCGGGCGCATCGTTGATGCCGTCGCCGACCTTGGCCACCTTGTAGCCCTCGGCCTTCAGTTCGGCGACGATGCGTTGCTTGTCCTGCGGCAGCAGGTCCGCCCGCACCTCGATGCCTAGCGCCTTGCCGATCCCCTTGGCGGTACGGCTGTTGTCTCCGGTCAGCATGACAGTCTTGATGCCGGCGTCGGTGAGCGCTTTCAGGCCGGCCACCGCATCGGCGCGCGGCTCGTCGCGCACGGCGATCAGGCCGGCGATCTCTTGGCCTGCGATCAGCACCGAGACGGTTTTGCCGTCGTCGTTGAGCGCTGTGATCTGTGCCGTTTGCGCGCTTGTGAGCGCGATCCGCTCGTCCGCCGATTTTGGCGAGCCGAAGAAGATGTCGACCCCATCGACGGTGCCGGTGACGCCCTTGCCGCCGTGCGCCTGCAGGTTCACGGCCTGCGGCACCGGGATTTTGCTGCTGGCCGCATGGCCAAGGATCGCGACGGCGATCGGATGGCTCGATCCGGTTTCCAGCGCCGCAGCCAGCCGCGCGACTTCGGCCGCCGGTTTTGCGAATCCGACCACGTCGGTCACCTTAGGCTTGCCCTCGGTAAGCGTGCCGGTCTTGTCGAAGGCCACCGCCGTGATGGTGCGAAGATTCTCCAGCACCGCACCGCCCTTCAGCAGCAGGCCGCGCCGGGCGCCGGTCGCCAGTGAGGCTGCGATGGCTGCCGGGGTCGAGATGACCAGCGCGCATGGGCAGCCGATCAAGAGGATGGCAAGGCCCTTGTAGATCCAGTCGCCCCAGACGCCGCCGAACAGCATCGGCGGGACAATCGCCACCAGCGCGGCGACCGCGACCACGCCGGGCGTGTACCAACGCGAGAAGCGGTCGATGAAGCGCTCCGTCGGCGCCTTGCTCTCTTGCGCTTCCTCGACCAGCTTGACTACGCGGGCGATGGTGTTGTCCGACGCGGCGGCAGTGACGCGAACGCGCAGCGCCGCATCGCTATTGACGGTGCCGGCAAATACGGACGCATCGACGCCCTTGCGCACCGGCACGCTTTCGCCCGTGACCGGTGACTCATCGATGGAGCTGTCGCCCGCAATGATCACGCCATCGGCTGGCATCCGGTCGCCGGGCCGCACCAGAATGATGGCGCCGACCGCGACGCTCTCGGCAGGAACCTCCCGCGTCTGACCGTTCTCCTCTAGTAGTGCCGTCTTGGGCACCAGCGCCGTCAGCGACTGGATGCTGGCACGCGCCCGGCCGGCCGCCACACCTTCGAGCAGTTCGCCGATCAGGAACAGGAATACCACTGTCGCGGCTTCTTCGCCGGCATTGATGAAGACGGCGCCGACGACGGCGATGGTCATCAGCATTTCGATGGAGAAGGGCGTGCCCGAGAGTGCCGCCACGACAGCCCTGCGGGCGATCGGGATCAGGCCGACCAACATTGCGGCGATGAACGAATAGGGAGCGATAGGCGGCGCCAGCCGGCCGATGAGAAAGGCCGCAACCAGCGCAGCCCCACAGGCGATGGTCAGCCGGCCCTTTTTGCTCTGCCACCACGGGCCTGTGCTCGGCCCATGGTCATGACCATGCAAGCCCTCGGCCTCGGCGGTTGCGTGGCCGCCTTCGTGATCCGTGTGGTCGTGCCCCGCATAGTCGCCGTGATCATGCCCGGCATGGTCGTCCTTTGTTGCAGCCGGTTTCGGCGCGGCGGCCTTTTCGCCCATTGGCGAGGCGGAGTAGCCCAGCCCGGCAACTTTCGTCTCGATCTGGCTGAGGTCGCCCGAGCCGTCGTGCTTCACGGTCATGGTGCCGGCGGTCACCGAAACCGAGACATCGGAAACTCCCGGTATCCGGCGCACGGCGGTGTCGATCTTGGTCGCGCAAGCGGCGCAATCCATGCCGTCAACGCGATAGCGGGCTTGCTTGGTAGTCGCCATTTTGGGTCGTCCTTGGTTGTCGCGGCGCGGTAGCCGAATCCGACAGCGTCTTGCATTTGCCAGGGACGTTACTATCTCTAGCCGCTAGAGGAGCAAGCAGGAAATGACCGAAGTTTCAATTGGCGAGGCGGCCCGGCACAGTGGCGTCAAGGTGCCCACCATCCGCTATTACGAGCAGATCGGCCTGTTGCCGGCATTGTCACGGACGGATGGCAACCGCCGCCTCTATGCGGCCAGCGACCTGCGCCGTCTCGGCTTCATCCGGCATGCGCGCGAACTCGGTTTCGACATCGAGGCTATCCGCACGCTGCTGACGCTGCAGGACGACACCTCACAGTCATGCGCCTCCGCCAACGCCATAGCCAAGGCGCGCCTGACCGACGTCGATCTGCACATCCGCAGCCTGACGGCGCTCAAGGCGGAACTCGCCCGCATGGTGGAAGGCTGCCGCCACGGGCGCATTGCCGAATGCCGGGTGATCGAAGTGCTGGCGGATCACGGCGAGTGCGCAGAGCCGCATCATTGAACTGGTGCGCGAGGACCCGCTTCAGGCGCTGGGCAGCAATTCGTCCGTCAGGCCGAATAGGCGGTAGCTGATCAGCCCGGTCCATTCGTGCGCGGCGAGGTCGATTGCCGCGAGTCCTTCGGCGGCCTTGCGCACGGGGCGCAGGTAGTCGGCCTGCCCCGAGGTGCGAAAATCGACCGGGTACGGTGTAATTATGAAGCCGGCGCGCCGGAAACAGGCGACCGAGCGCGGCATGTGGCTGGCCGAAGTCACCAGAAGCCAGCGCGACCCACTCTCAGGGGCTGCAAGTTTGCGGCTCTCGATGGCGTTTTCGCAGGTGTTGCGTGACACTTCTTCAATCGCGATGCGCGTTGGAGCGATGCCGTTTGCGGTCAGTATGTCCCGTGCCACCGCCGATTGCGTTGCGCCCTCGGTGCTGACGAGATGGTCGGAGCCGCCCGAGAGGATGATTCTGGCGCCGGGAAACCGCGTTGCCAGTTCGGCCGTTTCGGTCACGCGCTCGGCTGCTTCCGTCAGCGTGGCGCTGTGGCGCGACTGAGTGATGTGGGTTTCGACGGCGCCGCCCAACATGACGATGCCGTCGATCCGGCCTTCGATCTTGGCGGCGTCGAAGCGGTTTTCCAACACGCCGAGCAGCGCCGGCCCGAGCGGCGACCAGGCGCCGATGGCGAACATCAGTGCGGAGGCGGCAAGCAGCGATTTGCCGAGACGGTCGCGCCGGAGAAACAGGGCCGACAAACCGAGCAACGCCACGATGCCAATCACGTTCGACGGCGTCAGCGCGAACGCCAGAACTTTTGAGGCAATGAAGAACAACTTGGACTCCTAGAGGCTCGGGCTTTACCGCAGCGATGCAAAGCCCGAGCCAATTCCGGGAAAACCATGCTGGGTTTACTAAATCTTCACCGTGTTGAGCCTGAGCGCGTTGGCGATGACGCTGAACGACGATAGCGCCATGGCGGCGGCGGCCAGCATCGGCGACAGCAACAGGCCGAACACGGGATAAAGCACGCCCGCCGCGATCGGCACGCCGGCGGCGTTGTAGATGAACGCGAACAAAAGGTTCTGGCGGATGTTCGACATGGTGGCCGCCGACAAGGCCCGTGCCCGGACGATGCCGTTGAGATCGCCCTTGACCAGAGTGACGCCGGCGCTTTCCATGGCGACGTCGGTCCCGGTGCCCATGGCGATGCCGACATCGGCGGCGGCGAGCGCGGGGGCGTCGTTCACACCGTCGCCGGCCATCGCGACGACGCGGCCTTCGCTCCGCAACTGTTGAACGATTTTGCTCTTGTCTCCCGGCAAGACCTCGGCCTTGACTTCATTGATCCCAAGCTTGGCCCCGACCGCGTTGGCCGTGATGTCGTTGTCGCCGGTAAGCATGACGACGCGCAAGCCTGCCTGCTTCAGGGCCGCGATTGCGTCAGAAGCGCTCTCCTTGATCGGATCGGCGACGGCGATGGCGCCGATCAGTTTTGACTCAAGCGCAACAAAAACCACGGTGGCGCCACCGGCGCGATAGCCATTGGTCAAGGCCCGCGCCTTGGCGATGTCGATGCCGGCCTCCGACATGATAAGGGCGTTGCCGATCAACATGGCCTTGCCATCGACTGTTCCGCTCACGCCCTTACCCGCAGGCGCCGCGAAATTCTCGACCGTTGCAAACCCTGTTCGCAGCTTGAGCGCCCGGCGCACGATGGCGGCAGCCAGCGGGTGTTCGCTGTTGCGCTCCAGGCTGGCGGCCAGCCGCAACAGATCGGCTTCCTTCATCTCGCCGAAGGTTTGTATGGCCGTGACCTGCGGCTTGCCCTCAGTGAGCGTCCCTGTCTTGTCAACGACGATGGTATCGACCTTCTCCAGGCGCTCCAGCGCCACGGCATTCTTGATCAGAATGCCCGACTGTGCGCCCCGCCCGACGCCGACCATGATCGACATTGGCGTGGCCAAACCCAAGGCGCAGGGGCAGGCGATGATCAGTACCGAGACGGCGGCGATCAGGCCATAAGTCATGCGCGGTTCCGGTCCGAACATCACCCAAGCGGCAAACGCCAGAACCGCGACAGCCAATACAATGGGGACGAACCATCCCGAAACCTGATCGGCAAGCCGCTGGATCGGCGCCCGGCTGCGCTGCGCTTCCGAAACCATTTGGACGATGCGCGCCAACATGGTGTCACGGCCGACTTTCTGGGCGCGCATGACGAAACCGCCGCTTTGATTGACGGTGCCGCCAATGACTTTGGCGCCGATCGTCTTACTCACCGGCATGGATTCGCCTGTCAGCATGGATTCATCAAGCGTGCTCGACCCTTCCATGATCTCGCCATCGACCGGCACGCGCTCGCCGGGCCGCACACGCAGATTGTCGCCAGCAGCGATCAGCGCCAGATCGACGTCCTCGTCCGTGCCGTCGGCGCGAATGCGGCGGGCGAGTTTGGGGGCAAGATTGAGAAGCGCACGGATGGCTCCGGAGGTCTGCTCGCGCGCTCGCAATTCCAACACCTGACCGACCAGGACCAGCACGGTGATGACGGCTGCAGCTTCGAAGTAGACCGGAACGGCGCCGTCCGTCACCCGCACGGCGGCGGGAAACAGACCGGGCGCCATCGTGCCGATGATGCTGTAGATCCAAGCCACGCCGGTGCCCAGGGCGATCAGCGTGAACATATTGAGATTGCGCGTGAGCAGCGATTGCCAGCCGCGCTCAAAAAACGGCCAGCCGGCCCACAGCACGACCGGTGTGGCCAGCAAAAGTTGAATCCAATTCGACGTCTGCTGACCAAGCAGCATAGTCAGGCCCGTCAGATGCCCGCCCATTTCCAGGATCAACACGGGCGTTGCGAGCGCCGCACCGATCCAGAGCCGCCGCGTCATGTCGATGAGTTCGTGATTGGGACCGGCCTCCGCCGTGACCATCTCGGGCTCCAGCGCCATGCCGCAGATCGGGCATGAGCCCGGTCCCTCCTGCCGGATTTGGGGATGCATGGGACAGGTGTAGATTGCGCCGGCGATGGCAGGAGCCGGACCAACCGCAGGGACCAGGTAGCGCTGCGGATCGGCGATGAACTTGGTCCGGCAGTTGGCGGCGCAGAAGTGATAGGTCGTGCCCTCGTGATTGTGCCGGTGCTTGGAGGTCAAGGGATCGACGGTCATGCCGCAGACCGGGTCTTTTGCAGTTTGCCCCGTACCGCCAGCCTTGTCGAACGTGGTTTGATGGTCACGATTTTCATGCGCCGTGTATGCTGTATCGATGATGTTTGGCATTTTCCGCTCCTACCTCAACGAACCGGTCGACACTGCGCTACACCCCTGGGGGGTATCGAGGCGGCTTGACAATTATACCCTGGCGGGGTAACAGTCAAGCGATGCGAAGCGAGACGAAAAAATCCTGCACAAAGCGGCTCAGCAAAATCGAGGGCCAGGTGCGTGGCATCGCCCGGATGGTCGATGAAGGCCGCTATTGCATCGATGTCGTGACCCAAATTGCCGCCGTCCGCGCTGCCTTACGCAAAGTCGAAGAAGCGGTGCTGCACGACCACGTCGCCCATTGTGTCGAAAGCGCGATCAAGAGTGGCGACGCTGACGAGCAGCGCCAGAAAGTCGCCGAGTTGGTGGCAGTCATGTCGCGGGTGGAACGGTAACGCTCATGTCAGGAAATACCAGCGCGCGTGTGGATTTGAGGCCTCAGGCCTCCCGCTGGGGCACCTTGCTTTTGCGGTTGATGCTGGTCCTCAGCATGACAGCTAGCTTGGCGTTCGGCTCGACCACTAGCATGAATGCTTCACACGCCCGCATCGGTATTCAAGATGGTCAGATAGTCGCTTCGGCTGTGCCCGTTGCGGATTGCCCAAAGCACAAGTCCAACTGCACCAAGAACTGCGCGCAAGACTGTTGCGTCACTGTTTGCAGTCTCTGCGCCGTCACTTTGGCCTCGTTGGTCGAGGGATTGAAAGACCACGGACTCGGCAGAAAAGTAAGATTTGTCACGGTTCATTCCGCACTCGGTGGAATTAATATTGGACTAGATCCGCCCCCTCCGAGGGATGAGGCCTGAGCGGCATTCGCCCTCCGCTAGGCTCCTCGACCCGTAACGGTGACCATGTGAGCCGGCCTCAGTTTCAAACTTGACAGTTAGAAGACTGTCGACAGCGCTAATTTCAGAAAACGCAAGGAGTTCATCCCATGAACCGCCGCAAGTTCATTGCGTCGACGGCCGCATTAGGTGCGGCTGCCGCGCTCTCTCCGTTCATCCTACGCAACCTCGGCCGCCCGGGCGTTCAGAGCGCATCCGCCGCGGCCTCAGAGGCGCGAGTCCTCAAAGCCGTCAGCCGAACGCTTGACATCCAGGGCAAGGCTGCAACCGTGTTCGGGTTGGAGGGTTCCGACGGTAAGTCCGGCTTGACGTTCACTGAGGGCGAAAGGTTCCAGGTCGCTCTCGTCAACAAGCTCAGTGATCCAACCATCATTCACTGGCATGGCCTCAAACCGTCGTATGACCAGGATGGCACGCCCAATGCGCCCCTGCCGTTGCTGGCCGTTGGAGAAATCCGTCACTACGACTTCCCGGTCGGTACCGCCGGAACCCATTGGATGCACGCCCACACGCTGCAGGAGCAGAACCTGCTCGCCGCCCCGCTGATCGTGCGCGACAGGGATGCCGCCAAACGCAACGAGCAGGAAGTGGTCATCCTGTTGCACGACTTTTCCTTCACGCCGGCCGAGGAACTTCTGGCGCGGCTCCACAAGGGCGGAATGGCCGGCATGGATATGTCGAAGCATGACATGAGTAAAATGGGCATGTCGGGCATGAAGATGGACATGCCCGGCATGAAAATGGACGGCATGAAAATGGATGGCATGGCCATGGACGGTATGGCCATGGATCTCAACGACATCGAGTACGATGCCTATCTCGCCAACGACCGTACGCTCGACGACCCGGAAGTGGTCGCTGTCGAGAAGGGCGGTAAGGTGCGGTTACGGATCATCAATGGCGCTGCCGGCACTGTCTTCACCATCGATACCGGCGAGTTGTCCGGCACGCTGGTTGCCGTCGATGGGCAGGACATTAGCCCGGTAACCGGTCGCCGCTTCCCAATTGCCATGGGTCAGCGCCTCGATATCACTTTGCCGATCCCGACACTTGCCGGCGCCTACCCCATCCTCGCCTTGCGCGAAGGGGCGACGCAGCGAGCCGGTGTGATCCTGCGGACGGGGGATGGCTCGATCGGAAAGATTCCGGTGCAGGGCGATACATCCGGCCCCGTGATGGACTTGTCGCTCGAGGCGACCTTGCAGGCCCGCAAGCCGCTGGCGGTAAAAGCCCCAGACCGGACGCTGCGCACGATGTTGATGGGCAATATGATGGCCTACGAGTGGATGCTGATGCCCAACAAGCCTTTCATGGTGCGGTCCGGCGAGCGGGTCCACCTCGAAATGATGAATCACACCGAGATGGCGCATCCGATGCATCTGCACGGCCATGCCTTCCAGGTGGTGGACATCAATGGCACGCTGTTGCAAGGTGCCCTGCGCGATACCGTGCACATCCCGCCGAAATCAACCGTCACGGTCGCTTTCGACGCCGATCATCCCGGCAAATGGGCATTCCACTGCCATCATCTCTATCACATGGTGAGCGGCATGATGTCGGCGATCAACTATGAAGGCGTGGCGTAGATGTGAGTGGCAACGACTACATCATCGAGCTCTTCCAATCCAAAGGATGTGAAATCACCATGAGAATGTTATCGCTACTATCGTTGACAGTCCGCCTGCTGATGATTGCACTAGTGACTACTCCGGTAACGGCTGCCGAATTCACCGATGCGCAGAAATCCGAGATAGGAGCGGTCATCAAGGACTATCTGCTTAAGAACCCCGAAATCCTGGAGCAGGCCATGGCCGAACTGCAGCGCAAGCAGGCCGAGCAGCAAGCCCGCCAAGCCACCGATGGAATCAAGCAGAACGCCGATGCGATCTACCGCGCCTCGGCTGACCAAGCGGAGGGCAATCTGAAAGGCAAGGTCACTGTCGTCGAGTTCTTCGACTACAACTGCCCCTACTGCAAGCGCATGCTGCCCGCCATGGCGGCGCTGCTCGAAAGCGACAAGGATGTTCGCATCGTCATGAAGGAATTCCCGATCCTGGGCGAAGGGTCGGTTTATGCCTCGCGTGCTGCCGTCGCCGCCGTTCAGCAAGGCAAGTACTGGCCATTTCATCTGGCCTTGCTTGGATCGCAGGGCAGAGTCGACCAGGCACGGGTGCTGACGATCGCCAAGGGTCTCGGCATCGACACCGACAAGCTCACCAAGGACATGCAGTCGCCAGCGATCACGACCATGATCGAAACCAACAACGGGCTCGCTGGCAAGCTCGGGATCAACGGCACGCCCGCTTTCGTGATCGGCGATAAGCTATACCCTGGCGCGATCGAGGCGGATCAGCTGAAGACCGTCGTGGCCGAGGCTCGCGCCAAGGGTTGCGCCATTTGTTGAACCACCACCGCCTCTAACATTTGGAATGTATGGCGATCTTGATCGGGGGTGTCACTGTGACGGGTGCTAAGCAGTCTTCACGTAACAAGAGCAAACCTAGTCCGGGGTTGTTCGGTTTCTCACCTGGCACAATGCTCGCGGCGGCGGCGGCTGTCATCGTCGTCGCCAGTTATGTCGCGGTGTCGGGATCCGGCAAAAAGGCGGTATCGCTGGCCGAACTGAAACAGCTGACCCACTATCACGGCTTGGCAGTCGATCCTGCCGATCCGACGCGGCTGATGCTTGCCACTCATCACGGCTTCTACCTGGTGAGCGCGGACGGCATGGCCGCGCGGGTATCCCCCGTTCAAGATTTCATGGGGTTCACCCCGCATCCGGCCGACAGCAAGATCCTGTTCGCAAGCGGCCATCCAGCCGGTGGAGGCAATTTGGGTTTCATTCGATCCGATGACGCGGGTGCGAACTGGAAGCAGATTTCCCCCGGCTCCGGCGGCCCGGTCGATTTCCACCAGTTGGACATCAGCCCCGCCGACCCGAATGTCGTCTACGGTTCATTCCGTGGCATTCAGGTCAGCAGGGACGGTGGGAAAAACTGGGCATACTCCGGTGCCGCCCCCGAGGGCATGATCGCGCTTGCCGCTTCCCCTCTCAAAGCCGATCGGGTCTACGCGGCGACCAAGAGCGGCCTGTTCGCCAGCGACGATGCCGCTAGGACATGGACCCCGTCGGGACTTGAAGGGGAGGCGGTGAGTATGGTCGTCAACGGGCCTGGATCGAAGATTTTCGCCTTTGTGGTGGGCAGGGGTCTCCTTCAATCGACCGAAGGTGCGACAAGGGATTGGACACTGCTGAGTAACGACTTCGGCGGGCGCGCGTTGCTGCATCTGGCGGTCGATCCGAAAGATGCTTCGCGCCTCTTCGCCACCACTGTCGACAACGACATTGTGGCGAGCACGGACAGCGGCAAGAGCTGGCATCCGTTCGGCGTTAAGTGAACACGGCGTGAAAACTGAAAGCGCTAGTCTCTACAGTGCGTAGTCAACTGCCAATCTGCATCCCGGCGCAATTATCTGCTCGATATATCTCAAGCCGCTCTTGGAGGGCTACCCGTGACCAGAACCTTCTTCACTCCTATGTTCTTCTATGGTGTTCAGCGAGCAGCACTGGGTTTGGCTTCCGGGATTGCAACCTTTTTTGTGTTGGGTACGGTGGCGGCGATCTGGAAGAATCCGCTCTTTATACGGATGGTCCCGGTATCGGGATTCGAGCTGTCGCTGCTAGCGGCACAATCGCTGATGATCGGCGTGTATTTCGCCATTCCGGTGACGGCTTGTGCTACGCGGTCGGCCAGCGTGGGCGGCGTCATCGGATTCCTAGGCATTGCCTGCCCGGTCTGCAACAAGCTTCTGGTGCTGACCGTTGGGCCGGCATTGCTCATGCAATATTTCGAACCGGTCCGCATCTATGTCGGCCTGGCGGGGTTGGGTCTGGTGGCATACGCGGTCGTCAGAAAG
Organism: Hyphomicrobiaceae bacterium; assembly: GCA_025359185.1. Taxonomy (GTDB): domain Bacteria; phylum Pseudomonadota; class Alphaproteobacteria; order Rhizobiales; family Hyphomicrobiaceae; genus JANYHF01. The sequence continues at coordinate 9,437 of JANYHF010000032.1, read as the reverse complement.
GCCGCCGCCATGCAAGGCAGGAGCATTTCTTTCGGTTAGGCCCGAACTGGTTGGCGCAGTCCCGATAGCAACCGGCTCTCCATGCAAATCGACGCTGAGCTCGGTAGAATTCAGTTTGCCAGAAAACGGATCACCCCATGCATCATGATCAATCCGGAGACCGCCACGGACGGCCCCCTCTCGCCGTCGTGATTGCCTCCAAGATCGCGCTTGCCCCCGCCGTTATTTGGGCTCTGGGATATGCCGGCCTTTGGCCGACGCTCGGGGCACCGTTGTTCGCGGTACATGCCGTGGTCGTGGCTTTGGCCGCTGGAGCCTTGCTGTGGTGGTTCGCGCATGGGCGCGCCGCCCAACATCAGCGCCAACAGCTTATGGAATCCGGCAACCGTCCGAGGGCGCCGCATATCGGCATCACCCTCCATTCCGCCGGCGCCTATGACCTGATGGAACAGGTTGTCACATTCGGGCGGCAACGGACCTTCCGTCAGCGGATGCTGTCGTTCGCCGCACTCGCGCCCGGCGAAGCGGTGCTCGATGTCGGTTGCGGCACCGGCAGCATCGCCCTGCTCGCCCGCCACCAGGTCGGCCCCACGGGGCGCGTAGACGGTATCGATCCGTCCAAAGAGATGATCGCGCGGGCCAAGAGCAAGGCCGCTCACGCCGGCCTCGCCATTGGGTTCGCCACGGCCACCGCGCAACACCTACCGTTCGAGACTGGGTCGTTCGACGCCGTGATCAGCACGTTGATGATGCACCACTTGCCGAAACGCGGCCGTGAAACGTTCGTGATCGAAGCTGCCCGGGTCCTGAAACCCGGCGGCCGCATGCTTGTCGTCGACTGGTCGAAGCCGCCGCGCCGCCGCAGGTTGTTCCGCCTGCACCGTCACGGTCACATCGATATGGGCGTGATCGCCGGCCTGCTGGAAAACCAGGGCTTCGCTGTCAGCGCGACAGGCGACGTCGGCATGAAAAAGCTGCGATATCTTGTGGCCCGCCGCGTTGCAGGCTGAAGGTCAATGCTTATGCGGATGATGCATGTCGGGAACATGCGGGTGGCTATGCGTCAAGGGCGAATGCCGGTGCCAATGCGAATGCGGCTCGGCCACCGGATCGCCAGGATCATGGCTGTGCTGATGATGGGCATCATGGGTATGCAGATGCTCATGCTCCAATGACTCGTGGGCGTGCTGATGATCATGCACTTCGGTCAGGTGCAACCAGACGCCCACGGCCATCAGAGCACCGGCGGCCAACAATTGGAGGGTCAACGGTTCGCGCAGCAACACCAGGGCGGCCAGCGCGCCAATGAAAGGCGCCGTGGCGAAATAGGCACCGGTTCTGGCGGTGCCCAAATGGCGCAGCGCCCGCACGAAAAGAGCGAGACTCACGCCGTAGCCAAAGAAGCCGACCAGCATGGCCATCGCAAGCGACGAGACTGCAGGCAAACTACCGCCCGCCAAGAACCCCAGCCCCAGATTGATTGGCCCCGCGATCAGCCCCTTGAGTTCAACGATCTGCAGGGGGTCGGCAAGCGAGACTTTCTTGGTGAGATTGTTATCGAGGCCCCAGGCTAGGCAGGCGCCAGTGATCGCCAGCGGGCCCAGCAGCCCGTTCAAAGACGGTTGTCCCGTCCAAGACAGGACCAGCGCACCTGAGACCAGACAGGCCATTCCGATGGCGATGCGGCGATCAAAGTTTTCGCGGAACACGAACCAGGCCAGGAGCACCGTTGCAACGCCTTCCAAGGTCAACAGCAGCGAGGCGGTTTCGGCAGTGGTTCGCGACAGCCCAGCCATCAAAAGCAAAGGACCGACAATGCCGCCCGCGACGATGGCCCCCGCCAACCACGGTGCGTCGGCGCGCGAAAGTGGCGCCTCAACCGCACGGCCGTCCGGCGTGACAAACCCGATCACGCGCCGCAGAACGGCGACGCCGGCCCCGGCGCCGCAATAGAGCAGGCCTGCGAGCATGGCCGGATCGATTGATCCGAGCAGGAGTTTGGCGGCTGGTGTCGAAAGCCCGAACAAGGCTGCCGAGACGAGTGCAATGATCAAGTAGCGTTGGGTCATTGATGGATAGTGTCGGATCATGTGGCTGATGGCGAGCATGTTCGTGGGCAATGAAACCATTTGTTAGCGCCCCAGACCAGTCTACGACTACGGCCCATCGTGCCGCCGCCCAAGCTCACGATACAGCGCCTCGGGACTGACCCCGATCTCAGTTGCGATGGATTTCCAGGCCCCCTTGGCGGGAAGCTCGCCGTCGTGCCAAGCGAGCCAAGCGTCGAGGCGCGCAGACACCGTCTTCATCGACACGATCTCGATCCGAAGGCGCGCCGCCTGCACTTCGCCTGCGAGGTGGGCAATCCAGGCACGGGCAAATCCGCTGTCCTTGGCAAGACGCGCGGTTAGGGCTTGGCGTGAGCGAGATCTCACCCGTGCCGGTTGGGCCGCCACGGCGTCGCAATGATAGCGATCCACCAGCAGCGAGGCCTCGGCAAGAACGCAACCTGGCCCGGCGCGTTGCACAATGATGGCCGTGCCGTCGCGTTGATGGCGCATCAAGTGAACCTCGCCGTGCACCACCTGAAACATCCTTCGGACTGCGTCGCCGCGCGCAAACACGAACTGCCCCGGATCGAACGAGACGTCCGTCGACGGCATCGCGGCCAGAAACGTATCAAGTGGAGTGGACATGATTACTATCATGTAAGGCAGGCACGATCCGTGGCAAGGAAATAGTCAGTTCCGCCCAAACCTTGAGGAGAAACCCGATGCGTGCTCGCTTGGCTGTATTCGCCGTCATGCTGATTTCGGGCGCTGCCTGTGCGGCCGACACGCAACCGACTGTCTCAGCCGGTAACAAACACTCCGAACATATGGCGGCAATGGCTGCGTCATCTCTTCCCAAAGAATCCGGGCAGTCTGCCTTTGCCGCCCTGGCCGAAATCGTCGCCATGCTGGACGCCGACCCGGCGACGGATTGGTCGAAAGTCAACATCGAATCGCTCAGGCAACATCTGATCGATATGAACAATGTCACGCTCGGCGCCGACGTGGTTGCGACGCAGATCGCCAACGGCATGCGCTTCGCTGTCACGGGCACACCGGCGGTGCAAGCGTCTATCCGCAGGATGGTCACGGCCCATGCGGCCACCATGGACGGCGTGCGGGGGTGGCATTTCCAGGTCGAGGATATCGAGCACGGTTCTGCGCTGACCACGACCGTGACCGAGCCTAAGGACATCGTCAAACTCAACGCCATCGGTTTCATCGGCCTGCTGACCGTTGGCATGCACCATCAGGCTCATCACATGGCGATTGCCAGCGGCCACTGACCGCACGAGTTGAGATCGTCATCATGCTGTCAGAATGCTAGACTTGGGACTGTCAGGCGTTGATACTCAAGCGCATGCCGGTTTGGTCTCGGTGGCTCCCGTTGTGCGCGAAATTGTAGTGTGGGCAACAGGTCTCGCTTCCAGCCGTCAGACAGATCACTGATCTCGACATTTCGTATCTACCTTTTCGAAAGCTGGAATGGAATTGTGTCGCCGCTCCTTGTTTCGACTCGGCTTCAAAGATATCCGAACACCTGCAACGGGGTTTACGCACGAGGCGGCAATCCTCGCCCTCGATCCAATGTCCAAGTCACGCGGTTGGGTCCGATGCTGCCAGTGACCTGAAGCCCGCGCAGAGGTTCGAGCGCTTGCTTCCAGGGCGCGAGGGTGAAGGTGTCCTGGCGGCGGATGACGGCGATCTTCCCAGTCGGGGTATTGATGGAACGGTCATAGACGCCGCTCACGCGACGCCTTGGTTCGGAGGGCATGAACTCGGCGTTCAGCTGTTTGGACAGGGTTCCGACAAGGCGTTCGGTTTGCATTTTGTGCAGAGAGGTCATCATCTCTGGCGCTGGCGTGACGCCGTCCGATGCCTGGATCGTTGCCATTTGCCGCCCCGCCAGCCAATCGCCGCGCGCCGCGATCGCGGATCGCAGTTCGGCCGCGACACCGGGCATGGCTGGGTCAGGCCGCCACTTGGCGATGATCGCCTCGTCGAGCCAGGTTGGGCCCTCATAGGTGGCAAGCTGCTCAACGGAGACGGGCGACAGCACATGCAGTCGCGGCAACGCGTTCGGCCTTTCGTTCTGGTGTCCACCACCCAGAGCGGCGATCATGCCGCGCGCCGGCACGGCGCCAGGCTGCAGGCGGCCGAGTTCGGCATAGTGGACGCGTCCGTCGACGGCATCGAGGATCACCCAGGTGCGGTCGGTGATTTCGTCGACCATGCCGACCCCGACCACCTTGCCGATCAGCGGCGCCTTTCGTGGCGCCTTCTCGAACAGCGCCATGGCGGACGCCGCGCGGTCGATGCCCACCTCCTTGAGGGCGCGTTGCATCATCTTGAACTTGTCCGCCCTTTCGCCGAGCTGGCGCAGCTTGCTCTCGGCGGCGGCGTCGAGTTGCCAGACACCCTTTTGGCGCTCTTCGGCCAGACCGAGCCGTTGCAGGGTCTGGAGCCGTCCAATCCGGAGCGAGCGCAGCGCCGGGTTGGGTTCGGATGCGGCAGGTAGCGTGAGCACACCGTCCTTGGTGCGAAGCAGCAGCGAACGGTCTAGGCTGGTCAGGCGTTCCTGGCCGACTTCGCTGTGCAGTTTCCGGAGGCGCTCCAGTTCGCTTTCGGGACCAAGCTGCATCGTGACCAACCCTTGGGCCCTGGCACGCACGCCGTGGCCGATATAACTGCGGGCCATCACGAGATCCTCGCCCCGGTCGTCGCGGCCGCGAATGACGATGTGGGTGTGGGGATGGCCGGTGTTGAAATGATCGACGGCGACCCAATCGAGCTTGCTATCCAGATCGCGTTCCATTTGCAGCATCAGATCGCGAATGAACGGCTTGAGGTCGGCGAGGCTTCCGCTGTCGTCGGCCGAGACGATGAAACGGAACTGGTGCGGGTCGCTCTCCGAGCGGTCGAGGAAGGCCGTTGCATCGGCCTCGCTGCCAATGGCGTCATAGAGTTGGCCCGCCTCGCCCTCGCGCGTGACGCCATCGCGCTGGATGTATTTGAGATGGGCGCGGGCGGCCCCGAGATCGCCACCGGAGATGGTGGTGTAACGCGCCTTGACGATGACGCGCCGGCTGCCAGGGGCGATCAAGCCGGCGGCGGCGCGCATGCCCGTCCCCATGCCGCGCCTCATGGCGCCCGGCTTGATGTGGCCTTTCGACCACGTTGCCGCGAGGCCGGTGGTACCGGCCTGACGGAAGATCTGCTGCTTCAGGCTCGGCTGCCGCGACCGGCTGCTGTCGCGGATGCGGCCGGGCCTGGGTGTGATGTCGTTGTCTGCCATGGCGAGTACCTCGATGCTGTGGGTACCCTGGCGAGATGGGCGCAGACCGCAAAACGACAAGATGGCGTCAAGAATCGCGTTGAATTCATTCGACAAGTTGGAGCGGTGACGTCACGACCATTTCTGGGACGTCCTCGATGAGCCCGTCGATCCGGGCCCTGACGCCAAAGCAGCGGTGTTCTTTTATCCTGTTGTCCAAAATACTGCTTTGAAACATCCCGCGATTGCCTTTGTCCGCCAACTGATCATGACGAGGAACCGGATTGAAAACGCGTCGCTCCCGCCCGTCTTGGAACCCATTAACCTTGCCTTCTCACTCGGCAGCGCAGACAGGCAAGGCAACGGTGAAAACCGCCGCCAGACCAATGCGAAATCCAGCAGCCAGGGACAGGTCCGGATAAATCCGCCACAGAAAAGCGTGCCAGAATTACAATGCTGTCAAGCGGCCAGAAGATAAGCACTGCAAGCTGCGCTCGATGGACGCACACATGCCGAAGGTATGACCGGACGCGTCGGTCGGAGCGATGCCGGACCGAAACTGCGAGCCGCGAAGTGCCCCCGCGCCGCCGAAGCAGCGCGAGGGCGGTTGACGTCAGTCTTGCGGATTCCAGATCAAGGCGAAGACGTCGGGGTCGGTCTGTCCGGCGGCCCGGCCGAGATTGGCATAGAGCGTCTTGGTCCCGAGTTCCGGGGCCGCGATCGAGAGGGCGACATACTCCTTGCCGGAGATCTGACCGGTGCGGATCCAGCCGGCGCCGATCTCGATGCCTTCCGAAAGGACGCGATAGTCCGGCTGGCTCGGCGAGGCCTTCTCCGTGACCGGAACGATGGCGATGCTGGCGCGAACCGAAAGGGTCCGGATCTCGCCGTCGTAGCGGCCGTCGACGCGCTTGGTGACGGAACCGATGGTAGCCATGGTGCAACTCCTTGCGTGGTCCGGCGAAGGACCATCCCCCGCCGGTGCGCCCGTCCTGCGGCGGGCGGCGACTGAGACACCCGAAGGGCCGCAACGCAGTGGAGGACCCGGCTCTTGCCGGGTTGTCTCGAAGGCGCCGTTTGCCGCACCTTGGCGCATCACACGGCGGGGTGTCCCTCGCAGACGAAAGTGGGGTTGCATGGCGTGCGATCCGGGCGGCCTGCGTGATCGACTCCGTTGGTGGGCGTGATCCGCTCCGGTCTCGTGCGGCCGGTCAAACGATAGTCACGGCGCGCCGATCATGAGCCTCGCCGTCGCGTCCGTGAGGAAGGAGAGCGGTGCCGAGCAACTGCGCCGGCTGTCGCAAGACAAGGATGCCGCTGGTACGTCGCCCCTTGCGAGGGACGCAAGCCGTCCAATCCGGAGCCAGCCAGACTGAGCCCATCGGCATTGACCTGGTTTTGTCCGCCACTTCAGACCGTCAGAGGCCCCCAGCTTCATGGACGGTGGGGGACGCCGTGTGATCGCGGCGGTCTCCTGCGGGAGGGATCGTAACCCGCATGGGCCGAGACGCCGGCTTTTCACCGGCGCCTCGGTCGCGCAGGCCATTTCGCCGGAGCGATAGAGCCCGGCCCGCGCAACGACATTTGGTCGTTGGGTGGGACCCGCCCAAACGCTGTACCAGCCTTGAAACGAACTGATAGTCTTGACGTCAGGAGTCGCATTGACTCCACTTGAGAATTGACGTTGCCGGAGGCGATTCTTTATCTTGTTCAGTGAGATACGCCGCGTCAGCGGCGCCGAAAGATCGAGTCGAAGGTGACGGCAACAGTCACCGAACGCCGTGGCGCGGGAGCAGCCATGTTGCGAGCGGCGTCGCCCGCCCGATGACCGCGCCGGACGGCACAGGACCGAAATAGCGGCTGTCGAAGCTGTCAGGACCGCCGCCGAGCAGGAACAATTCTCCGGCTTGGAGATGCCGGCAGCCGATCCAAACCGGCATTGGCCGGCCAAGCAAATCTGTTGTCGCCGCGCGCGCTCTTGCAATCCCATTGATGAGGATTTGCAGTCCGACGCGACAGACGCGATCATCTTAGGCCGCACTGACCTGTTTCAAGAGCGCTATGCCGGCCGGCAGGTAGCCGCGTTCGCTGGTGAGTTCGGCCACGCTCACGGGCAATCGGATCAGCACATAGTCATCGAGCTTCGGCACGCCCGCATCGATCGCGTAAGGACCGATTGGGACGCTTGCAGACAGGTTCCAGACCAGGCAGGGGCGAACCGAACCGGTCGATGCGCCAATCAGGGCCACACCGAGCGCGCTGATGATCAGCGTCCTGAGGCTGGTCATGTCTTGAGACCCGACGACAACTTGCGCCGGTTGGTTTTGGATCACTCCTTGACATCGTCGCGATGGTAAAAGATACGGCCGCCATGCTTGCGGAACTTGGGGCCGGTGCCGCGCCAGCGCATGTTGTCGAGGGTGTGCGGTTTCAAGCGCAGATATTCGGCGGCCTCGGCGACGGTGAGAAACGGCGAACGGGATGGTCGGGACATGGACTGATGGCCTTGCGATGGGAACTCGCAAGACGATGCCGGATGTTCTGTGAGCTGTGGAGTGGCGAACTTGCGAGCTGCGAAAAACCACCCCGACCGACTACGGGAGATGGCCGAAAAGGCCAAGGATTTCCCGGTCGCAACTGGCTGGGAGAACTCAAACAAGGCCGCACGGCATGGGGCGTCCGGTGCGGTGCGGCCTACTTCTGCTCAATCAATAAGCGATATCGACCGTTGCGGAGGGCCATGCCTGTTTTCAGTGCACGGCGCATGCGGTCCTTCAGCAAAGGGTCCGCAGTCTTCCACGCCGCTTGAGCCGTATCGGCGCCGGCGATGACCACGGCGACGTCCTGGTAGGTGGCTCCCGCCGCTCTGCCGTCGAGTGCGATCAGGGCCTCTCGCAGGAGCAGCCTGCGCCGCGACCGATTGGGTTTTCGGGGCCGGCCCTTCAACAGGTCCGGCAGATACTGGAGAGCGCGGCCAGCGCCCGGCAAGGCCGCCATGCCGGCAATCTGAAACGTGAGGCAAACGGGACCGCGCAAGGTGGTCGTGCCGTGCAGCCTCATTGTCAGAGCCCTGTCAGACGTGTTGATCAGCAGCGTTTCTCCGCCATCGGCGGAAACGACAATATGACGGATACACTGCAATTCGGCGAGGGTCGCATCCGATCGCTCGCCTTGGCGTGGGTCTCGCGCCACTGCATCGATCTTGGCGGCGCCCAAGTCCTCAATCCAATCGATGGGGGCTTCGGGAGCGCGCGCCGCTGGATCGACGAAGCGGGATAGGCCCCAACGATGGGCTGCCATGGTACCCTGGTCGTCGGACCATACTTTCTGACCGGAGGCCATGGCACGAGGGCGAGGGAGCGCCTCTTGATGCGGACGCACATGCAGCTGATAGTCCGGATTGCGTCGCAGGAATTCCCACGCCACCTCCGAGTCATTCAGCACAAGGAAATAATCGTAGCCGCCGTCAGGAGGCGGCCAGATCGGCGCAAGAGATGGAATTGGAAGCATTAGGGCCAAGGGTATCTGAGTGTCTTGGCAGCCAGTCGGTCGCGGAGCGCGTGGTTGACTTATAAGTCCGCTGGCGCCGGATCTGTGGTGCGAGACGACGTCTCCGGCCAATCCGGCCTGCACAACGATCACAGCGACAACTCCCGTACCCACAGCTTGTCAGAGGTCCCGGCTGAGTACACGGACAATTGGCTTGCAGTATTAATGGCGCCAGCGCGCGGGCCGCTGCTAGCGCCGCAACCCGGCAAGCAACCGATAGCCGTGGGTTGTCATCCAGCGGGCGCGCGCCAGGTTGGCGTCGAGCAGGCTGGCGTAGACCGCAAAATGGGCGCGATCGTACTCGGTTACCAGCGCACTCTCAGTAGGCATCGGAAGCGTCATCGTCGTGCTCTGCAAGATGACATCGGGCGGGCACCTGAGGTTGTATCATTTCTGCCCAGCTGTCATTTACATACTATAGTTCACTAGCGTCCGGTTAATTGGCGAACAAATTCAACTGGTTGTCCAGAGCGAGGTCGTCGGATGTGGGCGGCGATTGCGAAAGCGCCTGTAGAATGGGCATATTCTCGAACAGCGTCAGCGAGAGGATCTGTAGCAAAGTG
>JANYHF010000031.1 GCA_025359185.1 Hyphomicrobiaceae bacterium | reverse complement strand
CATTGTAGGCGACCATGCCGCTGCCGCGCCCACGTGTTGCCATCGAACGGCAATCGGGATCGGTCAGCGAGACCTGTTGGTCGGGCGAGGCGAGCACTTGCTTTTCGATGGCCTTCAGCCGCTGCACTTCTTCGTCAAGTTTGACGAGCTTTTCTTTAAGCCGCGTCTTGGTCAAAAGCGTCGTTTCCGATGGCTCTTCACCGGCGGCCACGCGGCGGTCGGCGGTGTCGAGTTGGCCCATGTAGCGCGCCACGCTCTCTTCGATCTGCTTGAGCCGCCGCTCCAACTTGCCCTTCGTGAAATTGTTGTCGCGGCTGTTGACGGCTTTGAACTTACTGCCGTCGATCGCCACGCTGGCTTTCGCCAGCAGGCCCAGCTTGCGGCACACCTCGACGAACTGCGCGCACACCTTCTTGATGGCCAGGCCATTGTCTTTGCGGAAATCGGCGATGGTTTTGTGGTCAGGCGCGAGTCGCTGCGTCAGCCACATCACTTCCAAGTTGCGGCCCGCCTCGCGTTCCAGGCGGCCGCTCGACTGCACGCGGTTGAGATAGCCGTAGATGTAAAGCTTGAGCAGAACCGCCGGATTGTAGCCGGGGCGGCCAGTCGCCAACGCCTGAGCGCCTTCAAACCCAAGGCTGCCCAGATCAAGCGCATCGACGAACACATCGACCGCGCGGACAGGATTGTTCTCACCAACCCAATCCTCCAGGCATTCCGGCAACATCGTCGCCTGCCGCCGGTCCATGCCCTCAACGAAACCCGCCATCCCCGCCCCCACCGATTCAGTGGGGTGATCCTAACACGATCCGTACAAATTCAGTATTGTCAGTGCAAGTTTTCACACAGCCTGGGTCTGGACAAACCAAGCGTCGTGCAGATCAGGGCCCAGGACACCAGCCCGGAGACGATAGGTACGAGAGTAATCTCGGCAATCCTCCTGGCGCGTGCGCAGCTTGTTACCGGAGCATTTCTCTCAATTGATCCAGCGCGATCTAGGCTGCGTGTCTTGCCAATGTCAGCTCGGCTTCATTGACCCCAGTTGAACCTCCACACCCCTCACCGCGACTACCTTCCCGAACCGGTACGATCCCCTCCTCCCCTCGGCCGGCGAAACTGATGATGCGCCGCGCTCCGGGCCGCCGCCTGCCCCTAAAAGCGCCCCGATGACGCCAGCGCATCACGGCGGGCACGCGCCTTTCCCCCAGCGCGTGCCCGCCATTTTTCGTGTCCTCTTGGCAGCAACCTCCTCTTACCCCTGGACAATTCGCCGCGCGCCCGGCATTTGTTGCACTGCAACACGCCAGGATTGTTGACTCATGCCGCAAGCGCCGACGCCAAAACCCATCACCAAGCTGCTCATCGCCAATCGCGGCGAAATCGCCATTCGTGTCATGCGGGCAGCGACCGAGCTGGGACTGGCCACCGTCGCGGTGTTCACTGACGAGGATAGGTTATCGCTGCACCGCTTCAAGGCGGATCAGGCGTTCCGCACCGGCGAAGGACTGGGGCCGGTGAAGGCGTATCTCTCGATCCCGGATTACCTGCGCATCGCCGACCTCAGCGGCGCCGACGGCGTGCATCCGGGCTACGGTTTTCTCTCTGAAAACCCGGAATTCGCCGAGGCAGTAATAGCGGCCGGGCTGACCTGGGTGGGTCCGCCGCCCGAGGTGATGAAGCTGCTCGGCAACAAGGTGTCAGCGCGCAAGCTCGCGGCCGAGGCTGGCGCACCGCTGATGCCTGCGACCGGGCCACTGCCTGAGGACGGCAAAACGATCAAGAAGCTCGCCAAAGAGATCGGCTATCCGCTGATGCTCAAAGCCAGCTGGGGCGGTGGCGGTCGCGGGATGCGGCGCATCATGAGCGAGAGCGAGCTTGAGGAGCAGGTGCTGGCCGGGCGGCGCGAGGCGGAGGCCGCTTTCGGCAATGGCGAGGTGTATCTTGAAAAGTTGGTTGAGCGGGCGCGGCATGTGGAAGTGCAGATGCTCGGCGATACGCATGGCAACATCGTGCATCTCTTCGAGCGCGATTGCTCGATCCAGCGGCGCAACCAGAAGGTCGTTGAACGAGCGCCTGCGCCCTATTTATCAGACGCGCAAAGAGCTGACGTGTGCGAGGCGGCGATGAAGCTCGCGCGCAAGGCCCACTATGTCAATGCGGGTACAGCCGAATTTCTCATGGACGCGGTGACCAACCAGTTCTACTTCATCGAGGTCAATCCGCGCATCCAGGTCGAGCACACAGTGACCGAGCAGGTCACGGGCATCGATATCGTCAAGGCGCAGATCCTTATCGCGCAAGGAGCTGTCATTGGGGATACGGCCTCGTCGGGCGTCCCCGCACAAAAAGACATCCGGCTGAACGGACATGCGCTGCAATCGCGCATTACGTCTGAGGATCCCGAGAATAATTTCGTGCCAGATTATGGGAGGATCACAGCGTATCGCAGTGCGTCCGGCTTCGGGGTGCGGCTCGATGGCGGCACGGCTTATGGCGGTGCGGTCATCACGCGCCACTACGATTCATTGCTGGTGAAGGTCACCACCTGGGCGCCGACGCCGGGCGAGGCCATCAAGCGCATGGACCGCACCTTGCGCGAATTCCGCATCCGAGGTGTTGCCAGCAATATCGCCTTTGTCGAGAACCTGATCAACCACCCAAAATTTCTCACCAACGATTATACGACCCGTTTCATCGACGAAACGCCGGAGCTGTTCCAGTTCACCAAGCGGCTGGACCGGGCGACCAAGCTCTCCACCTTCATCGCCGACGTGACTGTCAATGGCAATCCCGAGGTGGCCGGACGCCCGAAGCCGCCCGAGCACGCCTTGGTGCCACGCCCGCCGGCCTATGATCCCGGTAAGCCGCAAGACGGCACACGCACGCTCTTGAGAGACAAAGGCGCCAAGGCGGTTGCCGAATGGATGCTGACGCAAAGGCGTGTGCTGATCACCGATACGACGATGCGGGATGCGCATCAGTCGCTGTTGGCGACGCGGATGCGCACGTTCGACATGGCGCGCGTCGCCGATGCCTACGCGCATCGTCTGCCCACGCTGTTCTCGCTGGAATGCTGGGGCGGCGCGACCTTCGATGTCGCCATGCGCTTCCTGCAGGAGGACCCTTGGGAACGTCTGTCCATTCTGTCAGCGAAGTCGCCCAATGTCATGCTGCAGATGCTGCTGCGCGGTGCCAATGCTGTTGGGTATACGAATTATCCGGACAATGTGGTGCAACAGTTCATCGGCCGTGCGGCGGCGAGCGGCGTTGATGTGTTCCGCATTTTCGATAGCCTCAACTGGGTGCCGAACATGCGGGTGGCCATCGATGCGGTTGGCGCGAGCGGCAAGCTCATTGAGGCTTCGATCTGCTACACCGGCGATATTCTCGATCCGGCGCGGGCGAAGTACGATCTCAAATACTATGTGGGCCTTGCCAAGGACCTGGCCAAGGCGGGAACGCATGTGCTTGGCCTGAAAGACATGGCGGGCCTCGTGAAGCCGGCTGCTGCGCGGGTGCTGATCAAGGCGCTGAAAGAAGAGACCGGGCTACCGGTGCACTTTCACACCCATGATACCAGTGGCCTGTCGGCGGCAAGCGTGCTGGCGGCGTGTGACGCAGGCGTGGACGCGATAGATGCCGCGATGGATTCGTTCTCGGGGCTCACCTCGCAGCCGCCAATGGGGTCGATCGTCGAGGCGTTGCGAGGCTCCGAACGTGATACCGGCCTCGACCCTGCGACGTTGCGTCAGTTTGCAGATTATTGGGAGGCCGTCCGCACACAGTACACGCCCTTCGAAAGCAACATGCGTTCGGGCGCCGCCGAGGTCTATCTGCACGAGATGCCCGGTGGGCAGTTTACGAACCTCAAGGAGCAGGCGCGTTCGCTCGGCCTGGCTGAACGCTGGCACGAGGTTGCGCGGGCCTACTCTGACGTCAACGCCATGTTTGGGGATATCGTCAAGGTGACGCCGTCGTCCAAGGTTGTTGGCGATATGGCGCTGGCCATGGTCTCGGCCGGGCTGACCCGGGAAGATATTGAAGACCCAAAACGCGACGTGGCGTTCCCGGACTCGGTCATCAGCTTTTTTCGTGGCGAGCTCGGCCAGCCGCCGGGCGGGTTCCCAAAAGCGTTGCAGAAGAAGGTGCTGAAGGGCGATAAGCCGCTGACGGAGCGTCCGGGCGCGGCGATGAAGCCCGCCGATCTCAGCGCCTTGTGCGCAGAGGCCGGCACAGAAATCACCGATGAGGAGTTTACCTCCTATCTCATGTATCCCAAGGTCTATGCCGACTTTGCCAAGCGCCGCGCCGACTACGGCCCCGTTTCCGTGCTGCCGACGCCGACGTTTTTCTACGGCATGGCGCCGGGTGAGGAAATCAGCATCGAGCTTGAGCCGGGCAAAGTGCTGGTGCTGCAACTGCAAACCATAGGGCAACCGGACGAGGACGGCCTTGTCGCCGTGTTCTTTGAACTCAACGGCGTTCCGCGCATGGTTCGGGTGCCGAACCGGCTGAAGGCGGCGGCGGCTCCCAAGCGCCGCAAGGCGGATCAGGCCGACGCGAGGCAGGTGGCGTCACCCATGCCCGGCATGGTGGCGACGCTGGCGGTCAAGGCCGGCCAGAAGGTGCGGGCGGGCGATCTGCTGTTGACCATCGAGGCCATGAAGATGGAGACGGCCATCCATGCCGATAGGGCGGGAACGGTTGCATCGGTGGCCGTGATGGCCGGCCAGCAGGTCGACGCCAAGGACCTGTTATTGGAGTATGCGGCGTAGGGTGGCGCTGAGCCTACGCCTCGGCCGCCACGGGTGCGCTGGCGGTGCGGCCGCGCAGTGGCAGCTCAGGCATCAGCGTCAACATGGCAAAGGCGAGAGCGAGGCTGATGCTGGCGGCAAAGAACACAGTCGTGAAAGCGCTGCCTGGAGTGTGCGGGGAGGCGGCACCACCGCCTGCCAGCCCCGCGGCGATGCCAGCCCCACTGCCGACCGCCCCGACCACAGCAACGCCGATCGAAGAGCCGAGCGAGCGCAGGAAGGCGAGAACACCCGTCGCCACCCCCATATCGCGCGGATCGACGGCGTTCTGTACCGAGACAGTTGTGATTGGGAACTGCATTCCCGAGCCAATGCCCGCAATGATCAGCACCAGCTCTGTTTCCAGCAGCGTCAACACGGGCGCCCGCAGTCCAAGCCAGATCATCGCCCCACAGGCAACGGCGAGGCCTGCCAGCGGCAGCCGCTTATAGCGCGGGATGCGGGCCATGGTCTGCCCGGCAAAGTTGGCCCCCACGACTGTCCCTATCATGTAGCCAACCAGCGCCAGGCCCGATTGCGAGGCGTCCAACCCCAGGACGAGTTGCAGAAACAATGGGATGTACACAGTCAATCCGATGAACGCCGCCATAGCGAAAAAGACGCTGAATGTCGCCGTCAGCACAACCCGGTTGCTGAGCACATCGAGCGGAATGAGCGGTGAGGGCGTGCGCAGCAGGTGCCAGGCCAGGATGCCGGCCAGCACCACGGCCGCCGCGATAAGCTCCAGCACGAGGGGAGACGTCCAGCCATTTTCTGTCTGCGGCCCAAGTGCGAGCGCCAGCAACAGGCAGCCTGTGCCGAGCATGACGAGGCCGGCACCCAACATGTCCAGCGTGTGGTTGCGCCTCTGCCACGGCAGGCGTTTCAAGGTTTCGCTGGTCATCATGACCGCAAACGCCGCCAGTGGCAGGTTAAGCCAGAAGATGACGGACCAATGGGCATACTGAGTAACCAGCCCGCCCAGGATCGGCCCGGCTAGGCTGGCGATGGCCCATGTGGCCGAAATGTACACCGCGTATTTGCCCCGTTCGCGTGGCGGCACCAGATCCGCGATCACGATCTGCGCCAGAGCCATCAGGCCGCCACCGCCCAGACCCTGAACGGCACGGCCGATGATCAGCATAACCATCGCCGGCGACAAGGCGCAAATGACCGACCCCAGCACGAACACTGCAATTGCCGAAAACAACGTCAGCCGGCGGCCATAGATGTCAGCAATCTTGCCGTAGAGTGGTGTGGTGGCGGTGGCCGTGAGGAAGTAGGCCGAGACGATCCAGGACAAATAATGAGTACCGCCCAGCGCCGCTCCGATGGTGGGGATAGCAGGGCCGACAATGGTCTGGTCGAGCGCGGCCAGCAGCATGGCGATGAGGACGCCGATGATGATACGGAAGCGGTCGCGATCGGACACAGCAGGGGCGGGCAGCATATCGTTCATGTTGAGACTGTTTTCGCGACGGTTTTGAATTTCGATCCGAGATTGGGTGTTGGTAGCGACACGTTGGTCGCGAGGCCGAGCCACATCATCAGGCGGATCATTTCCCAGGAGAAATCAAACTCGCCCGGGCGGTGGCCGTGCTTGGCCGAGTTCGGATCGGCATGGTGGTTGTTGTGCCAGCCTTCGCCGCCCGCGATGATGCCGACCAGCAGACTGTTGCGGCTGTCGTCGGGCGTGTCGTAGTTGCGGTAGCCCCAAAGATGGCCGATGGAATTGACGGCCCAAGTGTTGTGCCAGACGACGACGATGCGGAGGGCACAGCCCCAGACGACGAGACTTGAGGCAAATTGCAGCGCGTCGTGGGCGCTGCCGCCGCCAAGGGCGATGGCGCCATAGCCGGCCACGAACACAACGGCCCAGACTGCGAAGGGCAACACGATCCACATATAGTTGCGCTCCAGCCACGCATAGAGCGGGTCGCGCATCAGGTCGCGCGCGTACCGGTCGATGACCGTCTTGGCCTTCATATCGCCACTGCGCACCAGCACCCAGCCAAGGTGCGCCCAGAGGAAGCCCTTCAGCGGCGAATGCGGATCCTTGTCCTCGTCGGCGTAGTGGTGGTGGCGGCGGTGGATGGCGACCCAATAGGCTGGCGATAGCTGAAGCGCGCAGGTGCCCAAGATGGCGAGCATGTGCTCCAGCCAAAGCGGGCAAGTGAAGCCGCGATGGGTCAGCAGGCGGTGGAAGCCGACATTGAGGCCGAGGACGCCGGTCAGCAGGATGCCAAGAAAGAGCAGAAACACGCCGGTCCAGCTGAAGAACCAGGGGAAAAAGGCCAAAAGCGCCACGCTATGACACAGGACGAACCCGGCCAGCGTTTCCAATTTGAATTTTGGCATCACGAATCCCCTTGGGCAGGCCCCCATGACGTGACCATAACCCGTCGAACGGTGAGGCACGCATATTTTCGGGCAGCTTTACCGGGGCATTTTGCCTGACGCAGCCTTGAGGTAATGTGCCAGGCTGACTTCGCCTTCGCAACAGAGCCCGTCCATGTTCGACATCGCCACCCGCGTCTACAATCATACCTGGAAGATCGACCCGATTGTGCGCTCGGTGCTCGATACGGATTTCTACAAGCTCTTGATGGCGCAGACCATTTTCCGGCGCCATTCAGATGTTGCCGTAACGTTCGCGATCAAGAACCGGACTACAGAAATCAAGCTCGCTGAGGTCATCGACCTTGGGGAACTGCGCGAGCAGCTCGACCACGTGCGCGGGCTGCGGCTGTCCCGTGGCGAATCGACCTGGCTGCGCGGCAACAGCTTTTACGGCAAGCGGCAGATGTTCGGGGCCGATTTCCTGACCTGGCTCGAAGGCTTCCGGTTTCCCGATTATCACCTCGAACGCGACGGCGGCGACATCAAGCTGACGTTTGAGGGGCCGTGGATCGAGACCACGTTCTGGGAGATCCCGGCGCTGGCGATCCTCAGCGAGTTGCGCTCGCGGGCGGTGCTGAAGGGCATGGGCAAGTTCGAATTGCAGGTGTTTTACGCGCGCGCCATGACGCGCATCTGGGACAAGGTGCTGCGGCTGAAAAAGCTGGAGGGCACGCGTATTGCGGACTTTGGTACGCGGCGGCGGCATGGGTTTTTGTGGCAGGACTGGTGTGTTCAGGCGATGGTGGAGGGGCTTGGCGACGGCTTTTCCGGCACGTCGAACTGTCTGATTGCGATGCGGCGGGAAGTCGAAGCGGTCGGCACCAACGCGCATGAGTTGCCGATGGTTTACGCCGCGATTGCGGGCGACGATGCAAGCATGACACAGGCGCCCTATAAGGTGCTGGCCGACTGGCAGCAGGACTATGATGGCAATCTGCGGATTATCCTCGCCGACACGTTCGGTTCGACCGAGTTTCTGAAACACGCGCCCGAATGGGTGGATCGGTGGACGGGGATGCGCATCGACAGCGGCGATCCGTTCGAAAAGGGTGAGGAGGCGATTGCCTGGTGGGCCGCAAGAGGCCAGGAGCCGAAGGACAAACTGATCATTTTCTCGGACGGGCTGGATGTGGAGCGCATGGAGGCGCTGCATCAGCGGTTCCATGGCCGGGTGCGGCTGGGCTTTGGCTGGGGCACGCTTTTGACGAACGATTTCCGCGGGTTGGCACCGGGACGCGGCACCGACCCGATGAGTCTGGTGTGCAAGGTGTGGTCCGCCGACGGGCATCCGGCGGTGAAGCTGTCGGACAATCCGGTGAAGGCGACCGGGCCGAGCGCGGAAATTGCGCGATACAAGCGGGTGTTTCACACCGAGCGGCAGAAGGCGTTGCCGGTGACGGTGTGAGAGCGCACTGGGTGTCAGGCACCGCGCCGGTAGATGGGAGCATCACGTCAGCAATGCAGCGGCGCGTTGCCTGACACCGGGTATTCCTACGCCGCCTCGGTCCGGATCGGCCGCACGGCTTTCGTGATCTGATCGCCGACGGCCCGTGCCGCGATCTTGAGGTCATAACGCGACTGCAAGTTCAGCCAAAATTCTGGCGTCGTGCCGAAATAGGCGGCGAGCCGCAAGGCCGTATCGGCGCTGATGCCGCACTTGGCGTGAACGATATCGTTGATCCGGGCGACGGGAACATCGAGGTCGCGGGCGAGCTTGTTCTGGCTGATGGCGAGTGGCCGCATGAATTCCTCCAGAAGGATTTCACCGGGGGGGATGGGGGCTAGCTTGCCGGTCATGGGCGTTGTCTCCGGGGTCAATGAGCGCAAAAATCACTTCAGCGCTTCAAACATTTCCCTTGTCATATCGCAATCCCTCAGGATTTTGGATAGGAGACCAGGGCCAATTTTTTCGGCCCCGTGTACCGGTACAGTTGTCGAACGGCCATCTGCGTGCGTCAGCCGATGATGACTGCCGCGAACACGCATCAAAGTGAACCCGGCTTTAGAAAGCCGCGCAATGATTTCCGCGCCGGACAGCCGCGGCAAACGGCTCATGCAGGCACACTCACCCGTTGCAAGCCAACGAACTCCAAGCCAGTGCCGTCGGATCCCGCGTTTGTCTCAAGATGCAGCGCGATCGATTCGCGAATGCGCTCCATCAGGGTATCCAGAGAGTGAGCCTGCGTGTGACAGCCGGGCATTGACGGCACGCTGGCGACGTAGATGCCGTCCTCGTCACGCTCCACGACAACGTTGAATTCCTGGGCCATGAGCCTTCCTCCAAGACTAGCGTAGCACAGTTCCGCGGTTTTGTGGGCGCGAGGACGACTGGGTGTCAGGCACCGCGCCGGTCGATGAGCGCGCCACATTGCGATTGTTGCGGCGCGGTGCCGGACACCGGGTGCTCCATGCAAAAGGGGCGCCGTTGCGGGCGCCCCTCTGTTAGATTTGTGACTGTCCAACAGAACTAGAAGTGGACAACCATACCGCCAGTAACGGTGTCAAGCGACTGTGAAGGAATTCCGACTGCAAGGGCACCATTCGACAATGTGCAACTTGCCGCAGGACCGTTGGTGCAGCCATCGAACGTATCGCGCTGATAGTGCAGATACACGTTGCTCGCAACCGAACTCAATTCCTGATCGACGCCGACGTTGAAGTAATGCGCCGACGTATCGTTTGTCAGCATGTCTTGAGCTTTGAAATACGACGCATAAATCGTCGTAACACCCACGCCAGTGACGTTCTTCATCCAGCCGCCCTGAACGAACCAATTGGTCGTGTCGTTCCGCCCGGTGATGGCCGAGTAACCCTTGGCGTATTCACCCGACAAGTAAAGCCCCGAGTTCGTCTCCCAGATAGACGCCGAAATGGCAGCGCTGCGAAGGTTGTCATTTGCGACATTTGTCAGCGGGTCAAGGTTGGGGAAGAATACCTGATCAATGACACCATCGATACGCTTTGACGACTTATAGGCTGCAATAGCCTCAACATTCACCGTGCCGAACTTCTGAGCCCAACCAAGATTTGCGCCAGCTGTATCGTCACCACCAACGTCGGCCTTAAATGTGAATCCACCTAAAGTTGGAGAGATGTACTTAATGCGATTTTCCTGGTTGTCGAAGATCTCACCCAGGACACCGCCGTAAGTCTGTCCGCTGTAGGCGCCGTTCGCAAACCGCAGATTGAACGACCCGCCGCCAGGCGTTGTACCAAGGCCACCGATAGTGCCGCCACCAAAGTTACCGTACGGAGCGTCATCAAACGCACCCGTCAGACGCCCAAGCCGCAATTCGCCCAACGACTTGCTACTCAAATACACGTATTGCTGCCGACCCGAAAATCCAGGACCTTGCTGATGAGAGTTCTGGGTCTGCGCGACGCCGACGCTGGGGTCAACGCGGACCTCCATGTAGAAACCAGCAGTGACATCACTTGAGATTTTGCCCGACCCGTTCAGCTTAAAATTTGATTCGGTACCAGCACTGTTGCCGAAGTAGAAGTCGCTCGCGTGGTCAAAAGCACCATTCGCAACAGTATTTACCGGCGGCGCGCCATTCTCGTTCCAATAAAGAATGTTAGCATTGACGCGGCCCGAGATCGTCAGGCTCATCTTCCGGTTGCCTTTGCGGGCGGTGGTTGCTTCGAGTTCAGCAACACGCTCTTCGAGATCGGCGCAGCAATCGCCGCCGAGGTCAGCAGCGCGAGCTGCCTTCGGGGCCAACGTGACGCTACCGACGATCAAACCAGCCGCAGCGAGAATCGCCAACGCACTGGTTGTTTTGAGAAGTCCCCCAATCATAATCACTCTCCACTTCACCATTACAACTCTAAAATCCCAGCAGAACCACCCGCTTAGGACCACAACGTTTTCAGTCACTTACCCAAACTCAACGCCAGTCTCAGGTACCGTGACTGCCCGCCTGTCAGCTGCGGCTTACTGCGCAACTGGGGCTTCGACCTGTCACCCAACCTGGAACCTGAATAGCCTCCCATCGGGGCCCGAGTAAATGCCGAGTTAACGTTTCGCACTGGTTTTCCGCTGGGCAGTGGCCATTGCGCCACAGAAACGATTCGCGGACACAGACGCTTTTGGGTGATGAGCTAACTTGTGGTGAAAGTGCGTAGAAGGGGAGTTCGAATGGGTGGTGCGGGGGTGGCTCAGCCGCGCCGAGTTAGGTAAGCGACTGATGCGGTAGGGTTTTTACGGCGCCATACGCGGAGCGATGGGCCCGGAGTCGATGGCCGGAAGGGGCATTGCAAAAAGCTTGCCCTCCAAATTTTCACGCTGGCCGGGCAGACTTTGAACTTGATGCCGTTGCCGCCGGTAATCGCGCCGTCCGACGGAGCGTTGATGACCAAATCGTGTCTTCGAGGCTCGTGCTCTTGTCAGTCGATCAGAACCCGCGCGGGATCAGGCCTTTGTCGCGGGCGTCACGCTCCAGGCCCTCGCGGAAGCCGGGATGGGCGATGGAGATCATGGCCTGCGCGCGTTCGGCGACCGATTTCCCTTTGAGGTTGACCATGCCGTACTCGGTGACCACGTACATGACATCGGTGCGCGGCGTCGTAACCGTCGTGCCGGGCGGCAGATCGAGCACGACGCGGCTCTTGCGGACGCCGCTTTTGTCCTTGTCGTAGGTGGACGGCATGCACAGGAAGGCCTTGCCGCCCTCCGACTGGTAGGCGCCGCGCACGAAATGGAGCTGGCCGCCGGTGCCCGTAAAATGCCGGTGGCCCGCCGATTCTGAGGCCGCCTGGCCTTGCAGGTCCATCTGTCCGGTGCTGTTGACAGCAACCACCTGATGATTGCGGGCCACATTATGTGGCAGATTGGTTTCATCGACGCTGCGGATGGCCAAATACGGGTTGCAGTCGATGAATTGGTACAACTTCCGGGAGCCCGCCGCGAACGTGTAGACCGATTTGCCCGGGTCCGACTGTTTTCGCGCATTTGTCACTATGCCCGCTTGTGTCAGCTCCATGAGCCCGTCGACCATCATTTCGGTGCTGACGCCGAGATCCTTGAGGCCGGCGTCCTTCAGGCTGCCACAGACTGCGTTCGGCATCCCGCCGATGCCGATTTGCAGGCAGGCGCCGTCGCTGACCTCGGCGGCGATCAGATTGGCGATTTTGCGGTCAACATCGGTCGCGGCGGGATTGGGGAGTTCCACAGGGGGCAGCCCGTCACCGTCGATGAGGAAATCAACCTCGCTCTCATGCACGCCGTTGTTGGTGCCATGGCAATAGGGCAACGCCTCGTTGATCTCGACAATGACGATTTTGGCGCGTTCCACTAGCGCGCGCAGATAGGAGGCGGCAGCGGAGAAATTGTAGAAGCCATGCGCGTCCTTGGGGCAGCATTTGAGGATGGCGATATCGGGTGGAGCGATGAAGCGGCGGTACAGGTCGGGCCATTCGCCGAGATTGAGCGGGATGTAGTTGCAGCGGCCAGCGTCGTGCTGGCGGCGGTCGTAGCCGGAAAAGTGCCAGCTGAGGGAGAGGATGTGTTCGCCGTTGGGATCGGGCTCATGATAGGCGCGCGGGCGCAGGGACAGGCAGCTGCGGATTTTCACGCCGCGAACCTCGTGGGCGCGCGCGCCCAGCGCCTTGTCGAAGACGTCGGGCTGGCCGATGCATAGGCCATAGTCGAGCCACATGCCGGAGGTGACCAGGCTGGCAGCTTCGGCGGCGGAGATATGCTGAGCGCGCTTGGCAGCGGTGAGGGTGAACATGGGCGGACTTCCTGACATCTCGGCTCTTCATGGGGATCCAAAACAAGCCCCAGGACGCCGGAAAGTCAACGCAAGCCATTGACCAGGCCTCCGCCAATTCTCCTAATCCCCAATCCCTCCCCTCGATTCCCTCTTACGTTTTTCGGAAGCGATCCGAGACCTGCGCATGTGAGGATAGCAAGTAGAAAGAGGGATTAGAGGGTAGGGATTAGGGATTAGGGACAGCAAGTGCCCTCAGATCCACCCCATCAATTCCCGCCGCACCACCGCCTCCAGTACGCGCATCCCGTCCTCGCTGTCGTTGAGGCAGGGGATGTGGCTGAAATTCTCGCCGCCGTTGTGCTGGAAGATCTCCGCGTTCTCGACCGCCATTTCCTCCAGCGTTTCGAGGCAATCGGCGACAAAACCCGGATTGACTACGGCGATGCGCTTGACGCCCGACTTGGCCAGCGCCTCGACGGTTTTATCCGTATACGGTTTAAGCCATTCCTGCGGACCAAAGCGCGATTGGAAGGTGACCTGCATCCGCTTGGCATCGAAGCCCAGCGCCTCGCGCAGCAGCCGGCCGGTCTTCAGGCATTGGCAGTGATAAGGATCGCCCTTGTCGAAATAGCTCTGCGGAATGCCGTGAAAGGAGGCCAGCACGACCTCGGGTTCCCAGGCGAGGCCGGAGAGATGCGTGCGGATCGAATTGGCCAGCGCGTCGATGTAAACCGGATCATCGTGGTACGGCGGAACGGTGCGCAGGGCCGGCTGCCAACGCATTTTAGCCAGCGCCTCAAACGTCTTGTCGTTGACGGTCGCCGTGGTCGCCGCCGCGTATTGCGGATAGAGCGGGAAAACGAGAATGCGTTCGCAGCCCGCCTCCTGCAGCACGTTCAGACGCTCGGCGATGGACGGCTGGCCATAGCGCATGGCCCAATCGACTTGCAGCCTGGGGCCGAGGACGGCCAGCCGCGAAGCAAGTTTCTCGCCCTGACTGCGGGTAAACGTGCGCAGCGGGCTCTCATTGCGGTCCGTGTTCCAGATCGAGGCGTAGGCCTTACCGCTGCGCTGCGGCCGCCGTTGCAGAATGACCAGATTGAGCAGCGGCTGCCAGATCAGCGGATTGACCTCGATGACCCGGCGGTCAGAGAGGAATTCCTTGAGGTAGCGCCGCATCGGCCAATAGCCGGTGCCGTCCGGCGTGCCGAGGTTGACGATGAGCACGCCAATGCGGCCAAAGCGGACGGGCGGATGCGAGGCGGGCAGATCGGCCATGGCGATGGTAGTCCTGGTTCAGCGAGACATCTCAAGGTCTCATGCCAGGAATTTTACCGGTGATCCACCTGCGCACCCAAAACAGTCAAGGCCGCAGCCGGGGGGAGGCTCTGCAGCCAAGAGCGGTGCGAGTCAATTAGAACCGGGCGGGGCACTTCCGTAGTTGGATACGGTAGAAATCAGGGCTGCCTCGGCCGGAATCGCCTGCGCCCTGATCGAACAGCGTCTTGTTGTACCGGCAGTCGGCGAGGCTGATGCCGGATCCCGACTGGAAGTTCTGGCCGGACGTCAGGAATCCCTGTGCAGCCTGAAAATTCTGCGCGCCAACGCCGTTGTGGCGCATCTTGGCGTCGGCATTGAGGCTCGTCGAAGCCAGCAAGGACCCGGCAACTGCGGCCGTCAGAATGAGTGATTTCAGCATAATCAGTCTCCGAGTGGTTGATGTAAGTATCTACGGCGTACTCCATGAACTGGTTCACCAAAATGCCGAATACTAGGGGGTTTCAAGTAGTCGTGACTGATTGTGATAAGCGGCGCTCGATGTTGTGATGAGTCAGCTGTGGAGCGTGAGCCCCATAGCGTGGTCATGCCGCAATTGACGTCCGCAGCTCCTCTTGAAATGCTCCGTCGCTGGGTAACCGGAAAACAGTTCATGACCGAAGCAGACTTTGTCATCGTGGGGTCTGGCTCGGCCGGCTCGGCGCTCGCCTATCGCTTGAGCGAAGACGGCAAGCACAGCGTCATCGTCATTGAGTTCGGCGGCACCGATTTCGGGCCGCTGATTCAAATGCCGTCAGCATTGTCGTTTCCGATGAATATGAGCCGCTATGATTGGGGGTTCCGGACGGAGCCTGAGCCTGGGCTGGGCGCTCGCCGCCTGGTGACGCCGCGCGGCAAGGTGGTCGGCGGGTCGTCGTCGATCAACGGCATGGTCTATGTGCGCGGCCACGCGATGGACTTCGACCATTGGGAAGAGAGCGGCGCGGTGGGCTGGGGGTTCCGCCACGTTCTGCCCTATTTCAAGCGCATGGAGGCGGTCGAGGGCGGCGACGCTGGCTGGCGCGGCACCGATGGCCCCTTGCACGTGTCGCGTGCCAAAATGGCCAATCCGCTCTATCGCGCCTTCATCGAAGCTGGGCGGCAGGCGGGCTACGGCGTGACGCCGGACTACAATGGCGAGCGGCAAGAAGGCTTTGCGGCGTTTGAGCAGACAATCTGGAAGGGTGAACGGTTTTCGGCGGCCAAGGCCTATCTGCGGCCGGCCCTGGCGCGAAGCAATGCACGCAAAGTGCAGGGACTGGCCACGCGCATCGTGTTCGAGGGACGGCGCGCGGTCGGTGTCGAGGTTGAAGGCGCAGGCGTCGTGAGGGCGCGGCGTGAGGTGATCGTAGCGGCGTCCACCATCAACTCGCCAAAATTGTTGCTGTTGTCGGGGATTGGCCCAGCGGAGCAGTTGCGCGCGCAGGGCATCCCGGTGCTTGCGGACCGGCCGGGTGTCGGTGAGAATTTGCAGGATCATCTGGAAATCTACATGCAGGTCGAGAGCCTGCAAAAGATCACGCTGAACGGGAAGCTCGGGCTGCTGTCAAAAGCCCGCATCGGGGCCGAGTGGCTGTTCTTCAGGCGGGGCCTTGGCGCCACCAACCATTTCGAAAGCTGCGGCTTCATCCGCTCCCGGGCCGGTGAGCCCTATCCCGATATCCAATATCACTTCCTGCCCGGTGCTATCCGTTATGACGGCCGTGCGGCGGTGAAAGGGCACGGCTTCCAGGTGCATGTGGGACCAATGCGCTCGAAATCCCGGGGGCATGTGCGGCTGCGCTCGCCCGATCCGGCCGCGCCTCCCGAGATCCGTTTCAACTATATGAGTCACCCTGATGATTGGACCGAGTTCCGCACCGCCATCCGGCTGACGCGCGAAATTTTCGGCCAGGCCGCGATGACGCCCTATCTTGGCCGCGAAATCCAGCCGGGCGCAGGCGCGCAATCAGACGCGGCGCTCGATGCCTTCGTGCGCGAGCACGCCGAGAGCGCCTATCATCCCTGTGGCACCTGCCGCATCGGCCGCTCCGATGATGCGCTGGCGGTGGTTGATCCTGAATGCCGCGTGATTGGGGTTGAGGGCCTTCGCGTGGCGGATTCATCGATCTTCCCGCGTATCACCAACGGCAATCTCAATGCGCCCTCGATCATGACCGGCGAGAAAGCGGCTGACCACATTCTGGGCCGCGAGCCGCTGCCCGCGTCCAACCAGCAGCCTTGGATCCATCCGGAATGGCGGACCAGCCAGCGGTGAAGGCGCGGTGCCAGGCACCCAGTTATGTCATCTCCCGCTCCTGGTTCTGACGTTCTTCCGCGAGACGGATGTCGGCCAGGATGCGGTCGAGGATGAGGCAGGTTCGCTGGAACAGCTTTGACGATCGCCGGTAGTCGGCAGGGGCGAAGAAATCGACGCGGCTAGCGCGGTAGAGATCGGCGCATTTGGCCTCGCCACCGCCGGGGGCATGCACGGCCACCGCATAGCCGCCGTTCTTGCGCATGACCGCCATTGAGGGCACGTCGGTGTCGCCGTCACCGAAATAGACCATCTGCGAGAACGGTATCGGGCGCTCTTTTTCCGGCATGTGGCTGTTGATCGAGCGGCCGAGATCTTCGACGCCCTTGTTGATGCGGAACAGATACTGCGTCTTGCCGGTGTCAGTGATGACGCGCTTGGGGAATGGCACGTCATAGGCCTCGAAGAAATACTCCGACGCGAACACGGCTGCGAACTCGGGATAGATTGGCGTGCCTTCGATGATCTCTTTGAGGCCGGACGACACCAAGTAGTGCTTGATCTCGCAGGCCGTCTCGGCACGGAGTTTGACATACTCAGCGATGGCCGCGAACCACGACGTCACGCCCTCAAACAGCTCGACCGCACGCCCTTGCGCCACCAGCTGCTCGCGGTCGATGCGGATGTTCTTGGCCTTGGCCTTCTTATACATGAGATGCATGTACGTGATCAGATTGTCCGCCTCGTGCTTTTTGGCAAAGGCGTTGACTTCGGCCCAGAACGCGGCCGGGTCCTCGCCGATCTGCGGCAGGAAGGTATATTCCTGCATGGGACGTGGACTGAGCGTGCCGTCGAAATCGTAAATGAGGGCGATGGTGTTTTTCAGCGCGGGGACTGGCTGAACGGGCACCTTACCCTTGGGCTTTGGCATCAGGCATCCCCTTGCTCAAACGAAATTCAGGCTGACTTTGCCCAGGCTGCCGAAATCGGCCAGCGCTTCATCGCCAACCTCAAGCGGCAGCGGCACGATGCAGGTGCCGGTGGTCACCATTTCACCCGTTTTCAGCGTGATCCGCAGACTGGACAGCTCATTGACCAGCCAGGTCAGGGCGATCAGCGGGCCGCCCAGCACATTGGCGCCTTGGCCGACGTGCATTACGCCCCGGCCCGGTACGCGCCCGACAACCTTGTGCGCCGCCAGATCGAGCTTGCGCCAATCGGCCGGCGCTGCAGGCCCCAGCATAAAATCATCTGCGCACGCATTATCTGCGATCAGCTGAGCGGCGCCGACCTTGGTATAGTTCGTGAAGCGCGAATCCGGCACTTCGATGGATGGATGCAGCGTATCGATCGCGGCCAGCACCTCGGCTTGGCTGTACGCCTCGGGACGATGATGCAGATCTTGGCCCATGCGGAACGCAAATTCTGCCTCGGCGACGCGCATCCGGTTGGCACCGAGCGTAATCGCGCTGCCATTGGCCACAACGCGGTCGGTGAGAATGCGGCCAGCCAGCGGACCATCGACATTGATGTGCTTTTGCCCGGCCAAGCTGGTCGCCGCGATTTTCCAGCCAAACAACGGCAGCCAGGTCAGTCGCATCAATTGCGCCTGGATAGCGTAGCCATCGGCGCGCGTTACCGGACGCAATTCCTCCGGCAATTCGTCGATCACCGTATTGTCCTGCCAGCATTGCCAGAGAATATCGGAGGCCGCTTCCAGTTCGCGATCGGCTGACATTTTTACCCTACCAATGCTCCGTGCACGAGTGCGCGCAGTTCCTTGCGGATTGGCAGCGCGTTCGACGGGGTCAACTGTGTAAACAGGATGACGACCATATCATCCTTCGGGCTGACCCAAAAGAACGTGCTGGCAGCGCCGCCCCAGCCGTAGTCGCCGGGCGATCCGGAGGTTTGTGCTCTCGCGGGGTCGAGCAGGATTGAACCCAGCAAGCCGTAACCGACGCCGTCAAACGATGTTTCGGCCCAAGAGGCCGGGCCCATCGAAGAGATGTCGCCGGGAAGATGATTGGCTGTCATCAGCGCCAGCGTGCGCGGACTGATCAGCCGCGTCCCCTTCAGCGCGCCGCCTCCTCGCAGCATCTCGGCAAAACGCCAATAGTTGTCGATAGTGCCGATGAGGCCTGATCCGCCTTGGAACGTGTCGACTTTGCCCTGCCGCTGCGCCGACGCCGCAGGAGTTTCGGCCAGTTTCATGCCACCCTCAGGCGTGGCCGTGTAGAGCGCCGCAAAGCGGCCGATCTGGTTATCGGGCACAAAGAAGCCGGTTTCGGCCATGCCCAACGGCCCGAGGATGCGTTCTGCGAAAACCCGGTCCAGCGGCTGGCCGGACACCACTTCGACCACGCGCCCGACGACATCAGTCGCAGCGCTGTAGTGCCAGCGGCTGCCCGGCTCGCACTCCAGCGGCAGTTCGGCAATGCGCTTGACCATCTTGTCGAGGCCGCCGAAGGCGAACGCGAGGCCGAGCGACTCCTTTGCATAGGCACCGCCTAGTAACCCGCCGTTGAGGCCGTAACTCAGGCCAGAAGTGTGCGTGAGCAGATGCCGGATCGTCATCTTGGCTTTGGCGGGCACTGTATCGGCAAGGCTCTTTGCACCCGGTACGAGCACCGCCCGGTCCTTGAACTCGGGCAAAATGGCCTCGACCGGATCATCCAAATGCATGAGCCCTTCCTCGTACAGCATCATCAGCGCCACCGACGTCACCGGCTTGGTCATGGAATAAATGCGCACGATTGTATCGCGCTGCCAGGGCGCCTGCGTCTCTGGCTCGCGATCCCCGGCGCAGTCAAAGTAGGCCAGTTCCCCGCCTCGTGCGATCAGGACCGATGCGCCAGGTATCCGCCCGCGATCCACATAGCGCTGCATCCACGGCGTCAGCCGGGCGAGGCGGGCGCTATCAAAGCCCAAGCTCTCAGGACTGTGGGGGACGAACATTGGATTTGCGTCTCGGTCGATGGTTTCGGAGCCTTCTCCTCCTTGATGCCATGCCTCCCGCACCCTGCCAAGCCAACACCACCTTACGGCCCTGGCCACAACTCGCTGGTTCGCCTGGTCAGCCAGTAGGCTATCAGCCCTGCCCATTCCTTGAGGGCGTATTCCGTATTGCGCAGACCTTCGGCGGGGAAAGCGTAGGGCATAGTCAAGCTATCGACGCCAACGGTCCGGAAATCGACGGCATCGGGCAGCACGTCGTAGCCCTGCCTGCGGAACACCCCCACCGACCTTGGCATATGAAAGGCCGAGGTGATCAGCACAAAGCGTTCGTCCGGCTTGGGTTGCAGCACCAGCTTGAGAAAGGTGGCGTTCTCATAGGTAGTCCTGGACCTCGCCTCGATGACAACGCGCGAGGGGGCAATTCCGCTGCTGGCGAGGTATTCGGCCACGGCCTCCGAGCCGCCGCGCTCTTCAGGGTCGAAAGACCCGCCCGTGAAGATGACCTTGGCATCCGGGAAACGGCGGGCGAGCAGCAGCCCCTCAAACAGCCGTTCACCCGCTTCGTTGACGGTGAGGGTGTGCCGCTGGCGGCTGAGCGGCCCTTCCTCAAAGCCGCCAAGCATGATGATCCCCGCAATCGCATCGCCTGGCTTGGGTTTGGGCACTCCGGCAAAGCGCTGTTCCAACGGATAGATCAGCCAATTGGGCAAAGGCGATACGGACATCGCCATCAAAAAGAGGACACCGAAGATCGCAAGATTGCGTCCGATCGCCTGCCACCGCCGCATGATCAGCAAGCCGATTGCGATCGTCATCATGCAGGCCATGGACGGCTGCGCCACCAGCCAGAACAGTTTCGACAGCCAATAAAACATCTTCCCCGCTTTCAGCCACTCGATGGCGCGCCGTGCATGACATGCCTGCCATGAGCTGCCAAGTCAGCTGCCACACTGGCCAACCCACCCGTCCATGCTTAAGATTGTCCCTGCGTCACGTCTGACACGTCTGGAGAACCGTCATGGCCAAGGCCCCTGCGAAAAAATCCGCCACCGCTGTTGCTGCGCCGCTGCGCGCGCGTGTCGAAGGCGGTGGAACGCCTGAATTGAAAGACTGGCATATTGGCCGCGAGGCGGGCGTGTTGACCGACGTTCTGCTGGGGCCTGCCGAGGGGTTCCGCTGGATGGGCGAAGAGAACGCCGCCTGGTCGTCGCTGGTGCGCGATACCATGCGGCGCGGTTACCAGTTCGACAAGCAGGTGGCCATGCGCCAGCACCGCGAGATGGTCGAAGCCTACCAGGAGGCGGGCGTGAAAACTCATTTTTTGGCCCTGGACGAGTACAATCCGTATCAGGTCTACGCGCGCGATTCGTCCTTCATGACGCCCTATGGCGCCGTCATCTGCCAGATGGCCAACCCGCGCCGCCGTGGCGAATACGCCGCCGCCATGCGGTTTTATCTGGAGCAAGGCATCCCCATCTATGACCTGGTGTCGTCCGGCAATTTCGAAGGCGGAGACTTCAACATCATCGCCGATAAGGCGGTGCTGATCGGCTACACCGACCACCGCTCCGAGCACGTCTCTGCCAAGCAGATCGCTGGCTGGTTCGAGGCCGAGGGCTGGGAAATCAAATGGGCGCCGATCGACCAGTTCTATGTCCACATTGATCTGATGGTCTGTATGCTCAATGAACATTGCGCCGCCGTCTGCCTCGAAACCACCGAGGACGATGTGGTCGATTGGCTGAGGTCCAAGAAGATCGAGATCATTCCGGCGAGCTTCAAGGAAACGATGGCGCTGGGGTGCAACGTGGTGGCGCTTGGCAACGACAGGGTGCTGTCAACGGCCAGCGCCAAGGATCTCAACGCCAAGATGAAGGCGGCAGGCTTCACCGTCTACGACCCCGAGATGACCATGTTCACCTGGGCGGGCGGCGGCGTGCATTGCATGTGCCAGCCGTTGCGGCGGCAGGCGGCCTGATATCAGTCAGCTAATTCCGTATTTCTGCCGCGTGGCCTCGACCGAGCGATGCACGATCTCGCCGAGCACGGTCATGTCGACGGCGGCCAATCTGCCGATGTACAAGCACGATTTACCCGTCTTGTGCTTGCCGAGTTTTGCCAGCAGCTGCGCGTATTCGGCAAACCCGGACATGCCATAGACGACAAGTTCGCGTTTCCGGGGGGAGAACGCAGCCAACGGCGCCTCGACTTTGCGGCCGCTCTCATAGGCCGCCCGGTAGACGCCGAAACCCACGATCGACGGCCCCCACATCACCGGCGCTTCGCCAGTCGCCGTGCGCATCAACTGAAGCAACGCCTGCGCATCGGCGTGCCTGGCTTCATCATTGATTTGCCCAAGAAAAGCTTCAACGCTGGCGGTCGTTGGCTTGGTTTTGGCTTGGTCCATCTTTCCTCCCGCTTTGTGCTGAACGTCCCTGAAATGGGTCGCCAACTCAACTTAGAAACCGCGCCGCCACTTTGGAACTAGGGGCGAAACAGGCGGCCCGGCTGCCGAACCAGCCGAACCGGTTGCGTTGCACCCAATCATAGATGGGATCGCCAATCGCGCCCGGCACCACCCGCCCGATCCACCCCAGCCAGCGCCAGGGCGCGGGCATGGTGCGAGCGGCCGCCAGCAGCCCCGCCCAGCGCACATACGCGTGGCCATCCGCCAGCACCATGAAGGTGTCAAAGCGCTCCGCATCCAGCCCATAGTGAGCATAAAGAGCGCGCGGCAGTGGCGTCTGGATGGCGGCAAACCGGCTTGTGCCATGGGGATCGCGTGCCAACATCCACTGGACGCCGGAGGAACACAGCACACAATGGCCATCGAAAATGATCAACGGTGGGCTATCGTCAAACGTCGGCACCGCTGGGTCTGTCCGGTAGCTGAAGGGGACTGCCGCCATTATCTCCTCTTAGGTGCGCGGTGTAGAGGATCTTGAGAAGCCACATGCCACCGAGCGGTTGGCGGGCCCGCTGATTGCTCCATCGATGTTTAGTAGAGCAATCCGGTCACTGAAGCGAACCACTGAGTGCACGCCCACCCCCCGACAGCAATCAGGTCCAAATCACGACGATCCGTTGACACTTCGGCAATTCACACGCGCACCTATCGCTGCGCCCGAAACTGGCTTAACAGTCGTAGTGACTACGGCATACGAGATGATCATAACAATGGCAAAAGCTGGAAGTGCGATGTCGGCCTATGCGTGACGCCCCTGACAGGCCGCGCGCATCGGCTCTGATCGCCCGCTTGGCCAGCTTTGTGCTCTCCCTGCTCTTGACCTTTATCGGCCTGACGGCAGTGACCTTCGTGATCGGCCGCTTCATGGCCGTGGATCCCGTGCTGGCCAAGGTCGGCGACCGCGCGTCGCAGGCGACCTATGACGCCGTGCGGATCGAAATGGGGCTCGACCGGCCGGTCTACGAGCAATATCTGCATTACTTGCAAAAGGTTTTCACGGGCGACTTTGGCACCTCGGTGATCACCTCGCATCCGATCATCCAGGACCTGTTGCACTTTTTTCCTGCGACGTTTGAACTTGCCACCATCGCGACGGTGCTCGGTCTTTTGATCGGTGTCCCCGCTGGCGTCGCCGCCGCCGCCTTCAAGGGCCGCTGGCCGGATCACGTTGTTGGCGTGGTTGGCTTGTTCGGCTATTCGATGCCGGTGTTCTGGCTCGGGCTGGTCGGGCTGTTCGTGTTTTATGGCCAGCTCGGCTGGGTCGGCGGGCCGGGCCGCCTCGACATCGTTTACGATGATGTTGTCACGACCCGAACCGGCGTCCTGCTGATCGATAGCGCCATCGAAGGCCAGTGGGAGATTTTCCGGAACGCCTTCTCACACCTCATCCTGCCCGCAGTTCTGCTTGGTTATTTTTCGCTAGCATACATCGCCCGTATGACGCGCAGTTTCATGATCGAGCAGCTGAGCCAGGAATACGTGACCGCGGCCCGGATCAAGGGGCTCTCGTTTTGGGGGGCGGTGTGGCGGCACGCGTTTCCCAACATCATGGTTCCGCTGATCACGGTGATCGGCCTTAGTTATGCGTCCTTGCTCGAAGGCGCCGTGCTGACGGAAACCGTGTTCGCCTGGCCGGGGCTTGGCCTCTATATCACCCGTTCGCTGTTCAATGCCGATATGAATGCGGTGCTGGGCGGCACTCTGGTCGTCGGCGCGGTGTTCATCGGCGTCAATCAGTTGTGCGATTTTCTCTATAAGGTGTTTGACCCGAGGCTGCGGACCGCATGAGCCAGCAAGCCCTCGTTGCTCCACGCCGCTCCATGACCCAGTGGCTCGACAGCGACGCCCCGGCCTCGCGCCGCCAGGCTATGCTGGGAACGCTGTACCGGGGCCTCGGCGCGGTGCTGGCGAACCCATCGTCGCTGATCGGCTCCATCATTATCGGATCGCTGTTCCTGGTCGCGATCTTTGCCGGCCCGATTGCTGGCAACGCCTCGCCGGTTACGCAGGAATGGGACATCCGGCTGACCCCGCCCGGGCCCGCGCACTGGTTCGGCACGGATGATCTTGGCCGCGATATCTTTGCCCGCACTGTGTTTGGCGCGCGCGTGACGCTCGGCATCGTCATGCTTGTCTCGATCGTTGTTGCCCCCATCGGGCTCGGCGTCGGGATGCTGGCAGGCTATCTCGGCGGCTGGGTCGATGCGGTGCTGATGCGCATCACGGATGTGTTCCTCGCCTTCCCGCGCCTCGTCCTGGCTCTGGCCTTCGCCGCTGCGCTGGGCCCAGGCATCATGAACGCTGTCATCGCCATATCGCTCACCGCCTGGCCACCCTATGCGCGCCTTGCCCGTGCCGAAACCATTGCCATCGCGCGCAGTGATTTCGTTGCCGCCGTGGTGATGCAAGGCGCTTCCACCCCGCGCATTCTGCTCAAGCACATCATGCCGCTGTGCCTATCGTCGGTGATCGTGCGGCTGACGCTGGATATGGCGGGCGTCATTCTCACGGCCGCTGGCCTCGGCTTTCTGGGCGTCGGCGCTCAGCCGGGCACACCCGAATGGGGGGCCATGGTGTCGGGCGGCCGCGATCTGATTTATGATCAGTGGTGGGTCGCCACCATTCCGGGCATCGCGATTTTCGTTGTCAGCTTGGGCTTCAATCTTATCGGCGATGGGCTTCGCGACATTGTGGACCCGAAAAGCGCATGAGCGAGGACCCGCTGATCGCTGTCGAGGATCTCAACGTCTCGTTTCCGGGGCGCGGCGGGGTCACGCACGCGGTTCGCCACGCCAGCTTTTCGGTCGGGCGCGAACGGCTGGGCATTGTTGGCGAATCCGGGTCTGGCAAATCGACAACCGGGCGGGCGCTGCTGGGTCTGATCCCGCGACCCGGCGTTGTCTCGGCCAAGCGCATGTCTTTTGCCGGTCAGGATCTGCGCGCGCTGCCCGATGCTCAGTGGCAGGCCCTGCGCGGCCGCCGCATGTCGATGGTGATGCAGGACCCGAAATACTCGCTGAACCCCGTCATGCAGGTTGGCCGCCAGGTGCAGGAGACGTACGTCCTGCATCACCGCTCCAGCGAGGCGGACGCGCGGCGGCGGGCGTTGGCCATGCTCGATGCGGTGAAAATCCGCGACCCCGATCTCGTCTTCAATCTCTACCCGCATCAATTGTCCGGCGGCATGGGCCAGCGCGTGATGATCGCCATGATGCTGATCGCCGAGCCCGATCTGCTGATCGCCGACGAACCCACCTCGGCGCTCGATGTGACGGTGCAGAACGAGGTCTTGCGTATCCTCGACGATCTTGTGCGCGATCGCGGCATGGGCCTCATCTTCATCAGCCACAACCTCACCATTGTGTCGAGCTTCTGCGACCGGGTGCTGGTGATGTATGGCGGGCGTATCGTCGAGGAGTGCAAAGCCATCGAGCTTGCCGCCGCCAAGCACCCCTATACGCGGGCCCTGATCAAGGCGGCGCCATCTCTGGATCATGTGCAAACCGAACTCTCCGTCGTCACCCGTGACCCGGCATGGTTGACATGATCGATGTCCAAGATCTTTCGGTGACCTTCCGCAACGGCGGCCGTGCCGTGCGCGCGGTCAAAGAAGTATCGTTCGCCGTCGCCGACGGGGAAACCTTTGGCATCGTCGGCGAGTCCGGTTCGGGCAAATCGACTATCCTGAAAGCCATTGCCGGACTGATCGCCGCGGACGCGCCTGCCCTCACGATCAATGGCACGGCCATGGGCACGCAGCGCAACAAAGCCCAACGCCGCCTGATGCAGTTCGTGTTCCAGGACCCCTACGGCTCGCTGCATCCACGCCAGACCGTGGACGATTGCCTGCGTGAACCGCTGGTGATCCACGGCATCGACGGCATCGATGCCAAGGTGATGGAGGCGCTAGCCGATGTCGGATTGCAGCCACAGCACCGTTTCCGCTTTCCGCACCAACTGTCGGGCGGCCAGAGACAGCGCGTAGCCATCGCGCGGGCGCTGATCCTCAAGCCGCGTATCCTGCTGCTGGATGAACCCACCTCAGCCCTCGATGTGTCGATCCAGGCCGAGATCCTCAACCTGATTGCGCGTCTACGGAGCAGTTACCGGCTCACCAGCATCCTGGTCAGCCATGACCTCGCCGTCGTCGCCCATCTGTGCGCCCGCATCGCCATCATGCAGAACGGCCAGCTGGTCGAATTGCTCGATGCCGCTAGCCTCCGTTCCGGCGCGGCCAAGGAACCCTATTCTCAAGAATTGCTGGCCGCCAGCCGTGGCTTCACGCGGGCGACCGCTTGACGGGATAGTTCTTGCTAAACTGCCCCAAAGCGCTTCAGATGATTGATCAGCTTGCCGCCAAATTGGTGCAAAACCTGAAGCTGCTGTGGCGCAGCCGTGTCTCATGGGAGGTTCTGTATGTTGCATAAACTGAAATACGCGCTCGTTGCCGGTGTGATGCTGGGAGTGATGCCAAATGTCCATGCCGCGACACCCGCCGATACGCTGGTTATCGCCAAGAACATTGACGACATCATCACCCTCGATCCCGCCGAGGCCTACGAGCTGTCGGGCGTCGAAATTGTTGCCAATCTCTATGACCGCATCATGCGCTTCGAGCCCAGCGATATTTCCAAGATCGCGCCGGGCGTCGCCGAGAGCTATACGGTCAGCAAAGATGGCAAGACGCTAACGTTCAAGATCCGCAAGGGTCTCAAATTTGCCTCGGGCAATCCTGTCACCGCTGACGATGCCGCGTTTTCGCTTCAGCGCGTGGTCAAGCTCAACAAGAACCCGGCGTTCCTGATCACCCAGCTCGGCTGGACCAAGGACAATGTGGACAAAATGGTTCTGGCGCCCGACGCCCAGACCCTCGCCATCACCATCACGGAAGACTTCTCGCCCTCGCTCGTCTTGAGCCTGATGTCGTCCGTTGTCGGATCGGTTGTCGAGAAGAAAATTGCCATGGAGCACAATGTTGCCGATGATCTCGGCAACGCCTGGCTCAAGAGCAATTCGGCAGGCTCGGGCTCTTACTCGCTGAAATCCTGGAAGGCCAACGAAAGTGTCGTCATGGAGGGCAATGCCAATGCCCGTGGCGGCGCGCCCAAACTGGCCCGCGTCGTCGTGCGTCATGTTCCTGAACCAGCGGCCCAGCGCTTGCTGATCGAAAAGGGTGATGCCGATATTGCCCGCGATCTGACCACGGATCAGATCACCGCGATTGCCGCCAATAAGAGCGTTGTCGTCACGACAATTCCGCAGGCGACTCTGCACTATATCGGCCTCAATCTGAATACGCCCCAGTTCAAGAACCCCAAAGTGGTGCAGGCACTGCATTACCTTGTTGACTATGATGGCATGGCCAACACGTTCCTGAAAGGCGGCTTCAAGGTCCACCAATCGTTCTGGCCATCGGGCTTCTGGGCCTCACTCGATACCAATATGTACAAGTTCAATCCCACCAAGGCCAAGGCTCTGCTGGCCGAAGCCGGCTTCCCGAACGGTTTTGACATCACGATGGATGCCCGCAACTCCGCGCCGCACACCAACATCGCCCAGGCCATCCAGTCCTCGATGGCGCAAGGCGGTGTGAAGATCAACATCGTGGCGGCCGAAGAAAAGACCGTTCTCACCAAGTACCGCGCGCGTCAGCATCAGATGCTGCTGATCGATTGGGGTCCGGACTATATGGACCCGCATACAAATGCGGATTCGTTCGCTCGCAACACGGACAACAGCGACAAACCGAAGTCCAAGCCGCTAGCCTGGCGCAATTCTTGGGACATTCCTGAGATCACCAAGATGACCGATGCCGCCGTGCGCGAGCGTGACGAAGGCAAGCGCAAGAAGATGTATCTGGACCTGCAAGCCAAGGTGATGGCGGACGGCCCGTTCATCATCATGTTTCAGGAAACCAAGCGCGTCTCTGAGCGCTCGAATGTCAAGCACTTCGTCATGGGCCCGAGCTCAGACGTCGTGTACTATAATCTGACGACGAAGTAATCGAACGGGACTGGCTGGCGCGTCTCCAGGTATGGCAATAACCTGAGACGCGCCGGTTGCGTTTCAATCGGCTTTTGCCAGCTAGGTTCGAATTCAACACTTGGGTCCCTCGGCTCCGGGTTCGTCATAGCAGCGAACGCTGCCATCCACGACAATTGGCAGCGAAATCGTGGTCAGCTGTCCTGGGTGGCAGCCGGAGTTTACCCCAAGCGAAGGCTGGGGCTGCCAAGACGAATAAAGTGCTGAATGTTAAGCAAGATCCATTAGGTTCGTCATGCCCACACCCGCCCTCCAACCCATCTTCGATGGCCACAACGATGTGCTGTGGCGGTTGTGGAATGCCAAATCGCGGGACGCCGAGCGCGCCTTCGTCGAGGGCGGCGGCGGCGGACATCTGGATCTGCCGCGCATGGCAGCTGGCGGTTTCGCGGGCGGGCTGTTTGCCGTTTACATCCCATCTGAAAACATGGGCGATCTCGATGCGCTGATGCAGGGCAAACGCTATGATGTGCCGCTGCCACCGCCAATCGCAAGCGCCGAAGCGCTGCCTATCGCGCTGGCCATGATCGACAGCCTGTTCCGGCTAGAGCGGGCATCGGCGGGCAAACTGCGCGTCTGCCGCTCGGCCGCCGAAATCCGCGCCGCGATGAAAAGTGGCAGCGTCGCTGCGGTGCTGCATTTTGAGGGTGCCGAGGCCATCGCCAGCGATTTGACGGGCCTGGAAGCTCTCTACCATTTGGGCCTGCGGTCCATCGGCCCGGTTTGGAGCCGGCCCACCGGTTTCGGCCACGGCGTGCCGTTCCGCTACCCCGCGACCGGCGACACCGGGCCGGGCCTCACCGATGCGGGCAAAGCGCTGGTGCGCGCCTGCGACGGCCTCGGCATCGCCATCGATCTCTCACATATGACCGAGAAGGGCTTTTGGGATGTGGCGCGCATCAGCAGCAAGCCGCTGATCGCAACGCATTCCAATGCCTATGCGGTCTGTCCCCACGCCCGCAATCTCAGCGACAAGCAACTGGCCGCGATTGCCGAAAGCGGCGGCATGGTGGGCCTCAACTTCGCCACCTGTTTCCTCAGGCCCGACGGCCAGAACGGCGGCCCCAGCGACCCGACCTCCGTCGATCTCATGCTGCGCCACCTCGATCACTTGATCGGTATCCTGGGCATCGATCACGTCGGCCTCGGGTCAGATTTCGACGGCGCAAGCGTGCCTGAGACCATCGGCGATGTGGCGGGCCTGCCGGTGCTCGTGGCGGCGTTGAGGGCGCATGGCTTCGATGCCGCGGCGCTGAACAAACTCTGCTGCGAGAATTGGCTGAGAACCCTTGAAAAAAGCTGGCAGCCGGGGCGAAGTTAGAGCGTCCTGAAAGCAACGCACCAGTTAACGGTGATCGTCATCCACTAATTTATCGGATTGAATTCGAGTATTGACGTTCACCATATTGTATAGTTGATTTTTACATTGTTTTTCATCTGTGTATACTCCCCTCATCTTTATCCAACCAGGGTGCACTCGAGGGCGTCTTGGATGTGCGGGGAAAGAGCAAGGCCTGGGAGGCCTGACGCACGGGAGGTCTCCGGGGGACTACCGCCGCACGCCAGGGGTGAGATGCCCGGGAGTGGAGCGGCCTACAGAGTACCCCGTTCGCGTCCGCAAGTAGCGGCGTTTGGGTCCGAAAAGAACGATGCCGCGGGGCGGTCAAGGACCGCTTCACTCGATCTACCAGGTTTTTGCGGACTTTGACTGTCCCGCGCCCTGATCATTGGGAAGACTACCGCCTTGCCAGCAACGGTTGACTTGTATGCACACGAGATTGATTGGCAGCGCGGACTTTGATGACGCAGAACAAACCATCGCGAAATGCCGAATTCGCCTATATTTGGGATGTTGCGAATCAACCTGACTGCTCTGGGGGCAATCAGGCCATAGGGGCAGAGACGATGTCACCTCTCAAAGTGTTGCTTTTGCTGGGGATGGGGGCGCTACTATCGGCGGCACCGGCCCTGGCCGAGGATCGCGTGCCTCAACCTGCTGGAACCGCAGGAGCAGCACCAGCTGCGGCCCTGCCCAAGCAAGATCCCCTCGCCCAAAGCCTTTCCACTGCTATTGCTGGCCTCACCCCGGCTACCGCCGACCCCGAGCGCAAGGACCAGGAGGCGCTGAAGGCATTCTACGAAGCGCGTGGCTATGCGGCGCTTTGGGTAACTGGCGGCGGCGTCAGCGCCAAGGCACCCTCGTTGCTCGTCGCTTTCAAGGACGCGGACGCCTATGGATTGAGCCCCAAGGACTTTCTCCTGCCAAAGGACGTCTCCGCCGCTGGCACACCCGATGAGCGCGCCGCCGCCGAGCTGAAATTCTCCCTCGCAGCCCTCACCTATGCCCGCTTTGCCCGCGGTGGCCGCATTGCCGATCCCGCCGCCCTGCTAACAACCCAGCTTGACCGCCGTCCGCAATGGATCGAACCCAAGCAGGTGCTCGAGGGCCTGGCCGCCGCGCCTGATGCTGGCGCCTATCTCAGCGGCCTCAACCCCAAGCACGCCCAGTTCGAGAAACTGCGCCAGCTTTACATCGCCGAACGCGCCAAGACAGACGGCCCCAAACTCAGTACCGCCGCCAAGCACCTGCGCGCCAATATGGAAATGTGGCGCTGGATGGCCGACGACATGGGCCTGAAGACGGGCGATGCGTCGAGTGGCATGTACGTGCTCAACAACATCCCCGAATTCATGCAATATGTGTACAAGGATGGACAGATCGTCCGCTCAGAACGTATTGTCGCGGGCAAAATCGATAAGCAGAGCTCGATCTTTTCGAGGCCCCTGAAATTCGTCGTGCTGCGCCCGATGTGGACCGTACCCGACAGCATCAAAGTCAACGAGCTGTGGCCAAGCCTGCGGCATGGCGGCGGCATCATGCGCAAATTCGGATTAGAGGTGCAGACCAAGGACGGCGACAAGGTCAACTGGCACAGCATCGACTGGGCCAAGGCCAACATCCTAGACTACGACGTGACCCAGCCGCCCGGCCCTTCGAGCGCGCTCGGACATGTGAAGTTCTCGTTCCCTAGTCAGCATACGATCTATATGCACGATACGCCCGACAAGTGGATGTTCAACTCCGCCCAGCGCACACTCAGCCATGGCTGTCTGCGCGTGCGCAACCCCATGGCGCTGGCCGAAATGATCCTGAAAGAGGACAAGGGCTGGGACAAAGACAAGATCGCCGAACTCGACCGCTCCGGCCCGCTGAACAACGAAGTGACGATCGACAAGCGGATCCCGATCCACCTTGTCTATTTCACCGCCTGGGTTGATGATGCCGGAAAACTCAAGACTTACAAGGATATATACGGCCACGAAAAGCGCGTGATACAGGCCCTCGATGGCCAGTGGGACAAGATCGACAAAGGCCGCGATCACTTGGCGCCGATTGATGTGAACGCGCGGCCCGATCTCGTCGCATCAGATGGTACTCAGCGAGACACCCGCAGAAACGGCCAAAAACGGGCCAAGCTCAGCGGCGGCCTGTTTGGCGACTTGCTGGATCTGGGCTGGTAAAAGGGAGTTGGCAAAGGCGTCATGCGTTCAGGCCACGGCCTTCATCGGCGGCATTTCGGCAGCGGTTTCGCTCAAGTCATGGCGGGCCAGAAAATCCTGGATCGCGGTCACGCTTTGCCCATCGCGAAGCAACGGCGGATGGCCCTGCCCCGGGATCTTGAGGGCCTCCAGCCGTGGATGGATCTCGCGCATCCGGGCAACCGTAGCCAGGCTGATGACGTCCGACAGCTCCCCGCGCAGAACCAAAACTGGCACATGGGCCATGGCTTCGAACTGTGGCCACATCGTCTGCCGGTAGGCCGTGCCGCGCGTCAACGAATACGACATGGCAATCGCCCGGTCGTAGGACCGCGCCGGTTTGCCGTCACGTTCCAGATAGTTGGACTTGGCTACGTCCAACCACTCATCGTCTGTCAGCCGCGGGTACTGGCGGCCTTGCAGATGCTTCAACATTAATTGTGCATCGGTCCAACTCGCCGGAACGGGAACATTGGCGATCTGCCCCATCAGACGCACCAGCCCTTCCATCTCGAACTCGGGGCCGCTATCATTGAAAATGATGGCCCCAACAGCCGAGGGCCGCAGCATGGCCATGACAATGCCGAGCTGTCCGCCGTGACCCGTGCCCAGGATCGCGGCCTGCCGCAGTCCCGCCATGGTCATGAAATCGAGCACATCCTCGCTTTCGGTCAACAGCGACGGCGCTTGCCTACTGGAGCCTAGCTCAGACTGGCCCCGGCCGCGCAAATCGATGGTATAAACGTCGCGGGCTGTCCCTTGGCTTTGGGCAATCGTCCGGGCGAGGCGGTCAAATTGAGCGCTGTTGCCCACCAGCCCAGGCAGGCACACCAGCGCCCGCGGCGAGCGCATCCGCGAGGCATACCGCCGCGCATAGAGCAAAGCCCCATCGCGCGCCGAAAACCGGATGTCTTGGAACATCGCCCTGACCCGCCCGTCGCCTCTTGCCCCTGGCCGCAAAGCTCCATGTGGCAGGTGGTGATTGAACTGGCAAGCCAACGGGCCAGAATTGACCCCAAGTCAAATCACCCTGGTTGCGAATTTGCAACGCACGGCAGAGCCGGCGCTCTAATTGTTGGCCGCCGTCGCAGGACCTGAACGGCCACGAACAAGGTCGGCGCGAATGCCCAGCGCTGTAGCCGGGTTGCCCAGTTCCGCACGATAGACCTGGAGATTCGACATCACCTTTTTCACGTAATCGCGGGTCTCATCGAGATTGATCAATTCCACCCAGTCGATCGGATCGATGGCCGCGTCACGCGGATCGCCGTTCTTGCCCGCCCACTCCCGCACGCGGCCCGGCCCCGCATTGTAGCCCGCAATCGCCATGATGTAGGAGCCGCCAAACGTATCCGTGGTGTCGCCGATGTAAGCGGTGGCAAGCCGGGCATTGTAAGCGGGATCACCGATCAGGCGGCCCATCTCGCACTTGATCTTGTACTGCCCGCACACGCCTTTGGCCGTTCCCGGCATAATCTGCAAGATACCGCGTGCGCCCGCCGTCGATTTGGTGATGGTGTTGAATTCGCTCTCCTGCCGGGCGATTGCGTAGACCAGAGCGCTTTCGGGAAGCGCTCGTAGCGGCTGGAAAGCGGGGATGGCGACCGTCGGATAGGCATAGTTCGTCAGGCCATCATAACTGCGCTCCATGCCTGCTTTGCCGATTTTCAGCGCCATTTGGGTGTCGCCCAAAGTCAGCGCCAGATGGGCGGCTAGCGCTGCGCTAGGCTCGTCTTTGATGTGCTCTTTTTGATCGGTTAAAAACAACCGCATGACGTCGATTAGCCCGGCCTTGCCCGCGATCACCGTTGCCCGAATCGAATCGTCGGCCAGGAATTGCCGCACGGCAGCTGCCGGTGGCACGGGGATCGGGGCGATCGCAAGAGACGTTGCGGTCTTGTCCAGTGTCTGGCGTGCGATCTGGCCGTAATAGGTGTTGAAATAATGTCCCGCCTCGACGTAATGCGGCGTCGCGGCCTTGGCATTGCTGAGCTGCGAGTAGGTACGCCCGATCCAATACTCGGCCTGCGCCAGACTGATCGGCCCATCTGCGGCCTGCCGCATGGCGGTGAAATGTGTCAACGCCCGCCTCGGGTCTTTGAGAAACCGCAACGCGATCCAGCCTGCGAGAAACTCGGCCTCCTTCATGGGATTGACGCTGACCGGGCCGTGATTGGCGGCGAGGCTGTAGGCCGCCTTCGGGTCGCCG
Source organism: Hyphomicrobiaceae bacterium (assembly GCA_025359185.1). GTDB lineage: Bacteria > Pseudomonadota > Alphaproteobacteria > Rhizobiales > Hyphomicrobiaceae > JANYHF01. The sequence goes on along the minus strand of JANYHF010000031.1, from coordinate 23,145 downwards.
TCATAAAGCGCGGCGTAGGCATCAACGCGCCTCTCATCCCACCATTCATCAAGACTAATGGCCTGTTTGGGGTCGGTCGTCGCCCCCAGCATCATGCGCCAGGCCTGGCTGGTGGCGCCGCTCCGCCGCAGCATCAACGCTTTGTCGTAGAACACCCCCCAATCCTTGGCGGCCTCCACTGGCAGTTTGGCGAACAGTTTGCGCGCCGAAGCGAGGCAGGCCTTGCCACGGGCACAGCGATACACCGCCAGCCGCGCCTCGATCTTGGCTTGGTCGGCCGGAGCGGTCAGTTTGACAAGCCGCTTGATCGATTCGATGCGCAGAGCACGCACATTGTCGTAGGGCGAATCCGCATACAGCAGCCGGTCGGCGCGAAATTTGTGATCCTGTGGCTTGAGAAGCGTGCCCAGCCGCGCCAGCACAGCTGTTTCCGCCGCATCACTCATCTTTTCGTTGCGCCAGGCATCGACCGCCAGCGCCGTAGCCTTGACTAGATCGCCCTTACTGAGCAGCCCCACCGCCAGCGCCGCCTTGCCAGCACCCGTCTCAGGCTTGTTGCCTTTGAAGAAGGCCAGAATTTGCTCAGGCAAACTATCCGTCAGCAATTGATCTTCGGCCCGCGCCCGCAGCGCGGTGCCGGGCCAATTGGGGCTATTGCGCCGGAAGTCCTCGATCTCTTCAGGTGTGCCGTTGCCCTTGTCGCTGCGCAGTTCATACCAGCGCACCAGCTTGCGGGCAGCCGGATCGACAATGTCCGCCGCCGCCGCTTCGGCGCTCGCCATGTCATTGCTGTTGACAGCAGAGATCGCGATTCTTACCTTTTCGAGATCGGCGTCGGACGGCAGCTGGGCAAACAAGGGCAGCAGTGCCTGATCCAGAGCAGGCGACTTCTGGGCAAAGGCAGGCTCGCCCACCAGAAGCAGGGCAAGCGCGATCAACAGCCGAAATCCAACCCGCGTCATATCCCGCCTCATCGATCGCGTCTTTTCAGGCGCCCGTGCCGCCGGACGTTTTGGCTTTTGAGCGATTCGCTCGCGGCACTGACGATGATCAGCTCACATTGCAGCAGTCTTTCGGGCGGAAAGATGACCCGTCGTAAAGCCGCCGTATGCGCCTTGCAGCTGCCGTGGCCACCGCCTATTGTTCCACACAATCAGGTTGCCAGCCATTGGTCAGCAGCCCAATTTACGAAAGGATGAGTGCCATGGTGCTCAAGGACACGCTTCGAGGCTCATTCACGGCGCTGATCACACCGTTCAAGGACGGCAAAGTCGACGAGAAAGCCTATCAGAAGCTGGTCGACTGGCAGATCAAGGAAGGCACCAATGGTCTTGTGCCCGTCGGCACGACCGGCGAGAGCCCGACAGTTAGCCATGAGGAGCACAAGCGGATCGTTGAGCTTTGCATCGAGGTTGCCAACAAGCGCGTGCCGGTCATAGCAGGTGCGGGCTCCAACTCTACCGCCGAGGCCATCGATCTTGCCAAATTCGCACGCAAGGCCGGTGCAGATGCCGCGCTAATCGTGTGCCCCTATTACAACAAGCCGACGCAGGAAGGCCTCTATCTGCATTTCGAAGCCATCGCCAAGGCGACGGACATTCCTATCATCGTCTACAATGTGCCTGGGCGTACGATCACGGATATCTCCGTTGCGACTTTGGCACGGCTGGTCAAATTACCGACGATTGTTGGCATCAAGGACGCGACGGCCAACATGAACCGTGCCTCGCAGCAGCGCCGCGTGCTAGGTCCCGATTTCATCATGCTGTCGGGCGAGGACGCAACCGCACTCGGCTTCAACGCCCATGGCGGCCGGGGCTGCATTTCGGTGACCTCGAACGTTGCGCCGAAGCTATGTTCGGAATTCCAGGCTGCGACATTGGCGGGCGACTATGCCAAGGCGCTGAAGCTGCAGGACCGGCTGCTACCGCTTCATGATGCGCTGTTTGTCGAGACCAATCCGGGGCCGGTGAAATACGCTGCCGCCAAACTTGGCCTCTGCAATGAAGAGGCCCGCCTGCCACTCTCGCCGGTCACCGAGGCCACCAAAAAAACCGTCGACGAAGCCATGCGCTTTGCCGGCCTGTTGAACTAGGCCCCTGGGATGGCTGCCAAAGCACCCGACGACCGCAAGGTCGTAGCGGAAAACCGCAAAGCGCGGCACAACTACGACATCGGCGACGTGATCGAAACGGGCATCGTGTTGATGGGGTCCGAAGTGAAGTCCCTGCGCCTGGGCCGCGCGACCATCGCCGAGTCCTATGCCAGTGACGAGCAGGGCGAGCTGTTTCTGATCAACGCCACCATCCCGGAATACTTCCAAGCTGGCCGCGAGAACCACACGCCAAAGCGGCCACGCAAGCTGCTTCTCAAGAAACGCGAAGCCCACAAGCTGATGATCGCCATTCAGCGTGAGGGCATGACACTGGTGCCGTTGCGGATCTATTTCAACGACCGCGGCTTTGCCAAACTCGCACTCGCCATCGCCAAAGGCCGCCAGGTGCACGACAAGCGCACTGCCATCAAGGAACGCGACTGGAACCGCCAAAAATCCCGATTGCTGAAAGATCGCGGATGACGGAAGCGGCACCCGTTCCCTACCGCGACGATCTGCGTCGGGTCGAGCGGGCTGGGTTGTCTGCCTGGCCAGCTCTTGAGACAGCCTATGTTGACGGCTGGGTCTGGCGTTTTTCGGGCGGGGGGTATGGGAGGTCGAATTCCGTTTCTACGCTGGATTTTGATGGGCCGGACCTCGATGCGGCTATCGCCAAAATCGAACAATACTATCAGTTCCGGAACCGCCGTGCCCGCTTTCGAGTGTCCGACGTGAGCGAGCCCACCGGACTTGGCAATATACTCGAAGCGCGTGGCTATACGCCTGAGGCTAACAATCTCATTCTCGCCAAAGCCGTCGAAAGCCGCAAACACGACATTGCCGAAATCGATTGGGGGGCGCTGCCATCGCCAAGTTGGCTAAAGGTCTATCTGGGCGTCGTCGACGAGCCGCGCCGTCGTTCGGCTCCCGATATCCTGGCCGCCGTGCCCGCCCCGCTCGCTTATTTTCGCTGCCGCAAACGCGGCATCACGCTCTCCTGCGGCCTCGCCACAATCGAAGACGGCATAGCCACGCTGGAATGCATCGCCAGCCGTGAGGAGACGCGGCGGCGCGGCGGGGCCAAGGCGATCCTCGGCGGCATGGAAACTTGGGCCCGGCAGGAAGGCGCGCATACGCTGCATTTGCAGGTGGCGGAAAACAACGAAGCGGCCCGCGCGCTCTATAGCAAATTCGGCTTCGCACAGGTCGGAAGCTATCAGTATTGGGTGGCCGATCCGATGCACACCGCGCCGCACGATTTTGGTGACAGCAATCACCTGACAGCGGATTTCTTCTTGCCGTCCGTGCAGCTCTCATCTAGCAGTGGCGTGGCTACGGATCTATCCAAACTCGCCGGTCAGACCATTGCCGTCTTCTATCCGTGGACGGGCAGGCCGGGGCTCGCCAATCCCAGCGAGTGGGACGAACTGCTGGGCGCACATGGCTCGACACCCGAGCTCGAAGGCTTTCGTGATCTGGCCAAGAGCATCGACGCCCAGGGTATCCGGGTCATCGCCATCAGCAGCCAAAGCACAGAACATCAGCGGGAATTGGCCGAACGGCTTAGGCTGCCGTTCGATGTGCTCAGTGACGCTGCGGGTCAGTTGCGTGAGGCCTGGCGCCTCCCCAGCTTCTGGATCGGCAACGACACATTTCTCAGCCGAATGACATTGGTCCTGCGCGACGGTCGCATCGCGCACCGGTTTTTTCCTGTGCACCCGCCGGCCACTCACGCCCGCGACGTGCTGGACTGGATCGCTGCCAATCCAGGATAGCCTCAAACTATTCCGCGTTTTCTCGCCGCCAGCGTCCGCAGCCTCAACGCATTCAGCCGGATGAAGCCGGCCGCATCCTTCTGATCATACGCACCGCGATCATCTTCAAACGTCACCAGCGCATTAGAGTACAGAGACTTCGGGCTCGTGCGGCCGGTTACAATCACATTGCCCTTGTAGAGCTTCAACGTAACTTCGCCCTCCACATGCTCCTGGCTCTTATCGATCAGGGCTTGCAGCATCTCGCGCTCTGGCGAATACCAGAAGCCGTAATAGACCAGCTCCGCATAACGCGGCATGATCTCGTCCTTGAGATGCGCCGCCCCACGATCCAGCGTCAGGCTCTCAATGGCGCGATGAGCGACATGCAAAATGGTGCCGCCTGGCGTTTCATAGATGCCGCGCGATTTCATGCCGACAAAGCGGTTCTCGACGAGGTCCAGCCGGCCGATGCCATTGTCGCGGCCAAGCTCGTTCAACCGTGTCAGCAGCATCGCGGGCGACAGCGCCTTGCCATTGACGCTTACAGCGTCGCCTTTTGCGAATCCCACGCGGATGATCGTCGCCTTGTCTGGCGCGTCCTCAGGCGCAATCGTGCGCATGTACACATAAGGCGGTGCCTCGACAGCCGGGTCCTCCAGCACTTTGCCCTCAGAGGACGAGTGCAAGAGGTTGGCATCGACCGAGAACGGCGCCTCGCCCCGCTTGTCCTTAGAAATGGGAATCTGGTGCTTCTCAGCAAAATCAATGAGGTCCTCGCGGCTCTTGAAATCCCACTCGCGCCAGGGCGCGATAATCTTGATGTCTGGATTGAGCGCGTAGCAGGTCAGCTCAAAGCGAACCTGGTCGTTGCCCTTGCCGGTCGCTCCATGCGCCACGGCATCGGCGCCGGTCCTCTCCGCGATGTCGATCAGATACTTGCCGATCAATGGCCGAGCGATCGACGTGCCGAGCAGATAGACGCCTTCGTAAAGCGCGTTGGCGCGGAACATCGGGAACACGAAATCGCGCACGAACTCTTCGCGGAGGTCCTCGATAAAGATCTCCTTGATCCCCATCATCTGCGCTTTCTTGCGAGCGGGCTCCAACTCCTCACCCTGGCCAAGATCGGCGGTGAACGTCACCACCGCGCAGCCATAAGTTTCCTGCAGCCATTTGAGAATGATCGATGTGTCGAGGCCGCCAGAATAGGCGAGCACGACTTTCTTGATCTTCTTGGATTTTTGCATGGGAAGTTTGGTCATGGGTTGCCGGTGTCCGAAGCAAGATGAGGTCGCCCGATGGCTTACTGGATCAAGGCGCATCCGGCAACGGCTGTACCGAACCCTCCGCAAATCAGGGTGCCATGACCATCGCCTGGTCCGGTGCCAGCAGAAACGGCGGCAGCCAGGCTGGCATATTGCTGAACGGCAAAACTTCGGGTTTCAACTCAATACCGATCACGTCGGCCATGAAGGCGCGCCGGGCCTGAATACGGTTCCAGGCCGCCGGATAGGACTGTGCGAACTCAGCGCGTCCGCGTTGATCCAACAGGGCAATGCCATCCTCAATGTTGGTGGTGAAATACGGTGTGCCAGTCGCTGGAATAATGTCCACCTGTATGGCGTGGCCCGACATCAGCGGCTCCGTGCTGCCGTTGTAGATCGGCGTATTCATCCATTCGTCGATATGGATCAGGTGACCAGGATTGAGGCCGACACCGAAGAACGGGTCGCCCAGCCGCGTACGCACAACGCGGTCGAGGTCGCCGCCGGGCACGCCGATGCCGACCGTGCGGTACCACTCGGCGACCGCACCGAAATAGGGGACCACGAGCTTGTCGATATAATCTGAAGCGGCAGGCGGCAAGCCGCCAGCGTCAGCAATGACCCAGCCGGCGCGGCAGTTCAAGGCACCCCAGACACCGTAACCAACGGTCAGCGGATCACCACGCTCGATCACACGGTTGCCGGGGCTGCACAGGCCCGAGGCCGCGCGTGGACCCGAGGACAACATTGGGTGGCAGCTCAGCGGCAGCCCAACCGGAGACAACAGCGCGGCGGCCTCAAACTCCTGCATCCCTGGTCGAAGGCCTTCGAGCACCCGGATAATGCCATTGGACGTGTGGCAAGCGGCAAACTCGAACATCGCCAGCTGCTCGATTTCGTTGATGGCCCGGAGTCCATCGATCGAATGCATCAGCAGCGCTGTGGCATTAACCACGCGCCCATTCGGCCCCACCAAGGCTCGCACTGTATCAACCAGATAGCTCGGCTCCGTGAACCACTGCTCCGGTGTTGAACTTTCCAAGGCACCAAAATACTTCCAGCCGGCCATCCCGATCCTAAGATCTGACGTTATCCCAAGTTGGCTCAAGAGATCGGTCAGGACCGGCGTCAGATGGCGCTGTTGTCCCATCAGGCCAAATGGCGGATAGAGGCAAATTTGCAGAGGCAATCGCGATCTTGCGGCCATTCCCATGTTCTCGGGGCCAACCAGAATTGCCAGATCGCCCTTTGCAGGCACAATCAGCAGCGCTTCTTCAAACCTCGGATCGAACCCAGTGAGATAATTGATGTTGGCCGCGTGCTCACGATCCCCGTAAATGCAGACAACATCCAACCCTTGCTGCCGCATCAAGGTGATCAGGCGACCAAGACGTGCGGCATAAACAGCAGCGGGCAAGTCCGGCTGGTTGTCCGGTGTGCCAAACTGGGGCAGCGATACATTACTCAGTATGGGTTTCATGCGGTCCATTGCTGCCGTTAACTTTCATGTAAGAGACTGCCATCTGGCGACCTAGCCAACGCCTGCCTACACCAAAATCTACGTAGTGAGAGCCGTAGCCTACAAAAATCACAACGGCTTCTAACGACTAGCTTGCACTTTAGCTCCAACCAGATTATGTATCAATGCGAATATCGAGTTATATTTCATAAGCTCGAGTTCCAATCAACCCAATTCCCTGACAGGCGGTTCTGACAATGGCAAACACGGCACTCGACCAAATCAAGAAACTCGACGATCAACGCAACAAGCTGCTCGATGGCGCCCGCCACGAAGCTCTGGCCCGGGCTCAAGAAGCCATCGACGATCTGAATACCCTCGGATTCAACTATGTTGTCGTAGAAGAAGTGACGCGATCGAAAGGCGCTCGTAAGTCGGTCCGCGAGAAGAAAGATGCGCCATGCCCGATCTGCAATTTCAAGACAAATCCACCCCATGACGGCCGCCGCCACCGTTCGCAGGGCAACAAGAAATCCGCTTTCAGCAATCAGGAATTGGCCGGAATGGGTTATTCCAAGGCCTAACAGGCGCTTGCTGTTCCCTGCCGTATTGGCCTTTGACGTGACAATGGCCGGGCGCGATGCCCGGCCATTTGTTTGTGTTCGATGCCGTAGAGTCCGCTCAGACGATACCGGCCGACGCGACTCCCGAGGCAGGCCGTTCCTTGGTCTTGTGGCTCCGGTAGCAGGACGCCCTGTAGCACTCGATGGGTGAAACGGCCCCACCAGATCGCTGCCGTGCCATTGCCAATACAGGTGACACATCCGTCGTAAACGCTTGCTTGATTTCCAGATGTGCGCCCAGCGCATCATTGCTGTCTTGCGCCGCCGTCAGTGCCGCTCGGTCAACCAACAGCGCCTGCGCATAGGCACGCTGCAACTCGATAGCCGACTGCATCAGGCTTTCGACCGGATCCGTCACATTGTGCGATTGATCGATCATGTAGGCTGGCGTGAACCCATCCGCCTTGCGGTTAGCTGCATCTACCAGTTCATTGAACACCAGGAAAAGCCGGAACGGTTCAACAGAGCCCGCATCCAAATCATCATCGCCATACTTGCTATCGTTGAAATGGAAGCCAGCCAATTTCTTGAAACGGATCAGGCGTGCGACAATCTGCTCAATGTTTACATTGGGCGCGTGATGGCCGAGATCGACAAGGCACTTGGCCTTGGGGCCCAATTCCAGCGCGGCGGCGAAACTGCTGCCCCAATCGGAAATGACCGTGGAATAGAAGGCCGGCTCATAGAGTTTGTGCTCCAGGAACACCTGCCAATCAGCGGGCAAGCCTGCATAGACTTGCGCCATCGCCTCCAGATAGCGGTCCATGGCTTTAGTCAAATTGGATTGGCCAGCAAAGTTGGAGCCGTCGGCGATCCACACCGTCAGCGCTTTGGAACCGAGTTCTTTTCCGGTTTGGATACATTCGAGATTGTGTTCAATGGCGAGCGAGCGAACCGCTTTATCCGTGTGCGACAGTGAGCCAAACTTGTAACTCAGCGTCTGCCCAGCCTGATCCTGAAACGTATTGGAATTGACCGCGTCAAAGGTAAGATTCTCTGCGGCAGCGGCTTCACGCAGCGCTCTGAGATCGCTGACTTTGTCCCACGGAAAATGCGGCGAAATAGCTGGTGTGGCACGCGTGAGCGCATAGATAGTCCCGCAGTCCTCGATCTTATCAAAAACGTTACGGGGCTCGCCGGTCCCTGGAAACCTTGCGAACCTGGTGCCGCCCGTCCCCACGCCCCAACTCGGCACCGCGACGCCGAACGCCATCACTTTGCCAACAATGGTTTCGATGTCGATGTGACGGCGAGCAAGTGTGCGGCCAAGCGCGCCGTAGTCATCTGCAGTCGCCGTTGCGTGACGTGCGTTGTGATCAGCGACGATATCCGGCGTGATGCGATAGGTCATGTTGGTCTCCGCTCAACGGGTGAAGGCCTGGGCATTTCCTGCATCAACATTGAGGATGTTGCCGGTGGATTTTGCGGAGCGATCGGAGGCAAAAAAGGCGATGGCCTCGGCGATGTCGGCAGGTAGAACGGAGAGTTTCAGCATCGAGCGCTGACGGTAGATTTCCTCTAATCCGCCGGGCTCCACTTTGTAGGATGCAGCCCGCTGGTCCCGCCATTCGCCCTGCCAGATTTTCGAGCCTTGCAGCACCGCATCGGGATTGACGGTGTTGACACGGATGCCATGCGGCGCGCCTTCGAGCGCGAGGCAGCGGGCGAGATGGATCTCCGACGCCTTGGCAGCGCAGTAGGCTGACGCTCCGGCCGATGCAGCGAGACCATTCTTAGAGGCCACAAAAATGATCGCGCCGCCGGTCGCCTGTTTCTGCATCAGCCGGAAGGCCTCACGGGCGACCAGGAAATAGCCCGTGGACATAATGTCCATGTTCTTTTGCCAAAGTGCGAGAGTTGTATCTTCGACTGACGCTGCCGACGCGATGCCAGCATTAGAAACGACAATATCGAGCCCGCCGAACAACTGCACCGCTTCGGAGAATCCGCTGGTAACAGACGCCTCGCTGGTCACGTCCACACTCAGCCCGCGCACACTATCCTTGCCGAACTGTTTGCCAAAGCCTTCAACTCGTTCGGTAAGCGCGGCTTCGTCGATATCCGCCAACACCACGCAAGCGCCATCGCTCAGCAACCGAGCAGCCGTCGCACTGCCGATGCCGCCCGCGCCGCCCGTGATGAAGGCAACGCGGCCCGCCAGCGCCTTGGGTTTTGGCATCCGTTGCAACTTGGCTTCCTCGAGCAGCCAATACTCGATGCCGAACGCTTCCTTCTCCTGCAGCCCGACATAGGAGCTGACGCCAGACGCCCCTCGCATGACGTTGATGGCATTAATGTAAAACTCGGAGGCAATGCGCGCCGTCGCCTTATCCTTCGCAAAGGACAACATGCCGACGCCGGGGATCAGAAAAATGACAGGGTTGGGGTCACGGATGGCTGGGCTGTCTGCGAACTTGCAGCGGTTGTAATAGCTCTCGTAGTCCTTGCGATAGGCTGCCAGCTGATCATCGAGCTTGGCAGCGATGTCTTCCGCTTTGCCAGAAGTGGGATCGAACGGAAGCACCAGCGGCCGGATTTTCGTGCGCAGGAAATGATCTGGGCAAGATGTGCCGAGCGGAGCGAGCGCATCGACGGCTTTGGAATTCACGAACTCAAGCACCTCGGGCGCATCGGTGAAATGACCGATCTTGCGCTCGTTCTTTGAAATCTTGCCACGGATTAGAGGCATCAGCTGCTTGGCGGCAGTGCTGCGCGTGGCGGCGGTGGCGGACGCGATACGCGCGCCCTGAAACGAAGGTTTCTGCGCGTTCTGGTCCAGCCAATCGGCTGCCCGCTGAATGATGCGCAATGTCATGAGATAGCACTCCTTGGCCGATGCGCCCCACGTAAACAGTCCGTGCCCGCCAAGTACCACGCCGCTCAATTTCGGATTTCCACTCGCTATCGCGCCCAGCTTCAGGCCAAGGTCAAATCCCGGCCGCTGCCAAGGCAAAAAACCCATCTCGCCGCCATAGATCTCCTTCGTCAGCCGCTCCGCATCGGCCGACGCAGCAATCGCGATCACTGCGTCGGCGTGCATGTGATCGACATGCTTGTGCGGCACAAAGCCATGCAACGGCGTGTCGATGGAGGCAGCGCGCGGATTGAGATTGAAGGCGCAATGGTTGAACAGCTCAACCATTTCGTCTTCGTACGCAAGACCGCGATAGAGTTCCTTCAGTGCAAGGAACTTATCCAAATAGAGCGACGCAAACCCGTCCAGCTTCATCGAGCCCAAGTCGCCGCCCGAACCCTTCACCCACAACACATCAGTTTTTTTGCGCGTGAGCGGATCGATCATCCCGGCTTTGGCCGACGTGTTGCCGCCACCAAAATTCGTGATCCGAAGATCGCTGCCCAAGAGATTGGAACGGTACAGCAGTAGCCCGGGCTCATCGAGTTGGGCAGCATACACATCATCCCACAGATTGGGAATGCTGCGGCTTGGCTCTCTGCGGGTCATGGGTTTCGGCCTTCTTTAAGGTGTGACGGCCAAGCTAAGAGCACAAACGCTCACGGTCAATCACCAGCATTGACATCCGTGAGCGATCTTGCTTAGTTTTGCCGAATGATCCCCCGTGCCCTGCATGAGAGAGAACGTTGGCAAGCCATCCTGCGGCTGGTGCGGGAACGTGGCATGGTGCCTGTGCGGGATCTGATGCGCGAAACCCGCGCGTCCAGCGCCAGCATCCGGCGCGATCTCGGCAAGCTTGAAGAAACTGGAGCGATCCTGCGCGTTCATGGCGGCGCAGAACTTGGACCCGCTGTGCGCCCGCAGGAGCTAGGCACCCGCGCCTTCGAAGTCAGCCGCACCCTGAACCTCGGCCGCAAACGCGCGATTGCCGAAGCCGCCGCCGACCTGTGCGTGGACGGACAGTCCATCATCATCAATGCCGGTTCGACGACCTATCAGATGGTCGATCCCTTACGCGAACGCCGCCTCAACATTCTCACCAACTCGTTCCCGATTGCCGAGGCGCTGATTGCCCATGGTAAGAGCCGTGTCATGGTTCCAGGGGGCGAGGTCTATCGCAAGCAAGCCATCATCCTCTCACCGTTCGACGACGATGCTATCCAGCACTACGCCGCCGATACGATGTTCATGAGCTGCGCCTCGATTGGCCCCATGGGTGTGATCGAGGGCGACCCTCTGATTGCACGCGCCGAAACCAAATTGCTGGCTCGGGCTCAAAAGCTGGTCGTGCTTGTAGACGGGTCGAAATTCGCGCCGCGCGGCTCCATTGTCGTTTGCCCGCTGGCGCGCGTCTCCACCGTGATTACGGACGACGCGGCTCCGAATCAGTCGTTGGCGATGTTGAGAGCAGCAGGCGTCCATGTCATCGTCGTGCCCATGAGGTCGGTCATCTCGGAGGCTGGTTCGGTCGGCTGATGTGGCCAGCACCAAACAATAATAAAGACTTCCGGCGGCGACACTCGGCCAGTTAGCCGGTAAGAAGAATGGCAATCAAGGAGGAAACCTAGCCATGCAGACCAATCGCAGAAATCTTTTGAAAATCGCCGCCGCCGGTGCCATCGGCTCCGCGCTCCCTTTCGGCTTCGCAGGCAACGCCTTTGCCGCCAACAAGCGCATCGCCATGGTCGTGAAGAACCTCGGCAATACGTATTTTGATGCCTGCGCTGAAGGCGCAAAGCAGGCAGCTGCCGAACTCGGCGGCATTGACATCATCTATACGGCATCGACCAAGCCGACGGCCGAAGAGCAGATCGCCGTGCTCGATGCTTTGGTCGCCCAGAAGGTCGACGGCCTGATCATCTCGGCCAATGACCCGAGCGCCCTGATCCCGGTCTGCAAGAAGGCTGCTGAGCGTGGCATCAAAGTCATCTCGTTCGACTCGGCCGTCGCGCAAGAAGGCCGCATCATGCATCTCAACCCGTCCTCGACGGCTTTGATCGGCGCCAAGCAGGTGCAGATGATCGCCAAGACCCTGGGCGGCAAGGGCGAAGTCGCTATCCTCTCGGCTGCCTCCACCATGACCAATCAGAACTCTTGGATCGAGGCCATGAAGGAAGAGTGGAAGAAGCCGGAATACAAAGACATGCCGCTGGTCACCACCGTCTATGGTGACGACCAGGACGACAAAAGCTATCGCGAAATGCAAGGGCTCGTGAAGTCGTTCCCGAACCTGAAGGGCGTCATCTCGCCGACAACCATCGGCATACGCTCGGGCGCTAAGGCCATCGTTGACGGCGGCCTCGCAGGCAAGATCTTCATCACCGGCCTCGGCCTGCCGTCGGAAATGAAGGACTACGTGCTCAAGGGCGCCTGCGATACATTCGCGATCTGGAACCCGATCGAGTACGGGTATGCAGCCACCATGGTCCTCGGTAGCATCTTGAACGGCGCCGACGCTGGTCCGGGCAAGACCGTGAAGATGGGCAAGAAGGGCGAGGCCATGGTCGCCGACAACGGCGAAGCTGCAATGGGCGAGCCGTTTGTATTCGATAAAAGCAACGTCGAGAAGTTCGCCAAGATCTTCTAGGCGTTGGGGAACGTAGGGTGGGCTGAGCATTTTTTCTGCGAAGCCCACCACTGCCCGCACTGAAATGCGGTGGGCTTCGCAAAGGCTCAGCCCAACCTTCGTCACGCCCACCCCCCTCCCCAACTTGTCCGTGCTCATGGCTCCGACGCCCCTCCTCGCCGTTTCCAGCGTATCAAAATCATTTCCAGGCGTCCGTGCCCTGCACAATGTCGGGCTGACGTTGCGGGCAGGCGAGGTGATGGCGCTGATCGGCGAGAACGGCGCGGGCAAGTCGACGCTCGTCAAGATTCTCACCGGCATTTATACGCCCGACGAGGGCGAGGTCCGCGTGGCGGGCCAGCCCGTCACATTTGCCAATCCGCGCGCCGCCTGGGCCTCCGGCATCGCGGCCATCCACCAGGAAACGGTGATGTTCGATGATCTCTCGGTCGCCGAGAACATTTTCATGGGGCATATGCCGATGACGCCGCGCGGGCGGGTCGATTGGGCAACCATGAAGTCGAAATCCGCCGAACTGCTCGGCCGTCTGGAAGCCGACTCTACTCCCGACACGATGCTCAAGCGCCTGGGCGTCGCGCAAAAGCATCTCGTCGAAATTGCACGCGCTCTGTCGCACGATGCCCGCATCATCATCATGGATGAGCCGACCTCAGCCTTGTCCGAGCGGGAAATCGGCGAACTATACCGCATCGTGGAGCAACTAAAGGCACAAGGCCGCGCCATTCTCTTTATCTCGCACAAGTTCCAGGAAATCTTCCGCATCGCCGACCGCTGGACCTGCCTGCGCGACGGCGAACAGGTCGGCGACGGCAATATCAAGGATGTGACACAAGCCGACCTGGTCAAGCTGATGGTCGGCCGGCCGATTGATCAGGCGTTCCCTAAGCGGATCGTGCCCATCGGCGATATCGTGTTGGACGTTGAAGACATGTCCAATGCCACCGAGTTCGACGGCATTTCGTTCAAATTGCGCAAAGGCGAGATCTTGGGGCTGTACGGACTTGTTGGTGCGGGCCGGTCTGAGACAATGATGGGCCTGTTCGGACTGACCTCACTCATGCGCGGCACAGTGCGCATCGAAGGCCAGCCGATCAGCATCGATAGTTCAAGCGCAGCCATTGCCGCTGGCATCGCCTATGTGCCCGAGGACCGGCAGGGCCAGGGCGCGGTACTGCCCTTCGGCATCCGCGAGAACATGACGCTCGCCAGCCTTGAAGAATTTGCGCAACGCGGAACAATCAGCCAGGCGCGCGAACTTGACGCCACCCGGAGCCTCGGCCGCCGCCTCGCCGTCAAAGCCGCCAACTGGGAGCAACGGCTCGGCGAGTTGTCGGGCGGCAACCAGCAAAAGGTCGTCATCGGCAAATGGCTCGCGACCAAGCCACGCCTGCTCATTCTCGACGAGCCGACCAAAGGCATCGATATCGGCTCCAAGGCCGCCGTGCACGACTTTATGGGCGAGTTGGCGGGCGAGGGGCTGGCGATTATCCTGGTCTCCTCGGAACTTCCCGAGATTATGGGAATGGCCGACCGCATCATCGTGATGCATGAAGGACGTATCGTGACGGAATTTGTGCGTGGGGCCGCCACCGCCGAGCAGATCGTCAGTGCCGCGAGTGGTTCGGGTCATAGCGAGGCTCACGCATGATGCCTGCGCTCTTAAAAAACCGCGATGTGCTGCTGGCCTTGATCGTTGCTACGCTGGTTCTGCTGGTCGGCCTGCGCGCACCAGTGTTCTTGACGGCAGAGAGCCTCGTCAGTGTCTTGACCGACACCAGCTTCCTGTTCATGTTGGCCCTGGCGCAGATGGCAGTCATACTGACGCGCGGCATCGACCTTTCCGTCGCCGCCAATCTCGCGCTGTCCGGCGTAATGGTGACGCTGGCGGCGCGCTCGATGCCGTGGCTGCCAATCCCCGTGGTGCTGCTGCTGGCGATTGTCATTGGCGCGTTTTTCGGTGCCATCAATGGCGCGCTGATCGCGGGCATCGGCATTCCACCAATCGTGGTGACGCTCGGCACACTGTCGATCTATCGCGGCATCATCTTCGTCGTGGCAGGGCCGACCTGGTTGACGTCCAAGGACATGAGCACGGCCTTTCTCGATTTCCCCAAATCGACACTGTTGGGCGTGCCGTCGCTGATCGTGATCGCGACTACTGTCGCCGCAGCCTTTGCTTATTTACTGAGCCAGACCCAAACGGGACGTGGCATTTATGCCGTAGGCGGCAATCCGGTGGCCGCGCGCTATTGCGGCATTGATCTCAGCAAGCAGCAGTTCCTCGTCTACACGATGTCCGGCGCTGTGTCTGGCCTTTGCGGTTTCCTATGGGCCTCGCGTTACGGAATTGCCTATACGGATCTTGCCTACGGTTACGAACTTACGGTCATCGCAGCTTGCGTCATCGGCGGTGTGTCGGTTGCCGGCGGCATCGGCACGGTTCGCGGAGCGCTGCTGGGGGCGCTGTTCCTGGGCGTGGTGGTCAACGCCCTGCCCGTTATCAATGTGTCGCCATTCTGGCAGATGCTGATTTCGGGCGCGGTGATCTTGGCCGCCGTAGTGGTCAACGCTCGTGCCGAGCGCCGGAGCGGCAAGCTGATTTTGCCCGAAGCGCGCCGTGCGGCAGCAGGAGGGAGCGCGGTATGACGATGGTCCGCACCACAGCCCCCTCACCCTGTCTCTCTCCTCAGTGGGGCGGGGGGACGCTTGAGACCAATGCTTCGCTTCGATTGTCCCCTCACCCCCTTGGGGAGAGGGACAGGGTGAGGGGTCTGCGGCTGGGTTTGATGGAAAAACACGCATGAGCGTCACCACACCTAACCGCTACGACGTCGCCGACCGGGCGCCGTTCCGCATCGCCGACTTACTGCTACGCTGGGAGACGATCCTGGTGCTGTTGCTGGCGACGGTGATCGCCTTCAACACCTACATTTCGCCCTATTTCCTCGACATCTACAATCTTTCCGACGCCACCTTCAATTTCTCCGAGAAAGCGATCGTGGCATTGGCCATGGCTCTCTTGATCGTCTCGCGCGATATCGATCTTTCCGTCGCTGCGATCATCGCCGTCGCCTCCCTCGCCATGGGCGAAGCATCAGTTGCCGGCGCCTCGACGCCGATGCTTATCCTCATCGGCCTCGCAGTCGGGGCGGCCTGTGGCGCCTTCAATGGCGCGCTCGTCACCGGCTTCGGCCTGCCCTCCATCGTTGTCACTATCGGAACTATGTCGCTGTTCCGCGGGCTTGCACAAGTGGTGCTGGAGGATCAGGCCATCACCAAATACCCGCCGAGTTTTGCCGCCATCGGGCAGGGCTATCTTGCCAAGGGCGTGCCCATTCCGATTTCATTCACGACTTTCCTGATCCTGGCTGCGATATTCGCCTATGTGCTGCATCGCACTCTCATTGGGCGGAGGATCTTTGCGCAAGGCAATAACCCCGTCGCGGCGCGCTTCTCCGGCATCCCGGTCGACCGCATCCGATTTTGGCTGTTCGTGTTGACAGGCACAATGGCGGGACTCGCCGCTGTGTTCCTCACCGCGCGTATCGGCTCGACACGCCCCAACATTGCGCTCGGCTTTGAGCTCGAGGCCGTCACCATGGTCGTACTTGGCGGCGTCTCCATCACGGGCGGCTCGGGCACCATCCCCGGTGTCGTTCTGGCCGTCTTTGTGCTGGGATTGACGACTTTTGGGCTGTCGCTCGTGAACGTGCCTGGCATCGTCATCAATGTGCTCAACGGCTCCCTACTGATCGCGGCTATCTCGCTGCCGATCATCGCGCGGCGTCTGCTTGGCAAGCGGGCGTGACCCCATGACAGCGACAGCCGTCCTCGATATCGGCAAGACCAATGTGAAGGTGGTGCTGTTCGATGCGGCAGGGACAGTGCTGTGGCAAAAGAGCCAAGCCAACACCACACTGCCCGCGCCGCCCTATCAACATCCCGACGTTGACCTGATCTGGCGCTTCGTTCTGGAGTCGCTTCGTGAGGCCAACCGCGCACACAAGATTGAGGCCATCGTTCCTACCGCACACGGAGCGGCGGGCGCCCTGATCAGCTTGGACGACTTGGTCCTGCCCGTGCTCGATTACGAGGACAAAGGCCCAGAAGGCGTCGAGGACTGGTACGCCAACATCCGACCGCCCTTCGACGAGAGCTTGTCGCCGCCCGCCGCCGGAGGCCTCAACCTCGCGCGCCAGTTCGCCTTCCAGAAATGGCGGTTCCCGGACGAATTTTCGCGCGTAAAGCAATTGCTGACCTACTCCCAATACTGGTCCTGGCGGCTGTCGGGCGTGGCGGCCTCCGAGGTGACATGCCTGGGCTGCCATACCGATTTGTGGGTGCCGCAACAGCGTAGGTTCTCTAGCGTGGTGACGGCGCTCGGCATCGAACATCTGTTCCCGCCAATCCGTTCCGCGTCGGACGTGCTCGGCACGATCAAGCCGGAACTAGCCGCCGCCACCGGCCTCGATCCCGCCGCCTGCATCATTTGCGGCATCCACGACAGCAACGCCTCGCTGCTGCCTCACCTCCTCGGCCGTAAATCGCCGTTCACGGTCATCTCCACCGGCACCTGGGTCATCCTGATGAGCGTCGGGCTCGCCTTCGAGCGCCTCGACGCTACTTCCGACCTCTACGCCAATGTCGACGCAACCGGCGCGCCAGTCCCCTGCGCGCGCTTCATGGGCGGACGCGAATATGCGATCATCGCCGATGGCCGAACCGAAAGCCCGGATGCCGCTTCACTGACACGGGTGATCGCTTCGGGCACGCAGGCGCTGCCCTCGTTCACCGGTCAGGCTGGCCCCTACGCCAAACGCAGAGGCGAAATCACCGGCCCCATCGCAGCCGCCGACCGCGCTGCCCTCGCGACGCTGCACGTCGTTCTAATGACCGACGACCTCTTGACGAGGTTGGGCGTAAAAACCGGCGATCTCGTCATCGAAGGAAGCTTCGGAAGGAACGCCGCCTATTGCGAGTTGCTGGCGGCACTGCGGCCGTCCCAGACCGTGCTGGTTTCACCCGATCAGTCCGGCACGGCGCGTGGCGCGGCTTTGCTGGCGCAATGGCCGCAGAACCAGGTAATCCCTGCGGACTGTGCCTCAAAGCCGCTGGCGCTCCCCGGTCTAGAAGACTATCGCCTCGCGTGGAGGGCCGCTTGTAGGGTACAATAGGCATTCTGAGCGCCATATTGCACCGCCGGGTGCACTCATGCGGTGCAATACGGCCTTGAAGAAAGGCCTGTTGCACCTTACGAATCTGCTATGAGCAAGCGCCACACCAGACCCTCGACCGGCCATGTCAAAGGCGATGCCGTCGGCCAGAGCAGCCACGTCTATCTCATCGATGGCTCCGGCTTCATTTTCCGCGCCTTTCATGCGCTGCCGCCGATGACGCGGAAGTCTGATGGGCTGCCCGTCGGCGCGGTGCACGGATTCTGCCAGATGCTGCTGAAGCTGCTGCAGGACGGCAAAGATAGTGACAAACCTACCCATGTCGCCGTCATCCTAGACGCTGGCCGTGTGACATTCCGCAATGAGATCTTTGCCGAGTACAAGGCCCACCGTCCGCCTGCCCCCGAGGAACTGGTGCCACAGTTCCCTCTCATCCGCGATGCCGTGGAGGCGTTCAATGTCGCGTGTATCGAGCAGGACGGATTTGAAGCCGATGACATCATTGCGACGTATGCGCGACATGCCGTGGAAGCGGGCGGCGACGTCACCATCATCTCGTCCGACAAGGATCTGATGCAGCTGATCCGGCCGGGTATCCGGATGCTCGACACGATGAAGAACAAGCGCATCGGCCCGGACGAGGTTTTCGAGAAATTCGGCGTGCCGCCGGAAAAGGTCGTGGACGTGCAATCGCTGGCGGGCGATGCCTCTGACAACGTGCCGGGCGTGCCGGGCATCGGCATCAAGACGGCAGCTGAACTGATCAACGAGTATGGCGATCTTGATACGCTTCTGGCGCGTGCGGGCGAAATCAAGCAGCCTAAGCGCCGTGAAAAGCTGATCGAGAATGCGGAAATGGCGCGGATCAGCCGCCAGCTGGTGACGCTGAAACAGGACGTGCCCGTTGAATTGCCGCTGGCCGCCAGCGCCGTGCAGGAGATGAATGCTGGGCAGGCGCTGGCCTTCCTGCAAAAGATGGAATTCAATACCCTCACCAAACGGGTTGCCGAAAGCCTGGGCGTCGAACAACCCGCGCCGCTAGAGCGTCACTCCGGGTTGCCGCTCAAGGCCGCTGAAGGCTCGGCAGCGAAAGCTGGTACGCCCGAAGCGGTCGCTGCGCGCGGCCTCGCCGATGCAAAAGCAGCGCCCATCGACCGTTCGAAGTACGAGACAGTGACAACACTTGCACGGCTCAAGGAGTGGATCGCCGAGGCGACGGAATTGGGAAGAGTCTGCTTCGACACCGAGACCGACAGCCTCGATTCCATGCAAGCCAATCTCGTCGGCGTGGCACTGGCAACCGCGCCGGGCAAGGCCTGCTACATCCCGACGGGTCACAAAGTTGGATATGGTTTTGATTTCGCTGGCGCGGCCGGAAGCATCGACCAGTTGCCGCTTAAGGACGCCATCGCTGCGCTGAAGCCGCTGCTGGAAGATCCGTCCACGTTGAAAATCGGCCAGAACCTGAAATACGACTGCGAGGTGATGGCGCGCTACAACGTAGGCGTCGCGCCCATCGACGATACCATGCTGCTGTCCTACGTGCTCGATGCGGGCAAGGGCGGCAATGGCATGGACGAGTTGTCGGAGCGCTGGTTGGCTCATCGGCCGATCGCGTTCAAGGACGTGATCGCAAAGGCTGACACGGGCGGCAAGAAGGCCGACCGCACCTTCGCCCAGGTACCGGTAAAGGATGCGACCGAGTATTCCGCAGAAGACGCCGACGTGACGCTGCGGCTGTGGATGACGTTGAAACCGCGCCTCGCCGCCGAGCGGATGACGTCCGTGTACGAAACCCTGGAGCGGCCGCTCGTGCCCGTATTGGTTGATATGGAACGTGCCGGAATAAAGGTGGACCGTAACATTCTCTCGCGTCTATCAGGCGATTTCGCACAGAAGATCGTGCGGCTTGAAGAAGAAGTGCAGCAGCTGTCCGGCGAGAATTTCAACCTCGGTAGCCCCAAGCAGCTTGGCGAACTGCTTTTCGACAAGCTGAAACTCCCTGGTGGTAAGAAGACCAAAACCGGCCAATGGGAGACCCGCGCCACCATCCTCGACGATCTCGCTGCCAACGAAGAGCTGCCAGACGACGCACGAAAACTGCTCAATACAATGCTGGAATGGCGGCAGCTCTCCAAGCTGCGTAGTACGTACACGGACGCCCTGCCCGCCTTTATCAATCCCGAAACCGGCCGCATCCACACCTCCTACGCCATGGCCGCAACCACAACCGGCCGCCTCGCCTCCACCGATCCCAATCTGCAGAACATCCCGATACGCACCAAAGAAGGCCGGCAGATCCGCACTGCCTTTATCGCCGAGAAGGGCAACAAGCTGATCTCGGCCGACTATTCGCAGATCGAGCTTCGCGTGCTCGCCCACATGGCGGACATTCCTGCCTTGCGCAAAGCCTTCGAGGACGGCCTCGACATCCACGCCCTGACGGCCTCGGAGATGTTTGGCGTGCCAATCGAAGGTATGCCCTCAGACGTGCGCCGCCGCGCCAAGGCGATCAACTTCGGCATCATCTACGGCATTTCGGCTTTCGGTCTTGCCAACCAGCTCGGCATTTCGCGGGAAGAGGCGGGCGAATACATCTCAACTTACTTCAAACGCTTCCCCGGCATTCGCGCTTACATGGACCAAACCAAAAAAATCGCCCACGAACTGGGCTACGTAATGACGGTGTTTGGCCGCAAGATCCACCTGCCCGAAATCAACACCAAAAACCCGTCTATGCGCGGGTTCCTGGAACGGCAAGCCATCAATGCCCCAATCCAGGGTAGCGCCGCCGACATCATCCGCCGGGCGATGATCCGTATGCCGGATGCGATCTCTGCCGCCAAACTCAAATCCGTCCGGATGCTATTGCAAGTTCACGACGAGCTGATCTTCGAGGTCGCTGAGGGCGAGGTGGCCAAAACCACCGAAATCGTCCGCAGCGTCATGGAGAAAAGCGCCGAACCTGCCATATCCCTGGCCGTTCCGCTCAAGGTCGATGCCAAGGCGGCGGACAACTGGGAGGCCGCGCATTGATCAAGCCGCATACCGATGCTCGATATTGTACCTAGGCAAATTACCTAGGCACTGCCGATGAGAATGCCTGCTGCAAACACAATCAGCCCACCAACGACGACCTCAAATGCAGCGCGCAAGAACGGCGTGTCCATAAAGCGCGACCGGATCCAGGCAATCACCCAAAGCTCGATCAGCACCACGGCTATTGCGATCGAGGTCGCATACTGAAAATTGTTGATCAGATAGGGTACGGTGTGCCCGATGCCGCCGACAGTGGTCATTAAGCCGGTGATGGCGCCACGCAGCCAAGGGTGGCCACGACCGGTTAACGATCCGTCGTCGGACATTGCCTCGGCAAAACCCATCGACACACCCGCTCCGATGGAGGCGGCGGCCCCCACCAGAAAGGTCGGCCACGTCTGGTGGGTGGAGAAGGCGGCGGCGAATAGTGGCGCCAGCGTCGATACAGAGCCATCCATCAGTCCAGCCAGACCCGGCTGCACGACTTGCAGCACGAAAATGCGCTGGCGGGCCTGGTCTTCGCTGTCTTTGACGCTCTGGGTGAGGTTCTGCTCCGTCAATTTGTCGGCCAGCGACTCGTGTCCGCGTTCGGCCTCAACCAGGTCTCCTAGGAGCTTGCGCATACTGGCGTCGGTGGTCCTCGTCAGCGCCTTTTCGTAGAACGTGCGCGTCTCATATTCGATCGCCTCTGCCTGCTTGCGGACCTTCTCCAGCCCGAGCGGCCGTACCATCCACAAGGGTTGGTGTTGCATGAACCCCTTCACGTCCTGGCGGCGGATGAGCGGGATGTGATCACCAAACCGATTTGTATACAGATCGATCAGCCACCGGCGGTGCGTGTGCTCTTCATCTGCCATTTCCGTGAAGACTTTGGCGGAGGCGGGATACGTATCCTTCAGCCCTTGCGCGTAATCCGCAAAGATGCGCCCGTGCTCCTCTTCGAGGGAGATCGCAAGGGCTAGGATCTCCTGCTCGCTCAAATCGGAAAACTGCCTCACGGCCCCACCCCTCTGTCCGACTGCCGGTTATCATATTAGAATAGTTCTAACAACGCGATTTGCAACCCGACGGATCATCACCCTGGATTTGCCGGTTGTTAAGTTCCCGGTATTAGCATGGCGAGCATGACTGGGCAGATCAATGACTTCACGGCTCAAGTGCAAACGGCTCTCTTTGAGCCGTTCAGAAGCGTGCTCGCGGACGCTGCGAGTAAACTGTGGTGGCCGGTAGCGCTGCTGAGCCTGCTTATCGCGTTAGTCAGCTTAGGCTTGCGCCCGTTTGCCGCCAAATTGCTCGCATCTGACACCTGGACAAGCCGGAGTGCTCGCAACGATTATCTCATCTTGCTCATCAATCCCGTGTTGCAGGTGACACTTCTCTCGTTCCTGGCGCTGAACTACGCAATTATCGGCCAATGGATTGCAGCGGCGCTGACCTGGGCGGGCGTGCATGGCCAAGCGACAGGCGGCGGCGCGCTCCTTGCCGGCCTCGCCCTTACTGCAGCACTTTTTGTTGCCGACGATTTCGCCCGCTGGTCGACGCATTATCTGCAACACCGCGTGCCGTTGCTCTGGGAATTCCACAAGGTCCACCACTCGGCCGAGGTGCTGAATTTCCTTACCGTGCAGCGCCACCACCCGCTCGATCCGCTGTTCACGACCGCCGTGATCGGTATCGTCACCGCACTGGTTAACGGCGTTTTCATCGGCCTTTTCGGTGATCACTTAACCATTGCCACGGTGGCTGGAGCCAACATTTTCCGGGTCGCCAGCAATGCCCTTGGCGGGCTCCTCCGGCACAGCCCGTTTTGGCTCAGCTTCGGCGGCGCGACCGAGCGCTGGCTGGTCAGCCCCGCCATGCACCATATCCACCATTCCAGCGATCCTAAACACTACGACACCAATTTCGGGACGGCGTTGTCCGTCTGGGACCGCTGGGCGGGCACGATTTACTTTGCCGATGGCGCCCCAGTCACGGATTTTGGTGTTGGCGAAGAGACGCAACACTTCCACTCGCTGACGGCGATCTATCTGGGGCCGTTGCAACGCGTGTGGCCGGCAAGAAAGTCTAATGCCGCTGCTGAGGCCAACCGCTAAGGATACGTTCAGCGATAACCGCTACGGGTCTGGGTGTCTCGGCTTGATCGTGTAGTTCCATTCAGGATGGAATGCGTCGCCTTCGATGTCGAGGCGCTTCATCTCGGACGTTTTGATCCGGATGCCTTTTTCGTAG
>JANYHF010000023.1 GCA_025359185.1 Hyphomicrobiaceae bacterium | reverse complement strand
CGCCGCGAAGCGGTGAGGTGAAAACTGTCTGACTGCGGCGTCGCTTTGCTTGCCAATACGAGTGTATTGGCGGCGCAAATCGCCTTGCATTCAGCCAGTTTTGACCTCATCCAGCTCCAAACCATAACTGACGACAGGCCCTAGGGTGCAGCGCGTTTTCTAAGGCCTAGGAAACCTAGTTTGCGGCCTTGACCTTGACGTAGCCCTGCGCCTTGACTTTGACGGTCGTGGTGCTGGCGACGGAGGTGCCAATCCGTTTATGCTTCTTGAGCGAAGCAACCTGGACCGCAGCATGGCGGTGCTTGTGGCGGGCAAGGCTGGCCACCTGGACTGCGCGGTGGCGGCGCTGGCTGTTTGAAGCCACTTGCGTGCGCGATCCCGAACCCACGATCTGGATGTCCACCGGAGCGACGCCCGAGCCGATCATGCCGAGCACGCCAGCGGCCCCCTGCGACATATCGATCACGCGGCCACCTACATACGGGCCACGGTCATTGATGCGCACAACGACGCTGCGGCCATTGTTGCGGTTGGTTACGCGAACGATGGTGCCGAAGGGCAGCGACTTGCTGGCAGCCGTCATACCCATCGGATTGTAGCGCTCGCCGTTGGCGGTTGGCCTGCCAGCAAAGTCATAGCCGTAGAACGAGGCCATGCCGCCAGAGGCCTGGGCTTGTGTCGGGGCAACGAACTGCAATGCCACGATCACGGCGGCTGCAAACGTGCTCAATATCACTCTGTACATAGATGATCCTTTCGAACTCACACGGAATACAATCACGGCGCGCTGATTTGTGACGCTTAAAAAACGGCTCAGCACGAATGGGTTGCCTACTAACTTCGCAACCTCCGTGTCAACAGTGTAAGACTTGCGGCGAAAATGTGGCAACGTTGGGCTTTGCCTCAACCGCCCTGACGGCGGCAGGGGTGGCAAGTGGGGGCTGGCCACGTCTTATGGTTGTGCGGCAACGCAGGTGCTGATCGCGCGCCCAGGGGAGAATGCCGATGTGCGGGGACAAATCTGGTCATCGGGTTCCAGCTGTCTGCGGTGTGCACGACGCCAGTTGGGCGTTGACAACGGGCGGGCCTGATCTGCAAGTCGGGCGTAGCTGCCATGTCTTATGCGCGGCCTTGACCGGTGCCGCGTCACTCCACATTGCGAGGACACCCCACGTGAAACTCTTTTGCCTGTGTTGTGCGCTGGCTGCGGCCGTCATCACTCCAACGGCCGCAGTGGCGAATGACAAGCTAACAGTTGCGACCTGGGGAGGCGCCTATTCGGACAGCCAGAACAAGGCATTCTTTGAGCCTTTTATGAAGGCTGGCAACGATCTTACCATCGAAACCTACAATGGTGAGATCGGCAGAATCCGGGCGCAGGTCAAAAGCAAGGCCGTGACCTGGGATGTGATCGACATCGATACGCAAACGGCGCTGTCGGCCTGCGCCGAGGGCCTCCTCGAAAAGATCGATTGGAAAAAACTGGGGCTGGACCGCGAAACGTTCATCGGCGCCAAACAGCAGGTCTGCGCGGTGCCCAACATCGTCTACGCAACCGTCTTGGCCTATGACACCACAAAGCTGAAAACCGGTCCGTCCAAGACCGCCGACCTGTTCGACCTGAAGGCCTTCCCCGGCAAACGGGGGCTGCGCAAAAGCCCAGTCGTCAATCTGGAATGGGCGCTGCTGGCCGACGGCGTCAAACAGGCAGATCTCTATGCGCTGCTCAGAACCAATGCCGGCGTGGATCGGGCTTTCCGGAAGCTCGATACGATCAAATCTGAGATCATCTGGTGGGAGGCGGGCGCGCAGCCACAGCAGATACTCAGCACCGGACAAGTTGTGATGACGTCGGCCTGGAACGGCTACGTCGCCTTGGCTGTCAAAAAAAGACAACAAGCCCTATGCGATGATATGGGACAACCAGGGGTTGGATTGGAACTGGTGGGCTCTGGTCAAAGGCGGAGCCCATATCGATGCGGGCTACAAATTTGTCGCCTATGCCAGCGACCCCAATCGCATGGCCAATCAGACGCGCGAAATCCCATATGGCCCAGCCAACCGCGATGCGATTCCACTCGTTGACAAAGACATTCTACTCAACCTGCCAACCTCGGCTGACAACCTGAAGTCGGCCTTGCTTGTCGATGTGAAGTTCTGGGCTGACCGCGGTGATGCGCTGAAAGAGCGCTTTGAGACCTGGCTCGCCCGGTAGCGCACCGGTCCCGCCTTATCCTGCTCTCACTTGAAGCCTTGAAATAGCCCACCCTGACTGCTGTGGGTAGCCCGGTTTCTCATGGCCGCCAGCCATGCTAGGAGACCTTGTGTGTGAGGGTCCTGGCCGCTATCGGGTCGGGCAAACGGTTCGTGTGGAACGGCAGAGGCGCAGGGCTTGGATGCGATGAGTTCAGTTGCCGACAGTACAACACTGGTCCACGCGCCCGCAGCTGTTTTGGCGGCGGCGCGTGCAACGGACGACGGATACGTCCGACGCGATCGTTTCATCCCGGTGTCGCGCAAAGCCCTGATGCAGTCGCTGGCCGCACCCGACCTGTGGCCCGGCTTTCGGTCTGCCGAAGTGCGCAGCTGTTTTCGCTATCTCAGCCATTGGCGGCACCTGGCTTACGCGGACCTCGGCCAGGAGCTGACCGAGACCTATCTACCCTTCAATCCTGATCGCGACATCGCCGAGACCGCGATTCCGCCTGGAATCGCCGGCGATGAGCATAAGCAGGCGTTCATTGTCGCAGTCCGGCAAATGCTGGAACACGCCAACTACGATGAAATCCCACGTCCGAGCCTGCAGGCGGTGCTTGATGAAGACACGCCCTATGGCCTGGACCTCGACGTGAATCTTGCCGAATACGAAGACATCGCCGTGTTCGTCCGGGGCGAAGCCACCGCCGAACTGCAACCCGATTTTCTCAACAAGCTGCGTGGGAAAAAGGCGGTTACCGTTGACGTGTTTCAGCGCGTCTTTGTGCTGCTGAAGCTGAAGCCAGTGGAGTTGCGCGTCAAAGAGATCATGGTTGCTGAGCGGGTCACCGAGCCCAAGGCCCGCAAAATGGTGGCGCAGCTGCGCAAGATGCTGCCGCCTGATGTCGACGACCAGCACATCTATCTGAAAATGTTCAAGGAAATGCTGCGACCCGATCTGGAAATCATTTTCCCCAACACCCGCATCAAGCTGGGGTCGCGGGACAAGATGACGATCGGCGCTTCGGCGGGTGGCGGCATCGGCATGGGCGTCGTCAGCGCCGTCACCAAGGTGGTGGCCGCAACGCTCTCACCCGTTGGCGCGGCGCTTGCCATCCTTAGCCTGGCTGGCGCCGCCAGCCAGCAGGTGGCCCAGGTCGTACACAAGCGCGCGCGCTATATGCTGAAGGTGACGCGGAACCTGTATTTTCAGAACATTTCCAACAATCAGGGTGCCCTGGCCCTGCTCACCGAACGGGCCGAGGAAGAGGATATCAAAGAAGAGCTGCTCCTCTATACGCTGCTCGCCAAAACCAGCGTCCACCGCCATGAGCTGTCCGAGGCCAAAGCCGCCATCGAGCAGTACCTGGCCGATGAATTCAAAGTCGATGTCGCGTTCGATACCGAAGATGCTTTGAGCAGACTGCTGGCGTCGGGCGTCGTTGTCGAACACTCAGATGGCGTGCTGGTGGCGATGTCGCCCGCCACCGCCGCCAAGCACATTGATGGGATGTGGGACGGTTATCTCGACAAGATCAGTGAGCGCGAAGAGCAACTGCAAGTGGCGGCCCGCTGAATTGGGGTATGGATATCATGCCGGTGGCTCTTGCTGAGGGCAGGCAGCCGAGGCATGACGGACACGGGCGATCCGGGGCGGCCCTGTGTCTGCGACGGATCGAGTGGAACGGAAACGGGGAGGCTGCAATGATGAAGACACTGGTGCTGACAGCTCTGTTCGTGTTGGTGATGGGACCGGCTGCGCTCGCGCAATCCAACACCACTGCCCCGGCGGCTGCCGCGCCTGCCGCAGCTGCTGCGGCCGTGCCAGAGCTCAAGCGTGTCAAAATGCGGGCGCTGCTGAGTTCGGGTTACGAAATCAAGGCAGTGACGTTTGTGTCCCAGGATGTCACATCGCGCATGACCCGCCAGCTCGACAATGATGCGGCACTTGTGACCTTGCAGAAAGGGTCAGCAGCTGCCACGTGCATGTTCGCGCTCAGTCAATATGTGGTGCCCGGAATGCTCGACATTGAATGGTGTATCGAGCAGAAATAGCGCCGAACCGGCAAACCCGCAGCAATCGATAAGACCCGCAATGTCCGTCCGCCGTCTGAACCCCGACCAGCCCTCCGGCTTTGCGTTTTCGCAAGCCAACCTCGATTGGGCTTACGCCACCATCGCAAAGTATCCCGCAGGCAAACAGGCCTCGGCGGTCATTCCGCTGCTGTGGCGGGCGCAGCAACAGGAAGCCTGGTTGACCAAGCCCGCCATCGAGCACGTTGCGGGTATGCTGGACATGGCCTATGTGCGGGTGCTGGAAGTCGCGACATTTTACACGCAGTTCCAGCTCTCGCCGGTTGGCAAAGTCGCGCATGTGCAGGTGTGCGGTACGACGCCCTGCCAGCTGCGCGGATCGGAAAAGCTGCTCAGCCTGTGCCGCACACGGATCGCGCCGCGCGCGCATGAACTGTCTGCCGATAGCAAATTCTCCTGGGAGGAAGTCGAATGTCTCGGTGCGTGCGTGAACGCGCCGATGGTGATGATTGACAAGGATACCTACGAAGACCTGACCGAGGTCTCGTTTGGCGCATTGATTGACGGTTTCGAACGGGGCACTCCGCCCAAGCCTGGCCCGCAGATCGCGCGCGTGCTGTCGGCCCCGGTTGGCGGCCAGACGACACTTAAGGATGCCAAGCTCTATGATGGGTCCAACGTCGGCACCTGGCGCACGGCGTTTGACGAGCGCGAGCGCGTGAAGGCCGAGAAGGCTGCGGCCGTTGCTGCTGCGGCTGCTCCCAAGGCGTAGCTTTGGTTTACTGTATTGCGTGCGGCGTAGGGGCGACTTGCGGTCGCCCTTGTGCAACCCGTTCCGCTGATAGAGGGCGACCGCAGGCCGCCCCGACGCCGAGACAACTATCCAAGGATCGGCCATGACGCCACAGCCCGTCATTCCCGCCATCAAAACCTGGACCGGCCAGTTCCATATCGGCCGCACACGGACTTCTGTGGACGGTTTCAAGACTGTTTGCTACCTCGGCGGCTGGATCGTCAGCGCGGCCGCGTCAACATGCACGCAAGCAGTGACCGAGGCTTCGGGGCGCCAGATCGGTTGCCTCATCGGCGTTGCCATCGACCACGCGGCGGCCCGTCTCAGCGAGGGCGGGCTGCGCCTCGATTGGCCCGCCGATCCTGGGCAACGCGACGCCGCAATCGAACGCGGCCTTTACGCGCTCGCGGGCACCTGGGTCTGCGTGCTCGCGGCCGATGGCGTCGAACGTATTTATCTCGATGCGGATGGCACGCTTTCGCTGGTCTACGACCCGATGGAACAAACCGCCGCCTCTACGACTGGATTGCTGCTGGACGATACGGCCTATGCGGCCCGCTTCGACAGCGATCTTTATCGCGCCCTGGACATTTGCGGCGAAGGCTGGTTTCCATCCGGCCTGACGGCCCATATGGGCATCAAGCGCCTGCTCTGCAATCACTATCTCAACCTTGCGGATTTTGTTCCGCGACGCCATTGGCCGATCCAGCCGTTCACCCATCAAGGCTCTGTCGAGACCAGCGCGCTTCGCGTCGCCGAGATCGTCCGCCGCTCGGCCGAGGCGCTGCTCACCAAAGGCAAGGTCGTGGCCGCGCTTACGGGCGGCAACGAGACCCGGTTTCTACTGGCCGCCTACCGGCCCTTGATCAAGGACCTCACCTTCGTAACGGTCGAAGCCCCCTCGACCACCCGCGACGTGAGCATCGCCAAGCGCCTCGCCGAGACTTTTGGCCTCAAGCACATCATCCTGCCGCTGGCCGAGGCGTCGCCCGCCGAGCAAGCCGCTTGGCACTACGCTACCGGCCACACCGTTACCGGCCCCAACATGGCGACCCACCCGACCATCCGCCCGCTGCAGAACTACGACTACTTTCTCGGCGGCCTCGGCGGCGAAATCGGCCGCGCGTTTTTCTGGCGGCCAACGGACACCTTCGACTCACCCTTTGGCGCGCCCGAACTGGTGCCGCGCTTCGGCATGCCGGTCGCCAGCGCCGTGCTGGAGGCGACCGAGCATTGGCTCGAAGGCGTCGCCCCTCAGTTTGACGGGCTGACGGTGCTGGACCTCGCCTATCTCGAACTGCGGATGTCCGCCTGGTCGGCCGCCCAGACCTACGCGCAAGCCTTCGTCGAGCACCAGCACCCGCTGATCGCCCGCGAAGTGTACGCCCTGATGTTGGACCTGCCGCCTGAGGCCAAGCGCGGCAATCTGCTGATCAAGTCGGGCATCGCGCAGCTGTGGCCGGAGTTGGGCGAGGTCCCGATCAACCGCTATGGCGATTATCGCGATACGCTGCATGTGCTGATGCGGGCGGCGGATGGGAAAAGGGTGGCCAAGAAGTTGCGGAAGCTGTTTGGGTGAGGGCGGACGACAGGTGTTGCGGTCATCAACTCTTGAATTGCACTTTTGCATCACTCAGCCCCCAGTGCCACCCCGCCGCGTTGACTTTCCACCTTCGCCTGCGTTCTCTCACACGAATACGCGCCTTGTCTCTCCGCCTCCGAAAGGCCCCGTCGATGCTCGCCGACACAGACCGCATTTTCCGCAATCTCTATGGCCGCGAGGACTGGGGCCTCGAGGGCGCGCGCAAGCGGGGCGCCTGGGACGCTACTAAGGTGCTGATCGATAAGGGGCACGACTGGATCATCGACGAAATGAAGGCGTCGGGCCTGCGCGGGCGCGGCGGGGCGGGGTTCCCCACCGGAATGAAATGGTCGTTTATGCCCAAGAGCGATCCGCGGCCGAGCTACTTGGTTGTGAATGCTGATGAATCCGAGCCGGGCACCTGCAAGGATCGCGAAATCCTGCGGCATGATCCGCATCTGCTGGTGGAAGGCAGCTTGCTCGCCTCCTTCGCCATGCGCGCCCATACTTGCTTCATCTATGTGCGCGGCGAATTCATTCGCGAGCGCGAGCGGCTGCAAGCGGCGGTCGATCAGGCCTATGCCGCAAAACTGATCGGCAAGAACAACGTGCATGGCTGGGATTTCGAGATCGTCGTCCACCACGGCGCGGGCGCTTACATCTGTGGCGAGGAGACGGCGTTGCTGGAGAGTCTGGAAGGCAAGAAGGGCCAGCCGCGCATGAAGCCGCCGTTCCCGGCCAATGTCGGCGTCTACGGCGCGCCGACGACGGTGAACAATGTGGAGAGCATTGCGGTAGCTGGCGATATCCTTCGGCGCGGCGCGGGCTGGTTCTCGGGCCTCGGCAAGCCGAACAATGTTGGCACCAAGCTCTTTTGCATCTCGGGCCACGTCAACAAGCCCTGCACGGTCGAAGAGGAAATGGGCATCCCCTTCCGTGAGCTGATCGACCGGCACGCGGGCGGCGTGCGTGGCGGTTGGGACAATTTCCTAGCCGTCATCCCCGGCGGATCGTCCGTGCGCTGCCTGCCCGCCAGCCTCTGCCCGGACAGCCTGACGATGGATTTTGATTCGCTGCAAAAGCTCGGCTCGGGGCTTGGTACGGCGGCCGTCATCGTCATGGACCGCTCGACCGACATCATCGCGGCCATCGCCCGGCTGGCGGCGTTCTACAAGCACGAGAGCTGCGGGCAATGCACGCCCTGCCGCGAGGGCGCCGGCTGGATGATGCGGGTGATGAACCGGCTCGTTGAGGGCAACGCGCAGAAGTCGGAGATCGACCTCCTGTTCAAGGTGTCCAAGCAGATCGAGGGCCACACCATCTGCGCGCTTGGCGACGCGGCCGCCTGGCCGATCCAGGGCCTGATCAACCATTTCCGCCCCGTGATCGAAGCGCGGATCGATGCCGCTCAGGTAAGGCGGCAGGCAGCGGAGTAGAGGTCCGGCGGCTGGGCTATCACCCAGGGCAAAGTGACATTCATCACCACTATGCTATGCTCCGGCCATGTCACTCGCTCAAACACACGGAAAAATGTCCTTCGACGAGTTTCTCGCCTGGTCGGCGCGGCAAGAGCGTGGCCGGTATGAGTATCTCGACGGGGAAATCATCGAAATGCCCGGCGAAGGTGGCGCGCACAATTTCGTCAAGGGGGCTTTGTATATGGCCTTGTTTGAGGCGGCGAAGCGAGTGGGACTGCGCGATCAGGTCTTGACCGATGGCATGACGGTCCACATCGAGCGTTTCAATCGTGGCCGCGAGCCTGATGCAGCGGTCTCGACGCCGCCGGTCGCTGACCGAACGGCGTCGTATATCGTTGATCCATTGATCGTCGCCGAAGTGGTATCGCCCAGTTCGCTGCGGGACGACACGGGCGACAAGCTCAACGAATATTTTTCAGTTCCGAGCATTCAGCACTATCTGATTGTCCGTCCTGATAAGCGGCTGATCGTCCACCATATGCGAGGCGACGGCGGCAAGTTGATCACGTCTATGGTAACCGATCCCTTCCTTCGCCTGGACCAGCCCGGTCTCGATATTGATCTTGGTCCTGTATTCGAAGCCTGTGGACCAGCGGTGGCGGCGTAAGCAAGGGCAAGCCCGGACTGCCTCTTGGATTTACCCAGCCATTTCCGCCCGGTGATCGAGGCGCGAATCGAGGCCGCGCAGGTGCGGCGGCAGGGGCGGGCTTGACAGTAAGGGCGGACCACGAGACCGTCAGGCAGTGCGCGTGCTTCCGCACAAGGGATGAAAATGCACCTTGCCGAACTGAATATTGGTCGCCTCAAGGCCCCCGTCGATCACCCGCTGGTCAAGGACTTCATCGACAATCTGGACCGCATCAATGGGCTGGCTGAGCGAATGCCTGGCTTCGTGTGGCGCCTGACGGGGGCTGGCAACAACGCCACGGACCTGCACTTAGGTGACGACCCAACGATGGCCGTCAACATGAGCGTTTGGGAGACCGCGGCTCAGCTCGAAACCTATGTCTTCGGAACCCTGCATGCTAAGTTCTATCAGCGGCGGCACGAGTGGTTTGACTTTATGGACCGCCCCTATTTTGTCCTTTGGCATGTGCCCGAAGGTCATCGGCCGGCGCTCGCCGAAGCGGCTGAGCGGCTGCACCACTTGCAAGCGCATGGCCCGAGCGATCACGCGTTTGGCTGGGCCGAAGCCATTGGCAAAGAGCGTTTACGCCAAAGGCGCTGCGCTTGAGTCCGGCTTAGCTCCGGCGTCCCCGCCCCTTGCTCGATCCCCTAGGGCAGCGTCCCTTGCCCCAGCGGCGTGATCGCCTGGGGCAATCAAAGGGGCCAGCCTGCAAGGGCGCGTCAAATATGAGACTGAGCTTCGTTCAACAATGCTCACAACAGTGTAAAAGTCGATTGAGTCGCGTACCAAATCTTCCATGCCTCGATTTTGCTGCGAATCAGTTAACATCCGCGCCAAAGTACATTTGAGGGATCTTGCGCCATGTCTGACAGAACCATGCTTCTCTTTGGCCGCAGCACTTACTCCGTTCCCCGTATGACCAAACGAGCCTTTCAGGTGTTGTTGGCGGTAGCTCTTACGGCTGGCGCCGCGCTCATCATTCTCTCGCTCAACAATGTGCTGACAACCCAGAGCGGCTGGCGGCAGGGCGTCAACGCCTGGTTCGCCTTTATCCGGCGCTCGGACATTCTGGGAACCATCGTGCTCACCGCCGTGGTCACGGTAGTTTCGGTGTATTGGACGCCGGATGCCGGCAAGAAATAAGCGGCAGCTCAGGCGGCCATTTGTCTGAGGTAAGTATGGCAAAGCGCGACTGATTCCTGCGTGTACTGAACACCCATGGATTTGGCCAGATCAGTCTCGCTATGCGAGCCGATCCAGGCCACCAGCAGCAACCGCCGCAGCATGACAAAGGTCGGAATTTCCGCCGCATCCGCGGCTGAAAGTGGCCGAACCCGGCGGTAGCCTTCGACCCAGGCTGCCAAAAGCCGGGGCACGTCTGGCTTGTGCTCGAAAAAGCTCACGGTGGTTGCGCAGTCGTACAGAAACCACGAGAAACCGCAGTCGTCGAAATCGATGACTTTGACCTGGGAGTTATCGACCAGCAGGTTTGCCAGCCGCATATCGCCGTGGACAAGACCAAAGCGGGCGGGGCCGGTGCCAAACTGTGCGAGCCGCCGCTCGATCCGTGTGACGGTCTCTGCAAATAGCGCTTCTATGCCCGGCGTCATGCCCATGCCGTCGCGCCAAAACCCCCAATGCGGGCGGTCACCGAGGCTGGTCGCAAAATCCCAGGTGTGCCGTTCGAAGGCTGCTGGCTGCTGCCAATGCAACACATGCTCGTGCATCCTCGCCGCTGTCTCCCCCAGCATAGCGAAGCCCCCGGTATCGCTCTCGGGCGGCTCGTGGCCGGTTTCCCATTCGAACAGCACAACATTGCGCGGACGGGGCAGTCGGGCATGGGCAACAGTTTGGATGAGGCCGCCATCCCGGCCGGGCAAAGCGTTTGGCGTGATGGCGGCGCCGCTTGCCCTGAGCGCCATGGCCCATGCCAGTTCGGAAGCAATCGCGCCTCGCGAATGGTAGCCCTCGCGATGCACCCGCAAGGCCCATCGGTGTCCTGAAGATGGATCATCGATCCGGAATGTCGCATTCTCAGAGACATTGATCAGCGTCGCCGACACACCGGTTGGTAAATCCCAAAGGCCCAGCGCCGCCTGAGCCAGCGCCGTGACCGCGTTGAGGTCATCAGGGGGCGTCACGATGGTGTCACCTCGATGCGTTCACGCTTAAAGGGCACCACATCGGGATCAAACGGCGCATCAAGGTCGCGGGCATAGCGGTGGCCTGAAAATACGGCGGCCGCAATCGTTCCGGGCCCGGCGCAATCGCCAATGCGGGTCACGGACTTGATGCCCGCCTCTTGCCAATCAGCCTTGCGGGTCATCAGCGCCTGATACAACGCTTCCTCAGGCAGCCGCGAGGTCACGGTGATGAGCGTGCGGCAGTCGATAGTTTCGACCCGGCCGGTGAACACGCAAGCGATGTCGAGCGCATCAGCCGTCCGGCAAACAAGTTTGCGGTGCGCACGGATGGTGACGCCGAGCTCTAACAGCCGTGTCTGGATTCGCTCGTGCTCGATGGTCTTGTGGGTCCACACAGAAGCTTCGGCGGCCGGTGTGACGAGGGTCGTCGGGCGCCCCATTTTGGCGAACATCTCGGCCAGAATGCCGCCCATGTAGTAGTGGTCATCGTCGAAGATCACGACCGGGCCGGTGCGTGTGGCCTTCGATGCCGCCGCGCCGCTCAGCACATCATCGGGCGTCAGCGTCGCGAATGGCGCGAGGCCGGGCACCGGGGCGTGATGCGTCCGTCCGACACCGTCATTGCGCCAGTGGCAGCCGGTTGCCACAGCGACATGGCCAGAGCCAAAGGCCAGCACGTACTCGGCGGTCAGCGTGCTCGACCGGTACAGCTCGACATTGGGCAGTTTTGCGATCTGGCCCAGCCGCCAATCGCGGACCCGTCCCCAAGTGGTAAGACCGGGTAATCGGGCCTCCAAGGTGACACGCCCGCCAGGCTCCCGGTTGGCATCGGACAGTGACACCTCGTAACCGCGCTGGCCCAGCGCACGCGCCGCCTCCAAGCCTGCCGGCCCCGCACCAACGATTAGCACACGCTCTTGCGACGCCTTGGCTGCGATCGTCTCCGGATGCCAGCCGCGCCGCCACTCTTCGCCCATGGTTGGGTTTTGCGTGCAGCGCATCGGCACCATTGAGTAGTCGCCCGAGACGCAGATATTGCAGCCGATGCATTCGCGGATGTCGTCGGGCCGTCCCTCCTCGATCTTTTTGGGCAGGAACGGATCAGCGATGGACGGGCGCGCGGCGCCGATCATGTCCATGATGCCGGATTTGATGACCCGCACCATGCTGTCGGGCGAGGTGTAGCGGCCGACGCCCACGACGGGCTTGGTGGTCAGCGACTTCACGAATTTGATGTAGGGCTCCTGGAAGCCCTCTTCGCAAAAGCGTGCCGTGGCGCTGTCGTTGGGCCAGGCTGAGACGTTGACGTCCCAAAGATCGGGCAGTTCCGCCAGCATGGCGATGACGTCGTGGCCTTCGCCCTGATGCTCGATGCCATCGGTGCCCAGCAGCTCGTCGACAGCCAGCCGCACGGCGATACCGCAGCGGTCGCCGATGGCCTCTTTGGTGTCCTCGATGACCTCGCGCAGTAGGCGCACGCGGTTTTCCAGGCTGCCGCCATACTCGTCCGTGCGATGATTGTGCCGGCGCGACAGAAAGTGCTGAAAAATACCGAGATCGTGGCCGGCATAGACATAAACGATGTCGAACCCGGCTCGCTTGGACCGGATCGCCGCATTGCGATGCCAGCGCCGCAAATTGCCGAGGTCCGCTTTGTCCAGGGCGCGGGCGCTCGTGGGTTCGCCATAGGCATGGGCCTGATGGGACGGGGCGAGGCCCACCTCGCGCGAATAGTTGTTGGCGGCGTAGTGGCCGTTGTAGCAAAGCTCGATGGCGGCGAGGCTGTGATGCTCATGCACAGCCTCAGTCATTTTCTGCAAGGCTGGCAGATCCTGGTCGTCCCAGATCCGGCCCTCAAGATAGGGCGCGATGTCCGTGGTATGATGGATTTCAGTCTCTTCGGTCGAGATCACCGCCCAGCCGCCCTCGGCTTTCACCCCACGCATGGCGGCCAGCGACATGGGGTATCGATACCCCATGCCGTTGCAATGCGGCACCTGGTAAAACCTGTTCCGCGCCGCCACCGGCCCGATCTTCACCGGCTCGAACAGAATGTCGTATCTGGGATCACGCGCCATGTGGCAGCCTACCGCCCGATGCCTTTGCGATAGAGCCACTTGCGCAGCGATTCGCTCAAGGGGTTGCCCTTGGCATCAGGGCTGTCTACAACTGTCCGGCTGTTGCTTCCATCGCCCCGGACCGGCGGGATTGAGATCGATGCCGATCGGCAGATGCGATTCTGGTCCTCGTTCTTGCCGCAGCGGGTGAATGCTCCGTCCTTGGTGAAGCAGATGTGAACTTCACGGATGCGTCCGCCACGGCTGCAATCCACAGCGATACTTCCCGGCGTGATGGCAGGATTTGCCATCTTGAAGTCCGTGATCAGCTGATCGACAGACTCGTTCAGCTCCTTGCCAAGCCCGGTATACTTTGGCGGCACCGTCACCTTGGCGAACAGCTTTCGCGCGAGGCCAAAATAGCCTTGGGCGTCCATGCCCGAGCAGGTGCCGTGTTTGGCGTATTCGTGGATGACCAGCTTGTCACTTGGCATGATGTCGAGCATCGAGTTGATGACCGGCCGAGGCACCCAGGGACGCTGGCCAACATCGCAGGATTCCGGCCAGCCTTTATCGAATTGCGGCCAGAGGCCATGCAGCACGAAGGCATAGGGCCGCGAGGCCGTGCATTGCTGGTCGTTGGCGTGGGCACCGTTATTGTCGAGGCAAAAGCTCGGCGACCAGCTCAGCACCATGGCGTAGTAGTCGAAATCGCCGGGCCGGTCGGCGAAACCGGCGTTGGCAGGGGCGAACCCCAGCAGGCACAGAAACGCGGCGGCAAGTGTCAAACGGCGGAAAGGCACTGACGTCTCCTTGGTCGATCAACCGGCTAGAGCGCCGAGGATGCGCACCCAGCTGCGCGCGCCGCCCTCGAAGCTGGAAAGGTTATACTTCTCATTGGGCGAATGTATGCGGTCATCTTCGAGCGCAAAGCCGATCAGCAGCGAGTCCATGCCCAGCATGGATTTGAAGTGCCCGACAATCGGAATTGATCCGCCGCAGCCGATCATGGCAGCGGATTTACCCCATTCGTCCTGCAACGCCTTAGCCGTTGCCACGAACGGTTTGGACCCAGTATCAAATTTGGTCGCTGGGCTGCCGCGTCCGCCTTTGAAGGTGGCTTTGGCATCAGGCAACAGGCGGCTGGTCACGAACGCCTCGAAGCCCTTGATAATTTTGTCCGGGTCCTGATTGGCAACCAGGCGGAACGTAAGTTTGGCCGCGGCTTCGGAAGGAATAACGGTTTTTGAGCCTGGCCCCTGATAGCCGCCCCAAATACCATTTACCTCGGCGGTTGGCCGCGCCCACAGCATTTCAAGCACGGAGCGGCCAGCTTCGCCTGCCCCTTCCGTCAGGCCCACATCGCCGAGAAATTTAGGGGCATCGAAACCGAGCGCTTCCCATTGCTCGCGTTGGGCTGAGGGCAATTGCATAACGTCGTCATAGAACCCTGGGATCTGCACACGGCCTTTGCTGTCGTGCAGGCCTGCCAGTACATGGGCGAGTGCCCGGATCGGGTTGAGCGCCGCACCGCCATAGATGCCCGAATGCAGATCGCGAGACGGCCCCTTGATCGTGATTTCGCTAAAGGCATTGCCCCGCAGCATCGTGGTGATGGCGGGCGTTGTGCGGTCCCATTGGCCGGTGTCGCACACGAGCGCCAGATCGTGCGTCAGTTCTTTGGCGTTCGCCTTCAGAAATGACTCCAGACTGGGACTGCCCGACTCTTCCTCGCCTTCCAACAACACCGTTACCGAAACCGGCAGATCGCCCGTTGCAGCGATCCAGGCGCGGCAGGCCTCCAGAAAAGTCATCAGCTGGCCTTTGTCATCCGACGCGCCGCGCGCAACGATGATCTGGCCGTTGGCTTTGTCGTCAGCCAGCCTCGGCTCGAACGGAGGGCTGGTCCACAGCGCCAGCGGATCGACCGGCTGCACATCGTAATGGCCGTAGAACAGAACATGCGGCCGGTTCGCCTGCTTGGTCCGGCGTGTGCCGACGACCATCGGGCGGCCCGCAGTCTTGCGGACGCTCGCCGCATAACCCATTGAGCTCAAATCTCCCGCGCACCAAGCCGCCGCCCGTTCGCACTCGGCGAAACTGGCCGGATCAGTTGAGATGCTGGGAATGCGCAGCAGCTCAAAAAGGCGCGTCAAAGCGCTCTCACGGTTGGCGGCAAGGTTCGCCAGCGCCACTATCACATCCTGGCTCATGCCGTCTCCATCGCTTGCCCCGTTTGGTTCGTCCCCATGAACCTAGCGGGTCCAGCGCCAGCCCGGCAAGAGTGGACTATCGTACGTGGACTACCGCATGTGACTGGCCCAAAGGGTTGGCGGCCCGACCCAACCTGTCGGCTGCCGGAAGCGGTCGCTGTCCCAGGCGGGTTTCTGGTAAAATATGCGGCTTCCAAACATCTGGTCTGACGGTAAGTAAAACGTTCCGGCGGTCACGGTGCCGCTGCTGCCATCGTACGAAACATCCGGGGCTAGTGTAGCCTGCGGACAATAAGTGATGACGCGCGGATCTGCGGCCGCGGGTGTGGCCGGTTGCTGCAATCGCAACACCATAGGCCGCGACCCAGTGCGGCCGTGCCAGCGCGCCGCTTCATCCTCGCTGCTGGGCGGATTGGGCCGGACTTCTTTGGCCAGCACCGATGCAACGTGGATAATCTTGGCGCTGGCAAAAGTGTCGGCGGGAGCAACCAAAGCGAGCGCAACGCCAATGGCGCTGCCGAGGACATATCTGCGGATCATGGCGGACCTACCGTACAAGGATGATGACGGGTGGCACCTTAGGCTCTGCTGGCATCGAACGGGACAAGACAATGCACCAACGGTTAACGGGTCAACGTCGATGAGGTGCAGGTCTTGGTGCGTTCGCCGCCCCCGCCCAGAGCGCAGCGCGTCTGGGTGATCGTTCCAGCGACGGTGTGCGCTCGATATGAATGATCAGCGGGTCTTAGGCGTGAGAGCCGCCAAGCTGATGACGGGTAAGAATTTATGCCGATAATATCGGAATTGGATTAGCGCAGCTGGCTGCCGGGCGGGACCGGCAAGCCGCGCAGAACGTTTTCTGCCGCCATCGGTTTTTTGCCCGGCCGCTGCAACTGGAGCAGCCGGACGGCGCCGTCCTGGCAGGCTACGGTTAGGGCGCCATCGAGACAGCGGCCGGGGTCTCCGGTGCCCGGCGCCAGCTCGGAGCGCAACACCTTGATCCGTTCGGTTTGCGCACCAGTGCCAAGTTCAAACCAGGAGCCAGGGAAGGGCGACAAGCCACGGATATGATCGTGCACAAATTTCGCGGGCTTGCGCCAGTCGATGCGGGCTTCGGCCTTGTCTATCTTGGCCGCATAAGTCACGCCCTCGGCCCGTTGCGGCGTGCAAATGAGACTGCCCCGCTCCAACGCGCCCAATGCCCGCACCATCAGATCCGCTCCCCGGCTAGCCGCGAGATCGTGAAGCTGGCCTGCCGTCATATCGACGGTCAGTGGGACAATCTCAGCGAGGCATACCGGACCGGAGTCAAGACCGGCCTCCATCTGCATGATCGACACGGCGGTTTCGCTATCGCCCGCCATCAACGTCCGCTGGATCGGCGCGGCCCCGCGCCATCGTGGAAGTTTTGAGGGATGCAGGTTCAGGCAGCCCAAAGCCGCTGCCGCCAGAATCGCGGGTGGCAGCAGCAATCCATAGGCCACAACGACGGCTACATCGGGCTGATAGGCGGAAAAGACAGCCGTGGCCTCCGGGCTGCGCAGCGAGATGGGAGACTGCACGGTCAACCCTGTGGCCTCGGCGAAGTCCTGAACCGGCGATTT
Organism: Hyphomicrobiaceae bacterium; assembly: GCA_025359185.1. Lineage (GTDB taxonomy): Bacteria > Pseudomonadota > Alphaproteobacteria > Rhizobiales > Hyphomicrobiaceae > JANYHF01. The sequence goes on along the minus strand of JANYHF010000023.1, from coordinate 58,865 downwards.
CTGTGGCTCCATGCCGCGTCCTGCGGGCCGGGGTGGCTGGCAATAGACCGCAAGAATCTCGTGGCAGCTGCCAAGAAGTGCAGCCAGGGTTGGAACGGCGAAATCGGGCGTTCCCATGAAAATGAGACGAAGCGGCATGTTGGGCACCGGAGCTGTCCGAAAGGACTAGCGATGCCATCAGGCCCCGGTTGTGGCAAGCTCTGCATCGGGCGGATAGCCGCGATAGGTCAGCCGCCGCGCCGCTCCGGCCCAGAGCACGAACATCAATGCCAGCGCGCCAAAGGCCAGCGCCCGTTTTGGATGCCCGGCATGGGTCAGCAGTAAGAGGCCCAGCGACGCAAAAATGAGATTGACCACCCAGTGGAAGCCACGGGCGATGGCGAGGCCCGCATTGAACCACTGCGGCATGGTCCACCGGTGCCAAGGCACCATCATGAAGATGTTACCCACGATCATCACCAGCAGCAGCGGGCGGTAATGGCCCGGCGCCAGCCAGGCGACGGCACCCAGCATCACGGTCAGAACAATACCGCTAGCAAAGCCGCTGTAGAGCACAACCTTTTGAATGACCTTACCAGACCCGCTGGCGGGCCTCGCACTCTTGACGCAATCCATCTGACGCCTCCACGCAGGACCAGGTGAAACGCACCGCTGGTGTGTGCAGACTAAGCGCACCCGGTTTCGGAAGGCTGGCGAAAATTGCGAGAATTTTAACGATTAGTCGACCGTGGCATCGTCGCGCTTAGCCTTGACCATCTTTTTGATGATGATGTTGCGCTTCAGCTTCGACAGGTAGTCGATGAAGAGCTTGCCGTTGAGATGGTCGATTTCATGCTGGACCACCGTCGCCAGCATACCCTCGCACAGCATCTCGGCCGGTTTGCCCGCCATATCCGTAAAGCGCACACGCACCGTCGCTGGCCGCTCCACGTCGGCGAACACGTCGGGGATGGACAGGCAGCCCTCTTCATAGACCCGGACCTCATCGCCGACGATCTCGACAATCTCCGGGTTGAGCATCGCAATCGGCCGCTTCGCCTCATCCTCGGCTTTGACGATATCCATCACCAGCAGGCGGCGCGGCACGGCCACCTGTACGGCCGCCAGCCCTACGCCGGGCGCGGTATACATGGTCGAGAACATATCCCTGACCAGCCGCTCCAGCGCCCCATCCACGCGCTCAATGGGCGCACTCGGGCGGCGAAGCAGGGGGTCGGGAACCTTGATGATGTCCAGGATGGCCATGGTTTTCAGATAAGCAATGCGTCGCACGCGGTCAACGGCCGCCAATTGCCACGCCGTGCACGGATCGCGGGTTCGCCATACGAATCAGCTATTAGCGTGTCATGCAACTTTTTCTGGATGACATGATTGCCTGGGTCCGGCGCATGGGCGTGGCCTTTGGCAACCAATCGGAAGCCACCGTCACGGCCCTGGCGGCTTCGGCGGTGTTGTGCCTTTTGGTGGTGTTGTTCGCGATGGCGCGGGGCCGCCGCCGCACCTGGGATCTTGCTGCCGAGAAGGCGGCGCGGGCCGAAAGCGAAGCCCGGTTGCTGGGAGCAGCGCGGGCAGCGGCCGAAGCCAGCGAGGCCGGGATCGCCGAATTGCGCGGGCGGTTGGCCGCCATTGCCGAAATGACGGCGATCCGGCAGGCGGACCTTGCGGCTGGGCTCAATCAGCGGCTCGATTCGGTGTCGGACCGGCTGAGCGGTTCGCTCGAAGCGGTCAGCGAGCGGCTTGGCAGGGGGCTGAGCGAGACTGGTCAGCGGCTGGGTGGTTCGCTCAGCGATGCCAACCGGCGGACGGCCGAAACGCTGTCGGCGCTGGGCGAGCGGCTGGCGGTGCTCGACCGGGCACAATCGAACATAGCCGAACTCTCGGAGCAAGTTGTCGGACTGCGCGATGTGTTGGCCAACAAGCAGGCTCGCGGCGCTTTCGGCCAGGGGCGTATGGAAGCGATCATCGAGGATGGACTGCCGCGCGGCACCTATGAGTTTCAATCGACGCTCAGCAATGGAAAGCGGCCAGATTGCCTCGTGAGGCTGCCCTCGGCGCCAGCACCGCTGGTAATCGACGCCAAATTTCCGCTGGAGGGGTTTGAGGCCTTGCGGCTGGCCCATGACGCCGACAGCCTCCAGAAGGCACGCGCCGACATCCGGATCGCCATCGGCCGCCATATCGAGGATATCGCAGAGAAGTACCTGATCCCCGGCGAAACACAGGACATGGCGCTGATGTTTGTCCCCTCGGAGTCAATCTACGGCGACATCAACGAGCACTTTCACGAATCCGTGCAGTTGGCGCACCGGTCCCATGTTTTGATCGTATCCCCCAACATGCTGATGCTGGCGGTGCAGACCATGCTGGCCATTCTGAAGGACGTGCGGATGCGCGAACAGGCAGGGCTCATACAACGCGAAGTCGGCTTGCTGATGGGCGACGTGGGCAAGCTGGCAGAGCGGGTAAGGGAGCTGGAGCGCCACTTTACGCTGGCGGCCAAGGACGTAGAGAAGGTTATGACGTCGGTCGACAAGATAACGCAGCGCGGACGCCGTATTGAAACGGCGGATCTGGCAGAAGTCGCCGTGCCGGAATCGCGGGCGCTCGCGGTTGCGAGCTGACAAGGGGTTGAACTGGTCATGGGGCACTATTGAGATGCTAACGATTGGTCTGAGGCTAATCATCGCCTTTGCGGCCTTGTACGGCAGTATTGTTGGTCTGATGTACTGGCGGCAGCGCGACCTGATTTACCGAACGAACACCGAACGCTCCGCCCCCGTGGCCGCCGGTTTGCACGAGGTCTTGGAAATGGTTCTGCCCACCCCCGATGGGGAGCACCTGATCGCCTGGTGGGCCAAAGCGGCGCCCGGCCGCCCGACCATCCTCTATTTTCATGGCAACGCCGGTCATCTGTCCGAGCGCGCCGGACGGTTCGAGTTTTTCCAGAAATCGGGAATCGGCCTGCTGATGTTGGCCTATCGGGGCTTTTCAGGCAGCAGCGGAAATCCGTCCGAAAGCGCCAATGTCGCCGATGCAGTTCTGGCCTACGACTATTTGCGAAAGTCGGGCGTCGCGTCTGGCGATATCGTTCTGTTCGGTGAATCACTGGGGACTGGAGTGGCTGTGCAAGTGGCGACACAACGCGAGGCCCGGGTTCTGGTGTTGGATTCGCCTTACACGAGCCTGGTTGACGCCGCCGCCTACCATTATCCCTGGCTGCCAGTGCGGACCCTGGTTAGCGACCGTTACGACAGCAAGAGCCGCATGGCAGGGCTTCACCTGCCACTGCTGGTTTTGCATGGAGAGGCCGACGTGGTGGTTCCGCTCGCCATGGGACGCGAACTGTTTGATGCCGCCAACGAGCCCAAACGCATGGCCACCTTCCCCGGCGCGCAACACATCCTGCACGCGAAATTCGGCTCATTGGAGATCGTGCGCGACTTTATTGACGCGCATCCGCGTTCACGCGGCTCTTCACTGCCAGAGCGTGAGCTGAGACCATAATCGGCTTCACGTCCATCGTGTCGTCTCGCTCGGCGTTCCACACGTCGTGCTGCATCTGCAGGGCGAGCCAATAGCGGGCGCCATTGCCAAAGGCCTTGCCAAGCCGGCGGGCCATATCGAGCGACACCGGACGGCGTTGGTTGAGGACATCGGAGAGCTGCGACAGACGAACACCGAGCCGTTTGGCAAGTTCGGTCCGGCTGAGGTTAAGGCGCGGCAGGATCTGGTCGCGCAGAATCTCGCCAGGATGTGGCGGGCCATACCCCCATTGTTCGTAATTCATTTGCAGTGACACGATGAAACCGGCGTCCTTTCAGAGACATTGATCGGGGCCCAGGGATGGGCCGGACCAGGGTGTGGGTTGAAGCCATCATAGGTGGGTCGCGCGGCCGTCCAGACAGGTTCAACGGCGCAACCACAAAACACAGCTAAAGATCAGTTAACGGTAATAGGCTTAACAGCCGATGAATGAAATTGCTCGCGACCCGCTGGCTGACACGTGCTTGTGACGGCTCTTGATCCCCGAGGCATTAGCGCGTCCGATCAGAGCCTTATCCAATTCCGCCCACTCGGCGGATGAACCCCGTGATCGCTGCCAACCCTACACCCGTCCGCATGTTCGTGAAAACGAAGGGACGGTCTCCACGCATCTTTTTGGCGTCCTGCTCCATGACAGTGAGATCGGCGCCCACATGGGGCGCCAGGTCGATCTTGTTGATGATGAGCAGGTCCGACCGCGTGATGCCAGGCCCGCCCTTGCGGGGGATTTTCTCCCCCTGGGCAACGTCAATCACGTAGAGGGTGAGGTCTGCGAGCTCCGGCGAGAAGGTGGCGGCAAGATTGTCGCCCCCGCTCTCGATCAGGATCAGATCGAGTTTGGGGAATTTGGCGCGCATCGTCGCTATGGCGGCGAGGTTAATCGAGCAGTCCTCGCGGATGGCCGTATGCGGACAGCCGCCGGTTTCCACGCCCATGATGCGCTCCAACGGCAGCGCCTGCGCGCGCATCAGGATCTCGGCGTCTTCCTTGGTGTAGATATCATTGGTGATGACGCAGAGGTCGATGGTCGCGCGGAAGTGCTTGCACAACTGTTCCGTGAGCGTCGTCTTGCCGGAACCGACCGGGCCGCCGATGCCGACGCGGAGAGGGCCGTTGCGTGAAGGGGTCATGAGCGAAAGAGCCTCGTGTATTGAGTTTCGTGTTCGAGGGCACACAGATCGGCCGACCAGGTTGCACTGCCGAGATCGTCGAGGGTAGAGGTAGCGGCGGCGCGCGCGGCCAATGACAAGGTGGGGAGGAGGTCAGCGAGGATACGCTGCGCGTCGGTCTGGCCGATGACGCTGAGGCGAATGGCGGCCGAAGTGAGGTTGGCAACGAAAGCGGCGGCGTAGGCTTCGAGGAGTGGCAGAAGCGCGATGCCGTGGCCAGCGGCGGTGGCGGCGACGGCGACGGAGTAGGTCGTTTCGTCCATAAGTGCCGCGAGCGCGGACGTAGGCCAGGCGGCTTTGACGGCGACCACGAATGAACTGCCCTGGGTGAGGGACTCCAACCGTCGTTCGGCCGCAGGGTGAAGGGCCGCCGCCAGTTCGGCGACGTCCCACAAGGCTTGCGTGTCGTTTGCAGTGGCGGCGCGCCAGGCGGCAGCGGCCAGGATCAAGTCGTTGCGGATCGATCCGTGTGCGAACAGATCAGCCAGCCAAACCGTGAGGCTGCCCCGGTCGCGAATGAAGCCAGCCTCGACAGCGCGTTCCAGGCCATGGCTGTACGCAAACGCCCCAACCGGGAACGACGGCGAGAACCAGATTTGAAGCAGCAATGCTGGGTTGGGCGCCGCACGCCCGGCGTTGAAAGAGTGTTGTGCACCAAAACCAATCACTCCGTCTCCCCCTTGTGGGGAGGCTGGCGCAAGAGCGCCTGGTGGGGGTCGCAAACAAAGAGTCTTTCGCGCGTCCTGCGCCTTTGACCCCCCACCTTGTTCCTCCCCCACAAGGGGGGAAGAGACGCTAGTGTCGTGGCTTCGCCCCGGTGGCGAGATTTTCAAATCACGCGCCATCATCGCCGCCGTGGCTGTGGGCGTTGCCGCCGGCATAGGCGCCGCGCTCCGGGTCAAAGGCGGCGTAGATGTGCGCGACGGTGCCGCCGAGGCCGATCACCATGGCCTCGATGACGTGATCGCGGCGGATACGGATGTTGCCCGGCGCCAGCATCACCGGCAGGTGGCGGTTGCCGAGATGCCACGCGATGCGCATGAGTTCGCCGGGCGCGGGCGCGCGGATCTCGGCCAAGTCTTCGGGCGCGGCTTCGACGGCGATGCGGCGGCCATCCTCCAGCACCAGCCGGTCGCCGTGGCGGAGCCGCTGCGCACGTTCGAGGTCGAGCAGGAAATCGAGGCCGTCCTCCGTCCGCATGGCCGTGCGCCGCCGGTAACGGGCATCGAAATCAAGTAGAACCCGGCCGGCGGCCGGCGCAACGCTAAAAGTCTCGACGGCCGTGGCGCGCAGCATCGCAACGCTCACAACGTCTCGACCTTAGCGGCATGGATGATCTCGACCTTGGTGCTGATGACGAGTGGCTTGCGCTCCACCCGCCATGCGGCGAGATGGGCCGTGTGCATGTGCGCCTCAAGCGTTTCGCGGCTGATCCAGCGTTCGACCACGAGCAAAGTATCGGGATCAGACGTGTCCTGCACATGGTCGTATGAGATGCACCCCTCCTCGCTCCTCGTCGCCGCGATGCAAGGGGCGGCACCTGCGATCAGCGCTTGGGCCATGCCCGGTTTGGTCTTGATGGTGGCGAGGACGTAGATCATGGATGGTGCCCAGCTATATAATGTTCATGGGAGTTTGTTCGCCGGTGATACATGCCGGGCTCATCTGGATAGAATTCAATGTCCATAACCTGTTCCAAGGTGAAAGGGCATTCGTCAGGAAACAAAACGAAAGCAATGCCCGTTTCCGCCTCGGAGGAAAGCCGCGTTGCGTTGTACCGGTTTGGAAAGGCTTCGCGCAAGTAGGGCCTTTCGCTCGGCATATCGGCTATCAACTCAACGAGGTCTTGCCGTTGGTTGAAAACTGTATTCTTCCGACTTGGAGTCCGGCGGCCAGGTTGATACTTCCACTTCAACAAATGCATGATCAGGACTTCGAGCCTGCCGCGGATTTCCTTCTTTTGTGATCTGGCCATGTCTTCGCCCTCCTCCGCCAGAGTTTCAAGGTCCAGATCTTGCCATCGCTTGGCGCGCAGCAAAACGGCCTGTTCCATGGCCCAATCGTGGAAATCCTTCTCGTAGAGGGGGTTGGCCGGCGGATTTTCTGGCGAACTTAGTCATGAGGGTGGCTCCATGAGCGGTTTGGCCAAGAGTTTAAAACAGAAAATACCGCTGTGCCATCGGCAGCTCGGTGGCGGGCTCGCAGGTGAGCAATTCGCCGTCGGCGCGGACTTCGTAGGTCTCGGGGTCGATCTCCAGTTTGGGTGTGGCGCCGTTGTGGATCATGTCCTTCTTGCCGATGCCGCCGCGGGTGTTCTCTACCGCGACCATCTGTTTCGACGTGCCCAGAGTTTTCCGCAATTTGCCTGTCATGGCCGCCGCACTGGTGAAGATCAACGACGTTGCCGTCGGGCCGCCGCCAAAGGCGCCGAACATCGGGCGGTAGTGGACGGGCTGCGGCGTCGGGATCGAGGCGTTGGCATCGCCCATGGGCGCGGCGGCGATCATGCCGCCCTTGATGATACAATCGGGCTTCACGCCGAAAAACGCCGGGCTCCAAAGCACCAGGTCGGCGAGTTTGCCCGCTTCCACTGAACCGATCTCCTTCGACACACCATGCGAGATGGCCGGATTGATTGTGTATTTCGCCACATAGCGCTTGGCGCGGAAATTGTCGTTGCCCGCCCCTTTGTCTTGCGGCAGCGGCCCCCGTTGGGTCTTCATCTTATGCGCGGTTTGCCAGGTGCGGATAATCACTTCGCCGACGCGGCCCATGGCTTGGCTGTCCGAACTCATCATCGAGAGCGCGCCGAGATCATGGAGGATGTCCTCAGCGGCGATAGTTTCTTTCCGTATGCGGCTTTCGGCGAAGGCGAGATCCTCGGGGATCGACGACGAGAGATGGTGGCAGACCATCAGCATGTCGAGATGTTCATCGATGGTGTTGCGCGTGAACGGCCGTGTCGGGTTGGTCGAACTCGGCAAGACGTTCGGCAGCCCCGTCACCCGCATGATATCGGGCGCATGCCCGCCACCCGCCCCTTCGGTGTGGAAAGCGTGGATGGTGCGCCCCTTGAAGGCCTTGATCGTGTCCTCGACAAAGCCGCTCTCGTTGAGCGTGTCTGTGTGGATCATGACTTGCACGTCGTAGTCGTCGGCGACCTTCAGGCAGTTGTCGATGGCGGCGGGTGTGGTCCCCCAGTCCTCATGCAGCTTCAGCGCGCAGGCGCCCGCTTCGACCATTTCAATGAGGGCTTCGGGCCGTGACGCATTGCCCTTGCCCGCAAAACCCAAGTTCATCGGGAAGGCGTCGGCGGCCTGGATCATCCGCGCAAGGTGCCATGGGCCGGGCGTGCACGTCGTTGCGAACGTGCCGTGCGCAGGGCCGGTGCCGCCGCCCAGCATGGACGTGACGCCGGACATCAGCGCCTCCTCGATCTGCTGTGGGCAGATGAAATGGATGTGGGTGTCGAAACCGCCAGCCGTGAGGATCTTGCCCTCGCCCGCAATCACCTCCGTGCCCGGACCAACGATGATATCGACGCCGGGCTGGATATCGGGATTACCGGCCTTGCCAATGGCCTTGATGCGGCCGTCCTTCAACCCGACATCCGCTTTCACGATGCCCCAATGATCGAGGATCAGCGCGTTGGTGATGACCGTATCCACTGCGCCCTTCGCATTTGTCACCTGCGACTGCCCCATGCCGTCGCGGATCACTTTGCCGCCGCCGAATTTTACCTCCTCGCCATAGGTGGTGAGATCCTTCTCCACCTCGATGATGAGGTCGGTATCGGCGAGCCGCACCTTGTCGCCGGTGGTCGGGCCATACATCTGCGCGTAAGCAGAACGCGGGATTTTGAGGGGCATGGGGTGCTAACCTTGGGCTTCTTCAACAGCACGGATGAGGATTGACGACGGCGTATAGCCGGGCAAGACATTGGCCTCCGGCCGGATCAGGCGGAACAGTTTTTGCCGGGCGCGGCCGGTGGTCCAGCCTGCGCCGGTTTTGCGAAGATCGAACAGCAGGCCACGGATGTCTTCGTCAAAGGATGTTAGCCGCAGGCCGACCTCCTTGTCGGTGAGGGTGGCGACGGTTGCGGCTGTCGCCTCGGCGCGTTCGACAAACGCAGACACCTGCGCAGCCAGCAATCTCTGGATACTGTCGAAATCGTCCCAGAATTCCTCGGGCAAGTCACGCCGGATCGCGATCATGTCGTCGCCCGCTTGCATGGCCTGCCAGACCGACAGCGGGCTCAGGCCCGAGATCAGCGCGTGAATGCGCCGGTATTCGTCGCCCTTCACCTTCAGCCGGTGGCTGTTGCTGAACCGGATGACATAGCCCTCGCTGCTTTTGGGCAGGTGCTTGGCGCGGATCAGCAACTCGGGAATGGTGGCGAAGGCCACGCGGGCGACGGTGTCGAGGCCGATGGACGTGCCCGCCGCGATCACATCGGCAAAGGCAAGTTCCGTCCCGTCCGCCGCATAGGCCGCCAGCAGCCTGAGCGCCTCCTCCGTGTGCCGCACGACGATCCGGTTCTCCGGGTACGTGGCTTCGGCGAGATAGGTTGTGCCGATGCTGAGCGGCGCAAGGTCCATCTTGTCCAGCCGCGCCTGCGCCCACAGCGCTTGGGTGGACTCGAATGATCCCTTGGTCACGGACCGCCAGCGCCCCGCATGATGAAAAATGATGATCAGGCTGCCATCGAGTTTGTCCGTCGCTTCGAACGGAAGGTCTGGTACTGGCTCGCCCAGTTCGCCGACATTGAAGAATTTGGCGAACGGCGTTGCGACGATTCGCTTCTCCGCGTGGTCGATGATCAATCCGCGTGCGGACTTGGTGATCGGCGTCCAGGCCGACTCGAACACGCAGCGCTCCGTGTACGCGTAGAGGGTCAACCCATCCGGCCCCTGCCGCTCATAGACCAGCCGCGCGTCGCGCGCGGCACGCAAGCCAGCAGCGAGATCGGCGAATGGCATCAAGTGGGCGATGTGGCGGGTCATCGGCTTTTCGGTTGGTATTGGTTTGCGGCTTTGTAGGATGGGTCAAGGCCTTCGCGCGACCCAACGCGTTGGCAAAGGCGTTTGTGGCCTAGATGCTGGGCCGCGCGAAGGCTTGACCCAACCTACGTGGTTTAACGCCGCGCTCAAAACGTTGTGCCAACTCACAACTTCCCCATCACACCCTGCCGGAACCCGTGTATGGTCCGTTTGCCCACGACGGGGATCAGCCGCACTTCGCGGGTCTGGCCAGGCTCGAAGCGCACCGCCGTTCCCGCCGCAATATCCAGCCGCATTCCCCGTGCCTTGGCCCGGTCGAAATCGAGCGCCGGATTGGTCTCAAAGAAATGATAGTGGCTGCCGACCTGGATCGGCCGGTCGCCGGTGTTGGATACTGTGAGCGTGGTAACCGGACGCCCCGCATTCAACTCGATATCGCCCGCCCTGGGGAAAATCTCGCCCGGGATCATGGCGTTCTTCACGATGGCCTTGCTCATCGGATGGGCTCATGCACGGTGACAAGCTTCGTGCCGTCGGGGAAGGTCGCCTCCACCTGCACGTCGTGGATCATCTCGGCGATGCCGGGCATCACCTGGGCGCGGGTGACGACGGTGGCGCCGTCGCGCATCAGTTCGGAGACAGTGCGGCCGTCCCGCGCGCCCTCGACTACGAAGTCGGAAATCAGCGCGATGGCTTCGGGATGGTTGAGCTTGACGCCGCGTTCGAGACGGCGGCGCGCGACCATGGCGGCCATGGAGATCAGCAGTTTGTCTTTTTCTCGGGGGGTCAGGTTCATGCGGTCAGGGCTCCAGGATCACATACACCATACACGCGGGAGCGGGCGACGCGAAAGGGTGGTGATGGTCGAGGCCATAATGCTGCGCACGGCTTGCGGGTTACCGAGGACGCGGACCGAGAGGAGACCATTCCAGCTGCTGGCGGCGGCGCGGCAGGTCGCGGACGCCAAGCCTGCGCGCACCTGCTTCAACCGTTCTGCCGCGTCTGGGGCAACATAGAGGACAGTAGCCAACGCGCTGACGCCGTGACCGATGGCAGCGTGCGCGAGGAGTTCGTGAATGTTCCCCTCGATACGCACATCGTCGGCATAAACCAGTGTGCCGATCCGCCGGATGCGCCAGCGATCGCGCCAGCTGCCGCCGGTCACGCGTTCGCCCATCGCCGCGCGGCCGAACACGGTCATCTCGGCCAGCAGCAAACGGGCGTCCAGAGCCATATCCGCGTCAATCGTGCGGGCGAGCCGGGCGCGTGAGAACAGGATGGTCTCTTGCGGCACAAAAGCGAGGTCAGCCCCGGCGGCCACGTCGAGCTGAGTTGTGATGCGCGCGTCGTCACCCAGCGACCGGTAGATGCGTTCGGCCGATTGCGTGGTGATGGTGAGCGCCGCGCCTGCCTCCAGCGCGACTTCGATCTGCAACTTGTCCCCGCCCGCGACGCCGCCGCCGGTGTTGATGAGTACGGCTTCGGCGCGGGCGTCAGTGGTTGGGAACTTGGCTCGGTAACCGCCCCACTCTGTCAGCGACTGCAATCGCGAGACCGGCTCGCCCGCGCTATAGGCGAGGCGCACGCCAGCGTCGGCGCGGTTCAGCGCCAGCGGATTCGGATCAATGGCGTTCTGCATTGCGCAACCCTACTGCAATTTCGACGAAGCCCCCAACTGCCGATCAACCCGCCGCTGTCATCCTGGGCCTTGTGCCCAGGACCCATCCCTCAGCGGGGGTGAAGGTTTTGCGTGTTCCAAATCTTGCAGCACCACACTGGCCGGACCGTTCGCTGCATCATGAGTTCTGGGCACAAGGCCCAGGATAACAATGGCAGAGATGCTTGCGCGGGGCAGGACGATGATGCAGTCATGGTGCACCATATGGTTGGCAAACCGGGGCTTCGCGCGCGTGGAACAAGCTATAACCCTCACCGCCCAACGCCGCCGCGTGCTGAACGCCGCGGGCCTGATTGGCCCCGCCTATCTTTGGCTGCTGCTCACCGTCTTCCTGCCGCTGCTTGCCCTCTTCTATTTCAGCTTTCTCACCGTTGCCCCGATGGGCGGCCATGTGCCGGAATGGACGCTCGCCAACTACGGCTCGTTCTTCCGGCAGGAATTCTACCGCACGCTGATGTGGCGCTCGCTATGGATGGGCGTGCATGTGACGGCGCTGTGCCTCTTGATCGGCTACCCGGCCGCCTGGGTACTCGCCCGCATGATCACCGGCCGCGTGCGCGAGGCGCTGTTCCTGCTGGTCATTCTCCCGTTTTGGACCAACGCGCTGGTGCGGACGTTCTCCTGGACCATCGTTTTGCGCGGCAACGGCCTCCTCGATCAGGCCATCCATTGGATGGTGCCCGGAGCGCCAGTCATGAACGTGCTCTACACCTACCCCGCCATCGTCATCGGCATCGTGCACGCTTATCTGCCCTATATGATCCTAACCTGTTACCTGAGCTTGCAAGCCATCGACCAGAGCCTTTTGGAAGCAGGCCGCAGCCTTGGCGGCAGTTGGGCGCGAATTTTCTGGAAGGTGATCGTACCGCTGTCGCTCCCAGGCGTGGCAGCAGGTGTGATCCTCATCTTCGTGCCTGTAGTCGGCTCATTCATGGAGCCGCGCATTCTCGGCGGCTCGCAAGGCACCATGATCGGCACGGTCATCGAAGATCAGTTCGTCGCCGTGTTCAACTGGCCGCTCGGCTCGGCGCTGTCGTTCATTCTCCTCGGGCTGGTGCTGGTCATCCTGCTGGCCGCCTATCCGCTGGTGCGCGGCCGGCTGGGGGAGGGATGATGGAGAGAGCTGTGTACAGAGCAACCCCTCACCCTGTCCCTCACCCCAAGGGAGAGGGGACGCTGGGCTCAAAAATCGTGGTGACTTCGTCCCTTCTCACGTGGGGAGAAGGACAGGATGAGGGGTTGCTCTATGCTCTGTCATATCAGGACGTTCGGTGTACTCTATGATCCGCGCCCTCCCCTATATCGGCGGCTCCTATATTGGCCTCGTGCTGCTGTTTCTTTATCTGCCTGTCATCGTCATGTGCGTGATGGCATTCAACCAGAGCGAGCTGTATGCACTGCCTATCACCTGGAGCACCAAGTGGTTTGCGGCGCTATGGAACAATGAGCGGCTGATCCGGGCCAGCACCAACAGCCTATGGCTGGCGCTCGCCAACACGAGCGTCGCGACCACCATCGGCACGCTCGCGGCGATGGGTCTCGCGCGCAATGATTTTCCGGGCAAATCCATTCTGCGCGGGCTGCTGCTCCCCCCTATGGCGGTGCCGTGGCTGATTCTGGGCACGTCCATGCTGGTGATGTTCTTCTGGCTGGGCCTGGGGCGCGGACTGCACACGCTGCTGCTCGGGCATGTGGCGCTGTCGCTGCCCTATGTGATGATCGTAGTGGGCGCGCGGCTTGCCGGTCATGGTGTTCAATTAGAAGAAGCGGCTGCCACACTCGGTGCTGGCGCTTGGATGACGTTCCGCCGCGTCACCTTCCCTCAAATCGCACCCGGCATCATTGCGGCGGCACTCTTTGCCTTTGCGATTTCGCTCGACCAGTTCGTCGTCTCCTACTTCCTGGCCTCGCCCGGCTTCCAGACTTTGCCCGTCGAGATCTATACGGCCATTCGAAAAGGCTTCACGCCCGAGATTAACGCCATCGCTACCATCCTCATTCTCATCTCAAGTGCGCTGTTCCTTCTGGTGGCGCGCTTCTATCGCTTTGGAGGCGAGCGGTGACAGCTGTCGAAGCCGAGCATGTAAGCAAGCGCTACGGCACCGTCGTGGCACTGGACGATGTGTCGATGGCGTTTGCTGACGGCGAGATGTTTTGCCTGCTGGGGCCGAGCGGCAGCGGCAAGACCACATTGTTGCGCGCCATCGCGGGGTTCGTTATTCCGGATTCCGGGAGCATACGGATCGCCGGCGAGCGTGTGGACGACGTGCCCGTCAACAAGCGCGACATCGGCATGGTCTTCCAAAATTACGCGCTGTTCCCGCATATGACGGTGCGCGACAACATTGCGTTTGGTGTCGAGGCGAAGGGTGGCTCGCGGGCCGAGGCCGACCGCAAAGTGGCCGAAATGCTGGAGCTGGTGCAGTTGCCAGGCTACGGCGCGCGAAAACCGCGAGAACTGTCGGGTGGCCAGCAGCAGCGGGTGGCGCTGGCGCGGGCGCTGGTGACACGGCCAAAAGTGCTGCTGTTGGATGAGCCCTTGGGCGCACTGGACCGGCGGCTGCGCCAGGTTATGCAGGTGGAACTGCGCCAGATCCAGCGCAGTGTGGGTATCACAGCGATTTTCGTCACCCACGACCAGGAAGAGGCGCTGACGCTCAGCGACCGGATCGCCATACTGGATAAGGGCCGCATCGTCCAGGTGGGCGCGCCGCAGGACGTGTACGAACGGCCCGCGACGGGGTTTGCGGCGCAGTTCCTGGGAGACGCAAATATTCTTGCGGGTAAGCCGGATGGTCAGGGCGTGACGCTCACCGATGGAATACGGATCACCTGCGCGGGTGCCACGGCCCGGGTGGCGGTGCGGCCCGAAAAAATAATCGTTGCAGCCGATGGCGACAAACTCTCAGGCGAACTCATCAACCGGCTCGCTGGCACCATCGTGCAAGCCGTCTATAGCGGCAACAGCGTCACCTACCACATCGCCTGTCCTTCGGCCGGTCCCGAAACTCTGCTTGCCTTCGTACAGAACCGCTCGGGCGAACTCTTGGCGCCCAAGACGCCCGTGACCCTAGCCTGGGCCGCCTCGCAAACCATTCCGCTGCAAGATTGATCCACCGATGTCTCAAAACCCGCTGAAGCACACGACCATTGCGCTCGCCCGCGCCTGGAACACCTGGGATGGCGAACGGCCCGCCGAGATGGTGTTTTTGCCTTTGGGCCTGCGGGTCACGCCAATGGCCTATGCCGCCAGCACCAAGCGCGCGACGTTCTTCAAGCCGGGTGAGGGGTTGAGATTTGGCGCGAGGGCGGTGGATGCCTCGCAGGTGGAGATGCAACTCGCTCATGCTGGGACGGAGCTCGATTTTGTTTGGCAAAAGATTGGACCGTTCGATCTGACCGGGCGTTGGCAGACGAAAAAGCTCGGCGAGTGGGGCCTGCGGTTCTGGATGGTGATGGCGCTGTCGTCGGAAGATGGCGTGGCCTGGACCTATGATCGGGCGACGGAGACGCTCTCCACCAACTTCGGCCACCGGCACGTGGCGGTCAAGAGTTCGCAAGGCCCGCTGATGGTGACGGCACATGCGAGCCTTGCGGGCCTCGCCGCCGAATACGAAGAGCACGGCTATTGGCACCTCGCCTCGCGGGCAACGGCGGGAACCGTGATGGCCTTTCGCTATCATCTTGAGGAAATGCCGGAGCTAACGATCGCGGTGGCGATCCGCGATGATGCCACGGCCGCGCGGCAACGGGCGGCGGCGATACTGGCAGTTAGCGCAGTGCAAAGAGCAACCCCTCTGCCTTGGCGAGAGGTCCAGGGAGAGAGGTCAATTGAACCACCGTCAGACGCCCAGAATGCGCTTGCCGCCATCCGCGACGTCATGGGCTGGAACACCGTCTTTGACCGTATCAACCGGCGCTCCTACATCTCACTTAGCCGCAACTGGAACCAGGAGAAGTTCGGTGGTTTTGGCGTCTGGCTGAATGATCAGCAGTATTCGACCTATTTGGTGGATATGCTGGACACAGAGCAGGCGCATGAAAATCTCAACGTTGTGATCGCCGGGCAAACGCCAGACCGCAATCTGCCTTGCTTGCTCACCGCCAAAGACGCCTGGGTCGATCGCAGCCAACTCCCCATCGGCTCCTTCCTCAGCTGGCTGATGTTCTTGCGTAACGGCTCACGCCCTATGCTCGAGCTGGCCTATGCCACGTTGCTCGACAACCATGACTGGTGGGTGCGGCACAGGGATGGCAATAAAACTGGCCTCGTCTCCTTCGGGAACTCGCCCGTTGGCACTGGCCTCTACCGCGGCACCAACATTGGCGCGCGCGACGAGAGCAGCATGGACAATTCTCCAATGCACGATGGCGCGCGCGTGGACAACGCGACGGGCACGCTCAATCAGTGGGATGTGGGCCTAAATTCCATGCTGGCATTGGATGCCGAAATGCTGGCGCAAATGGCACGCGAGCTGGGCCAGACGGTGGCGGCGGATCGTCTGGAGGCGGAAGCGGCAACGCTGAAGACCCGCATTCAGACTGAATTCTGGGACGAGGCGCGCGGCATCTTTGCCAACAAGCTGTGGACCGGCAAATTCGCCCGTAGCGTCACGCCCACCAGCTTCTGGCCGCTGCTCTGCGGGGCGGCGTCCGAGGCACAGGCCAAGCGGCTACTGCACCATTTGGACGACCCTAAGAGCTTTGGCGGCGCTTGGGGACTGCCATCGGTCAGCCGCGACGATCCAGCGTTCAAGGACAATATCTACTGGCGCGGACGCATCTGGCCACCTTTGAACTGGACCGTCTGGCAGGGCCTGAAACGTTACGGTTTCGATGCCGCCGCCACCAAACTTGCTGCCAAGAGCTGGGCGCTGTTCTCGCGCGCCTGGGACAAGGACCGCCACTGCGCCGAGAATTACAACGCCGACACCGGCGAGGTGCTAGATCAGCCGGATACGGATGGCTTCTACAGCTGGGGCGCGCTGATGCCGGCTCTGGCGCTCGCCGAAGTGATGGATGTCAGCGCCTGGACCGGCTGGACACTGCGCAATGACGGCAAGGACCTGGCGTTTGGCCCGGTGAACACTCCGATCGGTTCGGCGCATTTTGCAATCAACGATGGTGTCATGACGCTTAGCCAGCATGGCAATCGGGTGCTTTCGGCGGCCTTGCGGGGTCAACTGACAAATCTTCGAATTCATCCTGGAATGCTAACCGCCCAGGTACCGCCGGGACTGCAAGCAGGTGCCGGGATAACGCTTTATGTCAGAGGCCAGCCGCGCTTGGTGGCCGCCCGGCAGGCGGGCCGGGACATTCCTGCGGCGGCGACCGAAAACTGCCTACGGCTGACCCTGGCCGCAACCGGCGTTCAACCTGAGCCGCTGATGGTCGTGTTTGAGACGGCCTAAGTTGGCCAGATCCTGCCGCTTGCTGTGGCCGCCCCTCGCGTTAACCCATTCGCGCTTGCTCTCCCCCATTAACTGCGTATTAAGTCCTCGTGAGGCGCAGCCCTGCCATGGCGCGCTCCTTGCCAGTGCAGAGGCAAACGTAACGCGTATTGGTGGGTAGTGTATGGATCCGGCGTTCTTGACGTATGTGATGATGGCGGCGATTGGCTTTGCCGCCGGCGGGGTGCTGATGAGCGGGTTTTTCTTGGTCACGGGCAAGCCGCTGGGTTTCGCGCTGACGCCGGGGCCGGTCTGGACGGTGCCTTTACATCTTATGCTGCGGTTGATCGCGGGGCCGGCCATCCTCGTACACAACGTGTTCACCATGGAAGATGACAGCTTCGGATTGGTGGTTGCGGGCGTAAGTATCGCGGCCTGCTGGAGCCTGGGCAGCGGCGCGCTGCTGATGACGTCGCTTGGTCAACTCTGACTCTGCCATGACCTTGCACCGCCTAGAGGGCATACAACCTGACTGCGATGCCGATAGCTGGGCCGCACCCGATGCGGCGCTGATCGGCCGTGTGCGGCTGTTACCGGCGGCCAGCGTCTGGTTCGGCGCGGTGCTGCGCGGCGACATCGAATGGATCACGGTCGGCAACCGTTCGAATGTGCAGGACGGTAGTGTGCTGCATACGGACAAGGGGTATCCGCTCGATATCGGCGACGACTGCACCATCGGTCATCTGGCCATGCTGCACGGCTGTACGATTGGCCGCAACAGCCTGATTGGCATCGGCGCCGTGGTGCTGAACGGTGCGCGGATCGGCCAAAACTGCCTGATCGGCGCCAAAGCCCTGATCACCGAGGGCAAGACGATCCCGGATGGTTCACTTGTGATGGGTGCGCCCGGCAAAGTCGTGCGTCAGCTGACGGCTGCGGAAATTGCCGGATTGACGGCGTCAGCTCAGCACTACGTTGACAACTGGCGGCGGTATCTGCGTACGCTCGCGTAGGTTGGATCAAGCCTTCGCGCGACCCAACATCTATGCCGCACAGGCTAATTGTCTAGTTCATAATCCTGTAGCAATGTGCGTGCACTGCGAGAGTTGCATTTGTTGCTGAGTTGTTGGGTCGCGCGAAGGCTTGACCCAAGCAGGCGTACAGTTTCCATCTTGTATCACCTCTTCGCGCCTGGCGGCGGGATCCCGGAACGGGAGTCGCCTGGCGCGAACAAAGACTCTTCCAAAAAAAAAGCCGGCACTCGGGGGAGAGTGCCGGCCTTAGTGACAGACCCGGTATCGGGGTCGGGGATGGCAGGGGGAGTGATACCGGACCTGTAAACTTGGGGCGCTCGCGCGCCTGAAAACTGATGCGTGCCTAACCTACCGCTTGCTGACCGGCAGTGCGGCGACGGACGCCTCGCCGGGACGATCAGCCCGCGTTTCGAGAGCCATCCAGACGCGCGGGCTGAAGGATGATTGCCGCTTGACGTATTGATAGGGCGTTGCCGACCAACCGACGATCTGGGCCTGGCGGTTGTCGAGCACATAGTCGCCGCGTGACGTGCGCACCGTGAGGATGGCGTGGCCCTCGCCGTTCTCGTCGCGCACGACCGTCATCAGCAGCGCCGACATCGGCCAGCCGCGCTGGCGCAGCAGCAGCTGTTTGGTGAGCGCGTAGTCTTCGCAATCGCCGAATTTGCCAGCGAGCGTCCAGTAGTCGGTTATACCGTAAGCGGAGATGTCACTGCGTGCGATGACGGTGCGGTTGATCGTGTCGTTGACTTCACTGAGTTCGCTCCAGCGCTGCGGCGTCAGCTCGACGCGGCCACGGGCGGACATGTCGGGCTCGCATTCGAACCCGGTGCGGCGGCAAAAATCGATGAAAGCTGACGGGGCCGCCGTTTCGGCGCTGACATGCATGATTGTTGCGGCCGCTGGCAAGTGCGGTTCAGGCGCGGGGCCCTTGGCGCTGGCGCAGCCTATGGACATTGCCATGGCCAAAATGGTGACGCAGACACGACGCAACATAACAAGCCCCTCGATACGCAGGGTACACTGACACAATACCGCTGAAGATTAGACAATCTCAGCGTTAGAATTTGAACCGAGGATGATTAAAGTCTTATCAAACCGGTTTGGAAAGTTTAGCAACCTCGGTATCAGCCGAAATGCTTGCGCAGGGCCATCGGGTTCTGAATGTCGATGAATTGTAGCGCGATACCGGCTTCGTGCGAGCGGGCGACGCGGGCGCGCAGACGGCCCAGCATCACTTCGGTACCAACCGGCGGGCCGCTCTCCATGGCCACCGAAGCGCCGCTGATCGACACATCGAGCACGTTGACTTCGATCTGGCTGCCATCGGCCAATTGCAGCATCGAATTCATCTGCTTGGGCACGATACGGTCATGGCGGCGGGCTTCAGGGATGCCCAACATCTTGCGGTTGATCAGCCAGGTCAGCTGCGCGGCAAGTTTCTCCCGGCGATGCTGCGTGGCGACGATTTGCATGGCAAATCCGCCGCTCAGCAACCGAACAACGGGGCCGTCGATGCGCCCGATCTCGTCAAAATAAGCGATGACATGCTCGCCGACCTGCACGCTTTGCGGCGTCAGGATGCAGCTGCCGCCAACGGACACATCCTGCAGCTTGCATGGATATTCGGCCTTGTCGGCGCGCATAAAGCGGCCAAGGCAGAACAACTCGACCCGCTTGTGCCTGCGCCGGTCCGGCCCAATATGGTCTGAAGCGCTGACACCATGATCACGGAAATCGGCAAAAGCATCGTCGAACGCATTCATGGGCGCGGCTCGCTAGTGGTTTACAGTTGGAACTATGCGGGTGCGCCTTTAACAAACTCCTAAATGGGATATTCGACTTGCATCATTTTGACCCAAGCGGGCGGAAGTCCGGAAGCGTCTCATCCTTGCGGCCACCATCGTAGACGCGGAACGAACGGCGCTCGGAACGCACGACACGCGAGGTGCCGGTGTCGCGCAGGAACGGCGACGGCGTGGTGGTGCGTGCCAGGAGTGCGTGCGGACGGCCATCGGGCCAGATCACGTCGAATGCCTCCAGTTCGATACTGCCGATAGGGTCTTGGGTGTAGTGCGCAGATGGTGATAAGGGCGCGATCGAGCCGAGCACGCGGCTGATGGTTTGCCCGGTATGCACCAACGGCAGCAACAGCATCTCATAGGCCGCCGCCCCGCTCCCAGAGCTATTGGCCATGAAGCCGATGACGCCCACGCCGCCATCGCGCGTCACGCTTTCGAGGACACGGATCACCACTTCGCGCTCTTCGGCCGTCCACAGATCGAGCAGGTTGCGGCCGCGGAACTCCCGGCCAAAATACTCGCAGATGCGGGTGCCGGCGAGCCGGAACATGTAGTCGTGCCGGTCCTCACGTTCGAGAATGAAGGTGTCGGGCAAGATCGCTGCGATAGCTGAGGGCTCGACCTCGAAGCGGCGTGGGGCAAGGCGCCCGCCGCGCAACTCGTTCCAATAGGCAAAGAGTTGCTGGCTCGTCTTAACTTTCATTGCAGAACCCTTAACCCGATATCTGGTTGGCCAACAAGGCAGTCCCGCCCGGCAGTCTCCAGGCGGCATCTGCCCATTCAACCAGCAGATGCCGTGCCAGATGCGGCTGTTCGCTAACCTGGATGGGGCGCTGTTCGTCACAATGGTTGAAGTTAAGGGTTTACGCAGGCGCCGGCATGGGTCCATGCTAGCGTACTTCTCGTTTGTTGAAGCCGCATGGCGGGACGACGTGCTGGCCCCGCTCGTGCAACGCAGCGGAGAACAACCATGAACGCAGCGACCATTCTCAAAGCCAAGGGCCGGGACGTCCAGTCAATTCGTCCGGATGCGACGTTGGAGGAAGCTGCCCAGCAGCTCTCCGCGCGCGGCGTCGGCTGTCTTGTAGTCATGGAACGCGGGGGGCGTCTTTCGGGCATTCTTTCGGAACGCGATATCGTGCGCGAGATTGCACGGGGCGGGGCAGCGCGGCTTCAGGCCAAAGTCGCCGATTGCATGACCAAGCCGGTGCATACCTGTTCGTTGACGGACAGTATCGATCAGCTGATGGCAGACATGACCACGCGCCGGTTCCGGCACATCCCGGTGGTCGAGAATGGCGAGATGATCGGACTGGTGTCAATCGGCGACGTGGTCAAGCTGCGCATTGCCGAAGCCGAGATGGAGACACAAGCCATGCGCGCCTACATCACGGCCGGGTAGAGCGCGCGCGCTCCCGGCAATGCAAAACGGACGACGGCCGTGGACGCTGCGTCACGGTTTCTTAAGCATGTGTGTACACACGATATTGAGCTTTTTGGGGCAAATTTACCTGACAGTTGCGATGTCTTCAATGCCAGGGGCCAGTATGCGAATTCGTCCAAGCGGCACACGCAATCCGGTGCAGGATTTCGGCCAGGACCCGCACGGCACAATCGCTGTGATCATAGCTTTGTCGCTAAGCGTCCTGATGCTGTGCATTGGCGTCAGTGTCGATATGGTCCGTTGGCATCAGGCCCAGGCGATGACCAACAGCGCCCTCGATGCCGGCGTGCTGGCGGGCGGACGTTCGCTGCAACTAAACCCGCAGAACACGCAAGCTGCCATCGAGGCGGCCACGTCGGCTTATCTCGCCAACACTGCAAACCGCCTCCCCATGAACTCGGATTCGCTGCATTTCTTAGTCGACGGCCCCAGTCAGACGGTCGTCGCCCTTGGGACGGCGGAAATGAGGACCACGGTACTTAGCGTGGTGGGTATCGATCATCTTGGTTTGGTGACTGCGACGGCGTCGAACTCGGTCCGTTCCATTGTTTCGCCCGGCGGCCCCGGCGGCAGCAATCTGGAAGTGTCAGTCATGCTCGACGTGACGGGCTCAATGTGTGCCGATGGTGCTGGCCCGTGCACCAATGATCCCAAGATGGCTGCCCTCAAGGCCGCCGCCACTGATCTCGTCAATATCGTCGTCCGGGATGACCAAACAGAGCACACCACCAAAGTCGCTCTGGTGCCGTTCTCGACGCGCGTCCGGGTTGGTCCCGATGGCGGCGGCGGTTCCTTGATGCAGGCGCTCACCAATCTCAACCCGCTTCAGAGTTACGTCTACAACATGTGCACCGATGGCACCGGCGGCGGTGGCAGTGAGTCGAGCATCCCATGGACTTGCACCACCTATGTTCCTACTCCCGTCACCGACTGGAAGGTGATGCCCTGCGTCACCGACCGTTTCTTCACGGCCACGGGGTTCGATGCCACCGATGATGCGCCCGGTGCCGGTACATGGCTGAATGCCCATGACGGAACCCGCGCCATCATGAGCCTTGATAGCTCTGATACGCCTCTGCTCAGCCAAACCGGTGCACCCGGTGATCCCACAGGGAACTGGAACTACACGGCGGATGGTGTGTGCGCCGATATTTTACCCGGCAACGAAATCACGCCGCTAACGTCTAACAAAACAGATCTGTTCGCACGAATCAACGGGCTGGAAGCGTTCGGAGCTACTTCCGGCGCACTGGGCACGGCCTGGAGCTGGTACATGCTGTCGCCAAACTGGAGCTCTGTCTGGATAGGTGGCAGCACCCCCGCCCCCTATGCCGACCTGCATGAGACCAATTCTAATGGCGCACCCAAACTGCGCAAAGTTGCCATCATGATGACGGATAGCGGCTACAACACCCTGCTCGCCAGCAAGGGGCAGGATCAGCAGATGGTTTCGAACCATGCGATGGACCTGTGCGATAACATGAAGGCCCAGCAAATCGAGATTTTTACGGTCGGCTTTGCCCTCACTGAGCTGCCTGCAAGCGAGCAAGCGATTGCTAGGGCAACCTTGCAGCATTGCGGCACTGATATCTCGCACTTCTACGAGAGCCTGACACTGGACGGGCTGCAATCATCGTTCCGCAGTATCGGGATGAAATTGTCAGGCTTGCGGCTGTCGCGCTGAGTCGGAGACGGAAGGGCGGTTACTTGATTGCCCAGATCATGTTGACCTGTACGTCCAACTGCTGCTCGCCCGCTTCAATCGGGGCGGAGTTCGCGCGGTCCTTCATCGCGGCTTGGGCCATGAAGGGGCCGCGCGCACTATTGACCTCTCCCTCACTGATCATCAGCACGTCGCCGAGGGTCACCCCGGCCGCATCGGCATAGGTCTTTGCCATGCGCTGGGCATTGGCGACAGCGGCTTTACGGGCCGCATCTTTCAATTCAGCTTCCTTGCTGACGATAAACTGGATGCTATTGATCTGGTTCGAGCCCTGGTCGACGACGCGGTCGAGCACGTCGCCGAGCTTCTCGATGGCGCGCAGCCGCACCTGTACCGAGTTGGCCACCTGATAACCGATGATTTTGGCCGGCTTGCCATTTTGCGGTTCGTCATAGGCCGCCTGCACTGAGAAATTCGAGGTTTGGATATCGCGCGCCTCAATGCCCGAGGCTTTCAGCGTCTCGATGATTGGCCGCATGGCAGCGGAGTTTGCCTCCAGTGCGGACTTGGCCGTTTTGGCCGTGCGCACGACCCCGATGGAGATCGCGACCTGATCCGGCTTGACCGAAACGGACCCTGAGGCCGAGATGCTGATCTGGCGTTGCGTCGGCATCTTGTCTCCTTCGGCATGGGCGGCGGCGGGTACGAGCAGGGCGGCAGACATGAGCAGGGCAGCGAGAAGGCGCATGGGTGAGCTCGTTGAAAAAGCGTTGCAGTTGGCCCTTGGTACTCAGCGATTGCGGCCGAAAGCTGAGGGGCTATTGCTCATCTCGGACTGGGCAAAACATCGCCGAGGTGGGTTCGCCGGTCTGATCATTGTCGTTGAACAGCGAAATGAATTTCAGCGGGCCGGGTTCGGCATGAAAGATGGCCCGGTAATCGGCCGCGATATCGCGGGTGTCCGTCTGCCAAGTGCCCGCCGCCTTGGCCCCATGCAGCTGAATGTAATGCAAACTTCTGAAGCGTGCCGACTTGAAGACTGTGCCGTCAGCAACGGGCGTACCCGACCACACATAGGCCAGCGTTGGCACATCGCGATTGAACAGCGACGGCTCGCCAAAGATGAAGAACAGCGTGGCGGCGGAATCCTCCGTCTCCAGCTTACGCAAATCGGCCGAGGCTTGCAGTTGATCGACGCGCCAAGTCCAGCTCACGTGCTTCAACTGGGCCGCGCCAGTGTCGACGGCCTGATACAGCCCGGATGCCGACTGATGCGGTGTACTTCGCAGGCACGGACCCGAGGGTGTCTGCACCACGCTCATGCTACTGCGGCCCACAAAGTCCATCCGCTTGGCCGTAGTCATCATCCGTGAGGGATCTGCGAGAATGGTGTCAGCCAGGGCCGCCCTGGTTTCGAGTTGAATGGCCCCGAGAAGACCTGCCAGCAAACTCATCCCGCAGGGCATCTTCATGCTGTTTCCTATGCCTGCGCCGTCGAAAAGCAGCTTCAAATCGTCAGTTGCCCACCTAACCACACCACGCGGCCGGGTGGAATGCGCAGGAAGTCGGTTGCGTCATTGGCTGTGCGCGTCAAGGCGATGAACAACGAGTTCTGCCATGCGGCCAATGGATTGTGTGACACCGATTTGAGGTTGAAACGCGACATGAAAAACGACGTCTGCATAATATCGAATGTCAGCCCGAACCGGCGGGCGGCAAGCAGCATGCGCGGCACGTCGGGGTTTTGCATGTAACCTACCGTCGCTGTGATGCGCACCATCGACGGGCTCACCTGCTCAACTTCTAGTTGCTCTTCAATCGGCACGCGCGGCACGGTCGCTGACTTGATGCGCATGACAACATTCTTTTCGTGTAGTACCTTCGAATGTTTCAAATGATGTAGCAGGGCTGCGGGGGCGCTATCTGGTGTGGTGGTTAGAAAGATGGCCGTACCGGGCACTCGCAGCGGCTTGCTGCGCTCAAGACTCTTCATCAGGCTTTCCAGCGGCACCGACTCGCGCCGCTGCTTTTCGTTGACCAGCCGCACGCCGCGCGCCCAGGTCCACATGATCAGCATCAGTATCGCCGCCACCGCGATGGGAATATAGCCGCCGTCGAGGAACTTGAAGGCGTTGGCGACAAAGAACGCGATATCAACCAGTGCGAATGGCGCGCACACGGCCAGGGCCCATTGAAGCGGCCACTTCCAGGCGCGCCAGGCGACAACAAAGGCGAGTGGCGTTGTGATCAGCATGGTGCCGCTGACGGCGATGCCATAAGCGGAAGCCAGCGAGCTCGATGACCGGAACGCCAGGACCAGAATAATCACACCGACCAGCAGCATAGTGTTGACGCGCGGCAAAAACACTTGCCCGAATTGGCTCTCGGATGTGTGCAAGATCTGCAACCGGGGCAACAGGCCGAGTTGGATCGCCTGCTGAGTCATCGAGAAGGCCCCACTGATGACAGCCTGACTGGCAATCACGGTTGCCATGGTTGCAAGCAGGATCATCGGTATCAGCGACACGGGCGATTGCGGCATCATGAGATAGAAGGGATCGGACGCCGTTTCGGGCCGCGCGAGCACCATCGCTCCCTGGCCGAGATAGTTGAGCAGCAGCGCCGGTAGCACCAAGAACAGCCAGGCCCGGCTAATCGGCTTGCGGCCGAAATGCCCCATGTCGGCATAGAGGGCTTCACCACCCGTGACAGCAAGAAAGACGGCACCCAGAACGAGGATGCTCCCAAGCCCGTGGCGCAGGAAATAGTTCAATCCAGCAAGCGGATTGAAAGCGGCCAGTATGCTCCAATCGTCGGGGATGTGGACCAGCCCGGCAATTGCCAGAACTGCGAACCAAACCAGCATAACCGGGCCAAAAAACGCCGCCACCCGCTCAGTCCCCCAGGATTGGGCGACGAACAATACCAACAGGATGATGACCGCCAGGGGCACCACATAGAACTCAGAACCGGGCAGAACGTGTTTCAAACCCTCGACGGCCGACAGCACCGAGATTGCCGGCGTCAGGATCGCATCGCCGTAGAACAAGGCCGCGCCCGCAATGCCGAGCAGGAACAAATATGTGGTGCGGCGGCCGACGGCCTTTTGCGCCAAGGCCATCAGCGACAGCGTGCCGCCCTCGCCATTATTGTCCATGCGCATGACGAACATGACGTATTTGACAGTGACGGTGAAGATCAGCGCCCATATCAGCAGCGAAATGATGCCGATGATGTCGGCGCGCATCTGAAGGCCCGGCGCGACATTGGCGATTGACACTTGAAGTGCATAGAGCGGACTCGTACCGATGTCTCCGTAGACGACGCCGAGGCAACCCATCATCAGCATTGCCATTCCGCTGTGAGGGGCCGAACGAGTCAAATTCTCCTGGACGCCCGAAGGCGCAGAAGTGGTGGTCGCCATGCGAAGACGTTCCTTGCGAAAACCCTTACTCAACCGGGGCATGGCCCTGGGCCAGCGTGATGCCGGGAGAGGGTCTACGGCAATGGCCATGAGCCTCGACAATACGTCGAGCGCTTACAGCCACCGAACGGAGCCGGATATAGGCCCGTCCATGATGCAGTGCAATATCACCAGTGCGGCAGGGTAACAGGTTATACTTGGCGTCCGCGCGTGAGGGTCCGATTATCCAGTCCTCTGCAGGATTTTGGTCACCGCTAAGCTGTCGCCTGCGTCATCCTCGCACAGGGATGTTCAAGATCAGTGTAGTCATTCCGCGCCTCGATCTAAAGATGATGACGCGTTACTGAGTTCTCTTGGCTCTATTAGCAGCCGCCAGCCAACACCTCCGAGAGGCCGCGTCACTCCATGCCCCGCAAAGTCCTCCTCATCACCGGCGACCAGTGGCGGGGCGATGCGCTGTCGCTGCTGGGCCACCCCGCCGCCCGCACCCCGCATTTGGACCGGCTCGCGCACGACGGAACGACCTTCACACGCCATTACACTGTCGCAACGCCCTGCGGCCCGGCGCGTACCAGCCTGTTAACCGGGCTCTATCCATTTCTGCATCGCAGCATCCGCAACGGCGCGCCGCTCGACCGGCGGCATACCAACATCGCACTGGAAGCGCGCAAGGCGGGCTATGATCCCGTGTTGTTCGGCTACACCGATAGCTCCGCCGATCCCGCTGTGATGGCGCCCGCGGATCCGCAGTTGAAAACCTATGAGGGGGTGCTGCCCGGCTTCCGCCTGGAGGCGAGCCTCAACGAAGCCTGCCTCACCGGCTGGATGTCGGAACTGGCCAAGAAGGGCTATGAGATTCCAGAGCGCCTACTGGATATCTACCAACATCCGGACACGCCCAAAGTGCTGGAGCGCTTTGACCGTGGCCCTGCGGTGTATAAGGCCGAGGACAGTGATACCGCCTATATCGCCGATAAGGTGCTCGACTACCTCCGCCTGCGCCGCAAGGAAGACTGGTTTATCCACGCCGTTTTCCTGCGCCCGCATCCGCCGCTGATCGCGCCGGCGCCCTACAACACAATGATCGACGTCGCCAAGGTGCCCGCGCCCGTCCGCAACCCCGACCGGCAAGTGGAACGCGCGGTGCACCCGTTCCTCGATGCTTGGCTGATGCTGCAAGCCGACTCCGCCTACTTCGAAAGTCAAGTGGATGTGCAGGCACTCCCCGAGAGCGATCTTGCCGAAATGCGCGCCGTCTATTTCGGACTGATTGCCGAGGTGGATGCGCAACTTGGCCGAATCTTCGCGCATCTCGAAAAGACCGGCGAACTCGACGAAACGCTGATCATTTTCACCAGCGACCATGGTGAGATGCTGGGGGATCATTGGTGCTGGGGCAAAGCTGGCTGGTTCGAAGCCTCGAACCATATTCCGTTGATCATCCGTGACCCGCTGGCGCCCAACGGTGCGCGGGGCCAACGTGTGGAGGCCTTCACCGAGAGCGTCGATCTGGTCCCGACCATTCTCGGCTGGCTTGGCCGCAATGTGCCCAACGAAGCCAACGGCTTGTCACTGTCGCCGTTCCTGGCCGGTAAAGCACCGGTAAGTTGGCGCGACGCCGTGTTCTGGGAGTTCGACTTCCGAACCCCGCACACACAGCGGATGGAGCAGCATTTCGGGCTCACCTCGGATCAGTGCACGATGAACATTCTGCGCGATCACGCCTACAAATACGTCCACTTCACGGCCCAACCGCCCCTGTTGTACGATATGCAACGGGATCCCGGTGAACTGGTCAACCTGGCCGGCAAGCCCGCATTGGCCTCCGTGATTGCCCGTTATGCGGGCAAACTGCTCAGCCATCGGATGCTGCACGCCGAACGCGCACTGGCAAACGCAACGCTCTCGCCACAAGGTGTGGTGCGCTACGCAGGTCCAAGAGGCGTGTGAGCTCAAACGGTACACGCCTTAGTCTTTTGGTAACCGCTTTGCGCCTAGGCTCCCTGTGGTCACCGGAAAGCGGCAGGGATACTCCATGGCGGATGCGGACGATATCGACCCCGGCGCGATCTGCGCCCGCGGCACGCTGAGCAGCGCGGATGTCGCGGTTATCCGGCGCGGCTATTACAAAGATGGTCTCATCGGTGAGGGTGAGGCCGATGCCTTGTTTGCGCTGGAACAGAACTGCCGCACGCAGCCGCCCGAGTGGGGCGTGTTGTTCGTTGAGGCTCTGGCCGAATACCTTGTTCATCAGGTCAAGCCCGCAGGCTACCTGACGGCAGACAATGCCGCTCGGCTCACCGAGCGCATTGCATCGGCTGGCAAGGTTGAGACCCGCAATGAATTCAATCTACTGGTGAAGGTGCTCGAAGAGGCGCGCTGGGCGCCGGGATCGTTGTCGGCTCTGGCCCTTGGGCAGGTGCGCGATGGCATCACCGAAGGTACAGGCCCGCTTCGCCTCGGGGCGTCCAAGCCGTCTGCCGGCGTCGTAACGGCCAACGATGTGGTTCAGCTGCGGCGGATTCTCTATGCGGGCGGCGGTGATGGAAATATCGCTGTCACGCGCGCCGAAGCCGAAGTGCTGATGGATATCGGCGATGCGGCAGATGAAAGCCTCAGCGACCCTTCGTGGATTGATCTCTACACCAAAGCGATTGCCAACCACCTGATGGCCGCAGCGGGACACATCCCGCCACCACGCGAGGAAGCCCTGCGGCAAGAAGCCTGGCTTGAGGCCGAGCCCGACCTTGGCGGGTTCCTGGGCGACATGGTGCATTTTGGATTGACGGGCATCTGGGCCGCCTGCCGCACGCCGAGCCTTGAAGACATCGCCCTAGCCCGCGTCGAAGCCGAGACCCGCGCCATGCTGGTCAGCGAAGAGATCACCGCCCCCGAAGCCAAATGGCTCGCAGACCGCATTGCGCGCGATGGCCGCATCAGCGACGCCGAACGCGCCCTGCTGGGCTTCATCAAACACAACAGCCCGAAGATAGATCCGGCATTGAACAGGCTACTTGAGAGCGTGGCGTAATACCGTCGATCAAAAATACAAACCCGTCATCCCGAGCGCGGCGCAGCGATACTTCATCGGTGCACCGCAGACGCGGGATCTCGGGGTTCGAACAGTGGCTAGAGCCGCGAACAAGATCCCGGAGCAGCGCAGCACCATGAAGAATGCTGCAGCGCATCCGGGATGACCGAACTTGATAGGTCGGTATATTCGCTCGTCGGCATAACACCGTCGATCAAAACAAACGACCCATGATTCCAGCCAACTCACGTTCCAGGGACGTCGACCCGGATGTGCTGCTGCATCCTTTATGCTGCGGCGCTGGTCCGGGTTCTTACATGCGGCTCTTGCACCTGTCCGGCTGGCAAGATCCCGCGTCTGCGTCGCACCGCCGAAGCGGCGCTGCATCGCGCGCGGGATGACGGGCTGGTATTTCTGATCGACGGCGTGACTCACACCCGCACGAGCAGCCGTTCCAGCCCGTGGAAATGATACGTATCGCGATAGACGGGCGGCTCGGCCAGCCTGAGTTGCGGCAGTCGTGCGAACAGCATTGGCATCGCAATTTCGAATTCGAGGCGGGCGAGCGGAGCGCCGAGGCAGAAGTGAATGCCGGCGCCAAAGGAGGTGTGGCCACTGGCGTCGCGGGTGGGATCGAAGCGGTCCGGGTCCGGGTAGCGCGCTGGGTCGCGATTGGCGGCGGCCAGCATCAGGCCGATGGTGTCACCCACTTTCATCGGCACACCGCCAATCTCCAAATCTTCAAGCGCATAGCGCGTGAACATATGCAGCGGCGGATCGAAGCGCAGCGTTTCCTCGATCGTGGCAACTGTCGAGGCGGGTGTTGCAAACAGCACCACCGGATCAAGCCCCGACTCCAAAATAGCCTTCACGCCGTTGCCGATGGCGTGCACGCTCGCCTCATGTCCGGCGTTCAACAACAGGATCGCCGTCGAGACAATCTCGGCCTCCGTCATGCGCGCGCCATCACTCGCGCCACTGACCATCTGTGATAGCAGGTCTTCACGTGGTGACTTGCGGGACTTGTCGATCTCGGACCGGATGAACGCAGCAAACTCCCGCGCCGCGATAGTCGCCGACGTCTCCTCCGCTGCCGAGCGCCGGAACTGGTACATGGCGACCATCCGGTGAGACCAGTCGAGCAGCTGAGGGGCCATAGTGGCGTCAATGCCAAGCAGATCGGCGATTACCTGGACCGGGATCGGCGTGGCAAAGGCCGTCAGCAGATCAACCTCGCCACCGCCAAAGCCGTCGATCAGCTCCGCCGCCAGCACCTCGATGCGAGGCCGCAGCCGCTCCACTTGCCGCGATACGAACGCGCGCGTGATCAGCCCGCGCAGCCGGGTATGGTCTGGTGGCTCCAGCTCCAACAACGACAGCCGCTCGACGGCGTGGAAGTCCGCCAGCGCCGGATCGGGGTCCGGCCAGCCCAGCGCTGCCCGGCTGGCCACATGCAGCACCTGGCGGCCAAAGCGGCGGTCGCGCAGTAGGCGGTTGACGTCGTCATAACCGGCGGCACACAGATGGCCATATTGCTGCCAACGGAACACCGGACCGCCTGCGCGGACCTTATGATAGAATGGATACGGATCTTGTACGAAGTCCAGCCCGCGCGGATCCTGATCGATGTCGGCAACCATCGGCGTCAGCCACGGCCGACAAACGGCATCCCGTTTGCCATGACCGTCATGAAGAGGACATTGGCG
Source organism: Hyphomicrobiaceae bacterium (assembly GCA_025359185.1). Classification (GTDB taxonomy): domain Bacteria; phylum Pseudomonadota; class Alphaproteobacteria; order Rhizobiales; family Hyphomicrobiaceae; genus JANYHF01. The sequence goes on along the minus strand of JANYHF010000023.1, from coordinate 27,981 downwards.
TCCAAAGGCAGGCTTGCCATGTACAGCACCGCCTTGGCGACGTGGCCCACATCCATGGTCGGCTCTGACTTTATCTCGCCGTTCGCCTGACGCACGCCGGTGCTCATGCGGCTGGTCATGTCCGTACCCGCATTGCCGATATCAATTTGGCCACAGACGATATTATCGGCGCGGCCGTCGAGAGTGATCGAGCGTGTAAGACCCGTGATGGCGTGTTTGGTGGCGGTGTAGGGCGCCGACATGGGCCGGGGAACATGGGCCGAGATCGAGCCGTTGTTGATGATGCGGCCGCCCTTTGGCGTCTGCGCCTTGAACATCCGGATGGCCTGCTGTGAGCACAAAAACGCGCCTGTCAGATTGGCGTCCAGCACCGTTCGCCATTGCTCGTAGGTGATGTCTTCCATCGCAACGGCAGGCGCTCCCGAGCCGGCATTGTTGAACAAAAGATCGAGGCGGCTGAAGTGTTTACCTGTCTCAATAAAGAGCGCCGCCACCGACTTTGGATCACCTATGTCCGCCACAAGCGCCACCATCCGCCCGCCGCCCTTGGACGCGAGTTTGGCGGTCGCGTTGAGCTTATCCAAGGTCCGCCCGGCCAGCGCGACATCGTAGCCCTCGGCCTGTAACGCCAGCGCCACAGCCCTACCGATGCCGCTGCCCGCGCCCGTGACAAGGGCGACTTTGCTAGTGGTGATCATTCGAAAACTCCCGGATGTCTATCGATAGTTCGCACGCTAGCAAATAGGCTGCGGCCTGTCGCCCAGCTGGCGGTCATATTCCAGCACGGCATTGAGCAGCACCTGCGCGCCGCGACCGCACTCGTCCAGCGTCGTAGATTCAGTTTCGTTGTGGGAGAGGCCACCGAGGCAAGGCACGAAGATCATCGTCGTTGGGGCGACGCGAGCGATATAGGCGGCATCGTGCCCAGCGCCAGACGCCATGTGTCGCGTCGAATAGCCCGCTTTCTCAGCGCCCCTCCGCACACACGCGATCAGATCAGTGTTGAACGCCACGGCCGGCGAGTTCCAGATCCGCTTTTCCTCAAAGCCAAGGTCCTGCCCCGCCGCACAATCAGGCAGCGCTTTGCGGAATGCTGCTTCCATCCTGTCGAGAATCGCTTCATCCGGATGCCGCAGATCGACCGTGAAGAACACTTCACCCGGGACCACATTGCGGCTGTTGGGCCGGTTTTCGATCAGGCCCACGCTGGCGACGCCGGGAAGATAATCCATGCCGACTTTGTCGATGGCTTGGATCATCCGCGCCGCGCCCAACAGCGCGTTCTTGCGCAGTTTCATCGGCGTTGCGCCCGTGTGCGCCTCCTGCCCGCTGACTGTAACTTCGTACCAGCGCATTCCTTGTACGCCCGTAACGACACCAATCTCCTTGGCCTCAGCCTCCAGGATCGGCCCTTGCTCGATATGCAACTCGAATAGCGCCTGAAACTGGTGGGAGCCCACGGGGGCGCTGCCCCGGTAGCCAATGCGCGCCAGTTCCTCCCCGAGCGTTTTGCCGTCGCGGTCTGTGCGCGCATAGGCGTAGTCCGGAGTGAACACACCAGCATAAACACCCGAGCACAGCATGGCGGGGGCGAACCTTGAGCCCTCCTCATTGGTCCAGTTGACCAGCATGATGGGCGCGTTGGTCTCGTAGCCGGTGGCCTCCAGGGTGCGCAAGGCTTCGAGCGCGCCGAGCACGCCCAAAACGCCATCGAATTTTCCGCCCGTCGGCTGCGTATCGAGATGTGAGCCGAGGGCGATGGGGAGAAGATCTGCCCGCTTTCCCGGCCGCACCGCAAACATATTTCCCACCGCGTCCACCGACACGGTGCATCCCAACGCCTCGCACGCCGCCTTGAACCAATCGCGCACCCGCTTGTCGTCGTCCGACAGGGTCAGCCGCTTGATGCCCCCCTTGGGCGTGGCGCCAAATTTGGCGGTCTCCATGATGGCGTCCCACAGCTTTTGGGGATCGATGATTAGGTTCTGGGTGGGCATCGGAGTGTCCTCTTGCGGCAGATCAGGAGCACGATATCCGTCGGTGCCTTTTTAGGCCAGTACCTCTCATGCCTGGCTCGGTGCCACCGCAAGAGTCATCAGCCGCCAACTGCCACCGATCAACTGGAACGCCAGTTCAAAGCCGATCCGTAAGGGCTGGGTTGGGAAAAAACCTTTCAAGTGTAGTAGGCCGTCACCGTCAATTGTGGGTTCTTCCAAGAGTTTGGGCTGAAACAGCATGATGGGTGCCAGCCCCACATGCCGCTCGCGGTATTTGGCGAATACGCTGGCGAGCGTGGCGGGCGGATTGAGGCGCTGGAACTCTGGTGCGGCAAGGCTGCGAAGGACGGTGTAGTTGCCGGTGGTGTTGGCCTGATCGAGGGCGGTCAGCGTTGCATAGATCAGCAGTGAGAGCTGGTAGCCATCGGGCACTGTGGTGTTGGCCGCTCTGACCTCAGCAGGCCCGAGCCAAAGAGCAGCCGTGAGCGAGGCGGCGAAACCGAAATTGCGGAACCGGGAACACAATTGTGCGGGGTTGGTCATGGTCATAGCTCCATTCACCACGCAACCGTAAGGCCGGCACGGGCGCCAAAGTCGCCACCGTCAGCACCAACGGCGACACCTCCGGACACGTAGGCATTGGGCGTCAAACGCCCGGCTATACCAAGCGCCAGGGCGTTTTGCCCGTCGAAATACCCCCAATTCGCGGACACAGCCGCCATTTTGTCAGACGGCAGGGCCGCCGTGCCAGCCATTGCAAAAGCCATGGCAACGCCCTGGGTGTTGCTCTGGGTCTGCTGTTTCACTTGTGCCATGTCGGCTTTGACTTCGGCCACATCGGCTTTGGCCGATGCAATCTGACCGCTGAAGCCGTTCACCGTATTGCTCAGGGATGTGATGTTCTGCGTATTCTGGGTCGTACGCTGATCGATATTGGCGATGTCGGAACTGTTCTTGGTAATCCGGGTCTCGTGATCGGCCGATTGCGATTGCAACGTGGCGATGTCCTTGCCGTGCTGAGTGATTTGAGTAGTGTGAGTGTTGACGGTGCTGGTCAGGTTGGTGATGTTGTTTGTATTCTGGGTGGTGCGCGCATCGATATTGACGATGTCGGAACTGTTTTTGTTAATGCGGGTCTCGTGATCCGCTGATTGCGATTGTAGCGTGGCGATGTCCTTGCCGTGTTGAGTGATTTGAGTGGTGTGGGTGTTGACGGTGGTGGTCAGGTTGGTGATGTTGCTTGCATTCTGGGTGGTGCGCGCATCGATATTGATGATGTCGCTCGTGTTCTTAGTAATGCGGGTCTCGTGATCGGCAGTTTGGACCTGCAGAGCGGTAATATACTTCGTATGCTGAGTGAATTGTGCAGTGTGCGTTGTGATGATTGTGGTGTTCTGGGTCGTCCGCGCGTCGATATTGGTTATGTCGGTCGTGTTTTTTGCAATCTGAGTGGTGTGTGTCGCGACGGTCACATTGAGCGCATCAATGTTGTTGAAAATCTTACCCCCGTCGGACGCCACATTGCCGTTGGCATCGGTTGTCAGCACTTGCAGCCCGCCGGACTGGGCGCTTTTGCTGGCGGCACTGACCGCCCCCGGCATCGAATAAGTTGACGCCGCGTCGCCGATCAGCACCTGGTTTGCCGCTGTGGTTTTCACGCCTGTGCCGATGGCGATGCTGTTGTCGTAACTCGCAGCTGAGCCAACACCGGTACTGATGGCGTTACTGCCAAGGGCCTTGGCGCCCTGACCCACTGCAATCGATTGCGTACCTGCCGACTGCGCGCCTTGGCCGAGCGCCAGGGAACTGACACCGCTGGCCTGCGCCGCCATGCCAAAAGTCGTCGCCAGATCAGCCGTTGCGGCCGAACCTGCACCGGCCGCCGTAGACGACGAGCCGGTGGCCTTCGAGCCCTGACCCGCCGAAACGGCATTGCTGCCGGTGGCCTGGGCCCCCTGGCCAAGTGCCGTGCTGTTGTCGGCGTTGGCCTGAGCCGCCTGACCTATGGCTGTCGAGAGATTACCCGAGGCGTTGCTGCCAGCGCCCGTAGCTGTACCCGCAGCGCCGGTCGCGAGCGCGCTTTGGCCGAGCGCCGTCGTGCTGGTGCTGCTGGCTTGTGAGCCTTCGCCTAGCGCCGTCGCATTGTCGCCGACGGCCTGGGCATTCTGGCCGATCGCCGTCGTGAGCGGATTGCTGGCATTGCTGGATTGGCCGAGTGCCGTGGCATCGAGGCCATTGGCCTTGGCATTGTTGCCAACGCCTGTCGATTGGAGGCCCGACGCCGACGCGTTGAGCCCGCATTTGGTGGAACTGGTGCCAGTTCCGGCCGCACAGGCCTGGGCCATTGCCGAACTGGGCGCAGTCAGCATCAATACGCCGGCCGCAATGGCCGCCGTCAGAAAGTGAAAACGCAACATGAAAGGTCACTCCGTTACGCGGGACATTGAAAAGGAGAATACAACTACAGATTGCATGTTTCTGGTTAAGGTTGGATTAACGGAGCGAATGCGCGCCCGTGATGTTCCAAGGAGCGGGCGTCGTGCTAGATAAATATCCGGCCTTAAAGCGAAGTGGACGAAGGTGAACATGAGCCAAGGTTTCATCGCTCTGGATTGGGGCACGTCGTCGTTCCGCGCTTATCTGGTTGCCCCTGACGGAGCCGTTATTGAAACGCGGGCGCACGGTGACGGGATTCTGTCGGTGAAGAACGGGGCGTTCGAGCCGGTCTTCGAACGGCATGTCGCCGGTTGGGATACGCAGCTGCCCGTTCTGGCGTCGGGCATGATAAGCAGCCGGCAAGGCTGGCGCGAGGTGCCTTACGTGCAGGCGCCGGCCGGACTGACCGATCTCGCAAAAGGCTTGTCCCAGTTTCAGACCAGCAATGGCCGCAAACTCGTCTTTGTGCCGGGTGTGTCCTGGCATGCCGGGGACGGCGTGCCCGACGTGATGCGTGGCGAAGAAACCCAGATATTTGGAGCGCTTGACGGTGGCAATGGGCTGTTCGTCATGCGCGGTACGCATTGCAAGTGGGTCGCGGTCGAGGCGGGACGCATTGCCCGGTTCGCGACCTTCATGACCGGCGAGATGTTCGGTGCGCTTAAGGCGCATACGATATTGGGACGGCTGATGACGGGTGAGGCCGAGGATGGCCCCGGATTCGAGCGCGGTGTGCGGACGGGCTTGGCGCAGCGACAGGGTGGAGCCGGGCTGCTGCATGACCTCTTCAGTGTGCGTACGTTGGGTTTGTTCGGTGACTTGCCGGGGGATCAGCTGGCGGCCTATCTGTCTGGCCTTCTGATCGGCACGGAAATCGCTGGAGCCACAAAGTTGTTTCAGCCGGGCGCAGTGGGTGTGACGGTGATTGGTGGGTCCATGCTTGCCGATCCCTATATGAAAGCGTTGGGTTTCGCCGGGATCACCGGGAGACTTGGTCGTCCGGACGCCGCCGTGCGCGGGCTGGGGAAAATCCGGAATCAAGCAGGATTGATCACATGACCTTTGATGACGCTTTGGCCAGCTGTGGATTGGTAGCGATCTTGCGGGGCGTCACGGTTGGCGAGGCTGTGGCGGTCGGCGAAGCGCTCTTTAGTGCGGGTATCCGTATCCTCGAAGTGCCACTGAATTCGCCTGATCCCTTTGCCTCGATTGCGGCACTGGCCAAATCAGCCAACGGGCGGTTTCTGGTTGGCGCGGGCACGGTGCTGAAGCCGGAGCAAGTGGAACTCCTGCACGCCGCTCAAGGCACGCTGAGTGTTTCGCCCGATTGCAATCCCGAGGTGATCAGCCGGGCGGTGAAACTCGGCCTGATCCCGCTACCCGGTGTTTTTACACCCACTGAAGCGTTTGCGGCCATTCGCGCTGGCGCGACAACACTCAAGCTGTTTCCTGCGGAGGCCGCAAGTCCGGTTGTGCTGAAGGCTTGGCGCGCTGTGCTGCCGGGCACCGTGCGGGTGCTGCCGGTTGGTGGGGTCTCGGCAGGCAACATGCGCGATTGGCTGGAGGCTGGTGCGGCTGGCTTCGGCATTGGATCGAGTTTATACAAACCGGGCGATGCTGCAGCCGATGTCAACGCCAAGGCGACGACGCTGGTGGCTGCCTGGGTCAAGGCGAAGGCGTTAGCGGTGTAGGGCGCAATAGGACACTTTCGAGCCGTATTGCACCGCCTACCGCCCACGGGCAGTCAGCCCACGCACCACATCGACCAGCAGCTCATGTTCGGCTGAATGCATACGGACAGAAAGTGTGCTGATCGTATCCGCAGCTGCAATGGGCACCACCCGAGTTCCTAACACCGGCCCCGCGTCGATCTCGGCGATAACCTCGTGCACCATCACACCCGTACTCGCAATGTCGCCGCGCTTAAACGCATCCAGCGCCCGCTCTATGGCGTGCGTGCCGGGGAATACCCCCGGAAGCGCCGGGTGCAAATTGATGACTTTGCCAGGGAACCTATCAAGGAAGTTTGGGCTTAGCACATGCATCCAACCGGCCAGCACGATCAAATCGGGCTCGACCGCCGCTATGTGCTGGGCCAACTCACTGTCATAGTCTATCCGCGAACTGATTGTACGATCAAGCACTAGGGATAGCGTAGGCAGGCCCGCACGCTTTGCTCGCTCCAAGCCAAAAGCACCGGCGCTGTTTGACACGACGAGAGCGATGTCGGCTGACAGCGTGCCGTTCTCAATGGCGTCCAACAGGGCCTGCAGGTTTGAGCCGCCGCCCGAGATCAGAACAACGAGGCGCTTCATGGCCCGGTCAGCTCAACAGGCTCGCCGGTCCGAGTAATCGCCTCGCCAACGATCCAGGCGTCCGTTCCCAGCAACCCCAGCGCCCGGCCCGCTTCGGACTTCGGCACAAACAGCAGCATTCCAAGCCCGCAATTGAACACACGCGCCATCTCCTCCGGCGCGATGTTGCCGTCCTCCTCGATCAGCCGGAATAGTGCGGGCATCGGCCAGGCGCCCCTGTCAATGCGCGCAGCGATCCCATCGGGCAGGATGCGAGGCGGGTTCTCAATGAGGCCGCCGCCAGTGATGTGGGCCATGCCCTTGACGGTGACGCCCGCCGCCCACAGGCGCTCCAGCTCCGCAAGATAGGGGCGATGCGGAGCAAGCAAGGCGGCGCCTAACGTGGCGCCCAATTCGGGTATGCGCGCGGACAAATCGCGGCCGGCCAGAATGCGCCGGGCCAGTGAGAATCCATTTGTGTGCAGCCCATTCGACGCAATGCCGATAATGGCATCGCCCGGCACGATACTGCTGCCATCGACGATACGCGCCCGGTCCACAGCACCGATAATCGTCCCGACAATGTCGAACTCGCCCTCGGCATAGACACCCGGCATCTCGGCGGTTTCGCCCCCAAGCAATGCGCAGCCTACGGTTTTACACGCTTCGGCAATGCCGGTGACGATGGCCGCCACGCGCTCGGGGACGATTCTGTTGAAAGCCACATAATCCAGAAAAAAGAGAGGCCGGGCACCCTGCACCAAGATGTCATTGACGCAATGGCCGACGATGTCGTGGCCGATCGTGTCATAACGCCCAAGCGTGGCGGCAATCTTGGTCTTAGTGCCAACGCCATCCGTAGACGCCACAAGAACGGGCGCATCCATGGCCTTCAGCGCGCCCGCGTCGAACAACCCGCCGAACGCGCCGATGCCAGCCAGCACATCCCGGCCGTAGGTCGATTGCACGGCGCGCTTCATTAACTGCACAGCGCGATTTCCGGCCTCGATATCAACGCCCGCATCACGATAGGTCGAGGATGTCATAAGGTTTTGGCTCCGATGTCGCGGCGGTAGTGGAGGCAGTCGAAGGCAATGGCCTCGATGCCGGCATAAGCGCGGGCGCTGGCCTCGGCGACGGTTTCGCCAATGCCGGTGACGCTCAACACGCGGCCACCGTCAGTGAGAACATGGCCGTCGGCATCTTGGCGTGTGCCAGCATGGAACACATGGGTGCCGGCAAGAGCTGCGGCATCGTCCAGACCGGTGATGCGGCAGCCCTTGGCATAATCTCCCGGGTAACCGCCCGACGCGGCCACCACCGAAACGGCCGAGCCAGGCAGCCAGGCGACCTCGGTCGACTCCAAGGCACCAACAGCACATGCGCGCAGCACGGTGGCGAGGTCGCTTTTCAGTAACGGCAGGATCACTTGCGTTTCCGGATCGCCAAACCGGCAATTGAATTCGATCACGCGTGGACCCGTCTTGGTCAGCATCAGCCCCGCATAAAGGACGCCTACGAATGGCATGCCCTCGGCAGCCATGCCTTTCAAAGCCGGCGCCATAATGGTTTGGCGGATTTCGGCCAGCAGAGCACGGCCAACGACGGGTGCCGGTGCATAGGCGCCCATGCCGCCTGTGTTCGGCCCCTTGTCATCGTCGAACACCCGCTTGTGGTCCTGTGCGATGGGCATCAGGCTGAAGGTCTGGCCATCGCAAAAGGCGAGCACGGAGGCTTCGGGGCCAACCAGGCGCTCCTCAATGAGCACTTCATCCCCCGCTGCGCCAAAAATCCGCGCCGTGAGCATCTGGCGCAAGGCCAGTTCGGCCTCGGCCGTGGTTTCCGGCAGCACGACACCCTTGCCCGCCGCTAAGCCCGAGGCCTTGATGACGATCGGGTGATCGGCTTTGCGGACATGGTCGATGGCGCTCGCAAGGTCGCGGAATACGGCGTGCCTGGCCGTAGGAATGGCATGGCGCAGCATGAAGTCCTTGGCAAAAGCCTTGGAGCCTTCGAGCTGTGCCGCGTCCTTGGAGGGGCCAAAGCAGGGGATGCCTGCTGCGGCAAACGCGTCGGCAAGGCCGGCCGCCAACGGCGCTTCCGGCCCAATGACGGCAAGCCCGATCCTGTTGTTCTGGGCAAAAGCTGTCAGGCCAGGGAAATCGTCTTCTTGCAGAGCAACGGTGCCGGCCACGCCGCCCATGACCGCGATGCCGCCATTGCCCGGCGCGACCCAAATTCGAGTGACAGTGGGCGATTTTGCCAATGACCAGGCCAGCGCGTGTTCGCGCCCGCCCCGGCCGACGATCAGAATGTGTGACGGATCAAGGGTCACGGCCGCCGCGGTCACGCCTCCTGCCCCCACATGCTCTCGAACGAGTGTTTTTCCGTTTCACCCGCCAGCGCCGCGACATCAAGTCCGAGCGGATATTTGCCCGTGAAGCAGGCGCTGCAATGGCCGGCGCCGGGCCGTCTCACACCGGCCACCGCCCGCATCATGCCGTCGTGAGAGAGATACGCCAAACTGTCTGCGCCAATATGCAGTCGAATTTGATCGATCGACATATCGTGGGCCGCGAGCTCGCTCTGATTGGCCATGTCGATACCCATGAAGCAGGGGTGGCGGACGGGCGGCGACGAAATCCGCACATGGACCTCGGCCGCGCCGCCTTCGCGGATCAGCTTCACGATTGGCCCCATGGTGTTGCCGCGCACGATCGAATCATCGATCAGCACAACGCGCTTGCCCGTTAGATTGGCCGTCAGCGGATTGAATTTGAGGTGGATGCCCGCTTTGCGCAACTGATCATCAGGCTGAATGAACGTGCGGCCGATATAGCGGTTCTTGGTCAGACCCTCGCTGAAGGGGATGCCCGAGGCCTGCGCATAGCCGATGGCGGCGGGTGTCGCACTATCCGGCACGCCGATCACGACATCGGCGGAAACCGGGGATTGCTGTGCTAGCATGGCTCCAAGACGCTGACGCACGCTGTGGATCACCTGGCCCTCAAGCAGTGTGTCGGGCCTTGCGAAATAAACGTACTCGAATACACAGAGGGCCGTGGCGCGTTTGGGTTCAACACCAACGAGGCTGGTCATTCCATTACGGTCTAGGCGGATCATTTCGCCGGGGCTGACTTCGCGGATAAACGTTCCGCCGATGGTTGCAAGGGCGCAGGATTCTGAAGCAATCACGAATCCCTTGCGGCCATCCTTCGACGTCACTTCCCCAAGGCAGAGCGGCCTTAGGCCCAGCGGGTCACGCGCCGCGAAAATGGCGTCACGGGTGAGAATCACCAGCGAGTACGCACCTTCGGCTTGGTGCATGAAGGATCGGATGCGGTCTTCCCAGTCCGGTTTGAGTGAAGCGGGCGAGACCGGCGGTGCCGCTAGCATCTGTACAATGACTTCGCTATCGCTGGAAGACGAGAGGCCAACGCCGCGTTCGAGCAGCTGCTTGCGCAGTTTTCCGGCGTTGGTGAGGTTGCCATTGTGGCCGACACCGAGCGGGCCGTAGATGCTCTCGATAAGGTAGGGTTGCGCGTTGCGCAAATGCGACGAGCCGGTCGTCGAATAGCGGTTGTGGCCAAGGGCGAGGTGGCCCTTCAGCGGCTTCAGGCGCTCCTCCGTGAACACCTGCGCAACCAACCCCATGCCCTTATGCAGATAGGCCGAGCGGCCATCGCTGGTGGCGATGCCCGCGCTCTCCTGGCCGCGATGCTGGAGGGCATACAATGCAAAGAATGTCTGCCGGGCGACGTCCATCCCGGGGGCATAGATACCGAACACGCCGCAGGCTTCGCGCGGTCTATCCAAGTCGTCGGCGAGAAAATCCGTGCTCATCGGAACGTCTCCAGCGCCTTGCAGATGCGCGGCCCGGCTGGGCTCGCGGCCGGTTGGAACGGCAATCCCGTGATCCGCTCATAGACCGAAACATACCGCGATGCGAGGTCACCGGCAAAATCGGGCGGGAGCGCAGGCGGCATGCCGTCGCCTTTGTAGCCTTGGCGCACGAACCAAAGGCGCAGATGCTCTTTGTCGAAACTGTCGGGTTCAGCTCCGGTCTCGCGCGCAGCCTCAAAGCCGAAGCGGCTCCAGTAGCGGCTGCAATCGGGTGTGTGCACCTCGTCGATTAGGGCAATCTCACCATCGATCAACCCAAATTCGTACTTGGTATCGACGAGCATCAGGCCCGACGCCGCCGCCCGTCTCTGTCCCCGTTGAAAGGCGGCGAGGGCCGCGCTGCGCACCTGCCGCCAGATATGTGGCGCCACCAAACCGCGCTCGACGACCTCGGCCTCGGTGAGGCGTTCGTCGCGGTGGCCAGCGGCAGCCTTAGTTGTGGGCGTAATGGCTGGGGCGGGCAGGGCGTCGTTCTTGCGCATGCCTCGGGGCAGATCGAGGCCGTAGGGCCGGTCCACACCTTGGCTATACAGCGTCCACAAACTGGTTGAGGTAATGCCCGTAATGTGTCCGCGCACGACGACCTCGACGGGCAGCGCTTCGGCCTCGCGGGCGATGGTGACATTGGGGTCGGGCACCGAGATCAGGTGGCTCGCCACCACATCCTTCAACTCGTTGAACCACCAGGCGCTGAGCTGGTTGAGCACCTGGCCCTTGAACGGGATGGCACCGACGACCCGGTCGAAAGCCGAGATACGGTCGGTGGTGATCAGCACCCGCCGGTTGCCCACGACGTAACTGTCTCGCACCTTGCCCGCATACCGCGGGCCGAGGTTCGGCACATCGACGCGGGTGAGCACATCGGGCAGCGAGGCGGCGAGGTCGGCGGGTGTCAGCATCAAGGACTCTCGCTACAGCTGACTGGCATAACGAATGCCGTTCTGGAACAGGGGAAGGCCGGACCGTCCGATAGCACCGCGATGGAATTGCGGGTGCTGCTGGGGCCGGATGTGGTTTTCAGGATGGGGCATCAGGCCGAGGATGGTGCCGGACCGATTCGTAATGCCCGCGATATTGCCGATAGAACCATTGGGATTGTGCGGATAGCCGGCTGGCGCGCCGCTAGCATCGGTATAGCGCAGGGCAACGCCGCCGCGCTCTTCTATGGCGCTCAGAGTGGCGGCATCGCGGGCGACGAACTGGCCTTCGCCGTGCGCGACTGGGCAGTGGATGGGCTCTTCGAGGCCCTTCGTGAAGACGCAAGGGCTTGTGGGGTTCGCTTCCAAATGCACCCAGCGGCATTCGAAATGGGCGCGTTCATTGCGGGTGAGGGTCGCTTTCTCATCGCCGGGCAACAGGCCGGATTTCACAAGTGCCTGAAAACCGTTGCAGATACCGAGCACGGGTTTCTTTTCGGCCACGAACGCGGCCAGCGCTTCGCCAAGACGATGCTTGATCGTCACGGCCCAGAGCTTTCCGGCGCCAAGATCGTCGCCATAGGAGAACCCGCCGGGTAGGACGAGCATCTGGTAGTTGAAGAGCGCACGGTCACCCGACGTGAGCTGATTGATATGCACGATCTCGGGCGCGCCGCCAGCGAGCTCGCAGGCCCAGGCCGCATCGCGGTCACGGTTGGAGCCGGTGGCGTGGAGGATGAGGATTTTGGGTTTGGCGGTCATACTCAAGCCGCCTCCGTCAAGTGGCCGCGAAAGGCGTGTTCGATGTGGCGGATGGTTGTGCTAACGACGTCCACGCCAGCCTTGCCCGTCATTGAGATCACGCCGTCGTTCGTCACCTCGCCAATACGGGTGCACGGATGGCCTGACAATGCCGCTTCAAAGGCGCGGGCGTTTTCCTCCGACACTTCCACGATCAGCCGTCCAAGCGACTCGCTGAAAGCGGTGACTTCAACCGGTAGATTTGAGGTCCGATCTAGGGCGACGGTCGCGCCAAGCCCGCCTCCAAAGGCCATTTCAGCGACAGCAAGCGCTATGCCGCCCTCGGAGCAATCGTGACAGGATCTTACGAGATCTTTGTTGATTGCAGCATGTACGGCGCGGTAGACAGCGAGCGCGTTTGGCGCAGCAACGGGAACCTTGCCGCCTGACTGTCCGTGCAACTGTTGATAGGCCGAAGCCGCCATTTCATCGCGTGTGGACCCGATGACATAAATCGGGCTGCCAGCCCGTTTGAAATCGCTCGTGACCGTCTTCGTCACATCCGGCACAATACCCATGGCTGAGATGATCAGAGTGCCAGGGATGGCGTGCTTCTTGCCGTCCGCGCCGAGGAATTCGTTGTTGAGGCTGTCCTTGCCCGACACGAACGGCGTGCCATAGGCGACGGCCGCGTCGTGGCAACCTTCGCAGCAGCGGACCAGCGACCCCAGACGATCCGGGAGCCGGGGATTGCCCCAGCAGAAATTGTCGAGGATCGCGATGCGGTCGGGATCGGCACCGACGGCGACACAGTTGCGTATGGCTTCGTCGACGGCCGCCCAGGCCATCGCATAGGGATCGATTTTGCCAAGGGCTGGGTTCATGCCGACTGAGAGCGCGACGCCGGGGATCGGCTTGTTTCTGCCTTGGCCCGCCCGCCACACATCTTGCGGGCAGATGACGGCGGCATCGCCGGGGCCTTTGCCGCCAACGCCGACGAACGGTTTCACGACGCTGCCTCCTTGCACCTCGTGGTCGTACCGGCGGACGACGTCCTCGTTGGATCGTGTCCCAGGGCGAGCAAGCACGGCGAGCAGTGTGGATGTGAGGTCAGCGGCAGAGAGCAACCCCTCATCCTGTCCTTCTCCCCACGGGAGAAGGGACGCAGGAGCCGCTTGTGCCCACTCGGCCGCCAATTCCATGCGGGGAATGCCATCGTTGAGGAACGCCGTGGACAGATTGCCTACCGTTCGCTCATCCCACAGCAGCCGGATACGCCTATCGCCCGTAAACTCGCCGAGCGCCGTCGCCTCGATGTCGAGGCCATCGCAGATTGCTTTCACGCGCGGCCAGTTGGCAGGCGGCACCGCCAACACCATGCGCTCCTGCGCTTCGCTCAACCACACTTCCCAGGGCTGCAACCCGGCATATTTCAGCGGCACGCGCTCTAGATGCACCAACGCGCCCAGTTCTGCCGCCATCTCGCCAATGGACGACGACAATCCGCCCGCGCCGCAATCGGTGATGGCCGTGTACAGCTTTTCGTCACGGGCAATGAGGATGGCTTCCAGTGTCTGCTTCTCGTGGATCGGATGGCCGATCTGCACGGAACTCCCGGCAATCAACGCCGTCTCGACGCCCATTTCCATAGACGAGAACGTCGCCCCGCCGATGCCGTCGCGGCCAGTGCGGCCGCCGATGACCACAACGAGGTCGCCGGGGTTGGCCGCTCGTGGATGCGCGCCGATAGGCACGAGCCCTAAGCAACCGCAGAACACCAGCGGATTAGCTGTGTACCCCTCGTCAAAACAAAGGGCGCCATTGACGGTGGGGATGCCCATCTTGTTGCCGTAGTCCTCGATGCCGTGAGTGACACCGTCGAATATCCGGCGCGGATGCAACACCCCCGCGGGCAGTTTCGCCGGGTCCGAGTCTTGCGGGCCAAAGCACAGCACATCCGTATTGGCAATCGGCCGCGCGCTGACGCCGATGATGTCGCGCACCACGCCGCCGACGCCGGTGTTGGCGCCGCCGAACGGTTCGAGTGCGGACGGATGATTGTGGGTCTCGACCTTGAAGGCAAGGTCGTAAGTGTCATCGAAGGCGATGACGCCGGCATTGTCGACGAAGGCCGAGCGCACCCAGGGTTTGTTGATGGTTTCAGTGGCAGCGCGGATGTAGGACTTCAGCAGGCCATCGATGATGCGGGGTTTGGCATTACCCTCAGTGTACGTGATCTTGGCGCGGAACGTCTTGTGGACGCAGTGTTCGGACCAGGTCTGCGCCAGCATCTCGATTTCGGCGTCGGTCGGGTCACGTCCCTCTTTGCGGAAATACAGCTGGATGGCTCGCATTTCGGCAAGATCCAAAGCCAACCTGCGCTGGCGGCTGATGGCGAGCAGGCCATCGTCGCTGACGTCGCGCAGGGCTATGGTTTCGACGATGATTTCGGTGTTGGCCCGAGCGGTGACAAACGGAGCCACGATGGGCGCATTGTGGCTGGAGGTCTGGACGACATCGTTGATCAATAGTTTTTCGGCGATCAAGCGGGCCTGGGCATCGTCAAAACTGCCTCTCAGCACATAACGCTGGCCCACTGCGAACTGCGTCAACCCGTGAATGCCGATCACATCGGCGCATGCCTTCAGATTCTCCGCCGCACTATCGGTAACGCCGGGCCGCAGCGTGACCTCGATAGCATGGCCATGAACCTTGACGGTTTCGAACCGCGCGGCTTCCAAAATGTCGTCAACCAACAGCTCTGCGACCAGCCGGTGCAGGTCGGAAACCGAAAGATCACCCTCAATGAAGTACAGGTCGCTGACGGCAACCTGCCCCGCGCCCGTCAGCCCGAGTTCGCCGATCTGGCGCGACAATCGCTCACCGCGCGCATCACGACTGCCTGTCTTCGGCGCGACCTCAATCCGGTGAATCATCGGCGGTCCCGTGGTTCAAAGCAACTCAGGCGGCCTGGAGTGTATCCTGGTCGCCCGGTGACAGTCTTGACGGTGCTTTTCGTGGCCATGCTGCGCTGCAACATTAGCGGCAGTCTTAGCCGTAGTCGGGTGGCCAGTGCAACCGGAACCTTGCTGCGGTCCACAACAGTTCTCAGATCTGCAAACCCCGCAGGCGCTCAGGAAGCTGGGCTATCACGCCGGTATCGGCATTGGCGAAAGCGATGCGGATGTGGTCGTCCTGGCCCGGCCCAAAGTAGGTACCGGGCAGCGCCAAGACGCCGCGCTTGGTGGCGAGGGCTTCGGCAACAGCGATCGAGGATTTGCCCGGAAACGGATGCCGCACATAGGCGAAATAGGCGCCAAGCGACGACACACGCCAGTCGTTGAGGCCCGTGAGCGCCGTATGGCAAGCTGCACCCCGGCGAATAATTTCCTCGCGGTTTTCTGCTCGCCAGGCTGCAAGGGCCCCGATGCCCCAAGCGATGGCGGACTGGGCCGGGCGCGGCGGATTAATGATCATCGTATCAAGCGCCTTTTCCAGCTCCGGGACAATCGAGCCGCCTGCGGTGATAGCGCCGAGACGATGGCCGGGAATGCAGTAGGCTTTCGAGAAGCTGTAGAGTTGCAGGATTTGATTGCGCCATTTGGGGCGGCGGAACAGCTCGTGCGGGCGGCCGTGGGTTTCAGGTAAGAAGTCGCGATAGGTCTCGTCCATCACCAGCCAGATGGGCCGCGCTTCGGTGAGGTCGGCGAAACGGGCAATGGTGGCGGCAGGGTAGATCGCGCCGGTGGGGTTATTCGGCGTCACCAGCACGATGGCGCGAGTGCGCGCGTCGATGAGCTGTTCCGCCACAGATGGGTCCGGCACGAAGCCATCCTCGGCGCGCATCGGTAGCACGCGCGCCTCGATGCCGAGCATCTGCAAGGCCATGTGATGGTTGAAGTACCAGGGCGCGGGCAGGAGCACATTGTCGCCCGCCTTGGCAATGGCCAGCATCGCAACGAAGAACGCGAGATTGCAGCCCGGCGTGATGATCACCTCGCCCGCACCGATTTCTGCACCGTAGACGGAGGATTGCTCGACAGCGAAGGCTTTGCGCAAGGCTTCGTCGCCTGAGATGGCGCCGTATCGCGCGCCCAAAGGATCGGCGGCCCCCGCGCCGAGGCGTGCCAGAAGTTCGGGCGGGGGCGGGCTACCGGGGGCCGCTTGTGCCATGTTCATCAATGGGCCAGCGCCGCCGTGATAGCGCGAGGTCCAGGCGTAGGCCTCCGGGATAGGTGGGGTGCTGGTGTCGAGGAGGTTCTGATTGAGGGGGGCGGGCATGGGGACCTGAGGGAAGTAGACAGAGGGACTAGGGATTAGGGATTAGGGCAAGAAGATAAGAGCATCGGCGGGGCGGGCGGTGTCAACCGGGCTTGACCTTTGTTCGGGGAGGAGAGCGAATGGTTGCATCGCTTGCCTCTTGAGGACCGCCGCCATGCGCATCACGAATATTTCTGCCTATCAGGTTGATCTGCCGCTAAAAGAGGGACGCTACTCCTGGTCCAACGGCAATTTTGTTGAGACTTTTGATGCGACCGTCGTGGAAGTGGAGACCGATGCGGGAATCACTGGATTTGGGGAGTGTACTCCGCTTGGCCCGGCCTATCTGCCGGCCTACGCGGCGGGGGTGCGGGCGGGGCTGCGAGAGCTGGCGCCAAAGTTGATCGGTCTTGATCCGCGCGATCTCGGCACGCTCAACGCAGCGATGGACGCCGCCCTGAGGGGCCATCCCTACGTTAAGGCCCCCATCGATGTCGCCTGCTGGGACATTTTAGGGAAAGCGGCCGGGCTGCCCGTCTACCGGTTGCTCGGCGGTGCGCAGATGCGGCGCGTTCATCTTTATAGAGCTGTATCGCAACAATCACCAGAAGAGATGGCGGCCAAGGTTACCGCCTACCGCAAAGAGGGGTATACGAAGTTTCAACTCAAGGTGGGCGGCGAGGCTGACGCGGACATTGCGCGTATCAAAGCCTGCGCCAAGGTGCTCGGCCCTGGCGATGTCATGGACGCCGACGCCAACACCGGCTGGACCATGCATGAGGCGGCCCGGGTGGTGAACGGTGTGCGCGATGTGGATGTTTATATCGAGCAGCCCTGCCGGACCTATGAGGAATGCCTGACGGTGCGCCGCCGGACCGCGCTGCCGTTCATTCTCGACGAAAACATCGATGGGCTGCCCATCCTCTTGCGCGCTATCAGCGACGGAGCGATGGACGCCATCAACCTGAAAATCTCCAAAGTTGGCGGCCTCACCAAGGCGCGTCTTATCCGTGATGTGGCGGTGGAGGCGGGCCTTGCCATGATCATCGAGGATACCTGGGGCGGCGATATCGTCACCGCCGCCATTGCGCATCTGGCGCAGTCGACGCCCGCAGAATTCCTGTTCGCGGCGACTGACTTCAATAGCTATGGCACCAAAGACATCGCTAAGGGCGCCCCCAAGCGGGACAAGGACGGGTTCATGACGGCGGCAGACAGACCGGGTCTGGGGGTAGAACTGATCCGCGAGGCGCTGGGCGAGCCGGTGCTGAGCGTGGGTTGATGAACCGTAGGGTGGCGCTGTGCCTCTTGGCGAAGCGCTCGCCGAAAATTTTCGTTGCCAAACTGTCGAAATCGCCATGTGCGGCGCGTCATTGTCAGGACAGGGCCTGACGCCCTGCCCTGACTTCACGGGAGTGTTCCATGCAGTACATGCTGATGATTTACGCCGATCCTGCCGGATTCGCACGGTTGAAGCCCGAGGAAGTGGAGCGGGCCATGGGCGGCTATTTCGCCTACAACGACGCGTTGAAGGCCGCCAAGGTCTATGTTGCCGGCGAGCGTTTGAAGTCTACGTCTACGGCCAGCACCGTGAAAGTCACTGAAGGCAAGACCAAAGTGCAGGACGGACCCTTTGCCGAGAGCAAGGAAGAACTGGGCGGCTACTACATCATCGACGTGCCTGATCTCGATGCGGCGTTGAAATGGGCCGCTAAATGTCCCGGAGCGCATCATGGCAGTGTCGAAGTGCGGGCGATCTGGCCGAGCGAATCGACCGCCAAGCTAGACTACCGCAAATAGTCTTTGAGCGGACGAGGCAGGCCGTGGCGAAAACCAGCAACACGGAGGCGCACCGGGCGGCCGAAAACGCCGCCCGGCAGAGTTACGGCAAGCTTGTCGCCTTTCTCGCTGCGCGCAACCGCGATGTCGCTTCGGCAGAGGATGCCCTGGCTGAGGCCTTCGCGGCAGCGCTGGCGCAATGGCCTGTCACGGGCACTCCCAACAACCCCGAGGCCTGGCTACTGACCGCAGCGCGGCGAAAACTGATCGATGCGGCCCGGCGGCGCAAGGCCGGCGCAGCGGCCGAACCGCACCTCTCTCTCTTGACCGACGAACTAGCCGCCGCTGCTGAGGACGCGATGTCCATACCCGACCGGCGGCTCGCCCTGATGTTTGCCTGCGCGCATCCTGCCATCGACGAGGCGATCCGGGCACCGCTCATTCTGCAAACTATTTTGGGTTTGGACGCGGCCGCCATCGGATCAGCCTTTCTGGTGTCCCCAGCAAGCATGGGGCAACGGCTGGTGCGCGCGAAAACCAAGATCAAACAGGCGGGCATAGCGTTCAAGATCCCGGAGGCCGAGGAATTGGCAGACCGGCTGGAGCCTGTGCTCGATGCGGTCTATGCGGCGTTTTCCGAGGGCTGGACCGATGCGGACGGCACCGAATCAAAACGCCGCAATCTTGCGGAGGAGGCAATCTGGCTGGGCCAGCTTTTGGTGACGCTGCTGCCTGATGAGCCAGAAGTACTGGGCTTGTTGTCGCTGATGCTGCACGCCGAGGCGCGGCGTCCGGCCCGGCGAGATGTCCATGGCGACTATGTGCCTTTGTCGGAGCAGGATCCTGCCGCGTGGACCTTGCCACTTGTTCAGCAGGCCGAGGCTTTGCTCCACGGAGCAAGCACGAAGCGGCGGCTAGGGCGCTACCAGTTGCAAGCCGCTGTGCAATCGGTACATGCGGCGCGGCGCATCACCGGCAAAATCGACTGGGTGGCCATTGATGGCCTTTATGAGGCGCTGCATCTGCTGACGGGCTCGCCAGTGGTCGCCATCAACCGCGCCGTCGCGATTGGCGAGGTGCATGGGTCTGAGGCAGGCCTGTCCGCCCTGCCATCGCCTGAAACGGCCACTCTGCTTTTGCAGTATCAGCCCTATTGGGCGGCGCGGGCACGTTTACTCTCGGCGGCGGGCCAGCCCCACGAAGCCATCGAGGCCTATGACATCGCCATCGGCCTTGAGCCGGACCCCGCGGTGCGCCGGTTTTTGCAACGCAAAAGGCAGGCCCTCCGCCACTGAAATGCGGATCGGCCTGCCTCGTCTCAGCATCAGTCCCCTTTGGGAAAATCGTCACCCGCCACTGCACGTCTTCAGGCATTGGTTGCGCTGGTTGTCGCAGGTGTAACTGTCATGGGTACTCGCCATGCACTGATCGTGGGTGGCGTTGCAGGTGGCCGCGCATTTATCGTCGGCATGGGCGACCGTCGAGGCGGTGTTCAGCAGAGACACGCCAGCCATTGCGGCCAGAGCGGTGCCGAGAATCGCTAAAACTATCCAGCGCCGTGTCGTGCTCATAATCGTCCTGCTTCGGCTCTCAATTGCGGGCCCCTAGTTGGGGGGGAAGGCAGACCGGGTGTGTCCCCGAAGTTTGCAGCCTGGGAACACCGGCTCCGGACTGCCCTCCTGAACTTGACTGTAGTCCAGCCGACATGAATGTGATCTGAACAGCGTTGTGCTGATGCAACGAGGGCGCCCGTAGGGACGCCCTCGCCGACAGCTGAGATCACCAGAACGCCATTACGCCGCTTGCTTGTGCTCGATCATCGTCTCGACCGACTTGCTCGTGCCGCCAATCGCAATCGTGCGCGGCTTCATCTTCTCAGGCACTTCGCGCTTGAGGTCGATGTACAACATGCCGTCCTTGATGTCGGCACCGGTCACTTCGACGTAGTCGGCAAGCTGGAAGCGGCGCTCGAAGCTGCGGCCAGCGATGCCGCGATGCAGGAACTCGCGCGTACCGGCGTCATCGGCCTTATCGCCGCGCACGGTCAACAGACTTTCCTTGGACTCCAGTTTCAAGTCCTCGGGGCCAAAACCGGCAACCGCCATCGAGATCCGGTAGCTGTTTTCGCTCAGCCGCTCGATATTGTAGGGCGGGAACGTTGAGGCATCGGCCTGACCGCCGGCGACGCTATCGAGAAGCGCAGCCATCTGGTCAAAACCAACTGTGGAACGGTAGAGAGGGGCAAAATCGAAGTGTCGCATCACATGATCCTTCTAGGGAAGCAACCCGTGGAATGGTCCGCCCAAGTGGGGCCGGACCGCCGGATGCCGCGCCGCCATCAGTGGCCTGCGTGACAAGACAGGAAATGGGATGGACCGTCTGGAATTCAAGGGTAAAGGCTAAAGGTATGCGCCCCGCGGGGGGTGACCAACGAGCAAGCGGCAGGCGGGGGTGCAGGCACCGGAGACCGCGTTATGGGTATTGGGCAGTGATGAAGCGATCTTCCGGCACCTGCACCACGGCGATTTAGAACCGGGACATGCTCTTACGGGATAGGTCCAGGAACCCCGAAAGGCACCAAACCGTCCGCGTGCAGCCGCTTCGGCACCGGCCCGCGTCACGCCATTGCTGACACCGCAGACACCAGGGGCACATCCGCCGGCACTCCGGGCTTTATGAGGGTGTCACCCCACAATCCACCCGGCCACCGTATCCTCACCACAAGCCCGACGGTCGACTCGTCCCGCCCGGTAAAGATATGTGTAGTATACAGCAACAAATATTCTAGAGTAAAACTGTTGTTGTTAAAGTTAATACAGTGCGATTGCTTCCGAAAGCCGTCGTAGTTGGTCATGTGCGGAGTGTTGGAGGCGTCCTCCAGCGTGTCCAGCGCCGCGCGTGGCAACATGAATGATTGCTGAACCAACTTGTCGGCTTGCGTTCATCCAGATTGCGGCAGCTTTACGGCGGTGAGATGGGTGGAGGAGACTATCATGTTGATTGAACGACGGATTTCGATGGTGGCCGCAGTGGCGGTAGCGATTGGCTTCGGGGCCGCTGGAATGGCGGCAGCCGCCGATCTCGGTGACAACAGCTACGGAATGCAGGTGCCCTATGTGCAGTCCGATATGGGCGATACGGGCTACCAGCCGGCTGCGCACAGGCGGCGGTATCTGGCGCCGCAGCCAGGCTACATCGACCAGGGCTACGGCCAGCCCCAGGACGATACGCAAGGGTACGTGCAGCCGGTCTATCCCGACCCACAACAGCAGGATGTCTACATCCAGGAACCGCTGCCGCCCCAGCCGGGCGGGCGTTGCCTGCAAGGCCGGCAGATCGAGACCATGCTGGGCCGTCAGGGCTGGCGGGAGTTCTCCAATCCGCAACGCGGTGTCGATGTGGTCGGGCTGACAGCGCGGCGGCCGAACGGGCTCACTTACAGGTTGAAGCTCGACCGTTGTACCGGCGTTATCATTCAGACTTATTTGCTGGATCAGCCGCAGCGCCAGCAGGCCTATCAGCAAGATGGCCAGACGCCGGGGTATTGATCGAGACATGGGGTCAGATCCCAGTGGGTCTGACCCCAGTCAACGGCGGCTTGACTTGGTGCTTTGGACACTCGACACCACGCCATGCCGATGTCTCTGCACACGCGCGGCCTGCTGCTCGCCCTAACCGGCGTTCTTTGTTTTACGCCCGATGCGCTGATGTTCCGGCTGACGGCCGTGAGCAGCGCCACGCTCCTGTTCTGGCGCGGGCTGCTGACGGTGGTTGCGCTGCTGCTCTGGGTGTTGGCGACGCGGCCACGGTCTCAGCTCCGGCAGTTGTTTTCCATGGATGGGCTGGGGGTCGTCGCCGTCTTTGCACAGACGGCTTCAGAAGTCGGTTTCATTACCGCGATCATGAACGCGCCCACGGCTGACGCACTGGTTGTGCTAGCGAGCTCACCGCTGCTGGCCGCGCTGGTCGGCTGGCTGGTGTTTCGCGAGCGCATCGGGCTGGTGACATGGCTGGCCATCGCTGCCGCCGTGATTGGCATTCTGATCACGCTGCACGGCACCGTGCTGACGGGCAGCCTGCAAGGGTGCAGTATGGCTTTGGTGGCGGCGACGGGTTGGGCCGTCAATCTCAACTGCCTGCGGTTTTCCAAGCGCGTTGATCCGCTGGCGACGGTGATTTTGGGAACTGTGATCTCGGGTGTGATTGGCCTACTACTCGGCCCGCAATGGGCGCTGACGGGCAGCCAGTTAGCGTTGCTCGGTCTGACGGGGTTCGTCCTGCATCCGATCTCCTTCGGTCTGATCGCGATGGCGGCCAAGTTGATCCCCAGCGCCGAAGTCAGCCTGATCTCGCTGGTCGAGACGCTGATCGGGCCGTTCTGGGTCTGGCTAGTGCTGATGGAGGCACCAACAAGCAGTACCTGGATCGGCGGCAGCATCGTCATTCTGACGCTAGTCGTGCACACGCTGCTGACGTGGCGGGGTGGGGCGGTGGCGACGGTTGCGGAGGTCACGTAAGTTGGGTTAGCGCGTCCACGGACGGTGGGAAGATACGACATCGTCGATGGCACACGTAACCCAACCTGCGTGCTATCCCACCAGCGCTCCCGGACCTGGCGTGGCACCCCGCGGAACCTTGCCCGCAATGATCATGCCGAGCACTCCGTCGTGGTCGACGTCTTTGACGTGCGCCGAGCCGACGACGCGGCCGTTTTTCATAACGGTTAGCCGGTCGGCGAGATCGAAGACGTCATGCAGGTCGTGGCTGATGAGGAAAATGCCGATGCCGTCCGCCTTCAGCTGCTTGATCAGCTCACCGACTTGCGCGGTTTCCTGTGGGCCGAGCGCGGCGGTCGGCTCGTCCATGATCAGAATACGGGCGTTGAAATGGATGGCTCTGGCGATGGCAACAGACTGCCGCTGGCCGCCCGACAATTTCATCACCGGCTCTTTGAAGCGGCGGAAATTCGGGTTAAGGCGCTTCATCACCTTGCGGGTTTCAGCTTCCATGGCCACGTCGTCGAGGGTACCCATGCGCGTTCGCAGCTCACGTCCAAGATAGAGATTGGCGGCAGCATCCACATTGTCGGCGAGCGCGAGCGTCTGATAGATGGTTTCGATACCGAGTGCCTTGGCGTCGCGCGGATTGTTGATGGTGACTTCGCTGCCATTGATGAGGATCTGTCCCTCGTCGCGCTTGTAGGCGCCCGACAACACCTTGATCAGCGTGGATTTGCCCGCGCCGTTGTGGCCAAGTAGGCCGACCACTTCGCCCGGATACAGATCGACGCTGGCGCGATCGACGGCCTTGATGCCGCCAAACGCAATTGAAATGTCGCGCATTTCGATCAGTGGCGTTTTTACTTCGGCCATGGTCCTGCTCCCTAATTCACACGGCGGCGATAGAGCTGGTCGAGATAAACCGCCAGCACAAGCACGCCGCCCACGACCATATTCTGGTAGGCTGCGGGCAGATTGAGCAGCGACATGCCGGAAATGATTGATTGCATCATCAGGGCTCCAACCATCGCGCCATATATCGTGCCGACGCCACCGGCTAGTGAGGTGCCCCCGATTACGGTTGCAGCAATGACGTAGAGTTCATTGGTCAGGCCAAGCGCGTTGGTGGCGGCGTTGAGGCGGGCCGAAGAGATGATGGACGAGACGCCGACCAGAAACCCCATCAGGGCGAAGGCCTTGACGGTCAAAGCCCGGGTGTTGATACCCGCGAGCTCCGCCGCTTCAGGGTTACCGCCGGTGGCGTAGATGTACCTGCCAAAGGCCGTGCGGGTCGCAATAAATGTCATAATCATACAAACGGCAATGGCGATCAGTGCGGGGAGCGAAAAGCCTGTGTAGTAGATCAGGCCTTCGTTACAGTGGACGACTTGTGTTGCGGCCATGCAGATGGCTTTGCCGTCCCGGTTTTCGATCCCTGGCGGAATAGCGATGCTGTTTGATTTGGCATATTTTTCGATGACGCCGGGGGGCCAGGGATAGGAGTTCATCACCCACGTCGTGCCTAGCGTTGCAAGGCTTCCGATGGCGGCCAGAAACACCTCGGCCCAGACGGGGCGCAACGGAAAACCGAAGCGCTGACGCTGGCGTCTGCCATTGACGATGCCACGGACGATGGCTGCGCAGCCCACGGCCGCAAGCACCCAACTCCAGAACGGGCCGAGCCAGCTGCTCGCGATACCACCGCCAAAGATGCCGAAATTCTGGTCCATCGGAGCAACGGTCTCGCCCCTGGCAAGGAGAAAAGCCACGCCGCTATAAGCGATGAGCCCGCCAAGGGTCACGATGAACGCTGGGATCTTGGCATAGGCCGTTAGGAAGCCGTTGAAGGCGCCAATGGCCGTGCCAAGGGTAAGACACGCCAGCACGCCCAGAATCCAAATAGCGGGATGGCCGACGCCTAAGGCCGGGCCCAATTGATAAACCTGAAGGACGCCCGTCGCGACGGCGACAAGGCTCAACATGGAGCCGACGGATAAATCAATCTGACGTAGGACGATCAGCAGCACCATGCCCGTGGACATGACGGCGATCGACGAGGTCTGGACGAGCAGCGTCCACAAGTTACGGGGCGTCAGGAATGAGCCACCAAACAGGCCCTCGTTCGGGCGGATGTAACCGCTCCACACATCGAAGATGCACCAGACCAGCAACAGCGCGACGATCATGCCAAGGATGCGGGTGTCGATTTCGGTGGCGTTGAAGAACTGCTTCAGCAGCCCCTCGCGACTGCGTGCAGGCTCTGAATTCGCGTCGTGGTGCTTGGCCATGGCCGTTGTCTCCCCCAACCTTCGAGCGCTCTTTCTGATCGCCTTTTTTGGTTTTGAAAAGCCGCGCCACCCTAGCGAGTGGCGCGGCTGAAGTCGCGTCAGCGTCTCACGAACGAGAAGAGATTACTTGCAGCCCATCACGTCACCCTTAACACCGGCGCAAGCCTGGTCTTTAGTGATGTGGCCGGCGGCGATCGCATCGCCGATGTTGGCAATGGTGATCGGGGTTGGGGCCAGAAGGATCGAGTTCATCTTGACCTTCTTCTTGCCGCCATCGAACATTGCGACGCCGGGGATCTTGTCGGCAGCAGTGCCGTTGGCCAGAGCGATAGCCGCGGCGGCTGCCGTCTTGCCCAGTTCAACCGAGTTCTTCCAGACCGAAACCGTCTGCGTACCCATGGCAACGCGATTGATCGCGGCCAAGTCACCGTCCTGGCCGGACACGGGAACCGTGCCAGCAAGGCCTTGCGCTGTCAGAGCAGCCACAACGCCTGACGCCATGCCGTCATTCTCGGACAGAACAGCGTCAACCTTATTGCCTGTCGACGTCAGGCACTGCTCCATATTCTTTTGAGCATTGTCCGGCTTCCAGCCATCGGTGAAGGTCTCGCAGACGTTCTTGACCTTGCCGCTGTCCATGGCTTCCTTCAGAACTTCCATCTGGCCCTGGAATAGGAACGTGGCGTTCGGATCGCCCTTGTCGCCCTTGATGAAGGCGTAGTTGCCAGCCGGCTTGGCCTTCAGGATTTCCTTGGCCATGATGCGGCCGACGCCAACGTTGTCGAACGTGATGTAGAGGGCGTTCGGGTCCTCGAACTGCACGTCATAGGCGATCGACTTGATGCCAGCATTGCTGATGGCTGCGATCGAGGGGAGAATGGCGTCGCTATCGAAAGCCACAACCATGATGACGTCGGGCTTCTGCGCGATCAGGCCTTCGATGTCGGCAGCCTGCTTCTGGGCCGAGCCCTGAGCGTCGCTGTCGATGTACTTGTCGCCAGCGGCCTCAACCACGGCCTTGATGGCGGCGGCGTCGGTTTTCCAACGCTCTTCCTGGAAGGTCTTCCAAGAGACAGCGATGGTTTTGCCAGCGGCCATGGCGGGCAGTGATGAGGCGCTGACGAGCAGCGCGCCGGTGGTCAGAGCAATTAGTGCATTGCGTATCATGAGAAACGTCCTCCCTGAAACTACTGTCGATGGGCCAATACTGACCTTCGGTCCCCGCGCCGTCCATGGCCGCTGCGTCATCTGCAGCAGCTTCCGGTCACCATTTAGGGTTATCTGCGGGTCAAAATAATGGAGCCCGGCGACTCCTTGCGGCATTCTGCAATGACTGTCAATCTGCGGATTTTGCACGCAAAGACGCCGAAAACCTAAATTCGCCAAATTCATGCCTTGCCGCCGCAAACAGACCATTTTTTGACCGCTGAAACTTCGCTAGGCCAAGCTCCATGCCGCATGACTCTGCCCCATCCGTCTCTCCTGCAATTCTCGTGATCCGCAACATTGGGCTGCTGCTCTCGGGCGACGTGACGCGCCCCATTCTCGATGCCGACACGATCCGTATCGAGAACGGCCGTATCATTGCAATTGGGCGCGCCAAGGATGTCGATACGTCGGGCGCGACCTCCCTCATCGATGCGCACGGCACCGCTCTCGCGCCCGGGCTCATTGATTCGCACGTCCACCCCGTGGCAGGCGATTGGACGCCGCGTCAAAACCAGCTCGGCTGGATCGACAGCTGCCTGCATGGCGGCGTCACCACGATGATCTCAGCGGGCGAAGTGCATACGCCGGGGCGTCCGCGCGACATCGTCGGGCTGAAGGCGATGGCGATCACCGCGCAACGCTCGTTCGCGGCGTTCCGGCCGAGCGGCGTCAAGGTGCTGGCAGGCGCGCCTGTCATTGAGCCGGGCATGGAAGAGAGCGATTTCGCGGAGCTCGCGAAGGCGGGCGTCACACTGTTGGGTGAAGTGGGGCTTGGCGGTGTGAAGGACGGCCCAACGGCCAAACGCATGGTAGCCTGGGCGCGCAAGTACGGCATGAACTCGACGATCCATACTGGCGGGCCGTCGATCCCCGGCTCCGGGCTGATCGGGGCTGACATCGTGCTGGAGGCCGACACCGACGTGGTCGGACATATTAATGGGGGACATACGGCGCTGCCAGACAGTGAAATCCGCTGCATCTGCGAGGGCTGCAAGCGTGGGCTGGAGATTGTGCATAACGGCAACGAGCGGGCGGCGCTGTTCGCGCTGCGGACGGCGCGCGAGATGGGTGATCTTGCCCGCGTCATTCTGGGTACTGATTCGCCAGCCGGGTCAGGCGTACAGCCGTTGGGCATTTTGCGGATGATCTCGATGCTGTCGGCGCTGGGCGATGTGCCCGCCGAGGTGGCGATCTGCTTTGCGACCGGCAACACGGCCCGGCTGCGCAATCTCGATTGCGGGTTGATCGACGTGGGGCATGCGGCCGATTTCGTGTTCCTCGACAAGGCACAGCATTCGGCGGGCAAGAGCCTGCTGCACTCGATAGCGCTTGGCGATCTGCCAGGGGTGGGCATGACGGTGATCGATGGTGTGGTGAAGAGTGGCCGCAGCCGGAACACGCCCCCTGCGACGGCAGTGCCTGAAGTTAAGCAGTAGAAAGAGGGACTAGGGACTAGATATTAGGGATTAGGGAAAGTGGAACCCGCGGGTACAGTTTCGCTCTTTCCATCCCTAACATGTAATTGCTCACCCCCGATTTGCCACTCGGTGCGACGGACTGACTCGGGCGCGGTGGCTTGATCTGGCTTGAACGGGCTGATTCAAGCTGGGGATGGACACCGGGGCGCTTGGCACACTCGACAAGTCTGAGCTGATTGC
>JANYHF010000022.1 GCA_025359185.1 Hyphomicrobiaceae bacterium | reverse complement strand
CCCAACGGCCGCAGCATCGCTCGACTGATGATATGCCGCTGGATCTCGCTCGTGCCTTCCCAGATCCGCTCCACCCGCGCATCGCGCCAGATCCGCTCCAGCGGCAGGTCCGCCATCAGCCCCATGCCGCCATGGATCTGGATGGCCTTGTCCGCCACCATCGCCAGCATCTCGGTGGCTTTCAGTTTCGCCATCGCCATGTCCATGTCGGTGGCAGTCTTCTGGTCGACCTTCCAGGCCGCTTCCAGTGTCATCAGTTCGGCCGCTTTCAGCTCCACTGCCATGTCGGCAAGTTGGAATGACACGCCTTGGAACTTGCCGATCTGCTGGCCGAATTGCACCCGGTCCACCGCAAATTGCTTGGCGTGGTCGAGCGCGCGCTCGGCTCTCCCAAGACACGTCGCGGCAACCTGGAGCCGCGTTGCGCCAAGCCAGTTGTTGGCGACCTCGAAACCTTTACCGGGCGCGCCCAGGATTTGCCTTTTGTTGACCCGGCAGTCGGTGAAATCGAGGATGCAATTGTTGTAGCCGCGGTGGGACACATTTCGGTAGCCGTCGCGCACCGTGAAGCCGGGCGTGCCTTTATCGATCAGGAAGGCTGTCACCAGCTTCTTCTTGCCCTTGGCGGTGTCCTCTTCGCCGGTGGCGGCAAACAGGATGACGAAGGTCGCCTCGTCGGCGTGGCTGATGAAATGCTTGGTGCCGTTGATGACGTAGTCGTCGCCGTCAGCACGCGCGAAGGTTTTCATGCCGCGCACGTCGGAACCGGTTTGCGGTTCGGTCATGGCGACACAATCGACGGCTGATCCGTTTACGGAGCCTAGGAGATACTTCTCCCGCTGCTCGCCAACGCACGCATTGAGGATGTAGCTCGGACGGAACACGCAATTGTAGTGCAGCGCATAGTTGGCGCGGCCGAGTTCGCGCTCCAACAGGATCCAGGTCAGCGTATCGAGCCCCGCCCCGCCGACTTCCGCCGGCATGTTGGCAGCATAGAGCCCGGCCTCGATCGCTTTTTTCTTAATCGCATCGCGCACTTCGTGCCGCAGTACACCCGTCCGCTCGACCTCGGCTTCGTGCGGGTACAGCTCTTTTTCCACGAACGCACGCGTGGTGTCGATGATCTGGCGTTGTTCGTCCGAGAGGGAGAAGTCCATTTTGGGTCCTTGCGAAATCAGGCCGCCTTTGCGCGGGTTTTGGCTTTGGGTTTGGTAGGTTCGACGGATTCCTCGGAGGTCTCGCGCAGGCGCTTGAGCTTTGAGACGTCCACCTCTTTGCGGGCTTTCCAGAGGTCGTAAGACATCTGCAAATTGAGCCACAGCTCTGGCGAACCTCCGATCACCGCCGCAAGCCGCATTGCCATGACGGCACTAACACCTTGCTTCTCATCTAGCAGGTCGTAAAGCGTCTGCCGGCTGACACCGAGTGCCAGAGCCAATGCCGTTTTGCTGATTGCGAGCGCTGGCAACGTGTCCTCGCGCAAATGCTCGCCCGGATGGGCCATCCGAAGGATTGGATGGCGCGTTGACTTCTGCATTGAAAAACACTCCTCAGTGGTAATCCTCGTAGTCGACATCAATGGCGTCTGGCCCCCAATCGGTCCAACCAAAGGTCACCCGCCAATTCTTGTCGACCCTAACGGAGTAACGGCCAAGTTGATCACCGGTCAGGACGTGAAACCGTGTATCGTCCTTGTCCATCTCTCGAGGATCTGTCGCGCTCTCCAACACATCGAGAAGGCGCGTGAGTTTTGCCACATGCCGGGGATCAACGCGGCGAACCTCACCTTTCCCCAGAACCGCTCCAGCGCCTTGCTGCGGAAACTCTTGATCATTTACCACTCCGCGCACTGTAAGCCGTCACCTTACAGTTGTCAACCTCCGCCTTACACTGCTCCCGGTTTGCCGAACCCGATCGCCCGCCCGGCATCCTTGGGTCGTGGCAGCCCTGCCTGCCCCTTGGCGATCTCTGCAAGTTTGGCGATCACCTGCGGCTCGGCCGGGGCCACTTTGCCCGCCGCCTGGTCCACATGCAGTAGCATCTGCTCGCCGGTCGCCAGCACGTCACCGGTGCGCGAGTGCCGGATGGTCGCGAAAACATGCAGTCGCTTGCCGTCGTGGCCGAGCACTTGCGTCTCGACATGGATAGGCTCGAGCGCCGCTACTTCCTTCTTATGCATGATGTGGGTTTCGGCGGTGTAGAAGCTGAGGCCGCGCTTGGTATACGCTTCATCGACTCCAATCAATTGCAGCAGCGCATCCGTCGCATTGCTGAACACCTGCAGATAGCGGCTTTCGTTCATATGCTTGTTGTAGTCGGTCCAGTCCGGCGCGACGGTGGCTTCGTAGAGGCGCAGGGGCTTGGAGAAGTCATGCGCCGCAGCCACGGTGCCAGCGTGGGCTTGCGCATACAGACGCTTTTCATAGTCCGCCAACGTTTTACCAGCGCCGTAGTCTTGCGTTTTCAACGCTTGGAACAGCGTCACGAGACAGTCGTCGCGCTTGCGCTCCAGATCGCGAATGGAAACGCCCCTCGCCTGATCATCCGATTGCGCACAAATTGTGTCCAGGAGTTCCGGCGTCAACTCCGGCACATCCATCAGCTTGGTCCATGGCCATTTCAGCGACGGGCCGAACTGGCCCATGAAATGACGCATACCCTCGACGCCGCCCGCGATGCGATAGATCAGGAACGTGCCCATGAATGACCAGCGCAGGCCGGGGCCAAAGCGCATGGCGTCGTCGATCTCCTCGGCGGTGGCGACGCCGTCGTTGACCAGCCACAGCGCCTCGCGCCAAAGCGCTTCCATCAGCCGGTCGGCAATGAAGGCGTCGATTTCCTTACGCACATGCAAAGGATGCATGCCGATGGAGCGGTAGAACTCCATGGCGCGGCTGATATTCGCGGGAGCAGTCTTGGCACCCCCGACGACCTCGACCAGCGGCATCAGGTAGACAGGATTGAAGGGGTGGCCGACCATCATGCGTTCGGGGCGTTTCATCGCCGATTGCAATTTCGACGGCAGCAATCCCGATGTAGACGAACAGATCAGCACATCAGGCCGCGCATACTGATCAATCTCTGCGAACAGCTTGATCTTCAGGTCCTCGCGCTCGGGCGCACTTTCCTGGATGAACTCGGCATCCTCGACGGCGGCCTTGACCTCCCGCACGACCGTGATCTGGCCGCGCTTGGAAACCGGCGCCATGGTCAGCTTGGCTTGCGCCCGCTCGGCATTGGCGAGCACATCGGCCATCCGCGCTTCGGCCTCGGGATGCGGGTCCAGCACCTTCACGTCGATGCCGTTCCAGGCGAGCCGTGCCGCCCAGGCCGCGCCGATGACGCCCGCACCGACGCAGGCGGCTTGTTTGATTTGGTGAGACATTGCAAGAGATCCTTCTGTTCCTGAGCGAATAGGGAGTAGCCAATAGCCAATAGGGAGGGAAGCGGTTTGCGACGGTCTTTCCGAATTCGCTACAGAACCCGCCATGGGCGAACACCGTACCGATGCGCGTGCCGATCAGCGCTTCGGTCAGCCGCTTGTTACCGCCGAGCGCATGGATTTGCCCCCAGCCGATGGCACCGAGGATCGGCATGTCATCAGGCGCTTCGAGAGTTGATCGGAGCGCACCTCACCAGCGCACGCCGCTTCGATCAGCTTGCGCGGATTGCCCTCCAACCGGTTGCGGGCGACGGCAGCCGCGCGCGCTTGCTCTGCCGCCAGCCGCTCAAGCTCAGCGCGTTTCCAGGCGGGGGGTTGGGTGGGGCGTTTGGCCAATCAAAATCGCGAATGGTGAGTGGCGAATGTGGATGGAAGGAACACTTTTCCCCCACTCGCCATTCGCCACTCACTGTTCGCCCCTTCCCCTACAAAGTTTCCGTATGCCCATCGATCGCGATCTCCTGCCCGGAAATCCGCGCGCCCGCGTCCGATGTCAGAAACAGGATCATGCTGGCAATATCGGTTGGCTGAACGAATGTCTTCAATGAGGACTGCATCGTCATACCGGCGCGCACCTCGTCCTGCGAGCGGTTGGTCTTGGCAGCTTCGTTGGCGATGACACGATTGATGCGGTCGCCTTCGACGGCACCTGGGCAGATGCAGTTGACGCGGATGCCGGACGGACCCAGTTCTTGGGCCAGCGTTCTCGTCAGTCCGCGGATCGCCCATTTTGCCGCGGCGTAGGGCGAGCGGCGCGGAAAGCCGAACAGCCCGGCGTTGGACGACATATTGACGATACTGCCGCCTTGGTTGCGTTTGAGGAACGGGATCGCGGCCTTGGCACACAGGAATGTACCGTCGAGATTGACAGCGAGGCAGCGCCGCCAATCAGCCAACGAGATATCTTCCAGGTTCGCCGTGGGCCCGGCGATGCCGGCATTGCTGACCAGGATATCGAGCCCGCCGAGATGGGCGAGCGCTTGCTCGAACAGTTTGCCGACTTGGCTTTCGTCCGCCACATCGGCTGGAATCCCGCCGAACTCGGGCTGTTCCTTCAGCGCCATGCTCATCGCCCCGCGGTCCACATCGCAGATATAGACGCGCGCACCCGCCGCCAGAAACGCTTCGGCTGTGACACGCCCGATGCCCTTCGCAGCCGCCGTTATGAGAACACGTTTATCGATGTGCGTCATTGATCAGTCACGCCTACTGTGCTTGAACGGTCACGCTCTTGATGACGGCGGGGCCGATGGGGTCGGTGAAGCGGCATTTGACGATGATTTGTCCGGGTGCCGTCGGATCGAACTTACTGGCGCGCACGAGATCAGTGATGTCGGCTCGCCAGGTGATGGGTTTGCGATGGCCGTGGCCGGCGTGCATGGCGCCGAACAGATTGAAGGTCTCGATGAAGCGTTCCTCGGTCGCGGGCGCGTTGAGGGTAGGCTTGACCTTCAAGAACACGTCGTACACGCAGCCCGGATTCTTCGTTGCCTCGACGCCGATCACCAGCGTGAATTGCGACGACGCCTTACGGATGATGGCTTTGGCGGCATCGGCTGCGAGTGCCGGAGTGATGTCCACGGCGACGGGCACCTCCTTAGCGGCGATGGTGGCCGACGTGTTGGGCGCGCTCTGCGTCAGTATTGTCGAAGCGTCGGCCCCGGTTTGGTCGTTCTGCGCCACTGCTAGTGTCACCAGCTTCACATTTTGTAGTTTGTCATAGGTGTAGCCAAGTTCCTGGCGCATCTTCAGCGCCTTGCGGGCCTGCATCGTCGAGGGCGTGCCATCGGGCTTGGCGAACGTGAATTCCTTGTCGAGCCAGGCCTGGTCCGTCGGATCACGGTCGGGCGACAGGCCATCCGAAATGCGCGGCCGCCGCCAGCTTTCCCAGAGACGGTCGATCTGAGCGTGGTGGACCCAGAAGATCGGATCGCGCGCCGCGTTCTCGACCGTTGACATGCCCTTGCCCGCAGCCCCGACGCGCACATGCACCTGGCCATGCGGCTGGGAGTCGATATCGGTGTTGAAACCAGGCTGGTTGGCATTCGGATCGAGATAACTCCGGTCTCGCAGCGTCGCCTTGGCGCGAATGTCCTCGACGCGCAGGCCCAAACGCAGGAACTCGGCATCGCGGTCGTCAAAGTGTAAGGGATTGATGACACCAGCCGCTGGCTTGGCGAACGCCACTGGCAGCCTGCGCTTTTCGGGATGTGTCGGGTCGGTGTAGTTCCAATAGGGCATGGCGAAGGGCTCACCCAGCACCGCCTGGACGATATTCTCAAAATGATAGAGATAGAGCCTATGCCAGCTGAGAAAATGCTCTGCATAGTTGCGGTGATGCGAACACGTGTTCCAGATGCCATCGGAGCCGGTTCCATCAGAGCCCAGCGCCAGCGTGCGCAAGGCCGACGTCGCGCCAGGCTGTGTGAAAATCGCACGCGCTGCTGCCGTCACGGCGAGCCCCCCTTCGTCACTTTCGTCCAAATAGGGGTGGCAATGGATGTTGGCCTGGAAATACCAGCTCTGCGGGTCCCATTCCTGCTTTTTGTCCGAAGCCATCAAACCTGCAGCTTTTTTGTAAAGCGCGAGCATCTTCTTGCCTGCGGGCGAGGCGATATCCGATCGCACTTTGGGGCCAGCCGCCTGTGCATCAGCAGCGAACAGCCCGAACGAACCCGCCATGGCCGCCGCGCCCAGCCCGCCAATAACGCTACGCCGGGATAAATCCTGCTTTTGGTCGGTCATCGCCCATTTCCTCTGGAACTTAGCAAAAATGGAAAGCCAGTTGTCGCATTCGGCGCAACGAAAGCTCGAGCGATTTCCTGGCGTTTGTAACCGCTATCGACACTCTGATCGTAAAAATAGCCCTCAGAGGCGTTGAACAGCTTACACTCATGGGATGTTTTATAGAACGAAAATGCGACGCATTTGAGCTTGAGCGGCCCGGTAACGCACTGTGCCTGACAAGTTTCATATGTTGACGTGATCAGCGCCGGCCCATCAATGGGCTCGTCGAGATAAACCGTGTTGCGCTGCACTTCCAGCACTGTTGTACCGCCCTTTGCAGTTGGCGGCAGGGCATATTTCGGCTTGACGCCAATGATCGCGGCAGGTGTTTCCGTGGCGGGGCCTTTGACGTCGTCCTTCAGGAAGCAGTGGCCCTTCCAACGATTAAAACTGAAGCCTTTGCAGGTTTTGGTATCGTTGCAGGCCCTGGCACAGGCCTCCAGCGTCAGGCCGGGCGTGCCCGGTTTGTCGCCCGTGGTGTTGATATCGTGGCCATAGAGATCGCGGTTCGGCCGGGTCTTGAACTTGCTCAGCACACCGGGGCCATCAACGGCGGTCGAGGACGACGCGACATCGGGCGGCTCGCCCCCCGTGGCATAGGACCAGCCTGCGCCCATGGCAGCAAGGCGGCGAGCGCGCGCAGGGTGGGTGATGCCGCCACGCGGCGTTGGCAGTGAGCGGATGAACGATACCGCCTCCTCGTAGCTCGGCACCCCCATTTTTCCGAGTGCGAAACCGGCGAAGAAATCGGCTTCCAATTCCTGCGTGTGGTAGTCGAGGCGGCGCTCATAATGCAACGCCATCAGATGCGCGATCTCGTGCGCTGCCATACCGTAGAGTGCCCAAGGCGTGCCCGATGCAGTGCGGATCTGCGCCAGGAACTTGCGGTTAAAAACGATCTGGTGCCGGTTGGTTTCCGGATTGAAGAAGGCTTGGGCGTTGGGCGTGTCATTGTCGTCATCCGTGACGAACACGTCGTATTGCGATTTCAGTTCGAACTGAGACAGCAGCAGATCGACGACCTGCTTGGCGTCCTCACTGCTTTGGAAATTCAGGTTGTTGAGCGAACCGAAGTCGTGGAAGGCCTTGGCGCGGGCCGGATTAAAAACGCGCGGCGCCGCCAGCGCGGCCGATCCCGGCGCGGTGGTTTGAGCGAAGGCCGTGGCCAAGGGGAGGGCGCAGGCCAGACACAGCGCAAGAGCAACGCGAACGAACACCATACCACTCCCCGCTGGCTAAAGCCTACGTAGCTGCCGCCAAAACGTTATCACCTGACCGGTATTATTCAAGCGGGGCCAGCAGCGCGGCTGTGGAGGGATCAACACCTGTGGCCATAGAGACGCATGACCTTGAGCAGGTCCTCATGCGGAAGCGCGCGCACCATTTGGCCGGGTGGGCGGAAGCTCGGCGTATCTTCGGCGGCCAGCATGGCGTTAAGCACGCTCTCCTCGGTGGCCTCGACCGCCGCCATGTAGATCGGGTCAAACCGCTCGTCATTGATGGCTTCGAGCTGCCAGACCGGCGGCGCCAGCTCCGGCGTGGGCATGGCATTGGCCGTGCTGATCGCAAGGAAAATGTCGCCCGACGAATTGCCACCCGGCGTGCCGCCGCGCCCGATGCCTATGGCTGCCCGCTTAGCCAGCCGCCGCAGCTGATGCGGCAGCATCGGCAGGTCCGTCGCCAGAATGACGATGATTGAGCCGGTTTCCTTTTCGTATAGCGTCTCTTCGGCATTGAGGTGTTTGCCCACCGGCACGCCCAGCACTGTCAGCCAGCGGCCCGCACCGTGATTGGCCTGCACCAGCGCCGCAACCGTGCCCTCGCGCCCGGCGACGTTGATTTTGCGCGACGACGTGCCCGTGCCACCTTTCCTGTCATAGGCGATCATGCCCGTGCCGCCGCCCACATTGCCCTCAGCTACCGGCCCGGACTTGGCCGCATCCAGCGCCGCCAGCGCGTGCGCTTCGGTGATGTGCAGGCCGTTGATGTCGTTGAGCCCGCCGTCATAGGTCTCGGCCACCACCGGCATGGCCCAGAAGTGATGCCCGGCGAGGCCCTTCTCGTAGCGCCGCATCATCCAGCGCACGGCGGCGTGGTGGACCATGCCGACGCTGTGCGTGTTGGTGATGAGGATCGGCCCGCGAATGAGCCCTGCATCGGTGATCCAATGCGTGCCAGTCATCTCGCCATTGCCATTGAGCGCGTAAAAGCCCGCCCAGGTGCAGAGCGGCGCGGTCTCTTCAAGATGGGGCACGATGGCGGTGACGCCGGTGCGGATCTGCGGGGAGGCGCCTGGGGCCGAGACGATGGTGGTGAAGCCGATGCCGAGGCCGGCGATATCGGTGATGGCATTGAACGGGCCCGGAGTACCGGAGAGCGGCAAGCCAAGCGCACGGGCGCGGGGTTTGGTCATGGATGGGGTTTTCAGCATGGCCCGAGAGATTGCGCAACAACCGCAATCGGGCAGCGTGCTTACTGCCCGGTTCACGCCTCCCGTTGTCATGACAGCGCAGGCTGCCATAGCAAACAAAAAGGGCAGCCCGCGAGCCGCCCCCCTGCATTGAGAGCCGTCGTAACGCCTACTTCTTTAGCGCGGCCAAAATCTGCTCCAGCAGCACTTCCTGGCGCGGGGGTGGCGCGGCGGCGGCAGCTGGGGCGGGCCTGGAGGCCATATTCTTGGCGGCGTTTACGGCCTTAACCAGCATAAACACAGCGCCCGAGATGATCAGGAAGCTGATGATCGCGTTGATGAACTTGCCCACGGCCCAGACGATGCCGCCCTTGCCATCGGGGCCAGCCGCCTTCAGAGTCGGGCCGATGTTGGAGAAATCAACGCCGCCCATCGCGACGCCGATCGGCGGCATGATGACATCGTTGACGAGCGAGCTGATGACGGTGCCAAACGCCGCGCCCATGATGATACCGACGGCGATATCGATCATGTTGCCCTTGATGGCAAAATCTTTGAATTCGCTGAGAATGCTCATAGTTGTTCCCCGTAGCCTTGCTGAGGTTTCGCGGCGTCTAAGCCACGCCCATCGCCTAATTCGATCCTGACACCTTGACGTGGCGCCTTGCTCCGATGGCAGATGAGTCGTAGGCGCAGTCTAGAACAAGTCAAGTACGCCCGCAACGCCTTGGAATTGACAAGCTTTACGGGGAACCCAGGGTAGCACTGCCGGGGGCGATGCGCGCAGTGTCGAGGTGAAGGGGGACCAGCCATGACCGAAGCCACACAACGCAAGCCCTATTGGCGCCAGACCAAGATGCTGATGGTGAGTTCACTGCTGCTGCCCTGCATTCTGCTGATCGGGTTGCCGTTCTGGGCCACGAGGCTGGATGGAGTGATGGTGCTTGGCCTGCCCGCCGCATTTTTGCTGGCAGTGCATGGCGTCGTGATCCTGGCAATAGCGGCAGCTGCAAGGTTTGCCGTCACCCAGGAGCAGATCGACCGCTGGCATGGTACCAATGACAATGGTTGATGCGGCGGACAGAATGCCATGACAATGACTGCAGTCTCACGCCCGGTGCCGGTGCCTGCCGCGCCAGGCGCCTATTTCGCCGTGCTCGCGAGCAGTTTTGTGGCGCTGGTGCTGCTGCTGCTCATTTTCGATCAGCTCGGCACCAACAGCACTCAACTCACTTGGATTATGGTGGCATTTCCCGCCGCACTTTTTGCAATCATCGGTGCCGTCTGTTTTTCCAACACAACTGCTGGCTGGCACGCTTGTGACCGGCTTTGCCCGCCGGCGCTCGGGGCCGCCTCGACATTGGCCGGCATTCTCGGCTGCACCGGCTTCGTCGCCTTGCCCGGCGCGTTCTTCTTCCTCGGCTTCGATGCGCTCCCGTTCTCGACCGGCATCATCCTTGGCCTCTTGCTTCATGCCGTGCTGATCGCGCCGTTCGCCCGCAAAGACGGAGCGTTTACGGTCGCTGGCTATATCGGCCGCCGGTTCGAGAGCCGCACCCTGCGCCTAGCAGCTGCCATGGTGCTGACATTGCCATGCCTGCTACTAATGATCGGCGAGTTCAAGATCGCGTCGTTCCTGATCGGCCACGTTCTGCATCGCGAACCATCGGTGGTGGTGATGGCGCTGGCTGCCGTCAGTACATTTGCCGTCGTGCTCAGCGGAATGCGCGGGGCCGTGTGGGGCGGCGCGGCTGGCGGGCTCATTGCTCTGCTGGTGATGCTGGCGCTGCCAATGTTGGGCGCCTTACTGATGATCAATCTGCCGCTACCGCAGATCTCTTACAGCCTCGCCGCATCCGAAACGATCCGGCTGGAGGCCCTAGCTGGCATGGACACGCATCGCGCCGCCGTCATGGTGATGACGTTGCCGGGCGCGGCCCCTGCCGCCCTCGTCAAGCCCTTCATGCAAGCCTTCGTTGCCAATGACCGGGCCAGCTTTGCGTTGCTGACGCTGACGATTGCGCTGGGGGTCGCCTCGATGCCCGCGCTGTTTGCCCGCGCGGGCGTGTCACCCAGCGTGGCTTCAACGCGGCGCATGTCGGTCTGGCTGATGTGTCTTGCTGGTGCGGTGGCATTGACCCTGCCAGCGGCAGCCTTCTTCACGCGCCTTGCCGTGATGCACGCCCTGCCGTCCTACGGCCAGACTGCAATCCCACCGTGGCTCGATCTGCTCGGCCAATTGCAGCTCGCCGTCTTCGACCAGGAGGCCGCGACGGCCCCGGTAGCTTCGGTGCATTTCACGCGCGATAGCATCAATCTGCTGCTACCGATGGCGCTTGGCCTACCACGGCCGCTGATCGACATAGTGCTGGCAGGTGCGGTTGCGGCGGCACTGGCCGCGATTTCAGCTGAGGCGATGTCGCTTGGTGGCATGTGGAGCGAAGATGGGGTGCTGGCCTGGACCAAGGCTGGCGACATTGAAGGATTTCGCGTGCATACGGGCCGGGCAATGGCGGCAGCCGCGATCGCACTGTCTGCGTGGCTGTCGCTGCGCGTCAAGGCCGATCCGCTGACGCTGTTCACCTGGGCGATGGCGCTGTTTGGATCGTCTGTATTCGCCCTTCTGGTCATGTCGGTGTGGTGGAAGCGTATTAACCAGTGGGGGGGGCTGGCGGCGCTGTTAACTGGCAGCATTGCGGCGCTGACGCAAATCATCTTGTCGCTGAACGGCTCGATGCCGCTATTGTTCGGCGTGTCGGGCGCCGTTGCTTCCGTTTTGGCTGTGCCTCTAAGTATCGCTATCGCGCTCGCTGTCAGTCTGGCGACCCCGGTGCCGGAACACCGCATGGTCGAACTGGCGCGCGACATCCGGATGCCAGGCGGCGAGACGGTGCACGACCGGGAGTTTCGCATAGGGCGCATCCCCAAGCGGGCGGAGGCGTAAGGCGCTGGTAGTATTTCGGACCCATGCGGCGCTCGGCCATTGGCGCAAGCCATTGAGGTCGCCTAAACTGCCGGTTAACCCGCAATGCAAAATCGGTATGTCATGACGCAGGATGCCCGCTCAACACTTTACCCGCTCCTCGAACCCTACCGTTCTGGCCGCCTCGCGGTGGGCGACGGACACGAGATCTATTTCGAGGAATCCGGTAACCGTAACGGCAAGCCAGTGATCTTGATCCATGGCGGACCGGGCGGTGGCAGCAATCCCACGATGCGACGCTTTCATGACCCCGAGCGCCACCGCATCATCTTGTTCGATCAGCGAGGCTGCGGGCGCTCGACCCCCCACGCCAGCCTCGACAGCAACACCACCTGGCACCTGGTCGCCGATATGGAACGGTTGCGCCAAGAGCTGGGCATCGCTCGCTGGCAGCTGTTCGGCGGTTCGTGGGGCTCGACGCTGGCGCTGGCCTACGCGCAGACCCACCCGGACCGCGTGACCGAGATGGTGCTACGCGGCCTCTTCACTCTGCGGCGGAGCGAATTGCAGTGGTTCTACCAGGATGGGGCCAGCTGGGTATTCCCGGACACCTTCGAGACCTACCGCGAACACATTCCATTGGCCGAACGCGGCGATATGATCGCGGCCTATTACAAACGCCTTACCGGCAGTGACTTTGGCATCAAGCTCGCTGCCGCCAAAGCCTGGAGCATGTGGGAGGGATCAGCGCTGTCGCTTTATCCCGATCCTGAGCGCGTGCGCCAGTTTGGGGACGACGTCTACGCCCTCGCTTTTGCCCGCATCGAATGCCACTACTTCGTGAACAAGGGGTTCTTTGACCACGACGACCAGCTCTTGCGCAATATCGACCGCTTACGGCACATACCCTGCACGATGATCCATGGCCGCTATGACATGTGCACACCCATCAAGATCGCCTGGGATCTGCACAAGGCCTGGCCCGAGGCCGATTTCCGCATTGTCCCGGATGCCGGGCACGCCATGTCCGAGCCAGGCATCATCCACGAACTTCTGGCCGCCGGACGCCGGTTCGCCCGCCGGAACGTTTGATCAGCTGGCGTCGTTGCTTGGCGGCGCGGGCGGCGCTTCGCCCGGTTCCGCAACGCCGACATTGCCGGCGAGGCTGGTGAGTTCGGCCAGAATATCGTTGAAATTCATGATGTTGTAGACGCGCGCGGCACCGAACAGCGTCAGGCCAATACAAAGTAGTTCCAACACGACGCTGACAGGCGTCTCGCCAGCCATGCGGCTTACGGCGAGGGTGCCCGCATAGCCCGCCGCCGCCCACGCGCCGATGCCAGCGAAATCGCGCCAGGGCATCGGCATTACTGTCTCGCCATAGGCCCCCGCCAGGAACACCGTACAAGCCGCAGCTTGCCCGGCCGCCAGCGAGATCGCAGCTCCAACCGCGCCTTGGACCGGGATCAGCACGAAGGCGAGGCCGGTGGTCACTGCCACCGTAGCGACCGATGCCATCAATTCGAGTCCGGATCGGCCCGTGAAGTAGATGACTTGTCCAAGATAGTAGGCGCGGAAAATGGCGAGCCCAGCGCCCAGCGCCAGCCACGGAATAAGCGGCCCTGTGATAGCACTGAAATCTGGACCAAGGATGATCGCCACCAGCCGCTCAGCAAAGCTGATGAGGAACACGCCGCCGAACAGGCTGACGGCGGCAAAGGCGCGGAAGGCCAGCGTCAGAAAGCCTCGCGCGGCCACCTTATCGCCCCGCCCGGCAGCGTCCTTGGCCATAGGCACATAGGCTATGGCGATGGCTTCCGAAATAAACACCATGCTTTGCCGGATGAGATCACCGATGGCGCCATAAGGACCGACCAGCGCCGTGCCGCCCTGGTGAGCAAGTAGCAAACGGTCGATGTTCTGACCGAGCGAGGCGGTACCGAATGACGCCATCAGCGGCCAGCCGTAATGGGTGTAGCGCGTGGCCGTCATCTTCGACCAGGCCTGCCCGGCATCCGGCAGCAGCACCGGCAGCAGTGGCAACACGGCCAGCACATGCGCCGCGCCGACCGCCAGCGTGAGCGCTAACGCCGTCTTGAAGCCGCTGAGCGCAAACGCGCCCGCCAGCAGCACCAGCACACCACGCAACGCAATCGTCAGGCTGACCCGCCCGGCGCTGAGCTTGGCTTTGCCGATCTGGGTGGCCGCATCATAGACCGAGAGGCCAAGCACCAGGCTGACGACCTTGACGGCCATGCTCCACGCGACGATGCCCGTCACGGCAGCAATTGCGGCCATAATCGCTAAAAGTGCGAGCAACCCGGCCAGCATCACATAAAGCGTTGGCACATGGCGCGCCGCCGCGTCCTGTGAATAATGGGCAAAAAACGCCAATTGAAGCCACTGGGTGGACCAGCCATAGACGATATAGGCCCAGGAAAACGCGATCAGGTATTCGCCATAGCCAGCCGGGCCAGCCAGCCGCGTGAACAGCGCCACGGAGGCTAGGTTCAAGACAGCAGCAACGACCTTCGAACCGACATAGAAGACGACGTGACGCTCGATCATTGGGACGGTTTCGGAGCCAAGGAACGCGAAGGGCACCCGGGTACGGGAGGCGTGCCACCGGGTTAACCTGTTCGCATGGCGCAGACTACAGGATAGACCGTGCAGTGTTAATCTAACGCAGCCGTTCAACCAAACGATTCATCTTTGTGACACAACCCACGTCTGACGCGCGCCAGATCGCCATTCTTGTCCGGGCCATGGAGGGCGGCGGGGCGCAGCGTGATGCCATCCTGCTGGCCAACGCGATGGCCAAGCGCGGCTGGCGGGTCTCGATCCCGACACTGCAACCCGAAGGGCCGCTGCGCGAGTTGGTGGACCGCGCGGTTGAGTTGGTGGCATTGCCTGCAGGCAGCCTGAAGATGGCCATACCCGCATTCCGGCAGGCATTTGCACGTCTTGGCCCGGACGCGGTTGTGCTCAGCTCCGAAGCGGCGCAGAACGCCGTTGCCGCGCTTGCCCACGCGACTTTGCCGCGCACAAGATGCCCAAAACTGCTGCTGCGCGAGGTCGCGGCTCCATCCATCGCCAGGGCCTCCGACCCCTATGTTCAGAACCGGCTTG
This sequence comes from Hyphomicrobiaceae bacterium, assembly GCA_025359185.1. Lineage (GTDB taxonomy): Bacteria > Pseudomonadota > Alphaproteobacteria > Rhizobiales > Hyphomicrobiaceae > JANYHF01. Next base: position 41,031 of record JANYHF010000022.1, on the reverse strand, counting down.
CCTACCGCGTGCTCGGCCACGCTTATCGCCATTGCGACCGCGTCCTGACGCTGACCGATGGCGCGCGGGCCGACCTGATCGCCAATTTCGCCGTGCCTCCAGAACGCATCGACGTGATGCGCGCCAACGCCGTGCTCGATGAGGCGAGCCAGGCGCGGCTGCTCGGCACCGATATGGCGGCGGGCCGGGAGCCGGACTTGATCGTCTGTCTCGGGCGGCTGTCGGTCGAAAAGGACCAACTGACGCTGATCGAAGCCTTTGCCCGGTTCCTGGCCAAACGCCCGGCGCGGCTGGTCCTGGTGGGCGATGGACCGCTGCGTGGTGACATTGAACAGATGGCCGCCGCGCTTGGCGTGGCCCACTCTCTCACCCTGACTGGCTTCCAAACCGATCCTTTCTTCTGGCTCAAACGCGCGGAACTTGCCGTGTGCAGCTCTCGCTTCGAGGGCTTTGGCAACGCCATCGTCGAGGCGCTGGCCTGCGGTACACCGGTCGTCTCCACCGATTGCCCGTTTGGCCCTCGCGAAATTCTTGGCCACGGCCTCTATGGGCGATTGGTTGCCGTGGGCAATCCTTCGGCCATGGCCGATGCGCTCATCGAGGAGCTTGGCAAACACCCTGACAGGGCACGCCTCCGGGCGCGGGCCTGGCAGTTCACCGGCGAGGCCGCCGCCATCGAACTGGAGCGCATCATCGCCGGTCTTGCACCGCATTAAGCCTAAACTCTAACGGGTTAGCAGTGCCGGGGCTTTGCGCTTAACAGTCATCTTGTTCCGTGCGAAAGCATCAGTTGTGTGCGCATTGAAAAGCGTGCGCGGCATCTCCCCTGGCAGGCATTGCCGCAATGACCCGAGTGCAAAATGAGTTCGATTGGCGTGCCCGGCTGGCCTGGAGGCAAGACCACCATGCTGGATGATCTTAACGCTGATGACGCGCCCTTGGCCGAGCGCCGCATGGTGACGCCCAAGCCGAGCCCTGGCGCAGCCTTAGCTGGTGGTGTGCTTCACATCCTGCGCCGCCGCTTTTGGCTGCTCGCCCTGGCGGGTCTGCTGGGTATTCCGCTGGTTCTGGCGCTCTCGACCCTGTTGACGCCCCGCTACAACGCCCACGCCGAACTGCTGGTGGACCCGCGCGACCTGCGCGTGCTCGACAACGAGGTGACGCCGACGATGTCGCAATCGGATACCGGCACGGCGCTCGTTGAAAGCCAAGTGCGGGTGCTTGGTTCCGACAATGTTTTGCGCCGCGTGGTTGAGAAGCTGAAACTCACCGAAGATCCCGAATTCAACGGCACACCGCGCGGGCCTTTGGCGCAGATCACGGTGTGGCTGGCGGATGTGCAAGCGAAGTTTGCTGCGGCCGAGACACAAGTCGCCGATCCTGTCGAAACCGCCTTGCAGCAGCTCTCGCGCCAGACCTTTGTGCGGCGGCCGGAGCGCACATTCATTGCCGAAATTACGGTGGGGGCGGAGACTCGCGCCAAGGCAGCCAGCATTACGCAGGCCATTATCGACGGCTATCTCGCCGATCTCGCTGATGCCCGCACCAAGGCAGCGACAGCGGCCGGCGCCAGCATCGAAGCGCAAGTGCAAACCCTGCAGAAAAATGTCAGCGATAGCGAGGCCAAAGTCGCGCGCTACAAGACCGAGAACAACCTGATCGGCACCGGCGGCGTTCTGGTCAATGAGCAGCAGCTCAGCGAAGTCAACAATCAGCTGACCCAGGCGCGGGCCGAAACCTCGCGCGCCAAGACCCGCTTTGACGAATTGCGCTCCTCGCTGGCCACGCCCGAGAGCAGTCCCGAAGTGGTCGCCTCCGCAACCTTGCGCAATCTGAAGGCGCAGCTCAGCACGATCTCTGCCCAGCGCCAGCAGCTTGCCACCGACTTGCTGCCGAGCCATCCGTCCCTGCGCGCCATCACGGCCCAGGAAAGGACCGTGCGGGGCCAGATGAAACAGGAAATGTCGCTGATTGCGACGTCTGTGCAACGGGAGTACGAGCGCGACAAGGCCGCCGAGACTGCGCTTGCCACAATGCTGACCGACTTACGCAAGCTGCTGGTGACAACCAACACGGCACAAATCGGCCTGCGCGAACTGGAACGCGAATTGGAAGCCAACCGCTCGATCTATCAGGCGGCGATCACGCGGCTGCGCGAGGCCAAGGGCCAGGAAACCATCAACACCGCCAATGTGCGCGTGATTTCGCCCGCCATCGCCGACCGCGACCGCATCTCGCCACCCAGCCGCAAAGTGCTGCTGCCAATCGGCTTTGCCGGCGGCTTTGGCCTGCTCTGGCTGGCGCTGATCCTGGCTGGTATGCTGCGGCATCCGGCGGCAGCGTAACGTTTGCCGTCGGCTAACGCTAATTCTACCCATTTCGTCATGGCCGGGCTTGACCCGGCAATCCAGGATTACAACGTACAGTCTCGGTACTGAACCCCCCGGATGGCCGGGTCAAGCCCGGCCATGACGAAGTAGGGAGTTGAAATCGCGGAGGGAGTTCAACCGTGCCCACAAAACCAGGACAAGTTTCGCGCCGTGCGGCGTTGCAATTTGCCGGTGGCGCTATGGCGGCAGGTGCATTTGGATTTCCAGGCCCAGCCGCAGCCACGTCGCTCTCCTCACAGCGCTTGGAGATTGTGGGCAACCAATTGCGCGTGGGCGGAACGTCCGTGCGGTTGCGCGGCGTTGCCGTCGGCGATCCGCTGTATGTGCGCTACGGCCGGCCCATCGACGATTTCCGCGTCATAGCCGACGAGTGGAAAGCCAATTGTGTGCGTATCAGCCTGCATCCGGGCAATTGGAAGCATGAACCTGAGAACTGCCTCACGGGGCTGACGCGCGACATCACGGCGGCGCGGGCGCGCGGGTTGTGGGTGATCCTCGACTGGCATTCCATTGGCTTTCCAGGGGCGACATTTGAGCACCCGCTCCCTGAGTGGGGTATGCTGATGGACAGCTATGAGTCGCCGCCCGAGCTCGCCATCGATTTCTGGTCCGCTATGGCCAAACGGTTTGGCAATGATCCCGGTATCATTTTCGAGCTTTGGAACGAGCCGTTCATCGACAGCATGACCAATGTCAGCCATGGCCAGGACTGGCCCCGGCTGAAGGAACTCTATCTGCAATTGATCGCCGCCATCCGCCCGCACAGCGACGCCATCCTGCTGGCGTCTGGCGCCCGCTTTGCCCACGACCTGCATGGCGTGCGCAACAATCTGATCGACGATCCGCGCACGGCCTACGCCTGGCATTGCTACCCCAACGAAGATCGCAATAAGCCGGACCGCTGGCATGTCAGCCTCGACGGGCTGCCGAAGGTGAAGCCGGTGGTTGTCACGGAGTGGGGCTTTTGCACCGAGTGCGAGGGCGGCCTCAAGGGTACGGCCGGCAACTTTGCATCGCCCTTCGTCAAACAGGTGCTCGATCACTACGGCTTGCACGATACGGCGTGGTGCTACAGTCCGGGTGCGGCACCGCAGATGCTGCAACAGGATGGCACGCCAACGGTGTTCGGCGCCTTCGTGAAGGCGCGTCTCATGGCCGCCGGGAGCAACTGACCGATGACCGTTGCTGCGACCGCAACCCAACCTAATCTCAACTTGCGCGATCTGCGGCTCGTCGCCTTCGTGGTGATGTTTCTGTTGAGCTGGATCGGCGTTGATCCGTTCCCCAATCTCACGCCCGATGCGCTGCTGGAAGCAGACAAGGCCGCCAGCCTTCTCAACCTCTTTGCCTATCTTCTCATTGGCGGCGGAGCTATCGCCATCGCCTTCAGCATCCGGCCCGAGGCGTTTCGCGCGGGCCTCCAGTCATTCGCCTTGCCGCTGCTTGGCTGGCTGATTGTTTCCGTGATCACGTCGTCGGATCCGGGTCTGTCGCTGCGGCGGTTGACCCTCACCATCATCGTCATGGGGATGGCCATCGCCGTGACGATCCTGCCGCTGAACCTGCGCCAGTTCGCAAGACTGTTGTCGGCAATTGCGCTGGTCATCCTGGCGCTGTGTTTTGCGGGCGGCCTCCTTATCCCGCATCTGGCCATCCATCAGGCGACCGATTTCCCCGAACCCAACCTTGCGGGCGACTGGCGGGGCATCTATTCGCACAAGAACATCGCTGCCTCGATAATGGTCATGTTCATTTTCACCGGCATTCTGACCATCCGCGCCGGAGAACGCTGGCTGGGCATCGCGGTGATTGTGCTGTCGCTGGTCTTCATGTTTCTGGCGGCGGGCAAGACGGCGCTGGCCATGCTGGTGCCGACGCTGCTGCTTTCGGTGGTGGTTGTGAAGACGCGCAGCACCGTCCTGCGGGCGGTGATCGCGATTGTGCCGGTACTGCTCATCAACCTCGCCACGATCGGCTCAGTGGCCTGGCCCGAGGTCGGCAACATCAACAAGATGTTTTTACCTGATGCTTCGTTTACAGGGCGCACCGACATCTGGGACTTCGCGCTTACAAAGGTGCGCGAACGGCCAGTGTTCGGCTTCGGGTTTTCGGCCTTTTGGCAGACCTCGGCGACAATGTTTGGCGGCAAGGGCGACAAGGAGGCGGCCGAGGCTATCGACGCGGATATCGTCACGCTCGCGGATCATGCGCATAATGCCTATCTCGATGTGGCGCTGACTACGGGTGTGCCTGGGTTGATCCTGACCATTTTGTGGTTGATCGTGCAGCCATTGCGGGACATCAACCGTGCGAGGAACAACGGGGCGTCGCCCGCCTTGCTGCTCTATTTCGTGCAGATCTGGCTGTTCTGCATCAACTTCGCCTGCCTCGAATCGCTGTTTTACCACCGCACCGATCCGGTCTGGTTCATGCTGCTGATCGCGGTGTTCGGGATTACGGCGCTGACCCACTACAAGGTCAGGGCGTGAGTTTGAGTTCCGTCAGCGCCCTGGCAATTGTCATGCAAGTGATGCCGCGTGTCGTGATCGCCTTGAGGGCATGGTCCAGCAACGCTGGCGTGCATCCGATGGCGCTGGGGTTTTCAGCCACGTCGTGGGTATAGAAAATCAGCCATCCGCCTTTGCGCTCAACATCGTCCAGTAGCCGGTCGACGCCTACTTTTCCCGTGCTCTCGTAAAGCTCCTGCACACGCAACATCGCCAGATCGATAATCCCGCGATTGGTGCCGACGTGAATGCCACGGCAGCTATCATACTGGCGTTGCAGCTGCCGCTTGCGCGACAGCCCGGCATTGCCGAACGGGAAGGCGAAATTGCCCAAAGGGATATCGCCGCAGATCTGCAGCAGGGTCTGACGGCAATTGCGGTCGTCTTGTTCCAACTGCGCAACGCTCAGCGATTGCACAGCGGCATGGGCATAGGTGTGGCAGCCGATCTCGTGGCCCCGCCGCGACAGATCAGCGGTCTGTTCGCGCGTGAGTACCCGCCAATGATCTTCCGTTTTGCCACAGATGCCTGGCGCAATGTAGAACGTGCCGCGCAAACCATAGTCATCGAGCAGCCGCGCGCCGTTGGTGTAAGCGGTATCGGGCACGTCATCAAAGGTGAAGCTGACCACCGCCCGCTGGGGCCGCAACATTCGCGGCCGCGTCGGCACATAACGCGCCAGCCGCCGGGAGACCTTCAAAGCCAGCGATGACGACAAATCCCGCATACCAGCCCAGCCTGCAATCATGAATGCGCCCGGCTAATGGCCAGCCGGTGGTTTGTCCAAGCACCATCAATGCGAACCGGTTTTAGGTCAATCAGGCAAAACCGGCACCTTGTCAGCTGACTCATCGGGAGGCGGCAGGGGTTTGGCCAGCGAAAACCCTGGCATGATGAACAGCCGCGGCAGGGCGAAGAGGGTTTGCAGACGCCAGAGATGGCGCTATCACATCGCCAACAGAGTTTTTGGAGCAAGGCGATCATGGCAAAGACCACCAACACGGGCAAAGCAAGAACCCTTTATGACAAGATCTGGGACGACCACCTGGTCCATGAGGCCGAGGATGGCACGTCGCTGCTCTACATCGACCGTCACCTTGTCCATGAGGTGACAAGTCCCCAGGCCTTTGAAGGCCTGCGCATGACCGGCCGGAAAGTCCGCGCGCCCGAAAAAACGCTCGCTGTCGTTGATCACAACGTGCCGACGACCGACCGCAGCAAAGGCATTGCCGAAGAGCAGAGCCGTATCCAGGTCGAGACCATGGCGATGAACGCCAAGGAATTCGGTATCGCCTATTTCAATGAGCACGACAAGCGCCAGGGCATCGTCCACGTTGTCGGCCCCGAGCAAGGCTTTACACTTCCCGGTACGACGATTGTCTGCGGAGACAGCCACACCTCCACCCACGGCGCATTCGGCGCGTTGGCGCATGGCATCGGCACATCCGAGGTTGAGCATGTGCTGGCGACGCAAACGCTGATCCAGTCCAAGGCCAAGAACATGCGCGTGCGCGTCGATGGCACGCCTCCCAAGGGTGTCGGCGCCAAGGACATCATCCTGGCCATCATCGGCCAGATCGGCACGGCGGGTGGCACCGGCCATGTCATCGAATATGCGGGCGAGGCTATCGAGGCGCTCTCCATGGAAGGCCGCATGACGGTCTGCAACATGACGGTTGAGGGCGGCGCGCGGGCTGGCATGATTGCGCCCGATGCCAAGGCCTTTGCCTATCTGAACGGTCGCCCGCGCGCGCCCAAAGGTGCCCATTGGGAGGCCGCCATGAATTATTGGCAAACCCTAAAGACCGATGACGGCGCGCATTTCGATAGCGAAATTGTTCTGGACGCAAGCAAACTGCCGCCCATCGTCACCTGGGGTACCAGCCCGCAGGACGTGGCGACTGTCGATGGGCTAGTGCCAGATCCGTCCAAGGTGACGGACGAAGGCAAGCGCACCTCCATGGAGCGCTCGCTGGCTTACATGGGCCTGACGGCGGGCACCAAAATCACCGACATCCCGTTGGATGTGGTCTGGATCGGCTCGTGCACCAACGGCCGGATCGAGGATCTGCGGGTGGTGGCCAAGGTGGTCGAGGGCAAGAAGGTGAGCGGGTCGCTGGATTATGCGATGATCGTGCCCGGCTCAGGTCTGGTCAAGGAGCAGGCCGAAGCCGAAGGCCTAGACAAGATCTTCCTGGCCGCCGGCTTCCTGTGGCGTGAGCCCGGCTGCTCCATGTGCTTAGCCATGAACCCTGACCAGCTGAAGCCCGAGCAGCGCTGCGCCTCAACCAGCAACCGCAATTTCGAGGGCCGGCAGGGCTACAGGGGACGCACGCATCTGGTGTCGCCCGTTATGGCGGCGGCGGCGGCGCTGGCCGGGCGGTTCGTGGATGTGCGGGGGATGGTGTGAGGCCTCGACCCTGCCGCTATTTGGGGCAACAGAATACCAAGTTATGTTGAACACAACACCTGGAGAGCCGAAATGCAACGCCAGCTCTTATTAGCTTCGCTACTCCTTGCTACCACCCCCGCCCTCGCAGCCGACGTCACTCCACCCGTCTCGGGCCGCTACACCCTCTCTCCGTCGGCCAGCGGCTTCATCCGCCTTGACACCCAAACCGGCCAGGTCTCCGAATGCACTGGCGCAGCCACCGCGCTTGTCTGCAAATCTACGCCCGACGAGCGTGCCGCCATGCAGGCCGAGATCGACCGGTTGCAAACGCAGGTGGACACGCTGAAAACAACTGCGCCCCTGACCGCCGCCGGCCAAACGGCGCCGGAGATCAACATTCCGTCGGACAAAGACGTCGATAAAGCATTCAATTTCATGGAGCGCATGATCAAGCGGTTCAAAGGCCTGATCGAGGAAATGCGCAAAGAGCCGGCGCAATCGACGCCGTTGTGAGGATGGCAACTCCGGAGCTTGCTCTGAGCGCCCGCTCCGGACTACACCACTCCCGCATGATACCGCTCATTCAACAACACCACGAACTGACGATCGAGGCCGCTGGGCCGTCGATGGTGGATGTGACGGCGAAGGTTCTGGCCTGGCTCACCAGCTTCAGGGCCAGGGACGGCCTTTTGACGGTTTTTCTCAGGCACACGTCGGCCTCGCTGACGATCCAGGAAAACGCGTCGCCAAGCGCGCGGGCTGATCTCATCGATGCCCTCAACCGGCTTGCGCCCGAAAGTTCCGCCTATCGTCACAACTCCGAAGGGCCGGACGATATGCCCGCCCACATCAAGGCGCTGCTGACATCGGTGAGCCTCAGCATCCCGGTATTCGGGGGCGCGCTGGCGCTCGGCACCTGGCAAGGTATTTTTCTCATCGAGCATCGCAAGCGCCCGTCTCCGCGCGCAATCCTCCTGCACTTCGTGGGCTCGGCGGACTAGACCTGCGGTGGCCAAAGCATGGCGCGATAGGCCGCGAACATGCGCTGTTCCGAATACTTCGCTTGTAAGCCGGGAGCGAAGGCTAGCGCCTTGGCAGCCTCACTAGGCCTCATGGCCTCAGCAATCGCGGCAGCAAACTGGGGCGTGTTGTCCGGTGCAACAAATTTGGCGATAGTTGCGCCCTCGACGGACATGACCTCGCGCAGCACCGGGAGATCCGTACACACGACCGGCACTCCAAGCATGGCCGCCTCAACAATGGCGAGGCCGAAGGTCTCCCAGACCGACGGAAAAACAAAAACATCGGCAGCACCAAGCAGGTCGCCAACATCGTCCCGCGTGACGTAGCCGAGAAAATGCACCCGGTCAGCAACACCCAGGGATTGGGCGAGTGAGCGGTACGTCTCCTCCAGCGCCCCACCGCCCGCCAGTACCAGCCGCACCCGCGGCAATAACGGCAGTGTCCCGATGATATGCTGCTGCGCTTTCTGCTCGTTCAGCCGCCCGGCATTAAACAAGATCGCGCTATCGTCTGGCACCTGGTAACGGGCGAGTGTCGCGGCGCGCCCTGTTCGCGGGCAAGGCGGTCTGACGCCATGCTCTATCAAACGCATACGGTCTTTATACCTGGCTGGATAGTCCGCAAACTCCGCCAGAGTCGCCTGTGAATTGGCAATATTGGCCGTATAGAACTCATTGGCTCCAGCGACGCGGTCCAGCCATCGGGAAACTGGATGCGTCACGCTTGGGTTGGCGGTCTGATGCACCACACGCAACCGGCAGCCCATCGCCCGCCCGGCCACTCCGGCGAGCACCGAGGCCGTCGCCTGATAAGTCAAAATCATATCGGGGTGTGAACGGATGATATGCCGCAACCCGCGCGCGGCGCCCAGCAGCTTGGTGGCTTTGCCAGCTGAGAATGACGGATACAGAAAATAGGTTTCGACATCCGCCCCGGCCCGCGCCAAGTCACCACCGATCATGGCCGCCAGCGCCTCAACGCCGCTCTTTTCATCCGAGTGCAGAACTTGCAGTACCTTTGGCATTCGACCTTGGCTCCTTCGTGCCTTTGGCCTGCGTTCGTTCAGCGTGTGCGCCCAAATGGCATTGAGGCAGAACTATGGACCGCAGCCAGCCCAATTCCCGTTAACTCATAACGGGCGAACATAGCTGCCTTTCCGCAGGCCACTTGACAATCGCTGGTGCACGGCGGATTAGGAAGCCTTAACAAAGTGTTGAGGAGTGTTCCTTGATTCCCGTTCCCGTGCGTCTTCTCGGTTTGCCGGTCCACCCCGTCACGCGCGGGACCTTGCTGGACACAGCAGTCGCCTGGGGCAAGTCCGATCAGCTCCGCCGCATCTACAATGTCAATGTGCACGCCATGAACACGGCTTGTGCGCATCCCGATTTCCGCAATCACCTCAATGCTGCGGATCTGGTGTTTTGCGATGGCTACGGCGTGAAATGGGCAGCAGCGCGCACTGGACAGCCGGTCCCGGAGCGGCTTGCAATCTCCGATTGGATCGAAGAATTTTGCGACCGCACTGGCGATGCTGGACAGTCCGTATTTGCCCTCGGTGATGAGGACGGCATAGCGGCAGATTATCAAAAGCGCATGAGCGCTGAGCATCCCAGCTACATCTGTGCCGGCAGCCATCACGGCTTTTTCAACAAGACCGGACCTGAGAATGATCATGTCATCGATGTGATCAATGCGTCGGGTGCGCGGCACCTGCTGGTCGGCTTTGGTATGCCGCTGCAAGAGCGGTGGATCGAGGACAACGCCAGCAGATTAAAAGTCAGTGTCGCCTACTCCGTGGGCGCCACGTTCCGCTGGTTTACGGGTAATGACGTACGCGGACCACGCTGGATGACGGACAATGGCCTCGAATGGCTGCATCGCCTCTCGCGCCATCCTGTCAAACTGTTTGGCCGCTACGTGCTCGGCAATCCCGTGTTCATGGCCCGCGTGCTGGCAGCCGAGGCAGGTCTGGCCTTTAACCACGACACGCCGCCGATGCAGCACAGCCGGTAACGATTGCGAGTCTCACGCCGCCTTGACGGCACGAGACCCTGTGCCCTTCCGCATACCGCTCTTCCTTGGGACTAGCGTACGAGTATCTTCGCAATGACCATTGACGCTCAGACTGCCGACAACCGGGCCATTGAGGCTGCGGTCGTACCGTTAACGCGGCCAGCCCTCGCTTGGACCAATATGGCGCCCGTGGCAGCTGCCATGGATGCTGTGGTGATTTTCGGCTGGGCGGGAATCACCAGCATTGCATATTACGCCGTCGTCTACGGCGATCCGGCGCGGCATGGCACCGATTTTAACTTCGGCGTAGCCGTCGCTCTTTTTTATATCGCCGTCCGGGTGCTGCGTGGCGACTACGCCTATGCAACGTATACTTCTACAGATGCATCGATCGGGCGGATCTGCCGCGCCTGGCTGATAACCTTCATGGCGTTGCTGGCCACAGTCTTTCTGCTGAAAGTGGGAAACCACTACTCGCGCGGCATGGCGTTCAGCCTGTTTGTGACGGGCCCGCTTGTACTCGTCATCCAGCAGCGTTTGCTGGGCCATTGGTTCGCGTCGGCGTGCCGCACTGGCAAACTTGCCGTGCAACGTGTGTTCCTGGTGGGCCAGCCGGCAGATATCGCCTCCCATTGCCGTTCGTCGGATGTGGGCCAATCGGGCCTTGCCATTGTCGGCACGTTTGCGCTGGGTGATGGGTCTGATGCCGACTATGACGCGCGCCGCCTGGCTGTGGCCGTTGACCGTGCCCGCAATTGCGCCCCGGACACGATCCTTGTGGTGCTGCCGCTGGGTGAACACGCCCGCATTCAGGCAGTGGTTGACAGTTTCAAAGTTGTGCCCGCCTCGATCCAACTGGGGGCGGACCTCCTACTGGAACGCTACCCGGCCTTGCGGACACTTCGTATGGGCGATACGGCCAGCCTCGAACTGGTGCGTGAACCGCTGACGCCGGTCGAACAGCTTGCCAAGCGGATCTTTGATCTTGCGGTTGCCGGCACAGCGCTGGTGATGTTGTCGCCGCTGTTTCTGGCCGTCGCCATCCTGATCAAGTGGACCAGCTCTGGCCCCATATTCTACCGCCAGGAGCGCCATTGCTACAATCGTGACCGCTTCAGGATTTACAAGTTCCGCACCATGTACGATCAGGGCACGGAACCGGCTTTCCGGCAAGCAACGCGTAATGATCCACGCATCACGGCGGTTGGCGGGTGGCTCCGGCGCACCAATATCGACGAGCTGCCCCAGCTGCTGAATGTGCTGTTTGGCGATATGTCAATTGTTGGGCCAAGACCACATGCGATTGCCCATGACGAGGATTTCCAACAGCGCATTATTCATTATTCCCGCCGCCATAACATCAAGCCTGGTATCACCGGTTGGGCGCAGGTGAACGGTTATCGCGGCGAGACCGATACCGATGACAAGATGCGCGCGCGGGTGGAACATGATCTGACTTATCTCGACCATTGGTCGCTGCTGTTCGACATCAAGATCATTGCGCTCACGGTGTTGTCATCGAAGGCCTACCGCAACGCCCATTGACCCGGCCAACGGTTGCCTAAGCGCGTGCCAGGCCGCTATGCTGCCGCATCCAATCTGTACATGCGGGGAGCCACAGTGCAAACGGTCGATGTCAAAGATCGCGAATTCCGCAATGCGCTGGGATGCTTTGCCACCGGCGTGACAGTGATTACCGCGCTCGGACCCAGCGGCGAGCTGCTCGGCAATACCGTCAACTCTTTCAGTTCGGTCTCTCTCGATCCGCCCCTGATCCTGTGGTGCATGGGCCGCCACGCCATGAGCTTGAAAAATTATCTGTCAACAGAGAGTTTTGCCGTCAATATACTTTCAAGCTCCCAACGCAGTCTGTCGAACCAGTTCGCCAAGGCGGGCGCCGACAAATGGACGGGAGTGGCTTACGAAACCTGGAACTCCGGCTGTCCGATCCTGAAGAGCGCAATGGCCGTGTTCGAATGCCAGACCCGGCACACCTATATGGGCGGCGACCATGTCATCTTCGTCGGGGAGGTGATGACAGCCGCATTTGACGCAACGCTGGAGCCGCTGGTGTTCCTTCAAGGCAAATACCGGACGGTGCAACCGCTGCCGAAGCCTTAGCACATTGGGGCAACCCGAGGCTGCCCCAATGCCAACGGCGATCGATCAGTTCACCTTCAAATCGGCTTTGACTTCATCGCACTTCTTGTCAACGAACTGGTTGATCATGCTGACAAATTGGCCGCCCAGCATGCCCGTTGTGTTATCAAGTCCGGTGATCGGATAGATCACAGCCTTGGCAACCAGCGGCGCTTCGATATCGCCCCATTGCAGTTTGGCTGCCGTCGCCTTGCCGTTTTCGAAGGTGACCTTCGGCTTCAAGTTCACCTTGAACGTGTACTTGTCCGCGCCTTCGCCCCGTTCGATCTCACAATCGAGAGTGTGGCTGTCGAATTCGGCCTCGTACTTGGCTTCGGTCATCGCGGCAACCAATGTCGCGCGCTTCAATTTGATGTCAGTCTGGCAGTGCACGTTGCTGTAGGGCCAGGGGATATGGCTCTTGGCGATCATATCGTTGATGGCCTGCTTCGGCCAGGTCTGCACAACGTGGCAAGATGGATCGGACCCTTCCGCCTTCTTGCCGCGCAGGACCGAGCAGATGTCGATCTTGCAGGCCTTGCGGGCCTCCTTTTCCTTGGCCAGCAGCGCGTCCATCACCGGATCGCCCGTCTTGGCCGAGGGATCAACCGGCTTGGCGGCATCGTCCGCAAGAGTGGGGCCAACCGACATAAAGAGAGCAGCGGCTAGAATGGCGGCACCTGTGATCGAAGTTACTAAACGCATGATATCCCCGGAATGATGTGTGTCTACGTCTTGGCAGCTCTGCCCGTACGCCAACCTGTCTGCTCCATGATTGTGGCAATCCCGCACCCACGATCACGGCGGCAAGACGCCGCAAGATTCTGCGTCACCCCGCCAGCCGATCCAGCTCTTTCACGATCGCCTTACCCATCTCGGCCGTCGTCACCCTTTTCCGGTTCGGCTGCATGATGTCGCCGGTGCGCAGGCCGGCCTCCAGCACGCCGGTCACGGCTTTTTCAACGAGGTCGGCAGCCTCGCCCATGTCGAAGGAATAGCGCAGCGCCATCGCCAAGCTGGTGATCATCGCAATTGGGTTGGCCATGGCCTTGCCTGCGATATCGGGGGCCGAACCGTGCACGGGCTCGTACATCGCCTTGCGGCGGCCTTTGGCGTCTGGCGCGCCTAATGCGGCCGATGGCAGCATTCCAATCGAACCCGTCAGCATCGCGGCCTCGTCCGACAGCATGTCGCCGAACAGGTTGTCCGTAACGATCACGTCGAACTGTTTGGGCGCGCGCACCAGCTGCATGGCGCAGGCGTCGGCGAGGATGTGCTCAAGTTTCACATCCTTGTAGTCCTTGGCGTGCACGGCCGTGACCACCTGGTTCCACAGCACACCCGAGCGCATGACATTGCGCTTGTCGGCCGAATGCACCTTGTTGCCACGCTTTCTCGCCAAATCGAACGCGACGCGGGCGATGCGGTCGATTTCGTGGGTGGTGTAAACTTGCGTATCGACAGCGCGCTTCTCGCCGTTTTCCAGTGTCACGATCTCCTTGGGTTCGCCGAAATAAACGCCCCCCGTGAGCTCGCGTACGATCAGGATGTCCAGGCCTTCGACGAGTTCAGGTTTCAAAGACGAGGCGTCGGAAAGCGCTTTGTAACAGATGGCCGGGCGCAGATTGGCAAACAGCCCCAAATCCTTGCGCAATCGCAATAGGCCAGCCTCAGGGCGCGCCTCATAGGGTACCTTGTCCCACTTTGGCCCACCAACGGCGCCAAACAGCACCGCATCGGCCTTCAAAGCTTTGTCCATGGCCGAATTCGAAATGGCGACCTTGTGCTTGTCGTAGGCGCTGCCACCCACTAGGTCTTCTTCGGTCTGAAATGTCGTTTTCTTCTGTGTATTGAGCCAGCTGAGCACGTTTCTGGCCTCAGTCATGACCTCGGGGCCGATGCCGTCGCCGGGAAGCAGAAGAATATCGAAGGAAGCCATGATGCGGGTCCGTGCTGCGGGTTGGGTTCTGGGCAGAGTGCTAAGACGGGCGCGGCTTGGTGACAAGCCTACTTCGGCGGTGCTGGCGGCAACCCTCATGTGCGCCGCTCCCGCCTACGGCATCGAGTTGCAGCTCCCCATCGATTGCGTGCCCGGCAAAACCTGCTTCGTGCAGAATTATCCCGATGACGGCACTTTGGATGGCGACGGCATCGATTACGCCTGCGGCGGTGCGACTTATCCGGGTCATGATGGCACCGACATTCGTATGCTGTCGGTGGAGTCGGCCAAGGGCGTGAAGGTGCTCGCGGCGGCGCCTGGTATTGTCAAGGGTATCCGCGACGGCGAGACCGATCATCTGATGCGTACACCCGCCGACCGGGCGGCCATCGCAGGCAAGGAATGTGGCAACGGCGTCGTCATTGACCATGCGGACGGCTGGCAGACGCAGTATTGCCATATGCACGCGGGCAGCGTCCGGGTGCATACGGGCGACAAGGTTGAGGCGGGTGCCGTGCTGGGCGAGGTCGGCCAATCGGGCGAAACGCAATTTGCCCATGTGCATCTGTCGGTGCGGCACAACGGCGAAAAGTTCGATCCATTTCTTGGGTCGGCGCTGAAAACCGCCTGCCATGCGGACGGCAAGCCGGGTGCTGCCCAGCCGCTGTGGCGTGCTGACGTGATGGCTGCGCTCGGGCCGCCGTCGACCGTAGTGCTGGAGACTGGGTTCACGGATCAACCGGTTGGCGAAGACGCGCTGGAAGAGGGCCATGGTCAGGTTGCGCCGTTCCAGGGCCGATCGCCCGTGCTGGCCTTCTATGCTCGCGTGATGCATCTGCTGAAGGGGGACCGCGTGCATTTGCAGGTGTCGCTGCCCAACGGAGCGCCGATCGACCAGACCACGGAACCGATGACCCACGCCAAGGCCGTGAAGGTTATCAGCGTGGCGCGAAAACGTGGCAGCGGACCGTGGCCCGCCGGCCGCTATGCCGGTCATGCTGAAGTGCTGCGTGCTGGCGCGGTCGTGACCAGCAGCGACATCGTTGCGACCCTGCCCTGAAAATCGTCGTGTGCCTGCGAATGCCATTGCGAAAATCTGTCACTCCAACTTGGCCGGAAAGCCTGGCGCGCGCAAATCCGTACCCAGTGCATCCTCCAGCAACTTGGCGATTTGGGTCGACTGCGCGGCCCCGCCATAGGCCGCCTTGCCGCGCACGAATATCTGCTCCGTGAGCGAAGCAAGCTCCAATGGCACGCCGAATTCGCGCCCAAACGCCGTAGCGAAGCCGATGTCCTTCAGCGTCAGATCCATCGTAAAGCCGATGGCGTAGCTGCCATTGAGGATCAACTGCCCTTCCGTCTCGTGCACAAAGCTGGTGCCCGAGCTGGCCGTAATCGCGTGCCAGGCTTGGCCCAAATCGAGCCCAGCACGTTTGGCCAGCATCAGCGCCTCGGCGTCTGCCTGCAGATGAATAAACGCCAGCATGTTGGTGATGACCTTGATCACCGCCGCAGCGCCCAGCGGCCCCATGTGAAAAATCTTGTCGCCCATGGTTTGGAGCGCCGGACGGTGGGCCTCAAACAGCGCCTTATCTCCGCCCGCCAGCACCGTGATCTTGCCCTGCGCGGCCAGATGTACGCCACCAGTGACGGGCGCTTCCAGCGTCTCGACGTCAACCGCCTTGGCGAGGGCCGCCAGCCGTAGCGTTTCATCGCGCCCCAGCGTGCTCATCTCAATCCACGCACCGCCCGGTTTCAGGCCTGCGAGAATGCCGGAGGGTCCAGTCAACACATGTTCGGACACCTTTGGCGAGGGCAGGCAGGTGATGACGGCATCGCTGGCCTCGGCCACAACCTTTGGGGTGCCGGCCCAGTCTGCACCCGCCGCGATCAACGGCTCAGCGGCCTTGCGGTCAAGATCGTTGATGGTCAGCGCAAAACCCCCGCGCGCCAGACTCATGGCCAAATGCAAGCCCAGATTACCCAAACCGATGAAACCGTAGCGCATATTCAATGCCCCCTTTGCGCGGCAGTGAGAAATTCCTGATTACCGTCGCGGCCGGGCAATGGCGATGGCATTGATCCCATCACGCGCCATCCCGGCTGCACCGATAGCCAATCGCTGATCCTTGTCACCGCCGACAACGCCAAAGCCGCGTCACGCACCACGCCGCGCTTGTCGACGGCGTCGGGCCCGAGTTCGAATTGCGGTTTGACCAATGCCATCAGCCACGCTGACGGCGCCAGGAGTTGCATGGGTGTCTGCAAGGCCAGACGCAACGATATGAAGCTCACATCGGCGACCAGCACGCTTGGCGATTCGGGGACTTGCGCGCGAGTGAGCGTGCGCGCGTCCTGCCCTTCCAGCGAAACAACGCGAGTGTCGGCAAGCAGGCTAGCCTCCAGTTGGCCATGGCCAACGTCCACCGCGTAGACCCGCGTGGCGCCACGCTGCACGAGAACTTGCGTGAAACCGCCCGTCGATGAGCCGATGTCGAGGGCGACGCGGCCCTCTGGAGACAGAGCAAACGCATCGAGCGCGCCAATCAGTTTTTCCGCTGCCCGCGAGACGTGGCCGCCAGCGCCGGTTGCGACGTGCATGACCGCATCGTCAGTATGCAGCTCGCCGGGTTTGGTCGCGATCCGGCCACCTGCCGTCACCGCTCCGCGCAAGATCAAATCCCGCGCCTCCGAACGCGAGCGCGCCAGACCACGGGCGGTAAGGAGTAAGTCCAAGCGATGGCGGGATGAAATGGACATGGCCACGGGCTCGCTGCCAGCGCTCACCCCCCACCCTCCCCCTCAATGGGGGAGGGGACGCTGGAACCTAAGCCATTGTGGAATAATGACTGACCATAGGCACTAAAGTCCCCTCTCCCTTGAGGGGGGAAGGACAGGGTGGGGCGGGAAAACATCGGCTCTACAATCACTTTCTAAACCTCCACCGCCGTAATCGCGCCTTTGTGCACTTTCAGCGCCAGTTTGCCGTTCTTTAGATCCAGCGCCCGCTTGCCGAACAATTCGCGGCGCCAACCGGTAAGAGCGAGCACATCGGGTTCGTCTTCGACGGCTAGGCGTTCCAAATCGTCCGTCGTCGCAATCATTTTGGGGGCGACACCATGCTCGGCGGCCGAGGCCTTCAGCAGCACCTTCAACAGCTCAAGCACCGCCTGCGCCTCGGCCGGCGAAGCCGTCCCGCGCTCCAGCGGAGGCAAACTCGAAGGATCGCGCGCCAGACCCGCCTTCACCGCAGTGATCAGCTCCTGCCCTCGCGCCGACCGGGGGAACCCGTCGTGGATGGTCCGCAGTTCACCTAGCTGCTCAGTCGTCGTCGGCATCTGGTTGGCGATGTCGTAGATCGCCTCGTCTTTCAGCACACGGCCGCGCGGCACGTTCTGGCTCTGAGCCGTGCGCTCGCGCCAAGCCGCAACCTCAACCAGCACACCCAAAGCCTTACGTGACTTCACCCGCAACTTCAGCCGCTGCCAGGCAATCTCTGGCCGCTGATCATAGGTCAGCGGATCGGTCAGAAACGACATTTCCTGCTCCAGCCAATGCGCCCGGCCGGTCGATGCCAGCTTGGCGGCCAGGAACTCGAACACGGGGCGCAGCTGCGTGACGTCTGACAGCGCATAAGTCAGCTGCTTGGGCGATAACGGCCGCCGCCGCCAGTCGGTGAACTGCGAGCTTTTGTCGATGTCGGCGCCGACGATGTTCTTGACCAGATTGGAGAAGCTGATTGAATCGCCAAAGCCGCAGACCATTGCCGCGACCTGCGTATCGAAGATCGGATGCGGGATGATGCGCGACTTGAGGAAAATGATTTCCAGGTCCTGCCGCGCGGCGTGGAACACTTTGATCACGGCCTCATTGGCCATCAGGGCATAGAACGGCGCGAGGTCCAATCCCGGCGCCAGTGGATCGACGAGCGCTTCGTCTTCCCCGCCAGCGATCTGGATGAGGCACAGATCCGGCCAGAACGTGGTCTCGCGGACAAATTCGGTATCGACGGCCACATAGGGCGCCCTGGCGAGCCGGCCGCAGATAGCAGCAAGCTCGTCCGTCGTGGTGATGACATGCATGGGGCGCGGTATAACTGATCCGCTGGGTGCTGTCGCCGGGGAAAAATGGTGTGCGGTCAACTGATCCCGAGCCCCTTGCAAGCCTGGAAGAGAGCGGCGATGGCGGGGGGCATCGGGTCGCGGTCGAGGGCGATCAGGCCGATCTCGTGCTGCACGTCGGGATCGGTCAGGGGCACAGCGGCGATGCCTTCCACAGGACCGATGCCGGCAAGGAAATTCTCCGGCACGATGCCGGTGAGGCCCGAGCCCAACACATGGGCGAGGATGTTGGACAGCGACGTCGTCTCCACCTTGCAATTGGGCGTTGCACCCACATCGCGGAAGGCGCGATCGATGATGCGGCGGTTCTGCATCTCGGCATTGAGCAGGCACAGCGGCCCGGCGGCAGCTTCGGCCCAGGCAATGCTTTTGCGCGTCGCGAGGGAATGGCTGGACCGCAAGATCAGGCAATAGCGCTCCCGGTAGAGCGGCTGCGTCGTATGGAAATCGACGGGCTCGTTATCGAGATAACTGATGCCGACATCGATGGCGTGGTCCTTTAGTCGTTCGAGGATTTCGATCGACGACAGCGAGAGAATCTTGAACGCCACATTGGGATGCAGCTTGGTCATCACCGCCGTTATGCGCGGCGTGAACAGCAGCGCCGTCGGAATCACGCCCAGCGTCAGCCGCCCGCCAAGCCCGGTACGCATTTGGGCGAGTTCCTGCTGCAAGGCGCTGCAATCATCGAGGATGGCGTGCGCCCATTTCAGCACCGTTTCGCCCTCGCGGGTGAGCCCCAAATAGCGCTGCCCGCGCTCGACGATGGGCACGCCGAGTTCGTCCTCCAGCTGGCGGATGCGTGAGGAGAGGGTCGGTTGCGTGACATTGCACGCCTCTGCGGCCCGCGTGAAATGCTTTTCGCGGGCAAGCGCGGCGAGGTATTGGAGCTGGCGGATATCCATGGACGGGAGGATAGGGGATTGCAGCGTCGCGGGGAACCACCAGCTTGGCGCAGCCCGAGCTTATCAGATCGTCCAATGTGTTGGTCATAGCGCGGCTGGCGTCCGGTTGCGGCGCTGCTGTTTCAGCATCCAGGCCTTTGGCGGCAGATGCTTGTGCTGGTTCCGCCAAATTTGTTATTTCGCAGGACGGAACTGGTTAGTTGATGAGTGCGTTTCTGATGCAGATATCAGGGCGACTACGTTCTTGCCTGTCGCGGTGCAGGCGCTATTCCGCTGGCCGACTTTCCAAATATGCAGCGTTGGCATAATCAACTGATGGAATTGCCAGCCTAGTGCGCGCCCTTTTGACGGATTAGAAGATCAGGAGAGAAACATGAGCAAGATCCAAAATCCCTTTATCTGGCATGACTTGATGACGAGTGATGTCGAGGCAGCGAAGAAATTCTATGGCGCTGTGGTGGGTTGGACGTTCGCCAATCAGATGCCCGGTTATACCACCACCCATGTTGACGGTGCAGGCATGGGCGGCATTAGGGAAACACCGCCCGATATGAAAAATATTCCACCCGTGTGGACGAGCTATGTTTACACGCCGGATGTTGATGCCGCCTGCAAAGAGGCCATCAAGCTGGGCGGCAAGATTCACAGAGCGGCTTGGGATGTTTCAGATGTGGGGCGCATGGCGATGATCGGCGATCCAACAGGTGCTGGCTTCATGATGATGCAACCTTTTTCATCGGAGGAGCGGCCCATGCCGAAGTTTGGTGCGGTGGGCACGGTCGGTTGGAACGAACTCCACGCTGGCGATCTCAACGTCGCATGGGATTTCTATTCCCAGATGTTTGGTTGGACGAAGGGTGCAACTCACGACATGGGGCCGATGGGCAATTACATCCTGTTCCAAATTGACGGTAAGGATGTAGGCGGAATGATGAAGAAGATGGATATGACGCCCATGCCAGTGTGGAATTACTATTTTATTGTGGCCGGCATAGATGCTGCTGCCGCGCGCATCTCCAAGGCAGGTGGCAAGATTGTTATGGGGCCGCACCAGGTGCCGGGCGACCAATGGATTGTTGCGGGCCAAGATCAGCAAGGCGCATTTTTTCATCTTCTGTCAGATACGAAATAAGGCGGCGCACATGCCCTATACATTGAATTTTCACCGCGTCCTGAAAGCTCCGCCTTCGCGCGTTTATAAATCTTTTCTTGATGCGGCCGCTTCCGCCAAGTGGCTTCCGCCAGCCGGATACACCTGCACGGTGCATCACATGGATGCCAAAGTGGGTGGCACATTCAAGATGTCCTTCACGGAACTCGACACGGGCAATGGCCAATCCTTCAGCGGCACCTATGTTGAAATGGTGAAAGATCAGAGGCTGGTTTACACCGACAAGTTTGATGATCCCAATTTGTCGGGCGAATTGAAGGTGACGGTGGTGCTCAAGAAGGTGATGTGCGGCACGGATTTGCACATTACCCAGGAGGGCATTCCTGATGTGATCCCGCAAGAGATGTGCATGTTAGGCTGGCAGGATTCGCTAAAGCAACTCGCCCAGTTTGTTGAGCACTCTGTCAGTTGATGCTCTGTCTTGCATGGGTACTAGGGAGCGGCGACGCTTACGACACCACGGCCACGCCGTCCGCGCCCTTCTTCACTTCGATCCGGCGCTTGTGGAAGGCGGCGAGGGTCGAGCGGTGGCCGATGGAGACGAGCGTCGTGCCGGGTAGCGCCTTGGCGAGGGCCCCGTAGAGGCCGGCTTCGCTTTGTTCGTCCAGCGAGGCGGTGGATTCATCCAGAAACAGCCAGTCCGGCTTGGCGATCAGCGCTCTTGCGACGCCGATGCGCTGCTGCTCGCCGCCCGAGAGGCGCATCTGCCAGTTGTCGGATTCGTCGAGCCGCGACGCGAAGGCCGGTAGGCCGACGGTCGTCAGCGCATCGCGAAGGATTGCGTCGTCGATGTCGCCGCCGGCGCGCGGATAGGCGACCGCATCGCGCAATGAGCCCATCGGCAGATAAGGGCGTTGCGGCAGCAGCATCAGCGAGGCGTGGTCCGGCTGCTTGATCTCACCCGATCCATAGGGCCACAGCCCGGCGATGGCGCGGAACAACGTCGACTTGCCCGAGCCAGAGAGGCCAACCACCACCGTCGACTCTTGCGGCACCAGCACCAGGCCGTCGGCACCCAGCAGATTTTGTCCGTTCGGCAGTTTCAACGCGAGGCCCGGCATCGATAGCGTCGCATCGGCACCCATCGTAACGTGTACGCCCTTGTCCGACGCGCGATCCGCATCGACGCGGGCGAACGCCTCATCGAACGAGGTCAGGCGGTCGACGGTGGAGCGGAAATCGGCGAAGCCGATGTAGTTGTTGACGAAGAAGTTCATAGCACCGTTGACGCTGCCGAACGCGTCGGCTGCTTGGTTGAACACGCCGAACGTCACCTGCTTGGCGTAGTAGAACGGCGCGATCACGAAATAAGGGATCAGGCCGGAAATTTGGCCGTAAAGCGAATTGAACGCGATCAGCCGGAGCCTGATCAGGATGATGCGTTTCAACGTCATGAAGACGGTCTGGAATACGGAGCCGGCCCGCTTGATCTCCTGTGGCTCGCCGCGAAGCAGGGCGATTTGCTCGCCGAATTCGCGCGCGCGCGCGAGATCGAAGCGGAAATTCGCTTCCACCGTCTGCTGCCGGAACAAAAGCCCCGCAAGCTGGCGGCCGATCAGGTGGATCAAGCCGGTCGCAAGAAGTGCATAAGCAATCGCCACCCAGAACAGCAGGCCCGGCACTGCGACGCCGCCGAGCGTCATGTTCATGGTACGGGAAATGGTCCACAAGATGATCGAGAACGAGACCAGGTTGGTCGCGGTCTGGATCGCCGATAGCGTGTAGTTGTAGAAGCCGACGCTGCCGGTTCCACCGGGCAACGATCCGAGGCCGGTGCCGTTGATGAAGGCGCCCACGTCCTGCGAAATGCGCTGATCGGGGTTGTCGGCGGTGCTTCCCGCGAGCGCCATCCGGTAGTGCATCGAATTCGTAAGCCAGCGCGCGGTATAGGAGGCCGTCATCCAACGCCGCCATTGCAGAGTGAAGTTCGAGGCGATCGCATATTCGATCAAGTTCGAGAGTATGGCCGAGCCGGCGATGAGCGGGAACACTGTGAGCAGCAGATGCCAAAACGCGACGCGGTGCTCCTCGTCCGGTACCTGGATGGCGTTGCCGAATTGGTTCGAGAAGAAATTGTTCCAGACGCTGATCGCCACTTGGCCCTGGTTGATGATTACGAGCAACACGACACACAGGCGCGCGTAATTACCCATCGTCATCGTGAACGGCGCGAATGGGCGGATGTGGAAGGCGGCCGGCGTCGATGCGTCGAAGAACGGATCGGCGATCTTCATCATCCGGCGCACAAACGGGAACTGCGAAATCGCGTAGAGGACCGGGATGAACAGCGCGGTCGCCAATGGCAGGTAGCGCGGCGGCACGTAATCGGCGAACACTTCGGGCCAGAACCCGCCGAGGTCAGCGAGGTTGATCAGGCCGAACGTTATCGTCTCCACCACGAACAGCCCGTTCAGAATGTCGAAGAAGCTCGAACTCTGCAGGGGCGAAAAAATCAGAGCGGCGGCGAGCAGCGACGCGCCGCCAAAACCAAGCGTCATGGCGTCGCCCCGCGAGACGCCGGTGTAGAGCGCCACGAGGCCGAACACGGCGAGCGCGATGCTGAAGAGACGCATAGAGGCGATTTCCTGTTGATTCGACATTGGAGGAGCTTCGCAAAAATCGGTGAAGAAACCGAGTGGGAGCCGCCGCACTTAGCGGAGAGGGCGGAATCGCGATCATAGCCGACACCTACATCGTTTAAGGCCCCCACCCTACTGAAACGCCGGCTCATCGAACGACCTCAACTTCCGCGAATGCAACCTCTCTATTCCCCCCTCGCGGATAATCCTTACCGCCTCCAGCCCGATCGTCAGATGCTGACTTATCCTTTGGCTATAAAACGCGTTCGCCATGCCGCGCAGCTTGATCTCGCCATGCAGCGGCTTGTCGCTCACGCATAGCAGCGCCCCATACGGCACCCGGAAACGGAATCCGTTGGCGGCAATCGTCGCGCTCTCCATGTCGATAGCAATCGCGCGCGACTGGTTGAACCGCGTGTACAGATCATCATACCGCAGCTCCCAGTTGCGATCATCCGTCGTCACCACCGTCCCTGTACGCATATTGGTTTTCTGCTGGTCGCCCGCGAGGCCCGTCACACGCGCCACCGCCTCTTGCAGCGCCACCTGCACCTCGGCAATCGGCGGCACCGGCACCCAGCCTGGCAGATCGTCGTCGAGCACGCTGTCTTCGCGGACATAACCGTGCGCCAAAACATAGTCGCCGAGTTGCTGTGACCTGCGAAGTCCGCCGCAATGGCCGATCATCATCCAGCAATGGGGCCGCAGGACTGCGATATGATCCGTAATCGTCTTGGCGTTGGAGGGGCCGACGCCGATGTTGACCAGCGTGACCCCGAGGCCGTCGGGGCGCACGAGATGATAGGCCGGCATCTGCGGCAGGCCCGCGCGCGTGTCTTCCAGCACTGCACCGCCAACCTTGCGCACCCGGTCACCCGGCTCGACAAACGCTGTGTAACCGCCCCCCTCGCTAGAACTCATGAGGTCATGGCCATGGGCGATGAAGGCATCGACATAGCGCTGATAGTTCGTGAACAGGACGAAGCGCTGGAAATGGCGCGCATCAGTGCCGGTGTAGTGGTGCAACCGTTGCAGCGCGAGATCGACGCGTTCAGCCGTGAACAGCGACAGCGGCGAATCGGTGCCGTCGGGTTGCCGCGCCGTACCGTTGGCTATGGAATCGTCGATGCGCGAGAGATCAGGCAGTGTAAACACCTTCGATAGCGCGCGCAGATCGGCGACGTCGATATTGGCTGTGGACTCCTCCAGCACGAACGGCAGTGGAATAGCACGGTCGCTCATGGACACGCTCACCGGCACCTGGTGGTACCGCATCAGCCGCTCTATCTGGGCTTCATAGTAGAGGCTGAAGATGTCCGCACGGGTGAGCGTGGTGGAATAGCTGCCTGCGTAGGCGATGGTGCCCCAGGACGGCCGGCCGTCATAGACCAGCTGGTCGCTGGTCACTGACAGGCGCAGCATCGGGTAACAGGCGCTGGAGGTGGGATCGCCTGTGCGCTCGCCAGCGGCAAAGCGCTTGAAGCGGTCGCGGATCAGCCTCGCACTATGGGCGTAGATTTCGCCAATGTATGCGACGGCGGTTTTGGCGTCGGTGAACTCGCGCGGCTTACCGTCGATGCTCGCGCCCGTCCGCTTGTCCCGCGCCATGTCCGTCTCCGCTCATGCGATGCCGATGTTGCAACGCACCTTGCGGCACGGGGGAAGGAGTGTCGAGGGGTGCAAAACGTCGATGACTTCTAAAATGCCACTCGGCCCACTTTCGTCAGCAACATACCGGAAGAAAATGATCTGGCGTCCAAAGGCTAAACTTCGAAACTGGGGCCGGACCGTGCGCCTGGAAATCTCGACCAAGGCCTTCGCCGGCTCCGCCATCCAATGTTGCGTCCGAATTCGCGGTGCCAGAGATGCATGCGATCTTGAAGCGCGGGTTGAATTGGGCGGCCCGATAGAGGCAGCCGATAGGGTGATTGGCAGCCGCCGCTGTGCAGGTGAAATGGCTTCTGCTACTGTTTGCGAACTGTTACAGGATGCCCGACGATGACCACTCCTACCATGATCGACCCGTTTGGCCGCCACGTCTCCTACTTGCGCGTGTCCGTCACCGACCGCTGCGATTTCCGCTGCGTCTACTGCATGTCCGAGCACATGACGTTTTTGCCCAAGCCCGAGTTGCTCTCTCTGGAGGAACTCGACCGGCTGTGCAGCGCCTTCATCGCCAAGGGCGTAAAGAAATTGCGGCTGACTGGCGGCGAACCGCTGGTGCGCAAGAATATTCTCTGGTTGGTGGAAGCGCTGTCGCGGCACCTGAAATCGGGCGCGCTGGAGGAGCTCACCTTTACCACCAACGGCAGCCAGCTGGCGAAGTACGCGTCTGATCTCGCCCGCTTCGGCGTCAAGCGCATCAACGTGTCTGTCGATACGCTGGACGCGGCCAAATTCCGCAATATTACTCGCTGGGGCGAGCTTGCCAAGGTACTGAACGGGATTGAAGCGGCTCGCACCGCCGGTCTGAAGATCAAGTTGAACGCCGTGGCGCTGAAAGGCGTCAACGAGGACGAGTTCGATGACATGATCCTCTATGCCCATGAGCGGGACATGGATTTGACGCTGATCGAGACCATGCCGCTGGGCGAGATTGATGGTGACCGCACGGACCAGTATCTGCCGCTCTCGATCGTGCGGGCGCGCATGATGGATAAGTGGACACTGGAAGATATTCCGTACAAGACAGGCGGCCCGGCACGCTATGTGCGCGTGAAGGAAACCGGCGGCAAGATCGGCTTCATCACGCCGCTCACGCATAATTTCTGCGAGAGTTGTAACCGTGTACGCATAACCTGTACGGGCCAGCTCTATATGTGCCTCGGCCAGGACGATATGGCGGATTTACGGGCGCCGCTGCGGGCCAGCAAGGACGACGCGCTGCTCAGCGCCGCTATCGACGAGGCGATTGCGCGAAAACCCAAGGGCCACGATTTCGTCATCGACCGGCGTGCAGCAAAACCGGCCGTCGCCCGGCACATGTCGGTGACGGGCGGGTGAATTGACACAAGCGACCGAGGCACTGGCCACCACCAAGTCCCACCCCAACAACTTGCCCGGTATTCTTGCCATGCTGGCGGGCACGGTCGCGTTCGTGTGCAACGACTCCATCGTGAAAGTTATGGGCGCACATCTGCCGCCCGGCGAAATCATGGCCCTGCGCGGGTCGTTTGCGTCGATGCTGCTGCTGGCCGCCTGCCTGTGGTATGGCGCGCTGCGCTGGCCGGCTGGAACATTGCGCACGTCAGCCTTTTGGCTCCGCCTCGTGGGCGAACTCGGCGCCACCGTCAGCTTCGTCGTCAGCCTCATGCATATGCGGTTCGCCGATATCAGCGGCATCCAGCAGTTTCAACCGCTCGCCATCACGGCCGCGTCGGCGGTGTTCCTGGCCGAGCCGGTCGGCTGGCGGCGCTGGCTAGCGGCATTGGCGGGGCTTATTGGCGTGCTGATGATCGTGCGCCCCGGCAGTGGCACGTTCGAGCCGTTCGCGCTGCTGGCTGGCGTCTGCGTGCTCATGGTGGTGCTGCGCGACATCGGCACACGGCTGGTCCTTGAAGGAACGCCCGCGCTGTTCCTGTCGCTGACCTCGGCGCTGGTCGTTGCGGTGTTCGGCTATCTCATGCGATGGGGCGAGACCTGGGTGACGCCGCAACCGCTCGAATGGCTCGGGCTGGCAGCCACGGCGGCGATGATCTTTGCCGGCTATATGTTCGTCACCATTGCCGTGCGGATCGCAGAACTGTCGGTGGTGAGCCCCTTCCGATATACCAATGTCATTATCGCTGTAGGGTTGCAGATTGCCATCTGGGGCATCGTGCCGGATGCCTGGGCGCTGCTCGGCATGGCCATCGTCGTCGGGGCCGGACTCTACACCTTCCATCGCGAGCAGGTGCGCCGGGCGGTGGTTCTTGCGCCGGACCCATTGCCGGATCTCTGAAGACGGCATTAACTTCGCGTGTGGACTTCACAAAACTTCAACCAGTCCAATGGCATTCTGGATCTTAAATTCAGTGGCGAGCGGTAATTCGATGTCCAGTGGTCGCATGGCTCGCGGAGGCTTTTGGGTGTTGTCCCTGCTTGGGATCTGTTTGTTGGCGGATTCGGCCTGCCAAGCCGCCACTAAGCCAAAGCATCCGATGGCGAGTGCTTCACGGGTCGAAATCCCAATCGAACGTACCGTCTTGCTGGATGGCGTCGTGCGCTACTGGGTGCCTGTGACCATTGGCACCCTGGGCCCGGTTCCGGCGCTGCTGGATACGGGTTCGACAGGGCTGCTCGTGCTGTCGCGCGCCGTCAAAAAGGGGGCCTTCCGCCGCCAAGGATGGGTCAACTATTCCTATGCCAATGGCGAAACGCTCAGTGGCTATCTTGCCAAAGCCCCGATCCGCATCGGCTCGGCTGGCACAGGCGTCCCGATCAGCTTTGGCGTCGTCGAGAAAGTCAAATGCACCGGTGACAAGCCCAAATGCCTCGGCGCCAAGCTAAAGCCCGAGGTTTACGGCATCGGCGGCGACGGCATCGAGGGCGAGGGCTTTGTGGCCATCCTCGGCGTCGGGCCAGCCCAGCACGCGCTCGCCAATCCGCTGGCGTTTCTCGGCGACAAAAGATGGATCATCGACTTGCCGCTGCCGGGCGTGGCGGGCGCTGGCACGCTGATCCTCAATCCGACCGAGGCCGAACTCAGCGGCTTCACGATGTTCCCGGCGTCGGCCGCGACCCGCTCCCAGCACAACGGGTTCAAGGGCGCGATAGATGGCTGCCTGGTCGAGCGCTTCACCGGCACGTCGATTTGCGGGCCGGTCGCGCCCGATACCGGCGGGCCCTCCGTCGACGTGAAAATGGCCAATCCGCCGAATTTCTCGATGCCCTGGCACCTAGCGCAGTTCGCGCTTGAGCTTGGCACCGACCGCAACAGATTTACCTTACCCTTTGACCTCAAGCCCGAGAGTGCAGCCTGGGTTTACTTCGACCAGGAGCCCAAAACCCCGCAAACCATGATTCTGGCGGGTGTGTTGCCCTATCTAAAATGCCGGGTGTTCTACGATTACCGGACCAACAACTTCGGGTTCGAGTCAAGATAGGGGCTGCGCGTTTGGCATATCTAGATATCTCATTGGAAGATAATCAACTTTTTTGCTACTCAGGTTTCAACGAGGTTATCGCAACCTGGGACTAACGGGCGGCACAGTAATGATGGGATCGTTCATGCGTAACTGTGGCACTTGGGTCGCGCAGACGTTGAATTCGATACAGCTGGCCGTCTTTGGCCTGTTGGTTCTGGCAAGTGCACCAGCACTGGCGCAAAACACCGCTCCCCTCACGCAGCGGCTCGAATTGCCGATGCATTACAGGTTCATCAACGGCACTGCCCGGCTTTGGGTTTCGATCTCGATTGGCAGTGGCACCGCCGTCGAGGCGCTCCTGGATACCGGCAGCGTCGGCTTGCTGGCTCTTAGCACCGCGATAGCAGACACAGGCGACTTGCCCGATTTGGGCGCATTCCAAACGTCCTTTGGTAGTGGCGATACGCTGATTGGGCGACAAACCCATGCCGAAGTTTCGCTTGGCGATGCGAGCGCAGATATGCCGTTTGCTGTGATAACTGCAACAGATTGCATAGCCCAACGGCCTGATTGTGCCGCCAACAAGATGTCCTTTGACGATTACCGGATCGCCAACGAAGGCATTGTGGGCGAGGGCTTCAAGGCCATCCTCGGCATTGGCCCCGGCCGTTCGACAGCAGGCCATCCGTTGGCCTCGATCGGTGTGTCCCGGTGGATCGTCATCATTCCGATCCCTGGCAGACAGGAGGTGGGCAAACTCATCCTCAATCCGGACGATAGCGAACTTGCCGGTTTCAAGATGCTAGATGCAGGGGTCGCGTTTTCGGGGCCACAAGGGATGGTGGGCGGGGCCTTTCCAGGCTGCCTGATCGTTCGCAGCACGGGCGAGCAGGTGTGTGGACCCATGTGCCTAGACACGGGCGCCGCTGGCCTCGCCTTGGTGACACCTGACAAGCGGCAGTTCAAGCGTGTGCAGGCCGGGGCGCAATTCACTTTCCAGTTTGGCGGCGAGGAGGACAAGCTCCGCTTTGATATCGATATCCCGCCCGTCGGGTTCACACTTCTGCCTGACGAGCCCGATCCCAAGAGCCCCCGTCAGATTTTGTTTGCTGGCATCCGCCCGTACCTGTTTTATGAGGTGCTCTACGACAGTGACAACGCCCACGTCGGCTTGAAGCCCCGCTGACCGGGTCACGAAAGAGCGCAGTCCATGCCAGCCGTCCCCACCCGCACCGAAACCGATAGTTTCGGCAGCATTGACGTCGCCGCCGATCGCTATTGGGGAGCGCAGTCGCAGCGCTCCATTGGCAATTTCAAGATCGGCTGGGAGAGGCAGCCGGCCAGCGTAATCCGTGCACTCGGCATCATCAAACGGGCAGCGGCGGAGGTAAACGCCTCGCTTGGCAAGCTGGACGGGCGGCTGGAGACGGCGATCGTCGCGGCCGCGCAGGAAGTGGCCGAGGGCAAGCTGGACGCGCATTTCCCGCTGGTGGTCTGGCAGACCGGGTCCGGCACGCAGTCGAACATGAACGCCAATGAGGTGATTTCGAACCGGGCGATTGAGATGCTCGGCGGGGTGATGGGGTCTAAGACCCCGGTGCATCCCAACGATCACGTCAACATGAGCCAGTCGTCCAACGACACGTACCCCTCGGCCATGCACATTGCGTGTGCCGAGGAAATCCATCACCGGCTGCTGCCAGCCTTGCAGTATTTGCGCAACGCATTGAATGACAAGGCGGAAGCCTGGAAGGCGATCATCAAGATCGGCCGCACCCATACGCAGGACGCGACGCCAGTAACGTTGGGGCAGGAGTTTTCCGGCTATCGCCAGCAGGTCGAGAACGGGATTTCCCGCATCGAGCAGACGCTTCCCATGCTGATGCAGCTGGCGCAAGGCGGCACGGCGGTGGGCACGGGGTTGAACGCGCCGGTGGGCTTTGCAGAAATGGTGGCCGAACGCATCGCCAACCTGACGAAAATGCCGTTTACCAGCGCACCCAACAAATTCGAGGCTTTGGCCGCCCATGACGCCATGGTGATGAGCCACGGCGCGCTGAACACCGTGGCGGCGAGCCTGTTCAAGATCGCCAACGATATCCGCTTTTTGGGTTCTGGGCCGCGCTCGGGCCTCGGCGAACTGGCGTTGCCCGAGAACGAACCCGGTTCGTCGATCATGCCCGGCAAGGTCAATCCGACCCAGTGCGAAGCGCTGACCATGGTCTGCGTGCAAGTCTTCGGCAACCAAGCCGCCATAACGTTTGCCGGCGCATCGGGCCATTTTGAGCTGAACGTGTTCAACCCAGTGATGGCGTATAATTTTCTGCAATCGGTACGGCTCCTCGCTGATGCCGCCATGTCGTTCACGGAGCATTGCGTCGCGGGCATCGAGCCGCGCCTCGACAACATCAAGGCATCATTGGATAAATCCCTGATGCTGGTCACAGCCCTCGCCCCCAAATACGGCTACGACCGCGCCGCCAAAATTGCCAAGACCGCGCATCGGCACAGCACCACGCTGCGTGAGGAGGCCATCGCCGATGGTATCCCTGGCGATGATTTCGATGCTATCGTGCGGCCTGAGAAGATGATTGGTCCCGGTTGATTGGGAGTACGGCCATGGCGGGCGATATCGTCAATCTGAAGCTTTACCGCAAAGTGAAGGAACGCGAAGCCAAGGAGCGCGAGGCCGAGGCCGCCCGCGCCAAGCACGGCCGCCCAAAGGTCGAGCGGCTGAAAACCGAGGCCGAGGCGGTGCGGTCGCAGGAGCGGCTCGACGCGATGAAGCGGGATAGCACTGAAGATGCATAGCGCGGACCGTCAATGCGCCCCATCAAACGTTCACTGACGATTTCTGGTCACCGGACGTCGATCTCGCTGGAGGCGCCGTTCTGGGAAGCGCTGAAGGATGTGGCGGTGGCCGAGGCGTTGACCGTGACCGGAGTGGTCGCGCGCATCGACGAGCGCCGCGCCGCCGAGGGTGACGAAACCAGCGGGCTCTCCAGCCGCATCCGCCTCCACATTCTCCAGCACTATCGTGAACGCGCAAGGGGTCCATGACTGAACACGCGATAATGGCGCCAATCACTCATCGCGAGGCCATCGCGACGATTCCGGCCGGTGCGATGGCAGGGTTGCGTGAGATGGCGGATGCGCCAGGGCTTGGGCATCTGGCCGGTCATCTGGCGCTGCTGGTCCTGTCGTCATGGTTGCTCCTGTCGCTGCACAGCTGGTGGCTGTTGCTGCCCCTATCGATCGTGCAAGGCATTCTGATCGTGTTCTTGTTCCCGCTGGAGCACGAATGCATCCACGGCACGGCGTTCCGCACCGAGTGGCTCAACCTCGCGCTGGCCGAGGCTGCGGGTCTTCTCCTGGTTCTGCCGCCGCGCTATTTCCGCTTCTTTCATCTGGCCCATCACCGCCACACGCAGGACCCCGGGCACGATCCCGAGCTAGCAACGCCCCGGCCCGCGACCTGGCCGCAGTATCTGCTGTCCCTCACAGGCTGGGGTTATTGGACGGCCTCGCTGCTGGGCCTCATTCGCTACGCCACCAGCCGCAAGCTCGAAGGTTTCGTGCCGGAACGAGCACTGCCGCGTGTGATCCTGGAGGCGCGCGCCTATCTAGTGGCCTACGCGATCCTTGCCGCCGCTGGCCTCTGGTTCGGATGGACTTGGCTCATTTGGCTCTGGATTTTGCCAATCCTTTTGGGACAGCCGTTCCTCCGGGCCTATCTGATGGCCGAGCACACAGGATTGCCGCTGGTGCCAGATATGCTCCTCAACAGCCGCACGGTTTTTGCTGCGCCGCTGATCAACTGGCTGGCCTGGAACATGCCGAATCACACGGCCCACCATGCTGTCCCGGCGGTACCGTTTCACCAGTTACCGGCCCTGACGGACCTGCTTCGTCCACATCTGCGCAGCACATCGCCTGGTTACATCGCACTCCATCGCGATTTGCACGGCAGCCTGGGAAACCATGCTGAATCAAAGCGTTCCTGATCGCTGACAGTTCAACCAGGGGGCGATTCCGGCCCGGTTCGAAATCTCTGCCACGCCATCGCCCTGTTGATGCCGCAGGATAACGCCAGGATGCGCTTGCTCCTCCTGAAAACGTATGCTCACTCGGGGGTGCGGCACTATCAAAGCGGGCACGCATGACGATCGACAAGACGCTGGTGGGTTTCTTCGGAGCTGTCGCTGCTGCGACCGCCGCCAGCGCTGCGTCACGCCCAGTACCCGCCAAAATCATTGCCGATCCCGTTGCGTTTTTCCAACATCTGGTGACTTTGCGCGGTGAGACCGAGATGCGCCGCCATGCCGAGCGGCTGGCAATGCATGTGGTCGGCGAAGTGAAATCGGGCCGGGCGACGTTGCCGCAGGTTGAGACCCGGGTCACCACGTTGACCGGGTTGGTAATGGCGTTTCCACCCAAAACCAGCCAGCTGGAAGAGGCGCTCGACCGCAGCCGTGGCCGCTCAGCCGCCGCCGCCGCTTTGATCCTGGCATCGGCCGTCGTCTCGCGCGCGCAGGCGCGTGGACGGCCCGATCAGGCGCGTGTCGATCCGTCGTGGGCGACGGACCTGATCGCCGAAGGCCTGGCCGCGCTGATTTCCGACCTGGAATTTCTCAGCGGCGTTGGCCGTGCGCTGGACTCTGTTGCAGGTGGCGAGCCGGCCGCCGCCCAAGCGGTGAGCGAACCTCGCTCCTTGAGTAAAAAAGTCCAGCCTGCAGTGGCTAAGACCCCAGCCGTTTTTCCGCAACTCCTCGCGGCCTTGCGCAAGCACGGCATCGCCGAAACCCAATTCAACGCGGTTCTCGCCAGTAAGCAGGGGCAAATCAACGAGCTGCGCCAGACCCTCGCTGCCATTCACACCGAACATGGTGAGCCACAAGCGGCTGAAACCATGCGGAACGATGCACGTACCGCGCTGGCCGCTGGAGATCTGGCTCTAACGGCCGAAATACTAGCGGCACTGGCCAGCCGTCTTGCCGATGATGGCCGCAACCGGCAAGCGGCGGAGGTTCTGGCGGCCCAAGGGCTGCTGGAGGAAGCGCGACTGGAGCATCAGGCGGCGGCCCTGCACTATGGCGACGCCTTCCAACTCGCCCCTGCAACAGAGCCCGCCATGCGCTGGGGATTCGCCCTGCGGCAAGGCTCGGCTCTTGCCAGCGAGGCCGATGATCTCACCCGTGATGGCCAGCCCTGCGAGGGACCCTTAGCCGAAGCGGCTCGTGTCTACGCGGCCGCTTTGCAACTGCTGCCTGCCAACAGCGCGCCCGAGCTTGCGTCTGTGACGCAGAATTACCTCGGCAACACGCTGCTGCGGCTAGGCGAAATCGAGGGCAAGGCCGAACTCTTCGAACATGCGGCCAAGGCCTATCAGGCTGCGGCAGCGGGCATGGACCGGCTGCGGTCGGCGCGCGACTGGGCGCTGGTGCACAGCAATCTGGGCACCGCTTTGTTGAAGGCGGGTGAACTTGGCCATGCCGAGCGTAACTACGAAGACGCCGCCGCCGCCTATGACAAGTCGCTGGAGGTTTTACG
The DNA here is from genome assembly GCA_025359185.1 of Hyphomicrobiaceae bacterium. Lineage (GTDB taxonomy): Bacteria > Pseudomonadota > Alphaproteobacteria > Rhizobiales > Hyphomicrobiaceae > JANYHF01. Next base: position 7,236 of record JANYHF010000022.1, on the reverse strand, counting down.
GCCCGAAACAGCGGCCGATTGGGCCGCAGCGGAAGCCGGGCGCGGTATGGCGCAGGGCCGCCTGGGCGCCATTCGCAGCGATCTCGCGATGCTTGAGCGCACGGCCCGCAGTGTTGATGCTGCACTGGCGCAATTGGACCGGCGGCAGGCAGCGGGACAGTGGGCGCGACTGCAAAGCTGTCTTGGAAACATCTGTGCGGATCTTGGTGAGCGGATCGGCGGCCGGCACTGGCTGGAGCGCGCCGTCACGGCCTATGAAGCGGCCCAGGAAGAATGGAGCGAGAACGCGTCACCATTGCAATGGGCATTGAGCGAGGCCAACCGGGGCGGCGTGTTCCTTGGACTTGGTACGCTGACAACCAGCCGGCGGCATTTGGAACTGGCCGAAGAGAGCCTGATCCGGGCCGACAGGGTCTTTGCCCGCCTCGGCGCACACGATTACGCGACGGCTGCACGGCAAAGCCTGAAGGCCGTCCGCGCCGAACTCGGCAACGCGCCGCTGAGCATTCTGCCGAACCCGCCAGCAAGCCAAACGATCCGTGCGCGTCTGTAATACCCGGTGCACCACGCTACCAAGCGCTACTCCTTCGAGCGTTCCACGTAGCTGCCGTCTTCGGTCATGATCACCACCTTGGTGCCCACGACGATGTGGCCAGGAACCATCGTGCGCGCGCCATTGCTAAGGATCGCGGGCTTGAATGACCCCGAAGCGGTCTGCCCCTTCATGGTCGGCTCGGTCTCGGTGATCTCCAGCGTCACCCGCTGCGGCAGCTCGATGGCCACTGGCACGCCCTGGAACAAGCTGAGCTTCACTTGCATGTTCTCTTGCAAGTAAACCGCCTGATCGCCAAGGATTTCGGCAGGTACCGGCACCTGCTCGTAATTGTCCTGGTTCATGAACGTGTACGTGTCGCCGTCTTTGAACAGATAGTTGTAGGGCTGTTCGTCGATGAAGGCACGCTCCAGCGTGTCTGTTGTCTTGTAGCGCTGGACGACCTTGACGCCATCGCTGATACGGCGCATTTCCAGCTGCGTTGTCGGCGTGCCCTTGCCCGGCCGCGTACTCTCGGCGGTCATCACCACGCAGAGCTTGCCCTCCAGATCGACCACATTGCCCTTGCGCAGCGCGCTTGCCATAACCTTCGGCATACTACCCTCGGAATGTTCGACGGTCGCCGTGCACCCCCGTGGCGCGCTGCAAACCCGGTCGCTGAAATGATCTTGCGGCGAACAGATACTCTATCGCTCCAGGATGGCAAAGGTCGAAATGGTCAAATCTGGTGACGCAAATGCGACAACCGCCGCGCCGTGGTGGTCGCCCGGGAGGCACCGCGACCGGCGGCCGCTGCTACTGGCGCGTGGGCGCATTCAGACGGCTCTGCGCGGGTATTTCGCCAGCGAAGGGTTCACAGAGGTTGAAACGGCGCAGTTGCAGGTGTCGCCAGGCAACGAAACGCACTTGCACGGGTTAAGGGCGGACCTGCGGCGCGAGGACGGGTCGCGGCTGGAGCGGTATCTCGCGACCTCGCCCGAATTTGCGATGAAAAAGCTGCTGGCGGCGGGCGAAACGCGGATTTTCAGCTTTGCCCGCGTGTTCCGCGACCGGGAGATGAGCGCCACCCATAGCCCCGAATTCACGATGCTGGAGTGGTATCGCGTGGGCGAGCCCTACGAAGCGCTGATGGGTGATTGCGCGCGAATTCTGGCACTGGCGGCTGAAGCGGCGGGAACGAATCGTTTGCGGCATTGCGGGCTGGAGTGTGATCCCTTGTCGGCGGCGGACCGGCTGACATTGGCCGAGGCGTTCACGCGGGATGCGGGGATTGATCTGCTGGCAACGACGGGCGATCGCGAGGCTTTGGCAGGGGCCGTGGCGGCCATCGGCATTCATGTGACGCCGGACGACACGTGGAGCGATCTGTTCTCGAAGGTTCTCACTCACCGGATCGAGCGCAAGCTTGGCATCGGCCGCCCGCTGGTGCTGTGCGAGTATCCTGTCAGCGAGGCGGCACTGGCCCGCGCTAAACCCATAGACCCACGCGTGGCCGAGCGCTTCGAGCTCTATGCCTGCGGTGTCGAACTCGCCAATGCCTTCCGCGAACTGACGGACCCTGTGGAGCAGCGAGCAAGGTTCGAGACCGATATGGTGGAGAAGCAGCGACTCTACGGCGAGCGCTACCCGATTGACGAGGATTTCCTGGCGGCATTGGCTGAGATGCCCGAGGCCAGCGGGGCGGCGCTGGGCTTCGACCGCCTGGTGATGCTGGCGACCGGCGCGGACCGCATCGAGCAGGTGCTGTGGACGCCGGTGGCGTGACAGCGGACATGCGCAAGTGTTGAACATGTGGTTCGGCATATGTTCAAAAAATGAGATTTCTTGCGCATATTCTGCCAAGATGTTCACGGCTTGCGCATGTCGCCATGGATATGCGCACCGCTTGCGCATATCAATTGGACATGGCCAAAAAACTTGAAAAATTGCGCATGTCGCCCAAAAAACCATTCGATCCCGGCAAGCCCTACGACAGCCTGCCACTGGTCCCCTCGGCGCAAGTGCTGGAAACTCCAGCCGTTTTGCGCAAATGCATTGCGGCGGGCCGCGCGCTGGCAGCACTACAACAGGCCGCCCATCTCATCCCCAACCAGGACATTCTCATCAATTCCATTCCCTTGCGCGAAGCCAAGGACAGCTCCGCCATCGAGAACATCCTCACCACCAACGACAATCTCTTCAGACACGCCAACGTCGACCCGGACAGCGCCGACGACGCGACCAAGGAAACCCTTCGCTACCGCACCGCCCTGATGCAGGGGTTCAAGGACATTCAGACCCGGCCGCTCTCGACGCGCACGGCGGTGACAATCTGCCGGACGATCAAGAATATCGACATCGATATTCGCTCGGGTTCCGGTACGGCCCTCATTCACCAGCCAAGCGGCAAGGTCATCTATACGCCGCCCGAGGGCGAGACCATCCTTCGCGATAAACTTTCAGCGCTTGAGAGGTTTCTCCATGCGCAAGACGGCATCGATCCGCTGATCCGCATGGCGGCCGCGCACTATCAGTTCGAGGCCATCCACCCCTTCATAGACGGCAATGGCCGGACGGGCCGGATTCTCAACACCTTGGTCTTGATCGAGAACGGGTTGCTCTCGCTGCCCATTCTCTATTTGAGCCGCTACATCCAGGAGCATCGAACTGGCTATCACGAGCGCTTGCTCGCCGTCACTACGCACGGCGCCTGGGAGCCCTGGCTGCTCTTCATGCTGTCAGCGGTGAAAGAGACTTCGATTTGGACGACCGGCAAAATCCACGCCATCCGGGAGCTGATGGATGCCACCGTGACCCATGTCAAGACGGCATCGCCGAAGATCTACAGCCAGGAACTCGTCGAAATCATCTTTGTGCAGCCATACTCCCGCATCGGCGATCTCGTCGCTGCCGGACTGGCCAACCGCGTTACGGCGTCCAAGTATCTAAAGGAGCTGGCACTCAAGGGGGTGCTTGAGGAGAGGAAAGAGGGCCGCGAAAACCTTTTCATCAACATCCGGCTTTTGGATCTGTTGGTAACGGACGAGAACCGGTTCAAGCCGTTTGCGTAACCTGGTGTCAGGCATCCGTGGTGCCTGGCACCAGGTTAGCTGCGCGCCCGCACAGCCCGCCACACCACCTCGGGCGTTGCCGGCATATCCACATGCACCGTCCCATTGTGCCGCCACAGCGCGTCCACCACCGCGTTCATCACTGCCGGCGCCGACCCGATCGTGCCCGCCTCGCCCGCGCCTTTCAGGCCGAGCGGATTGCTCCGTCCAGGCACGTTCCGTGTCTCGAAATTGATCTGCACCACATCATCCGCACGCGGCACACAATAGTCCATGAAGCTCGCCGTCAGCAGCTGGCCGCTGCCCGCATCGAACACCGTCCGCTCAAGCAGCGCCTGCCCAAAACCCTGCACCACGCCGCCGTGGATCTGGCCTTCCAGCAGCATCGGGTTCAGCGTCACGCCGACGTCGTCGACGATCGTGTAGGCCTGCAACGCCACTTCGCCAGTGCGCGGATCGATTTCGAGTTCCGCGATATGCGTGCCATTCGGATAAGTGAACTCGCCGACCTTGAACGCGCCATTGGTGGTGATCACCTCACCCTTGGCCGCCGCCGCCTCGGCTAGCACGCGGTAGCTGATGGACTTATCGGTGCCCTTCACGCGCACGCCGCCGTTGGCCAGCTCCAGATCCGCCGCCGCTGCCTCCAGCTTGTCCGCCGCGCGCTTTTTCAGTTCGTCGCTCATCCGCCGCGAGGCCTGCTCGACGATCACCGCGCCCAGCGGCACCGACTTGGACCCACCCGTGCCGCCACCCGTTGCCATCGCCGCCGTATCGCCCTGGATGACATCGATGTCGTCCATGTTCAGCCCCAGCATGTCCGATGCCAACTGCGTGAAGGCCGTGCGGTGGCCCTGGCCGTTGGCCTGGTTACCGATATATATGGCGATGCGGCCCTGCGCGGTCATCTCCATGCGGCCCTTCTCGGCACCCGCCGCACACGCCTCAATATAGGTCGCGAGCCCGATGCCACGCAGTTTGCCTGCGGCCTTGCTCTTGGCGAGCCGCGCCTCGAACCCGGCCCAGTCTGCCTTCACCAGCCCGCGCCGCATATGGCCCTCGAACTCGCCCACATCGTAGGTGCGGCCCAGACCATTCTTGTACGGCATCTGCGCAGGTTGTACGAAATTCTTGGAGCGGAGCTCCGCCGCGCCGACGCCCAACTCGCGAGCGGACTTATCCACCAGGCGCTCGATCAAATAGGACGCCTCCGGACGGCCCGCGCCCCGGTAGGCATCGACGGGCTGCGTGTTAGTCATCACGGCGCGGGCCCGCACGTGGACGGCGGGAATGCTGTAGAGGCCCGTATAGAGAGGAATGCCGAACGCGGGGAGCGAGGCGGCAAAATGCGAGAGATAGGCCCCCATATTGGCGACGAGATCAACCGAAAGACCGATGAATTTGTTGTCCGCGTCGAGCGCCAGCGTGGCGCGAGTGACGTTGTCGCGGCCGTGGCTGTCGGCCAGGAAGTGCTCAGAGCGGTCGCCAACCCAGCGGATCACGCGGCCGAATTTCTTGGCGGCAACCAACGCCAGCGGATATTCGCGGTAGACAAAGAACTTGGTGCCGAACCCGCCGCCCACATCGTTCGGCGTGATGACGCGGAGCTTGTCCTCAGTCAGCCCCATCACGCCCATCAGTGCATCGCGCATGAAATGCACACCTTGCGAGCCGACGGTGACGGTGAAATGGTCCTTGGCCGGATCGTAGACGGCCAGGATTGAGCGCGGCTCCATGTAGTTGGCGACCAGCCGGTTGTTGACAACCTCGATTTCAATTGTCTTATGCGCCTTGGCGAGGGCGGCATTTGTTGCGGGCTCGTCGCCGAACGAGCTGTCGTACATGACGTTAGTACCCTGATCGGGCCATACGATTGGCGAGCCCGAAGCCAACGCATCGCCGATGGTTGTTACTGCGGGCAGCGGATCGTAGTCGACCTCGATCAGCTCGGCCGCGTTGCGCGCTTCTGCGGCGGAGTTGGCGACGACAAACGCGATCGGCTCGCCGACATGGCGCACCCTATCCGAGGCCAGCACGCTATACGGCGGATACCAGTGGTCGGACCCGTCCTTGTTCTTAATCATCCGGAGACTCGGCATCTGGCCGAGGCCTGCGACGTCCGCAAAGGTCAGCACGCCCAAAACGCCCGGTGCCTGCTTGGCAGCGCTAAGATCGCCGACCTTGAGCCGCGCGTGCCCCGCTTGCGAGCGCAGCACATAAGCCCACGCCTCGCCGGCCACTGTCGCGTCAGACGGAAAGCTGCCCTGACCTGTAAGGAGTGCCAGATCCTCGACCCGCTTCGGCGACCGGCCAAAGCTCGCAGGGAATTTGCGCGTGAGTGTCGCGGTGGTCATGGGAAGGCTCCGGAATGCGCGGGATAGCGGCTCCCAAGTGATGCATGTTGCGCCGCAACACGTCAATCTGTGCGGGGGCGGTCAGCAATGGCCGTCCCTACCGCGATTGGTCAGACCCATTCGCCAGCAGCGCCTCAACTTCGGCCAGTGACGGCATCGAGGGCGCGGTGCCCGCCCGCGTCACCGAAATGCCTGCCACGGCACAACCAAACCGCGCGGCTGACACAGGCTCAACGCCCCGCGCCAGCGCCGCCGCGAAACCGCCGTTGAACGCATCGCCCGCGCCTGCGGTCTCGACCACTGGTCCGGCGCGGAAGGCGGGCACCAGCACCGAGCGCTTGGCGTTGTGAAACAGCGCGCCAGCTTGGCCCAGCGTGATGAGTGCGGTGCCCACACCCTTGGCCAGCAGTACATCACCCGCCTTGCGCGCTTCGTCCACGTTTCCTACTGGCAGCCCCGTCAGTAGCGCGGCCTCGCTTTCGTTCGGCGTCACATAATCGCACAGCGCATAAATCGCGGTATCGACAGGTGCGGCCGGGGCCGGATTGAACACCGTCACCACGTCCGCCGCCTTGGCGATCTCCAGCCCGCGCCGCGCCGCCGTCGCCGGTTGCTCCAGCTGCGTGACGAACACAGCCGAGGCGCGGATGTCGTCACCGGCCGCCTCCACATCGGCAACGGTAATATGCCCCGCCGCGCCCGGCACGACGATGATGGCGTTTTCGCCGTTCACGTCGTTGACGAAAATGTAGGCCGCGCCCGTCGGTTGATCCGGCATGTCAACGATTCGCGTTGAAATGCTCTCGCGCTTATAGAGCGCAAGCGCCGACGCGCCGAAATCGTCCGCGCCAAGCCGCGAGATAAACGTCACCGCCGCGCCCGCTCGTGCCGCCGCCACCGCCTGGTTCGACCCCTTGCCGCCCGGGCCCATCTTGAAGCCTGAACCTATGATCGTCTCGCCGATCCCCGGCTGCCGTCTGGCCCGGAAGGCAAGGTCGGCAACGAAAATGCCGAGGATGGAGACGGTGTTTCGGGGGGTGGACATTGGGATCTCGCAAGTCTCGCGGACGGTTACTGGGCGCCAGGCACCGCGCATCCGCGAAGCTGGCGCAGCATTTTCACTCCGGTGCCTAAGGCCTGTCGTCAGTTATGGTTTGGAGCTGGATGAGGTCAAAACTGGCTGAATGCAAGGCGATTTGCGCCGCCAATACACTCGTATTGGCAAGCAAAGCGACGCCGCAGTCAGACAGTTTTCACCTCACCGCTTCGCGGCGTGGCG
>JANYHF010000048.1 GCA_025359185.1 Hyphomicrobiaceae bacterium | reverse complement strand
GCCGATCCTTCGATCCGGCCAGCGCCTCCAGCGCCCGTTTTTGCTCATCACTCGCAGTCACTGGAGATTTGCCCGCCATGTCCCGCCTCCGCGAATCAGTAGGAAGACGGAATCACCAACTGGATTCGTTGGTCAAATGCTTAGAGTCTGCTTAGGTTTGCCCTGTGCCGAGATTGCCGCGCTGATGAGGACGTTCGTGTCGAGGACGACACGCTCAGCTTTCATCGGCCAGCAGCTCCTCGAGCTTCTCCTCGGTCAGCCCCGACGCCGCAGCCTCCGCCGCCATTCGGTCCATCGCCGCGGTCAGCCGATCCCAGGCCTTGCCTTTCAGGCGCTGAAACTCGGCCTCCGACATGACGACCATGGCGCCCTCGGCGCCGCCCGTCACCACCACGGGCTCGCGGCTGGCGTCGGCGGCCAACCGCCGCCAGTCGCGGGAGGCCTGTTCGGTTTCGATTGTGCGCATGCGGTGATGCTCCTTGAACCTCTCAGATAACTTATCACAGCTCGCGTGTGGAAGCGAAATTGATGGAGGGCGAGTCGAGGCGTGGCCGGAATAGGGGTCAGCCCCCTCGGCAGCCGGTTGCGATTCGCTGCCGGCGGCGCGCCACACACTCCCATTCGGTGCGTTCCAGGGCCAATAGGATGCCGGTGCCGCCTATGCTATTCTGCACGCCATCGGAGGAGACAGCATCATGCACTACACCGCCGTCGTGAAGCAGGACGGACCCTAGTGGATCGGCTGGATCGAGGAAATCCCCGGCATGAACTGCCAGGAGGCGACCCGCGTCGAACTGCTGGACAGCCGGCGCTCGGCGCTCGCCGAAGCATTCGACTTCAATCGCACCGAAGCGCGGTGAGCAATGGATGCTATCGACCCCGAGCCGAGCTACGAACTGCGGGAGCATGTTGCGAAACGGCTGAAATGGTTAGATGGCCAGCAGCAGATTGTCGTAGCAATTAGCCTATTTCAGCGCAGATCAGCCTTAAAAACTCGACGCGCGACTTCAAATACGCAACTTTCACTGCGCTACGCCGATCGAGGTATCGTAGGGGACGAAGAAAATCTGCGCCGTCGATGAATTGGAGCTCTTCTTTTTGAGACTTACGGGCGCTTTCGACGCTAGCCAACCAGGGCCCGTGATCAAGCCATTCGCTTGTCCGAAGTTTTTCGGTAATTTGATTTTCCAAATCTTTAGCAATTGTAACAAACTTTGCAAACTCGTCTTCTGGCAAACCGTCAGCGTCGATTCGATTCGGAAAATCAATGGGCGTTACGGCAGTGATCTCAGACTCCAAAGCGCGCATTGAGGCTCTGACGACGTTCGCAAACCATGCGGCTTCCTCCAACGCCCAAGTTGACCGTATGTTCCGATGGCCAACCATACCAAGCCCGATCTCATGAACCAATTCATGGCGAAACTGAATAGGTCACGAAGCGCCGGAATTGTCTCTTGATGGGCTGGGTTGTGAAATGGGCGAGGATCTGGAACAACAAGCGATAGTAATCGATTAGCACTATTTTTTGAATTTCTCTTTTTATAAAGTCGATCCATAATTTCGGTGTAGTCTTCAACAGAGTTGATCTTTACTGCGGCACCTAATAGATGGGGGACAGTGAGTTTGCTCGCGGTCAACTGGCCTAGAGCGGCTTTATCGATGCGCTTAGCATCTGACTCGGAAATCTCTTCAGGATAATGCGCCAACAGATCGATAAATCGAGAGCGAGCGTGCCATTCGAGGCAGGTAACCAATCCAACGGCTACATAAGAGATAAGCTCAAGGCGCTTGGGCCTGCGCTCTGAGTTCGGGTCATTGTCAGCGATTTTTTCAAGGCTGATCAGCTCGTCCACTTCGTCCGCAAGTTCGTCGGCCCGCTGTAAAGCCGTAATCGCATTCAACGTGGGTAAAAAGGATTCTCGGTAACGAACTGAGAATGTGACGTGGGGATGCTGCTGGCTCGACATCCGAAAGGACCTCAGGTCATTGGATCGTGGGCATGTCTGTTACCATACCATGGACCAACATGTACTCGGAGAGAGCGACCGCTTTTGGCCCCCCCCTGCGGACGCCCCCACCCCTTGACCCCGCCGCCCCAATCCCGCATCCCTTCCCGCACCACCCGCCACGGAGCACGCATCCCCCCATGCCCACCCCCATGCCCATAAAATTCAACCGCCTCCTCCTAAAACTCTCCGGCGAGGCGCTGATGGGGGCCGGGGCTTACGGCATCGACACCGCAGTCGTCGAGCAGCTGGCGCGGGACATCAAAGCGGGCGTCGAGGCGGGCACGGAGATGGCGGTCGTGGTCGGCGGCGGCAACATCTTCCGCGGTCTGCAGGGCGCCGCAAAGGGGATGGACCGGGGCACCGCCGATTATATGGGCATGTTGGCAACCGTCATGAACGCGCTAGCGCTGGGCAACGCGCTCGAACGCAACGGCCAGGCCGTCACAGTCATGTCCGCCATTCCCATGCCGACGGTCTGCGAAAATTTCGTGCCGCAACGTGCCCGCCGCCACCTGGACCGCAAGCGCGTCGTGATCTTCGCCGCTGGCACCGGCAATCCATACTTTACCACCGATACGACAGCTGCGCTCAGAGCCGCTGAAATGGGCTGCGACGCCATCGCCAAGGCCACGCAAGTCGATGGCGTCTATTCAGCGGACCCCAAAAAAGACCCGAAAGCCACGCGTTATGATACGATCAGCTTTGACGATGTGCTGACCAAACGCCTCGCTGTCATGGACATGGCCGCAATCGCGCTTGCCCGCGACAATGGTATTCCGATAATTGTGTTCTCGATCCGTGAGCCGGGAAATCTGCAGCGGCTGTTGACGGGTCAGGCACGCGCTACGATCGTGTGTGAACAGACAGTCTGACGGATTGGCCCGCGACAGACCTGGTGAACGGGCGGCGGGCGAACGGACGACAGGGAGAGCGAACAATGGCCGGCACTTTCGACATCAAGGACTTCGAGAAGCGGATGCATGGCGCCATGCAGGGCCTTAAACACGAATTCAGTGGTCTGCGCACGGGCCGCGCCAACGCCGCCATGCTCGATCCGATTATGGTCGATGTTTACGGCCAGCGGATGCCTATCACCCAAGTCGGCACCATCTCGGTGCCTGAGCCACGCACCATCTCCGTTCAGGTCTGGGACAAGGCGACCGTGGCTGCCGTCGAAAAAGCCATCCGAGACAGCAATCTCGGTGTCAGTCCGAGCATCGATGGCCAAATCGTCCGTTTGCGGCTACCTGACCTGACGGAGGATCGCCGAAGAGAGATCGTGAAGATCGCGCACAAATATTCAGAGGCTGCACGCGTCGCCATGCGCAATGTCCGCCGCGATGGCATGGAGCTCTTGAAGAAGCTCGAAAAAGACAAGAGCATTGGCGAGGACGAGCACCGCAAACTCTCAGCCAAGATGCAGGAACTGACCGACAAGACCATAAAAGAGGTTGATTCAGGACTGCTCGCCAAGGAAGCCGAGATCATGCACGTCTAAATGACGAACATCGTCGTCATGGCCCGGCCACGGCGAAGACTTGCAGTTTGACTGGGTTGGTCTAGGTTTCGGGGCGACGTTCGGGGGACGATGTGGAGCAGCTGCCGGTGAAGCCTCAGCACATCGCCATCGTCATGGATGGTAACGGGCGTTGGGCCAAACAGCATGGACTGCCAAGGCTGGAAGGCCATCGCCGTGGCGTCGAAGCCGTGCGTGAAGCCGTAAAGTCGGCCCGGGCGCTCGATATCCCGTACCTCACCCTCTTCAGCTTCTCGTCCGAGAACTGGACGCGGCCGAAATCGGAAATACTTGATCTGATGGGGCTGATGCGCCGCTTCATCCAGAGCGACCTTGCGCAGTTGCATAAAGCCAATGTGCGCGTCCGGGTCATCGGCGAACGCGTTGGGCTGGACGCTGATATTGTTGCGCTGATATCAGAGTCAGAGACTGTTACTCAGTCCAACACCGGCCTCACCTTGGTGGTCGCCTTCAACTATGGTGCGCGCACCGAGATCGCAGGTGCGGCCCGCCGGATTGCCGAGCGCGTAGAAAAGGGCGAGATCAAAGCCGCCGACGTCGGACCCGAGCTGTTCGCCAGCGCCCTTCTCACGCATGATATTCCCGATCCGGATCTTTTCATCCGCACCAGCGGCGAGCAGCGCCTAAGCAATTTTCTGCTCTGGCAACTCGCCTATGCCGAGCTGGTGTTTATCGATGCGTACTGGCCTGACTTCAACCGGGGCCATATGGAAGCGGCCATCGCTGCCTTCCAGTCGCGCGACCGGCGCTTCGGCGGTCTCACGCAGCGGTCGAGCGCATGAGTACCGTCGCGGAACCTGAAACGCCCGAAGGCCCCGGCGATCTCTGGCAGCGGGTTGCGTCGGGTGCCGTGCTAGCTGCCGCAAGCCTGGCGGCTGTATGGTTGGGCAGCTGGCCATTTGCTATGCTCGTAGGCGCCGTGGCCGCTATTGCGAGCTGGGAATGGGGACGCGTTGTCAGGGGAGCAGGGTTCGACGGCTATTTCGGCGCGCAGGCGGTGTCTGTGCTGCTGGCTACGCTTCTGTCCACAGCAGGCTACGCAGTACCAGCTTCAATCGGCCTCGTTGTCGTCAGCATTGTTCTACTTGTCCTGCGGCTGCACCAAAAGGACCAGCTAACCGGGGTCGGCGTTGCCGCCATTGGGCTGCCGGCCGTCTGTCTGGCGCTATTACGTAGCGACGTGTTGTATGGGCTGGAGGCAGTGCTGTTCCTGTTTCTGGTGGTCTGGGCGACGGACATCGGCGGCTTCGTCTTTGGTCGCACGATTGGCGGCCCGAAGCTCTGGCCAGCGGTTTCCCCAAGCAAAACCTGGGCTGGCGCTTTGGGCGGATTGCTTTTGGCGGGCATCGTTGGCGGCGTTGCCAGCCAAGTGCTCGCCAGCCGCGACGGCCTGGCCCTGGTGTTTGTCGCCCTCTTGCTGAGCCTTGCTGCTGAGATGGGCGATCTGGCGGAATCGGCACTGAAACGGCGCTTCGGCCTCAAAGATGCCAGCCGTCTCATTCCCGGCCATGGCGGCGTGCTAGACCGGATCGACGGTTTGATGGCGGCCGCCGCGATAGCCACCGTGTTCGCCATGCTGCGCAATCCCCTGCATCCCGGCATGGGGCTGCTGTTTTGGCCCTGAACCCTGTCAAACCTGAGACCGGCGCAAAGCTGCGGGTCAGTGTGCTCGGCGCGACGGGATCGGTTGGCGAAAGCACGCTCGATCTTATCGGGCGCGATCCTGGGCGTTATGAGGTCATCGCCCTGACTGCCAACGGCAACTACAGCCGCCTTGCCGAATTGGCGCTGCACCACCACGCGCAACTCGCTGTGGTCGCCGATCCCGAGGCCTACAACCGTTTGCGCGGACTTTTGAGCGGGACCGGCATCAAAGTGGCCGCCGGAGAGGCCGCACTTGTCGAAGCAGCCGCCATGCCGGCCGATTGGGTGATGGCCGCGATCGTCGGCGCGGCCGGGCTCGCCCCGACACTGGCGGCGGTCAAGCAAGGCTGCCGGATTGCACTTGCCAACAAGGAATGCTTGGTCACCGCAGGAGCCCTGTTCAAACGCACGGTCGCGGCCTCTGGTGCCACGCTGCTGCCGGTCGATAGTGAGCACTGTGCTATTTTCCAGGCCACGGTTGGTCTCCCGGCTGATGCCATCGAGCGCATTGCCATCACGGCTTCGGGCGGCCCCTTCCGGACCTGGAGCCGCGAGCAAATGGCCAAAGCCAAGCCGGCCGACGCGCTGAAACATCCGACCTGGAACATGGGTCCGAAAATCACCATTGATTCAGCGACTCTGATGAACAAGGGGCTGGAGCTTATCGAGGCGCATCATCTGTTTGACATCGCGCCAGACAAGCTCGCCGTCATTGTACATCCGCAATCCATCGTGCACTGCCTGGTCGAGTGCCGCGACGGGTCCGTCATGGCGCAGATGAGCGCCCACGACATGCGCGTTCCCATCGCCTATGCGCTGGGTTGGCCTGACCGGCTGGACGTGCCGACCCCACGGCTCGACCTGGTCAAAATCGGCCAACTGACGTTTGACGAGCCTGATCTCGCACGGTTTCCCGCATTGGGCATAGCTATAGCTGCACTCAAGCGCGGCGGCAGCGCCTGCACGGTTCTGAATGCCGCCAACGAAGTCGCTGTTGCCGCATATCTCGACGGCAACATCGGCTTTCTTGACATCCCTGCGGTGGTGGCCGATACGCTCGACCGGGCCGAGCGGGGGCCATCGTTGCCCGCGCCCGCAAGCCTGGAGGACGCGCTTCAGTTGGATGTCTCCGCCAGGGCGATAGCCTTCGAGTTGCTGACCGCCCGCGCGGCTTGAGCTGTTGCACGGCGCCCTTTTGGGGCCGCCAAGTTCCGCCCGCCGAAAGGACCATTGATGGATTTGCACGCGATTTTATCGGTCTTTGGGCCGCAAGTCTGGCTCGCACCGCCCGCGTTCCTGTTCCTGATCACCATCATTATCGTCGTGCACGAGCTTGGTCATTTCGTTGCGGCGCGGTTGTGCGGCGTGACTGTTTCGGCGTTTTCGCTCGGCTTCGGCCCTGAAGTCGCTCACTTTACAGACCGCAAGGGCACGCGTTGGCGGCTGGCCTGGTTCCCACTCGGCGGCTATGTGAAGTTCGTTGACGACGACAATGCGTCCAGCGTTCCGACCACAGATGAAAAAGTGGTTGCCGAGCGCGCCAATGCCAGCGCTGAGGAACGCAAGGGCTTTTATCACCTGAAACCGGTCTGGCAGCGCGCCATTATCGCGGCTGCGGGTCCCGTTGCCAATTTCCTGCTCGCGATTGTCATTTTCGCAGCGTTCTACATGTTCGTCGGCGAAGTTCAGCAACCGGTCCGGATTGACAAGGTCATTGCCGGGTCACCGGCCGAGCAAGCTGGTCTGCTTGCAGGCGATACGATCTTATCCGTAAACGGTACTTTACTCGACAATTGGGGCCGCTTGCAGTTGATCGTGACGAGCAGCGCAGACCGGGAAATCGCACTCCAGGTCGATCGCGGGGGTCAGACCCTGTCAATCAAGCTGACACCTCGCTTGCAGGCCGAAAAGGACGTTTTGGGCGATCCCGCCAAAGCCGGCCGGATCGGCATTCAGCAGCAAACTAACACCAGCGACCTGAAATTCCGGTATTTCGGACCCATTGAAGCGCTGCAACGCGGCACCACCGAGACCGGCCTTATTCTGCAAGCTGCAACCCGCGGGATTTGGGATCTGATTGTCGGACGCCAAGGCGTAAGCGCCCTTGCGGGGCCAACAAAAATGGTGGAACTGGCGGGCAAATTTGCCACAGCTGGCATCGAGCCGCTGATTCGGCTGCTAGCGTTCATTTCCATCGCCATCGGCTTCACAAATCTGATGCCGATCCCGATCATGGACGGCGGCCACCTGGTATTCTACGCCATCGAAGCTGTTCGCGGCCGCCCGTTGAGCCAAAGGACGCAGGAAGTGGCATTTCGGGTTGGCTTGGCCATGGTGCTCATGCTATTGGTGATCACCACGGTGAACCATCTGACAGGGGTTGTCGGAAGGATCATCGCGGGCTGAGTTTTGTGCTCGGATGTACGTTTACTGGCTCTCTGGACTCTTGGGTTCCGGGAAGTAGTATAGGCATAACGGGGCTGTGCGGGCATCGGTAGCGCGGGCGGTCTCAATCGTGACGGAATCATGGGGTTTGCTTGCTCAAAGGCAGGCAACGCTGATGGGGATCAGCGTTTTATTCAGGGGCACGGCGCATGACATGCGTAATGAGGGTCATGAACTTGAGGGGTGTATTGACCCTCCGGATGTTATTTGCAGTGATCGCGATCACTGGCTTTGAGGCTGCGATTCCGCGCGCTGTTTTTGCTCAAAGCGCAGTCATTTCTGACATTCAGGTGCGCGGTAATCAGCGTGTCGAAGCAGAAACCGTCCGCAACTATCTCACAATAGCGGTTGGCAGTCCCTATGACGCGGGCAAGGCCGACGAGTCTATCCAAAGACTGTTTGAAACCGGCCTGTTCGGCGACGTGCGCATTGAGCGCAAGGGCGGCACCGTGATTGTCGTCGTCACGGAGAACCCGGTCGTCAATAAGGTGGTTTTCGAGGGCAACAAGGAAGTTGAAGATAAGACCCTGGAAGGCGAGGTGCAGTTGCACGCGCGCGCTATCTTCACCAAAGCCAAAGTTCAGGCAGATATTCAACGCATCCTGGATGTGTACCAGAAACAAGGCCTGTTCGCCGCGACGGTCGAGCCAAAGCTGATCGAGCTGGAACAGAACCGCGTCAATCTTGTCTACGAGATCAGCGAAGGCCCGAGCACAAAGGTGCAGAGCATCCACTTCATTGGCAATAAAGCGTTCACGGACGCCCAGCTGAAGGAAGCGATCACCACCACCGAGCACAACTGGCTAAGCTGGTTCAAGAGCACGGACGTCTACGATCCCGACCGCCTCAATCTGGACCGCGAGCTGCTGCGCCAGTTTTATTTGAAGAATGGCTACGCCGACGCACAGATCGTGTCCGCATCTGCTGATCTCGACCGCAGCGGCAAGGGCTTCTTCCTGACCTTTACAGTGGAAGAGGGCGACGCCTACACCTTTGGCGATATCACTGTCACTTCCGCGCTTGAAGGCGTGACCGGCGATGAGCTTCGGTCGAGCGCCACGACGCTCAAAGGCAACACTTACGACGTGAGCAAGGTCGAAAAATCAGTCGAGGCGATGACGGTTTCGCTTGCCGACCGTGGAAATGCCTTTGCACAAGTCCGTCCGAAGCCTGTGCGTGACAACGCGGCCCGTACGATTGGCATCAATTACGCCGTCGAGAATGGACCCAAGATTTATATCGAGCGAATCGATGTCTTCGGCAATCTGCGGACGTCAGATCACGTTATCCGCCGGGAGTTTCGCCTCTCGGAGGGGGATGCCTTCAACCGGCTTTTGGTCACGCGCGCCAAACAGCGCCTGCAGGGCCTCGGCTTCTTCAAAACTGTCGATATCACCAGTCAGCAGGGCAGCGCGCCAGATCGCATTTCGTTGACGGTGAATGTGGTCGAGCAATCCACTGGCGAGGTCTCGTTCGGCGGCGGTTATTCGACGGCAGAAGGCGTGATCGCCGACATTTCCTACAAAGAGCGCAACCTGATGGGCAATGGGCAGTTTCTGTCGCTCACCCTGTCTGGCAGTTTGACCCGTGCCCAGGTTGATTTCAGCTTCACGGAGCCGCGTTTCCTCGATTCGAACGTGTCAGCCGGGTTCGACGTGTTCCACAAGGAATCCGATTACCGCTCGACGTCGGGCTACAAATTGCGCCATTCGGGCTTTGACGTGCGCCTGGGCTTCCCGCTCAGCGACGAACTGGGCCTGTCGACGCGATACACGCTGGCGCGGGATGAAGTGTTCGACGTCAACTACGCGGGCGCCAACAACGACTCGAAATATGCGACAGCTCCAAATTCGGTGATCTCGGGCCCGGCATGGACATCGGCCCTGGGCTACACGCTGGCTTACGACACCCGAAACGTGAAGCAGAACCCCAGCAAAGGTATCTACCTGGAGGCCTCTCAGGATGTTGCCGGTCTTGGTGGCGATGTGCATTATCTGCGCACCGTCGGCGAGGCGCGCGCCTATTACCCGCTGGCCGACAAAATCACACTGGTTGGCCGGTTGATCGGTGGTGACGTGATGCCTTGGGGCGGTCATGATATCCGCAATACCGACCTGTTCTTCAAGGGTGGCGAGACCATCCGAGGCTTTGGATCGTCGGGTTACGGACCGCGCGATGCCACGGGCGCCGCGTTGGGCGGCGAGCTGTTCTATGCCGCCACTGCCGAAATGCGCTTCCCGTTGCCGCTGATCCCCGAAGATATTGGGCTTGGCGGCGCTGTGTTCGCGGACGCCGGTTCGCTCTGGAAGGCTAGCGATGCGAATACTTTGGGCAATGTGACCAGCGATGGCGTCCTGCGCTCGTCGGTCGGCGCTAGCTTGACCTGGAATTCGCCGCTCGGACCGCTGCGCGCCGACTATGCGTATGTCTTACGCAAAGATGAGAGCGATCAGATGCAATCCTTCCGGTTCGGCGCATCGACGCGGTTCTAGGCTGCGACCGGTGATGATTTTGGTGGGCCGGATGGAGCCCACCATCGCCTGAACGACCCGTTAGTGGAGCCATCTGACGGTTCATCTCTGATCCCGTGGACACCGAGGTGTTGACGGTGGCGGCAGCTGGACGCATCGCTTATGGTTAGTGGACGGGGTGGTTTTCACACATTCGCCCCGACACACAGCCACTTGGCCCCTCGTCAAGAACCCAACAGCAAACAGGGCAAGGCGCAAGCCGTCGCAAGAACATGCAGCATCCTGGATTTTTCGATCGTGCCGGGCCGTTCACGCTGGATGAGCTTGTTTCTGGCACCAAGATAACACTTCCTGCAACCGTGAACCCTGCCCTGGCCATCGAAGACGCCCGGCCGCTCGATGCCGCCACCCAGGCCCATGTGACCTTTCTCGACAACCGCAAATACGCACCCCAATTGCGTACGACGGCGGCGGCCGCGTGTTTCGTCCGTGAGGAATTTGCCACCCAGGTTTCCCCCGGCACAGCGGCTCTCGTCACCGCCGATCCTTACCGCGCCTTCGCTCAAACGCTTGCCCGCTTTTATCCCGGCGCAGGCCGCTCCCGCGTTGCCGAGATGGGCGGCGAACCCGGGCCCGTCCATTCGACCGCAACCGTCGAGGCCGGCGCCATCATCGAACCCGGCGCGATTGTCGGGCGCGAAGCGCGCGTTGGGCGAGGCACGATTGTGGAATCAGGCGCAGTGATCGGTTACCGCGTGACAGTCGGGCGCGACGGCTATGTCGGCCCCAACGCGGTACTTACTCATGCGCTCGTTGGCGACCGTGTAGTTGTGCACGCAGGTGTGAAAATTGGCCAGGACGGCTTCGGGTTTGCGATGGGCAGCCGGGGCCATCTGAAAGTGCCGCAAATCGGCCGAGTCATCATTCAAGACGACGTCGAGATCGGTGCCAACACGACAGTGGATCGCGGCAGTCTTAAGGATACCATCATCGGCGAGGGCACAAAAATTGATAATCTCGTCCAGATCGGGCACAACGTCGTGGTTGGCCGGCATTGCGTGATTGTCAGCATGGTTGGCATTTCTGGCTCGTCGGAGCTCGGTGATTTTGTCGTCGTTGGTGGCCAGGCAGGCATCGTCGGACACCTCAAGATTGGGTCGGGCGCTCAGATTGCCGGCCGTACCGCGGTCACGCATGACCTGGCTGCCGGTGGCCGCTACGGCGGCACTCCCGCCAAGCCGCTCGTCGAATTTGCGCGGGAACTCGCCGCCGTAAAGTTGTTGGCGAAGCGGAAAAAAGTTTGATCAGCGCCCCTGGCGCTAGCGTTAGCGCCCCAGTGGGCAGGAGTTGAACGGATGAACGACCAGGTTCCTAAGCGGGAAATGCGCAGCGCAGACATCGCCCGCGTCATGAAACTGCTGCCGCACCGCTACCCCTTCCTGCTGATCGATAAGATCATCGAAATGGAAGGAGACTACTCGGCCGTCGGTATCAAAGCCGTCACCATTAACGAGCCATTCTTCCAGGGCCATTTCCCCCAATTTCCGGTGATGCCAGGTGTGCTGCTGATCGAGGGCATGGCCCAGACTGCCGGCGCGCTGAGTGCCGATGGCCTTTCAGAGAACTACGAGCCCTCGCTGGTGTTTTTCATGACCATCGATAAAGCCAAGTTCCGGCGTCCCGTGGTACCTGGCGACACGGTTTATTATCACGTCAAAAAGATCCGGGCGCGCGGCAAAGTCTTCCGCTTCGGCTGCGAGGCCCGCGTCAACGGATTGCTCGTGGCCGAGGCTGAGATCGGCGCGATGATCACGGATGTCGATACTTACAACAAGCCGGCGGCATGAGCGATATTCACAAATTCTCCGTCATTGATGACACGGCCAATATCGGCGATGGCTGCATCATCGGTGCGTTCAGTGTGATCGGTCCAAATGTGACTCTCGGAGCGGGCGTGCGCGTCCACACCAACGCTGTTGTGACCGGCCGTACGACCATTGGGCCTGGTTCGGAGATCTTCCCCTTTGCCTCGATCGGTCATAAGCCCCAGGATCTCAAATTCAAGGGTGAGCCCTCGACCCTGACCATCGGTGCCAATTGCATTTTTCGCGAAGGGGTGACCATCAATCCGGGCACCGAAGGTGGCGGCATGGTGACGTCAATCGGCGATAGGTGCACGTTCCTGGTGCACTCCCATGTCGGCCACGACTGCCATATCGGCAACAACGTGATCTTCTCAGGCGCTTCCACGGCTGGCCATTGTGTCGTGGGCGACTATGCCATACTGGGCGGCGCAGCGGGTGTGATCCAGTTCGCGCGGGTCGGCGCACATGCGTTTCTCGGCGGCATGTCCGCGCTCGAAGACGACTTGATCCCCTACGGCATGGCCATGGGCAACCGCGCACATCTGACCGGACTGAACATCGTCGGGCTCAAGCGCCGTGGCTTCTCGGGCAGCGATGTCCAGAGCTTACGGCGCGCCTACCGGCTGCTGTTCGCCGATGAAGGCACGCTGATGGAGCGGGTCGAGGACGTGGCGGTCGAGTTCAAAGACAATCCGATCGTCACCGAGATCATCGCTTTCATCCGCGCCGGCGGCAAGCGCCCGTTATGCACGCCGCGCGACGCCGCAGCGGTGTGAGCGTGGCCCTTACAGGCACCCTGGGAATTCTGGCGGGCGGCGGTGCGTTGCCGCTGGTGGTTGCCGCCGAAGCAATGGCCGCCGGACGCTCCGTCCACATCCTGGCGATCGATGGTTTCTTTGGCGACACAGCCTCCGCGCCTTGCCCTGTCACACCTGTTGGCCTTGGCCAGGTCGGCGGCATCCTCGATACGATTAAGCGCCAGAATATCACCGCACTGGTGATCGCCGGCCATGTCGACCGGCCTGAGATCGCGCAGTTGAAGCTCGACTTCGGCGCGCTGCTCGCCCTGCCAAAGCTCGCTACCCTTATGCTTGGCGGCGACAATCATCTGCTTACCACCATTATCCGCTTCTTTGAGGCCAAAGGCGTCGCCGTCGTGGGCGCTGATGAAATTGCTCCGGGACTGCTGGCGGGCGGTGGTCAAATCGGCCGTGTGAGCCCGTCCAGCGAGAACGAGGCGGATCTCAAACGCGGTTTCGAGATCGCTCGTGCGCTTGGCGCGCTCGACATCGGACAGGCCGCGGTAGTCAGCAAAGGCTACACGCTGGCCGTCGAAGCGGCCGAGGGCACGGATGCGCTGCTGGAACGCGTGGCCAACTTACGCCGCGCCAAGAATCGGCTCAACGGCAAACGCCGCGGCGTGCTGGTGAAGCGCGCCAAGCCCGGCCAGGACCGTCGCGTCGATCTGCCAACCATCGGCCCACGCACGGTCGAACTGGCCGCGGCCGCCAATCTCGCAGGAATCGGCGTCCATGCGGGCCATGTGCTGCTGGTCGAGCGCGAGCGGCTGGTCGCCCTCGCCGATGCCGCCGGGCTATTTGTGACAGGGGTGCCCGATGCCGATTGAGAGCCGCCTGCGCGCCGGCGAACCCATGAGGCTGTTTGCGGTTGCAGGCGAGCACTCGGGCGATCGGCTGGGCGGCAAGCTGCTGGCGGTGCTCCGCCGGCAGTTGGGCGATCAACTAACCGTTGCGGGAGTCGGGGCCGAAGACATGCTGGCACAAGGGCTCGCCCCCATTTTCCCGATGGACGATATCGCCGTGATGGGGATCACCGATGTCGCCAAACGGCTGCCGTTACTGGTGCGTCGCATGTATGAGACGGCTGCGGCGGCCCGCGCCTTTCATCCGCACGCGCTGCTGATCATTGATAGCCCGGACTTCACCCATCCTGTCGCCCGGCGATTGCGCAAACAGTGTCCCGAAGTGCCCATCATCGATTACGTGTCGCCCACCGTTTGGGCGTGGCGGCCGGGCCGCGCACGGGCGATGGCGCGGTATGTAGACCATCTGCTGGCGCTGCTGCCCTTCGAGCCCGCCGCCCATGCAAGGCTCGGCGGCCCGCCCTGCACCTATGTCGGCCACCCCATTGTCGAGCGCCTCGATTGGATTCACGGCCTTGATGCGATGGAACTCTCACGACGATTGCAGCTTACGCCAGGACGGCCAGTGCTGGCTGTGCTTCCGGGCAGCCGGAGGGGCGTCGTGCGCCGGATGTTGCCCGATTTCACCGAAACCATCCGCCTCCTGAGCGAACGGCCCAACCCGCCAGACATCATCGTGCCAACCATTCTTGAGCGGCGTGAGGAACTGAGCGAGATGACAAAGGATTGGCAGCTTCGCCCCCATATCGTGACCGGCGAGGCGGACAAATTTTCAGCCTTCAAGCTGGCCCGGGCTGCGCTTGCGGCATCGGGCACGGTCACCCTGGAACTTGCCGCCGCTGGTACACCCATGGTCGCAGCCTACCGGGTTGGCCCGCTCGCCTATCAATTGCGCTGGCTGGGCAGCGCGCCATCGATGATCTTGCCCAACCTGGTGCTTGGCCGCAATTTCGTGCCCGAATATCTTGAAACAGCGGTACATCCCGAGGTGCTCGCGGATCGTATCAGTGAACTTCTGGCCGACACACCAGCCCGTGCAGCGCAGATGGCGGCCCTCGCGGAGATTTCCGGCAAACTCGCTCCGCCGTCGTCGAACCCGAGCGAGGCTGCGGCGGCTATTGTTCTGCGCTACTTGCAAGATGGCCGATCGGCGAGCTAACCAGTCCATCAATCAGCAGCCTGCTGGCGTCCGATTGCCGGGCCTTGGCAGGTGTCGTAGAACGATCGTGTCGCAAACCACCCATCTGGTCCCCTCATGTCCCTCATCCTCCTTGATTGGACCGAACTCCTGATCCGCTGGCTGCATGTGGTTGCGGGCATTGCCTGGATCGGCTCGTCCTTCTACTTCATCCATCTGGACCTCTCGCTGAAGCACCGGCTAGGCCTGCCAGACAAGGCATTCGGCGACGCCTGGCAAGTGCATGGCGGCGGCTTCTATCACATGGTGAAGTATCTCGTGGCGCCGGCAGGGATGCCGGACGAACTGACCTGGTTCAAATGGGAAGCCTACGCCACATGGCTGTCGGGCATGGCGCTGTTGGCCGTCGTCTACTATTTCGGCTCGGAACTCTATCTCATCGATACCCATGTGCTGGCGCTGTCCGCATGGCAAGCCATCGCCATCAGTCTCGCCGGGCTTGTCGCGGGCTGGGTGATCTATGATGGCCTCTGCCGGTCGCCGCTGGGCAATGATGTCCGTACACTGCTCGGAGCTGGGTTCCTCTTTCTGGTCGCCACCGCCTATCTGTTCACAAAAGTCTTCTCGACGCGTGGTGCCTTCATGGAAATCGGCGCGTTGATCGGCACCATGATGGTCGCCAATGTGGCGATGGTCATCATCCCAGGCCAGCGTAAAGTCGTGGCGGCGCTGCTGGCGGGCGAGGCGCCCGACCCCATCCACGGCGCGCGCGGAAAACAGCGTTCGCTGCACAACAATTACCTGACTCTGCCTGTCGTGTTCGTGATGATCGGCAACCACTATCCGTTCGTTTACGCCACGCGCTGGAGTTTTGTCATTCTGGCGCTGGTCATCATCATCGGCGTTCTGCTGCGGCACTTCTACAATTCGCGGCACAAGGGATTGCCGTCGCCCTGGTGGACCTGGGCGGTGTCGGCGGCCTGTGTGGTGGCAGCGATTTTCCTCAGCACCCAAGGGCCAGCCTACGGTGCCAAGGTCGAATTGCTCGCACCACCAGTCAAGGTCGCTGCGGACGACGCTTACAACGTCATCGCGGGCCGCTGTGCCATGTGCCATGCCGCCGAGCCGAGCTGGCCCGGCGTGCACCGCCCGCCCAAGGGCATCGTCATGGAAACGCCAGAGCAAATCGAGCGGCTGGCTGGGAAGATTGCGTCGGCTGCCGTGTGGTCGAACGCCATGCCGCCGGGGAACGTGACGGAGATTGAACCGGCCGAACGACAGGTGCTGGCGGGGTGGCTGGCGGGCAAGGGGCTGTGATGAGTACCGCCTACCCCCGCGATATGGCTGGCTACGGCCCCACACCGGCCCACGCCAACTGGCCCAGCAAGGCGCGCGTGGCCGTGCAGTTCGTCCTCAACTATGAGGAGGGCGGCGAAAATTGCGTGCTGCATGGCGACAAAGCCTCGGAGATTTTCCTTTCCGAGATCATTGGCGCACTGCCGTTCGTGGGCGCACGGCATATGAGCATGGAGTCGCTCTACGAATACGGTTCTCGCGTGGGCGTGTGGCGGCTGCTCGACCTGTTCCGGTCACGGCAGGTGCCGCTGACGCTGTTCGCCGTGGCGATGGCGCTGGAGCGGCTGCCGAAAGTAGCCGAGGTCGCGATGCAGGACGGCCATGAGATCGCGTCGCACGGCTTTCGCTGGATCAACTATCACGGCATGTCCATCGAGGAAGAGCGCGAACATATGGGCCGCGCCATTGAAATCCAGAAGCGCATCACAGGTGAACGGCCACTTGGTTGGTATACGGGCCGCACATCCGAAAACACGCGCGCGCTGGTGGCTGAGGACGGCGGCTTTGTCTACGACGCAGACGACTATTCCGACGATCTTCCGTTCTGGTCCAAGATGGTCCACAAGCCGCATCTGATCGTACCGTACACGCTCGATTGTAACGATATGCGCTTTGCCACGCCACAAGGCTACAATTCCGGCGACCAGTTCTTCACCTATTTGAAGGACGCCTTCGACGTACTCTACGCTGAGGGTGACACCACGCCAAAAATGATGTCGGTTGGCCTGCATTGCCGTATTGTGGGCAAACCCGGGCGCATCCAGTCGCTGGCGCGCTTCATCGACTATGTCCAGAAACACGAGCGCGTGTGGCTGGCACGGCGTATCGACATCGCCAAGCATTGGTACCAAGAGCATCCTTACAACGCGGATATGAAAACACCATGAAGCGCGACCCCGGCATTCCCGACTTCGCTTACGACTGCCCCAACCTCGCCAGCGCCCGGTTGAGCGCTTCGGTCATTGAGGTTACAGACGAGTTCTTCGCCGACCGGCAGCGCATGTTGCAAGATGCGCCCGCCGTCTTCATCCCCGACAAATACGACGACAACGGCAAATGGATGGATGGCTGGGAGACCCGGCGCCGCCGTCACGGCGGGCACGATTGGGCAATTGTCAAGCTGGCGGTGCCGGGCGTGGTGAAGGGTGTTGACATCGACACCAGCCATTTCACTGGCAATTATCCACCCGCCGCCTCGCTTGAAGGCTGCCGCTCCGACAGAGCGCCCGATGGTAAGACCGTCTGGATGCCGCTGCTGGAGATCACATCATTAGGGTCCAGCCAGCACCACTTCTTTGCGGTGACTGCCACCGAACCCGTTGATTACGTTCGTCTACAGATATTTCCGGATGGTGGCGTTGCCAGACTGCGCGTGTACGGAGCGCCTGTGCCCACCTGGAAGCCAGGCGACACAACGACGATCCACGAACTTTCCGCCATCAAGAACGGCGGCGCCATTGTCGCCTACAATGATGCCCATTACGGTAACGTCGCCGCCATGCTGATGGAGGGCCGGGGCCGCAACATGGGCGACGGCTGGGAGACGCGGCGGCGGCGCGAGCCTGGTAACGACTGGATCATCATTGCCCTCGGTGGCGCGGGCGTGCCGGAAAAAATCGAAGTCGACACTGCGTTCTACAAGGGCAATTTTCCTGACCGTTGTTCGCTACAGGCTGCCCGCGTCGAACACGGTACGCGCGCGTCGATCATCACTCAGTCGCAGTTCTGGTCATCGTTACTCCCTGAACAAAAGCTGGCCGCTGATACCGTGCATACATTTGGCGCTGACCTGCTCGCCAAACTCGGCTCCGTGACGCATGTGAAACTGAACATCTTCCCCGATGGCGGCATCTCGCGCTTTCGCGTCTTCGGGAAACCGTCGCCGTGACCGCCACGCCACGTCCGCTGAGCATTGAGCCCCTGACCAAGAAGGCCTTCGCGGCTTATGGCGATGTGATCGAAACACTGGGTGCCGAGCGCCGCCTGATCAATGAGGGCACGACGGAGCGTTTTCATGCGCTCGCCCGTGCTGACGTAGATGGGAGTGGCAGCGCTATTCTCTCGCTGTTCCACGTGTCCCGCCGTCCATTCCCTTTCCATGTACGAATGCTGGAACGGCACCCGCTGGGCAGTCAGGCGTTTTATCCGCTGACGGATTATGAATGGCTCGTGGTCACCGGATCAGGAGTGGATCAACCGGATCCAGCCAGCATCCGGTGTTTTCGCGCGTCTGGCCGCCAAGGTGTCATTTACGTCCGCAACGTCTGGCACCATCCTGTGCTGGTGCTGGAACCTTCGCAGGACTTCCTCGTCATGGACCGCGATGGGCCAGGGCTCAATCTCCAGGAGCACTGGTTCGGGGCCACCGCCAGCCCGTGCATCATTGCCCTTTGACCCGACCTCTCGATCACCTATCAAGGGTCAGTTGACACCCGACTTGGAGTGCATAGATGTCCCGCGCCGACATATTCCACGCCGATTTCAAAGCCCGTCCGTTCTGGTGGGAGGCCTACGCCCCAACCATCACCGAGGCCGTTGACCTGCCCAAGGAGGCGCGCGTCGCCATTGTCGGCGGCGGTTATGCCGGGCTCTGCACAGCCATCGAACTCAACAGACACGGGATCGACTGCGTCGTGCTGGATGCGGAAGAACCGGGCTTCGGCGGCTCGACACGCAATGGCGGCATGGTATCAGGTGGCGTCGCTGTCGGCCGGAAGTATACAGGCGCCAACACCAAGGACGAGATCGAACGCTTGTACACGGACGCCTCGGATAGCTTTACGCTCATTGAGCAGATGATTTCCGGGAACGCTATTGAGTGCGAATGGACAAAGACCGGGAGATTCGGCGGTGCCTGGGCCAAGACACACTTTGCGGCTATGGCCAAGAAGCTGGGGCCGTTGAATGAATATGCCGATTCGTCTGCCTACATGCTACCGCGTGAACGCCAGCGCGATGAGATCGCCAGCGACTACTATTTCGGCGGCATGGTCATCGAACGGGCGGCGCACTTGCATCCGGCGAAGTACTACAAGGGCCTGCTGGATCTGGCGCAGCGCAAGCGCATTCCCGTTTGCGGCAAGGCTGCCGTTACTAAGATCGACAAGGTTGGGGGCGGCTGGCGGCTGGACACGTCCCGAGGCTCGTTGGAAGCAGGTGACGTCGTGATAGCCACCAACGGCTATACGGGCGATGTGACGCCGAACCTCAAACGCCGCGTGGTGCCCGTCGGCAGCTTCATTATCGCCACCGAGGAGATGCCCGAAGACTTGGCCCTCTCCCTTATGCCCCACAACAAGAGCGTCTATGACACCCGGCGTGTACTGACCTACTACCGCATGTCCGGTGACCGCCGCCGTCTGATTTTTGGCGGCCGCGCAAAATTCAGCCTCTCCGATCCTGTGGAAACCGCGCCGATCCTCTATCAGCACATGCTTGACCGCTTCCCCCAACTGGCAGGGGTTAAGATCACTCACGCCTGGACCGGCAATGTGGCCTTCACGTTCGATGAGGTGCCGCATATGGGCAAGATGGACGGGCTGCATTACGCGCTCGGCTGCAACGGTTCGGGCGTCGCCATGATGACGTATCTTGGCACACAAACCGCTCGCAAGATCGCTGGCGTTGCCAATTATTCGTGTGCCTTCGACCGCGAAGAATTCCCGGATCATCCGCTCTACCGGGGCGATCCGAAATGGCTGTTGCCGGTCGTCGGGCCCTATTTCCGCACCCGCGATTGGCTCGACCGGAAGCTGGGTTAACCCATGCCAGAGGGCAAGAGCGCCGAGCAGCGGCGTGCCGCCATGCGCCTCGCCAGACGGCGTGCGGTGGCGATCATCGATCTCGACGCGCTGCGCAACAATTTCCGTCAGTTGGCGGAGATGTCCGCGCCCGCCGTCGGCGCGCCCGTGGTCAAGGGGGACGGCTACGGACTTGGCATGGTGGCTATAGCCATGGCGGCAGCTGACGCGGGCGCGCGCATGTTTCTCGTCGCACGGCGCGAGGATGGCGAGGCGTTGCGGGCCGCGTTGCCCCAGGCCGAAATTCTGATCCTTGATGGTCTGGGGGCGCATGATCCTGAAGAGTTCGAGGCCCATGGGCTAACGCCGGTGTTGGGTGATCTCGGCGATCTGCGAACATGGTTTGGCAAGCCGCGCCGTGTACCCGCTTTTGTGCACATCGACACGGGCATGAACCGTCTGGGATTGCGGCCCGAAGAGACGGACACTGCGAATATCATACTGCGATCAGCGCCGAAAGGCGCTCTGGCCGGTTATATGACACATTTTCTCAATGCCGATGATGCGGACCAAGAGCGCTGCGCAAAGCAAGTACAGGAGTTCCAAAGTGCCATTGCACGGCTGCCCGAAGCCCGCACAAGTATCGTCAATTCGGCAGGCCTGTTTCTCGATGAGATGCGCGAATGGCGGGGAAGCTTCACCCGGCTGGGCAAGGCCCTTTATGGCTTCCACACGGGACCATTGAACCATCCCAATCCGATGCGGCCCGTTCTATCTGTTTACGCTCCGATCTTGCAGGTGCGCGACGTCGCTGCGGGTGAGACTATCGGTTATGGTGCAACGTACGTCGCCCAGTCGCCGATGCGGATCGCGACGCTTGGTATCGGCTACACCAACGGTTATCTCCGCTCGCTGAGCAACATAGGCGCTGTGTATTTGGAAGGCGTCCGCGCGCCGCTGGCTGGCCGGGTATCGATGGACCTCTTGACCGTGGATGTGACGCATGTGCCCGAGGCGGCACTCGCCCCTGGCATCGCTGAAATCCTGGGACCCAACATCGATCTGACGGAACTGTCCGCCCTCGCCGGCAGTAACGAACATGAGATGCAGATCGCACTTGGACGCGGGTGCTATCAGATGTACGTGGGCTGATGGTGTGCCAGTCGCGGCGGGCCACTATTTCAGCTCAAACGCCAGGAAATTCTGCACCGGACGCGGGAAACCCAGCTGCTCCGAATGCCCCTTGATGGTCAAGGCCACCTGCGTCGATGGCCCGCCATCGAGATTGAGCGCCGTTTCGCAGCCAAACCCGCCATCCTTGGGCGCAGCCTGCATCAGCGCCGCCATCTCGTAGAGCGTCAGTGCACTGAGCGCCGCGACGACGATGACATTGTGCGCGGCATCGAGACACACCGCCGACCGCGCCGCCGCAGGCCCCTCCGGCTTGAACGTGATGACAGCGCCCTTCTCAACCAGCATCGGCCCGACCTGCACCGCTGCGGTGATTCCGCGCAAAGACTTCAAATTGCGTTCACGCTCGATATGCACGCCCTTCTTGTCCGCATAGATCACGCCCGGGCAAGCGCGGCAGTCTTTGCGAGGCGCGAGCGTCTTGCCATCGGAGATCAGGAGCCCGGTGGGCGCCAGGGCGTTGTCCGGAGTGATCCAAAAGAAGCCGGCATTGATGACGATCGCTGCGTGGCTGGACGCGGCGATGTCAACGGCCGAACTGCCGCCGGGCGCGAGCTGGGGGACAACGCGCATACGGATGGATGTGGGATCGAGGCGGTAGGCCGTTAGGGCGAGCACATGAGCGGGGGCCGCCGTCGTGGAGAGCCGGTCGACGCCGGGCGTGATGGCGGTCCAGTCAGAAGAGGCGATGGCCTGATGCAACGGGGCCAACGGACTGGGCAACTGAGCCGCGGCATCGTCCGCGCGCGCAGACTGGGGCAAGACTGTCACCACCAGGAGCGCAACGGCCGCAGCACGGCAGAGCGATTCTCGCATCGGCTCAATCCAACGGTTCGTTGATCTGACGGCCTTTCACTTGGTACGACGATAGTGGGCTGTCAAGACGCTGGGGCCAGAGCGCCGGAGTGCTGCTGTTGCCACGATTTTCACCGCCGGGTGAACATACCAGCCTATCACGTTTTGTCATCCCGGATGCGCTGCAGCATTCTTCATGGTGCGGCGCGGTTCCGGGATCTTGTTCGCGGCCCAATCACCTGTTCGAACCACAAGATCCCGCGTCTGCGGTGCACCGATGAATAATCGCTGCACCGCGCGCGGGATGACGGATTGGTATTTTTGATTGCCACTATTATGTCATAATGAGGAAAGCCAACGCTGAAAACAATGGAACAGATCACCTCTCTGGACTGTAAATATTTAACAAATATCAGAGTTTGTCAAAGCATAACGAAAACCAAATCGAACGAACTATCGTTTGATAATTGCCAATTTGGGACGAAACCCTGGATTTTGGCTCAGTTCTATTGCTCAGGAGATTTTCATGACTACGACGCTACATGACATCGTTGATACCGCCGTCGCCGCTGGCACGTTCAAGACACTGGTCGCGGCCGTTACGGCTGCGGGCCTCGTCGAAACGCTCAAGGGGTCCGGCCCGTTCACCGTATTCGCTCCGAATGATGCTGCTTTCGCCAAGCTGCCAGCTGGCACCGTCGAAAGCCTAGTGAAGCCCGAGAACAAGGCCAAGTTGGCCGCGATTCTTACCTATCACGTCGTCAGCGGCAAAGTGATGTCCAAGGACATTGCTGGCAAGACGATGAAGGCCAAGAGCGTCAATGGCGCCGAACTCTCGATCAATGCCAGCAATGGCGTTATGATTGACAAAGCCCATGTCGTTGCCGCCGACATCGACACCACCAATGGCGTCATCCACGTCATCGACAGTGTCATGATGCCCCCGGCCCACTAAGACGATCTGAGGCGCTACGGCAGGGGCGGTTCTAAGGCGGGCCGCCTCGCTCCTTCGGGTCCATCGCCACCGTGTCAGCAGGCTGACGCTAGGAGGTGGTCCTCAGTAACCACTGATCTCACGGCGTCGGGTTAACCCGTTCGAGCCATTGGGTGGCGTCGGCGTCGGCTTGGGCGCGTTGCTCGGGCTTCAGGGTTCCCAGCAGCAAATCCAGCCGGAAGTCGCTTACACCTGCTTTGCGCGCCAGAAGATGCCACTTGGCCGCCGTCACGACGTCTTTGGTGTACACGACGCCGTAGGCATAGAGATTGGCCAGCCGGTTCTGGGCAATCGGGTTGCCATGCTCGGCGGCAGCGGTGAAGTACCAAGCCGCACGCGACTTATCGATCAACGTGCCGCGGCCCTTGAATAGCATGACGGCGAATTCGACTTGCGCGTCTGAAAGCCCGGAGGCTGCGGCCAGTTCGGTCCAATGGGCAGCGAGACTCTCGTCCAATTGGACGCCAGCGCCGTTGGCATACATCTGACCGAGATCGAATCTGGCTTGCGGTTCTCCGCCCTTGGCTGCTTCCGTGATCAGAGCGGCAGCCTTCACTGCGTCCTGTGGGCGGCCATCGCCCGCCGCATACAACAGACCAAGGTTGTATTTGGCAGGCACGCTGCCTCCCTTAGCAGCCTGTTCAAAGAGCTGGGCAGCGGCGGCGCTATCCTTGGCCACGCCTTCGCCTTTGGCGAACATCAGCCCCAACGCGAATTTAGCGTTGATGTCGCCGAGGTCAGCCGCCTTGCGGTACCAGCCGGCGGCCACCTTCAGGTCGCGCTGCACACCCAAGCCCTCAGCATAGAGGCGGGCGATGAGCGTATGCGCCGTCGGTTCACCCGTCGCGGCGGCTTTTTTGGCGAGTTCGAGTGCCGTCAGATAGCGGCCATCTTCGAACGCCGCGTATGCGGGATCTCGCGGTGGTGGCGTTTCGGCTGCGGGGGCATCGGCGGTGGCGGGCGCAGCCTCTGTGGTTTTGGTTTTGACAGCGTTGGCACCGAGCGCCGGCAGGGCCAAGCCAAACAAGAGCGGTATGACCAGCAGACAGGCCAGCATTTCAAGGCGGCGTTTGGACTTCAAGAGGCTGCCTCCTCGGCCATGAACAGGCCTGCGAGCGTCGCGGCCGCAGCCGTCAGGCCGCCCTCGGGTCCCGCTGCGACGAAATCAGCGCCTGCCCCGGCCAGCTCCCGGGCGTCTTGTGCGTTGGCAGCACCCCAGGCGACACACGGCACCACGAACATCTCGGCCCACCAGCCGATCAGGTCTCGCCGCTCGTCTGCGCTGCCGCCGGGGCCATCGCCAAACGCTACATAGTCAGCGCCGCTTTCCGCCAGCATCATGGCGTTGTGACGGGCAAAACCGCTCCCGGCGCCGACGATGTGATCTGCTCCGAGCGTTTCGCGCGCCGCCTTGAACTGAGCCTCGGCGGCGTCCGGATCGGGGTCGTAAGCCAGATGAACGCCATCTGCCGCCAATTCCAGGGCAAGCGCCGGATCTCCCATGATAACGGCCGCGACATCCTGGCTCTGCACCGCTTTGACCAACTGGGCCAGCCGGGGATCTCCCGCTCCGGTTCCAGGTTGCAGTAGCACACAGGAGAAACGCCCGCGCTGCAGGACTTTGGCGAGATCGGCCGGAGTGGGCCCAGCGGAGCTGGCGTCAACAACCAGATAGGCTTGCGAGGTGTGCGACACGCTTGAGCTCTCTATATCTGCAATTTTCGATCGTGACCTAGCGCAAACCCTATCCGCCGCGATTTCGGCAGGATCTTGTCGTAGGTTCCAGTGTGGCGGCGATGACTTCACATTGGGCGCGTCCGTGCTATGAATGCAACATCAACCGCGCATTCAGCAGCGGTTCACGTTGCGACAGGCAGTATCGGCATCAAGGATCAGAGTTCTGAGTGTCGCGACAAGACCCAGCGGTCAATTTACGTCGCGGCACTTGAAACCTGATCGGCACAGACTAGATTTTCTAACGACTAACACCGCAACATCACGCGAGCTGAGCAATGAGCACGAACGGCAGTATTTTCCAGGCTGGCACGGTTGAGTCCGCCTTGGTCAAGTCTAGCAGCCTGATGGCGGTGGCAATGGCGATTGCGCTGCTGGCCGGCGGCACGGCGGCGCGCGCTGATGACGAATGCAACACCTACGCGCTGACATCAGCCAAGCAGATGCAGCAGAACGAAAGCAAGAACTGCGGTCTGAAGGGCGACGGCTGGAGCACGGATCAGGCGGTGCATGTCGCCTATTGCCAGAGCGTGGCGCCCGAAGAGTGGCGCAAGGCTCTGGAAGACCGCAAGGCGCAGCTCAAGACCTGCGGCTAAGGGCTGACGGCCGAGAGGCTGGGGCCGAAAATCAAATGGGCCGGTCAGCTGGATTACTGACCGGCCCATTTGCATGTGGGTCATCAACGACGTGCTGGATCAGTACACACACTGAGCGCCGAGAGTGATTGTGGCGTCACGGGTTACCTGCGCCAGGTTATCGTGCACCAGGATGGTACCGTGGATGTACTGGCCGAAAGGCGATCGGTAGGCATAGGTCACATCGGCAATAATGCCAGCGTGGTTCTGGGCGATGACGCCCTGGGGCAGCTTCGGGTAGGTCGAGCCCGCACCATAGGGTTCACCACCTGAGCGATCCTGGCTGAAGAGGACCGTGGTCGCATTGGCAGCATCGGTCTGCACCGCCACAATTTCGATCTTCAGGGCCTGCTCCGAATACTTGCCCATGATCGAATCCGAAATCCGCATCACATCGGCCAGATCACCCCGGCTCACGCTGCTGCAGCGAGCGACCAGCAAACTGGCCGTTTCGGCGATTGTCGATACCCGATTTTGAAGGTTCAGCGCGTCACACACCTCGACGCATCCTAATAGCATCATGATCATTACAGGGACGATCATGGCGAATTCGACGGCTGCAAAGCCACTGATGTCGCTGGCCAGCTGCGCTGACATGGCCGCCAGCCTGCTACCAATCTGCCGAACTGAATTTACTGCACGCATCGTCGCCTCGTTATATCCGTCGACCAGTTGCCCGCTGCGGGGAGGACTTGGACGTTGTTCCGCAATCCAGCTTCAGTAGGGCTCGGTACGAAACGCCCTTGTCGCCGTCATCAGCCTGCTGCCGTCAGGCATGTTGCCGAGGCCAAGGCCAACCTTGCCGGTGAAGTCGCCCATAGCGGGCAACGACGCGAGCAGTTTGAAGTTGCAGTAGATATTGACGACCACCACCTTGTTGCGGCCGCCAGGTATGAACTGATTGAAACCAGCAGCCATGGACCCATCGCTTTTCAGCGGCTGTGGGAGGTTGGCGGCAGCTTCAGCGAACGTGTCCGAAGACCGCACATCGACGATGACATCGTCACACTTCATGAAACTCACAAGGTCCGCGCAGAACAGATCTTTGAACTGTTCCGCATTCATGTTGGACTTTTGCATGATGCCGACCTGCACGGCTCGCGCCACCTTCTCGGTCTGGGCATCCATCGAGACCTGGGCGAGATAGACGAGTGCGACTTCCATGATCGCGAACAAAAGGGCCATGAACGGACCGATTACGAACGCAAACTCAATAGCTGTGGTGCCTGCCTGATTGTGGCGCGCTTTGCGGCCGAACCGGCGCGCAGCGTCAACCCAAGGGCGAATACGCATGAACGAACCCATGACGGAGTGCCTCATCAAAACTGCACACGGCAGACTATCATTAGATATAGCACAAAGGACGTTTCGGCTGTTCTAATTGAATAGATTTAGAGAAATTGTGGTCAATAAACTATTAACGACCCATATCACCTAGCCTATGGTGCCATTCTGGAT
The DNA here is from genome assembly GCA_025359185.1 of Hyphomicrobiaceae bacterium. Classification (GTDB taxonomy): domain Bacteria; phylum Pseudomonadota; class Alphaproteobacteria; order Rhizobiales; family Hyphomicrobiaceae; genus JANYHF01. The sequence goes on along the minus strand of JANYHF010000048.1, from coordinate 13,484 downwards.
GGCCGGGCCAAGCCCAGCCATGCCGTTGTTGAATACAGGCTAACCGCGATTCAGTTACCGGTCTGGCCCTGCGGCTCGTTATTGCCACCTTGCTGCGTTTCATTGCTGCCAGCCGAGAGTTTCATCTTGCTCTGCACCGACTTGGTTATAGCTTGCAAATATTCTTTTTCGTCGCCGATCTTGATGACCGGCTGGCATGTGGGCGTGCAGGCATATGTGAAGGTCGAATCGCCGCGTGTCAGGGTCACAACCTTGCTCTCATCGGACTTGACCATCAGCCGGCTGCTGTAGATCACCTTATCCTGCTCATCGAGGATCATCAGGTTGGTGACGCCGAAACTCTTGCCGGTGATCACCAGCAGTTTCGTGCTCTTCATCGTCACATCCGCAATCGACGGGTTGCCGATGATGATGTTGGCGGCTGGCTTTTCGAGCGTGAGCAGGCGCGCCTGGTCATACTGCACGACCAGATCTTCGGCCTTGGCTGCGGCCGCAGTCAGCGAAAAGGCGGCAGCGCCTGCAATTAAAGCGAGCGCGGTAAGGCTTTTGGTCATGACGGAGGGATCCTTGCGGCTGAGCGGCTGAAAAATGCTTCGGATGTGATTCAGACGGAAAAAGGTGAATGAAGCGCAAACGGCCGGCACAAATCTGGACGGACAGGCAACAGATTGCTTAAGCGGGCGTCAACAGGGGCCCGGCGCACCAGTCCGGCAGGCAAATCACCGCGCCGTGAGCTACGCGTTATCCAAGCACCAGCCGCCATAACTATCTGACTACTGTACAATAGTGCCAGCGTATCCAAATTTTAAGCAGTCTCTTCATACCCGCGCGCCGGCAGCATCGCCAATGAAATCTGGATGCATTGCATTTTAATCAATCCGTGAGGGCAAAGAAATATTTTGTTAAACAATGATCTTTCCGGCATTTACTCCGCGTTAAACCGGCGGGGTTACGTTGGCGTCAGTTCAGACCTGAGGGGTGGCAAACCCGCAGTTGAACTGAGAGAGAGTCAGTGAGATCCGTAAGGGAGAGTTACTATGAACAAGCTTTTCGCACGCTTCGGCAAAGACGAGTCCGGCGCCACCGCCATTGAGTACGCGCTGATTGCCGCCATCGTCGGCATCGGCATCATCGTTGCTCTGACGAGCATGAAGGACGAGCTGAACAACACGTTCGGCAAGGTCACCACCGCTCTGTCGACCGCCAACGCTGAGTAATCTTTCAGCGGCTATGATGTCTCTCTCACGGGAGCGTCATATCCAACGAAAGCCGATAATGGGTCGTTTGCCATATGGCAGGCGGCCCGTTTTCGTTTTGGGGCGAAATCGCCGTTCCGGCAGAAGTCGCCTGCGACACCCATTTTCATTTTGTTTATCTTGTTTCCTGAAAGCCGCTGATTTGCGGCATCTGACCCGCTTCAAGCCCCTGATTTGCCTTCGATTTAAGCCGGGTTTCACAGACCGGTGCGATGGTACTTGGGTGGTTGGCTCGATAACAAAAAACAGAGCCATGTGGTGGAGGGCGTAAGCAGTGTTCGCGTTTTTGTGTCTGTGCGTATTCCCTGGGGCAATGGCTCTTGCCGGCTCCATGGATCTGATAACGATGACGATCCCAAATCGTATCTCAATCTTCCTGGTGGCGGCCTTCGTTGTGATGGCCCCGCTGGCCGGGCTCACGCCGTTGCAATTGGGTGCCCATGCGGCGACCGGCGCAGCGATGCTTGCCATCGGCATCTTCATGTTCGCGCAAGGCTGGATCGGTGGCGGCGACGCCAAGATTTTCGCCACGGCGGCGCTGTGGTTCGGCTTTGATCACCTCGGCCAATTTGCGCTGATGTCGGCGGTTGCCGGCGGCATCTTGACGATCAGCTTGCTGCTGTTCCGCACCCTGCCACTGCCCTCGATCGCCACCAGCCAGGCCTGGCTGGTGAAGTTGCATCACCCGCGCACGGGCGTTCCCTATGGCATCGCCATGGCCGCCGCCGCGCTGATTGTCTATCCGTCCACACCCTGGTTTCTGTCCGCCATTGGCTGACAAAGGCTGAAAACTTTCGAATCGCATCTTGAACGCATGACATGGCGGGGCCTCCACAAGGAGCCCCGCCATAATTTTTTTTACCTGCTATTTCAGCGACATTCTGGCCACGCCCTGTCAACGCAGTCCCATTTCTGGACGGCAGTTAACCTGCCATTGACCATTATTTCCCATGATCGCCCTAGGACCGGTGTGACTGAATTCGGGGCTGAAGGACCTAACCGCAATGAAACGCGCAAGAATGATGGTTATGGCTGTCGCCATGGTTGCGGCCGGGCTCGCGGCCTGGATGGCGTGGGGCATGATGAAGGCTCCGCCCAAGCAAGTTGCCAAGAACAATGTGGATACGGTCGAAGTGCTGGTCGCCAAGACCAACCTGGCGCTCGGCGATCAGGTCAAGACCAAGGATTTCAACTGGCAAGTGTGGCCGACGGCCGCCGCCGCCGACAAGGGCTACATCACCAAGTCGGCAAAACCAAACGCGATGGCCGAGATGGATGGCGCGATTGCCCGTTCCGCTTTCCTCGCCGGTGAGCCGGTCAAGGCCAACAAGCTGATCAAGGCCAACGAAGGCGGCGTGATGGCCGCGATTCTGCCGGCCGGGATGCGCGCCGTAGCGACCAAGATTACGGAAGAAACTGCCGCTGGCAACTTCATCCTCCCCAATGACCGGGTGGACGTGCTGGTGACGCGCAAACAGCGCAGCAGCTCCGGCGGACGCGGCGAATCCCAGACCAGCGACACGATTTTCCGCAACATCCGGGTGCTGGCGATTGGCCAGGAGCTGGACCAGAAGGACGGCAAGAAAGTTTCGCTCGGCAAGACGGCAACCCTAGAACTGACGGCGCGCCAGGCTGAAGTTTTGGCCCTCAACAATGCGGTCGGCGAAGTCTCGCTGTCGCTGCGCAGCCTGGAAGATCTCCTCAAGTCCAAGGCCAACAAGGCTTCTGACGACGACGAGATCAAGCCAGAGCGCGTCAATGGCATCAAAGTTCTGCGTTACGGAACCTGGTCGCGCACCTACGGGCTGCAGTGATCGCTCCTGGCAATCGGTAACAGCACAGCCTTGAAACTAAGGCCAATTCGCAAGGGTATCTGATCGATGACGAAGAACCTTCCCCTCAGCAGGACGACCAAGGCCTGGTCCGCGATCGCCCTTGTCAGTCTGGTTGGCCTGCCGATGATCGGTGGGCTGGCGATCAACACCAAACCGGCGATTGCTGGCACGGTCAACCCCGACGTCAGTCATACTGGCGTGCTGCGTATCGGCTTCAATGAGAAGCTGCCAGCCGTCCGCCAGGTGATGATCGGCCTCGACAAGTCGATGGTGGTCGAGCTGCCGCGCGACCTCAAGGACGTGGTGGTGTCGAACCCCCTCAACCTCGACGCCGTGGTGCAGACCTCAAACCGCGTGTTCCTGGTGGCCAAGAAGGTCGGCGACGCCAACGTGTTCTTCTTCGATGAGAACGGCCAGCAGGTCCTGACCCTGGAAGTGCGCATCGAGCGCGACATGCAAGTGTTCAACCGGCTGATCGAGCGGCTGGTGCCGGGTTCGCATATCGCAGCCGAAATCCTGAACGATACCATCGTCATTTCGGGTTCGGTGCTGAATGCCGCCGACAGCGCACGCGCCTCCGAAATTGCCGCCCGCTTTATGCAGCGGCCGATGGAACCGAACACGACGTCCGTCAACAAGGTCGTCAACCTGCTCCGCATCGAAGCCAAAGAACAGGTGATGCTCAAAGTTACGGTGGCCGAAGTGCAACGTAACTTGGTCAAGCGGCTTGGCGTGAACTGGAGTGGCGGCAGTGTCGGCGACTCTGGCGTCATGGGAGGCACCAACAACGCCTTTCCAATCACCAATAACGATGGCAAGACCGGGTTCCTCTCAGGCGTTTTCGGGCCGGCTGGCGATCTGTCCAAATGCCTGTTGCCATCCACACTTGGCAAAGTCCTGACACCTGGCAGCACTAGCGCCAAAGGGACCGCGAGTGCTACGGCCCCAGCCGGCGCTGTTAACTGCCTCGGCTTCACAATGGAAGCCTTTGAGAGAGCTGGCCTTCTTAAGACGCTGGCCGAACCGACATTGACGGCAATTTCGGGCGAAACTGCCAGCTTCCTGGCCGGCGGCGAGTTCCCGATCGCGACAGGTTACGACATTAAGACCGGCAGCCCGACGGTAACGTTCAAACCGTTCGGTGTCGGTCTGTCCTTCTCGCCTCTGGTGATGTCTGAAGGCCGCATCAGTTTGAAAGTCTCTACAGAAGTCAGCGAGCTGAGCAACGAAGGTGCCGTATCGATTGGCGGACAGCCCGTGAAGGCCCTGAAGGTCCGGCGCGCCAGCACGACAATCGAACTGCCAAGCGGCGGCTCGATGGTCATGGGCGGGTTGATCAAAGATGACACGCGGCAGAACATTGACGGTGTCCCCGGACTGAAGGATTTGCCAGTGCTCGGAGCCCTGTTCCGCAGCCGCGACTTCAAAAAGGATGAGACCGAGCTGGTCGTGATCGTGACGCCCTACATCGTCAATCCGGTTGCGCGCAGCCAAATCGCACTGCCGACTGACAATCTCGACTTCGGCACGGATACGCAAGCAACGCTCATTGGGCAGCTGAACCGGGTTTATGGCAAGGACGCCAAAGCTCCAGCTGGACAGTACAAGGGCAATTTCGGTTTCATCGTCGAGTAAGCGGGCGGATGGAGAATGAACATGACTAAGCAAATGACACTACGCATCCTCGCCGCTTCGGTTCTGGCAACCGCTCTCGCGGGCTGCGGACACCGCTCGGAAGAGGGCCGGGTGGTCGGTTTCTCGGAGCCGGTCCAAAGCATCGACCAACGTCACCCGATTGAAATCGAGAAGGCGCAAGCGCACCTGACCTTGCAGACCCCCGTCAACGCGCACGGCCTCAATACGTATCAGCAGGAAAAGCTCCGGCACTTCATCGCCGTCTGGCGCAACGAGGGTTACGGCAAGCTCATCGTGTCCGGCAACAACCGCGAAGCCTTGAGCGGCGTGAGGGACATTCTTGTCGAGCGCGTGGTCCCGGTTGGCGCGGTCCAGGTTGGAGCCTACGGCCTCGGTCAACCTGGCGTTAAGATTTCTTTCGCACGCTATGTCGCTGAAGGACCGGCTTGCGGGAAATGGACCAAGAACCTTGCCGATCAGAAAGACAATCAGAACTACGGCAATTTTGGCTGTGCAGCACAACACAACCTGGCCGCAATGATCGCCAATCCGAAGGATCTGGAGACACCACGCGATCAGACTGATTGGTCGGACGGAGATCGCAATGACTTCGTCTGGCAAGCGTATCGTAAAGGCACGGATTCCTCGGCAGATATCGCGGCCGTTAAGCAGTCTGGCAGCGTGAGCACAGTGAAATAACCATGACCAACCAGCCCTTCAACTCACAGAGCCTGACCCTCGGCGAGCAGATGCTGCCCGAGATGGTTGGTCACGAGAGCGCCGACGCCTATCATGAGGCGGCGCCGTCCCACGAGCACCACGAGCGCGCCCGCCCGATCCCCCGGATCTCGATCCAGGCGTTCTGCGAGCAGCCCACAACCGCGCAGGTCGTGCAAACGGCCAGCGAGGACCGCCGCCTGGCCAAAGCCCATACCGGCATCCACATGGGCGGCATCTACGCGGCCATCGCTCATTTCCAGGAGAACCCGTCACCCAATCTGGTGATCCTGGAATCGATGCTCGACCGCAACTCTATGCTGGCGGCACTCGATCAGCTGTCGGAGCATTGCGACGAGGGCACGCGCGTTGTGGTGATCGGCCACAGCAATGACGTGCTGCTGTACCGGGAACTGCTGCGCCGCGGCGTCAGCGAGTACCTGGTTGCTCCGATCACGCCGCTCTATCTGATGGAAAGCATTTCGACGCTGTTCAGCGATCCGGCCAATGAACCCATCGGCCATCTGATTGCGTTTGTCGGTGCCAAAGGCGGCGCGGGTTCTTCGACCGTCTGCCACAACACCGCCTGGGTGATGAGCCGCATCCTCCAGAATAACGTCGTCATCGCCGATCTCGATCTGCCCTTTGGTACGGCCGGCCTCGACTTCAATCAGGATCCGACGCAAGGCATCGCAGATGCCCTCGCCAGCCCTGAGCGCCTGGACGAAGTGCTGCTCGACCGCCTTCTCGCTAAGTGCACGGATCACCTCAGCCTGTTTGCGGCCCCGAGTGTGCTTGACCGCAATTTCGAGTTCGATCCGCAGTCGTTCGAATGGGTGCTCGACGTCGTGCGCCAGAACGTTCCGTATGTGGCGCTTGACGTGCCGCATCTGTGGACGCCCTGGGCCAAGCAGGTGCTGCTGCAGGCCGACGAGATCGTCATCACCGCGATGCCGGACCTCGCCAACCTGCGTAACGCCAAGAACATCGTCGATCTCTTGAAGCAAAACCGCAAGAACGATCGTCAACCGCATCTGGTCCTGAACTGGATGAGTATGCCCAAGCGTCCCGAAATTTCCGTCAAGGAGTTCGGCGAGGCCTTGGACTTGGTTCCTAGGGTCGCAATCGATTTCGACGGAGAGACGTTCGGCATGGCTGCCAACAATGGACAGATGATCGAAGAACTGTCGCCCAAATCCAAGGCGGCGGAAAACTTCCGGTCCCTGGCTTATGCGCTCACCAACAAAGTTGAGCCCAAGGTTGAACAGAAATCCATGCTGGCGCCGTTCCTCAAGCGCTTCAACCTGAGAAAAGCGGGAGCTTAAGCCCGATGTTCGGCAAACGTAACGGTACTCAGCTTCCGCCGGTCAAGCGTAGCGGCCCTGCTCCGCAGGCCCTGCCTTCGGCATCGCCGTCAGCTGTCAAGGAAATGCCAAAGCCGCAGGCGCAAGGGTCAAAGCCCCAGGTGTCGCAGCAGAACGGCCGCACGCAGTCCAACGACATGGGCGGCAAAGGCAAAGCCGAACTTCCGGCCGCACGCCCGGCTGAGCCGCCGAAACCAAAGCCCGTCGAACGCAAGCACTCTGAGGAGTACTACGACATTAAGACAACCGTCTTTAATGCGCTCATCGACACCATCGACCTTACGCAGCTTGCTAAGCTCGATGCTGACGCAGCGCGCGAGGAAATCCGCGACATCGTTGCGGAAATCATCCAAGTCAAAAACGTCGTCATGTCGATTGCCGAGCAGGAAGAACTGCTCGAAGACATCTGCAACGACGTGCTTGGCTATGGTCCGCTTGAGCCGTTGCTGGCGCGCGACGACATCGCTGACATCATGGTCAATGGCGCGGGCACGACGTTCATCGAAGTTGGCGGCAAGGTCGAAAAGACCAACATCCGCTTCACCGACAACGCCCAGCTGATGAACATCTGCCAGCGCATCGTCAGCCAGGTCGGCCGGCGCGTCGATGAAAGCTCACCGATCTGCGACGCCCGTCTCCCCGACGGTTCGCGCGTCAACGTCATCGCGCCGCCGCTGGCCATTGATGGCCCTTGCCTCACCATCCGCAAATTCAAGAAAGACAAGCTGACGCTTGAGCAGTTGCTGAAATTCGGCTCGATCTCGCCAGAGTGCAAGACGATCCTGGAGATCATCGGCCGTGTGCGCTGCAATGTCGTCATCTCCGGCGGTACGGGCTCGGGCAAGACCACGCTGCTCAATTGCCTGACCGGCACCATCGATCAGGACGAGCGCATCATTACCTGCGAAGACTCGGCCGAACTCCAGTTGCAGCAGCCCCACGTTGTGCGTCTGGAAACCCGCCCGCCGAACCTCGAAGGCGAGGGCCAGGTTACCATGCGTGACCTCGTCAAGAACTGCCTGCGTATGCGCCCTGAACGCATCATCGTCGGCGAAGTCCGTGGACCTGAGGCGTTCGACCTCCTGCAGGCCATGAACACGGGTCACGATGGTTCGATGGGCACACTCCACAGCAACAGCCCGCGCGAAGCCATATCCCGTATGGAATCGATGATCATGACGGGCGGCTTCTCGCTCCCGGCCAAGACCATCCGTGAAATGATTACGGGCGCCGTCGACGTCATCATCCAGGCTTCGCGCCTGCGTGACGGTTCGCGCCGCGTCACTCACGTCACCGAAGTGCTCGGCATGGAAGGCGACGTCGTCACGCTGCAGAACATCATCGTCTATGACATCACCGGCGAAGACGCCAACGGCAAGCTGATCGGCCGTCACCGCTCAACCGGCATCGCGCGTCCGCGCTTCTGGGAGCGTGCCCAGTATTTTGGCGAGGAAGGGCGTCTTGCCGCTGCGCTGGCTGCTGCCGAAATCCGCGACATCGACGGTTCGCCGCTCGGAGAGAACAATGTTTGACGTCGGCCTGACACCCATCATGTTCATTGGCCTGGTCGCGCTCGCGATCGGACTGCTGGCCTATGTGGTCGCCTCGCCCTTTCTGACGGGCGAACACAAGTCAGAAAAGCGCATCGACTCCATTTCCAAGGGAAAAGCCAACAAGACCGGCGCCCGCCAGGATACCGCGACCGACCGGCGCAAGCAGGTGCAAGAGCAGCTGAAATATGCCGACCAGAAGAAGGCGGCAAAAAACAAAGTTACGCTCAAGACCAAGTTGATCCGGGCGGGACTTGCCGCCTCACCGCAGCAATTCCATATCGCCAGTTTGATCTTGGCTGCTGTGGGCTTTGCTGGTTGTCTGGTCGGCGGGCTCGGCATGATCACAGCCGCGCTCGTCGCTTTTGCTGCGGGCACCGGGTTGCCGCGCTGGATCATCAGTTTCCTCGCCAAACGCCGGCAGGCCAAGTTCTCCAACGAATTTGCGAACGCCATCGACGTGATCGTGCGCGGCGTTCAAACCGGCCTGCCGCTCAACGAATGCCTGAACATCATCGCGCGAGAAAGCCCTGAACCTGTCAAGGGTGAGTTCGTCGACTTTGTTGAAGGGCAACGGCTCGGCATCCCGATGATGGAATGCTTCGAGCGCATGATGGAAAGCATTCCGCTGCCAGAAGTGAATTTCTTCGCCATCGTCGTCGCCATTCAGCAGGGCTCGGGCGGTAACCTTGCCGAAGCGCTCGGCAACCTCTCGAACGTCTTGCGTTCGCGCAAGATGCTGGCAGCCAAAGTCGCTGCGCTGGCGGGTGAAGCCAAGGCGACAGCCTACATTCTTGGCGCCACGCCTTTCGGTGTCGCCGGCATGGTCTACTCAGTTGCGCCTGCGTTCATCAATCCGCTGTTCAGCGAGCCCCTGGGGCATGTGCTGCTGGCCATCGCCGCAACGATGATGACCATCGGCATTTTGATCATGCGTAAGCTCATCAACTTCAAGTACTAGAACCAAATCACGGCGCGCGATGTTCCTCGCGCGGCACATGAGGCAACAGCCATGCTGGACATTCTCGAACTCATCGTCACTCCGCAAATCGGGTTGATGCTGCTGGCCTCCCTGGCGGCCTTTGCGACAGTGATGACCATCGCCCTGCCCGCGCTGTCCCGCGACAAAGTGGGCACACGCATGAAATCGATGGCGTTGGAGCGCGACCGGATGCGCACATCGCGCGTCGGCGAACTGGCGGGAGACCGCAGCAAGCTGCGCCATTCCTCCAAAGGCATCATGACGCAGATCGTCGAGCAGTTGAACCTGCGCCAGACCTTCGAGACTGAAGACGTCAAGAACAAGCTGAAGATGGCCGGCTTGCGCGGTCAGGCGCCGGTCGTCGGCTTCGTGTTCTTCCGTCTTGCGGCTCCCATCATCACGCTTGTCGGCGCCTTGTTTTATTTGTTCCTCTACAAGGACCACGGCTTCAGCGTGATCATGCGCCTGGTGATTACGCTCGGAGTTGGTTATGTCGGCTTCTATCTGCCCAACGTCTTCATTTCGAACCTGATCACCCGGCGTCAGCAGACGCTGAGCCAAGGCTTTCCCGATGCTCTGGATTTGTTGCTGATCTGCGTACAGTCGGGTATGTCCACTGAGTCTGCTTTCGCCAAGGTGGCCAAGGAACTGCAAGGCTCGAACATCGATCTTGCAGAAGAAATGCATCTGACGACGGCCGAACTCTCGTATCTGACAGATCGCCGCCAGGCCTTCGAGAACCTTGCCAAGCGAACGGGCGTACCGACAATAAAGGCGGTGTGCATGAGCTTGGTGCAAGCCGAACGCTACGGCACGCCGGTCAGCCAGGCGCTGCGTGTGATGGCCAAGGAAAACCGAGAATTGCGTATGGCTTCGGCGGAAAAGAAGGCCGCCGCGGTGCCGCCGAAGCTCACCGTCGTGATGATGATTTTCTTCCTGCCCGTATTGTTCATCGTTATTTTGGGACCCGCCTATATCAGTTATACGATGCTGAAAAAGTAGGCAGGACCCTCAAACTGGCCGCCGTGACCTGATCGCGGCGGCCAGTGTTCCGTCATCGAGGTAGTCGAGTTCGCCGCCGACGGGCACACCATGCGCGATGCGCGACACCGTAAGGCCGGGCCGGGCCAGCACATCCATCAGATAATGCGCCGTAGACTGCCCTTCAACCGTAGCGTTCAGGGCCAGCAGCACTTCTTTCACGCCTTCAGCCTTCGAACGCTCGACCAGCCGGTCTATACCCAGATCCTCCGGCCCCACCCCATCTAGGGGTGATAATCGTCCGCCTAAGACATGATACCGTCCGTTAACGGCGTTTGCCCGCTCCAGCGCCCACAGGTCACCGACCTCTTCAACCACCACAATAAGAGAGGGGTCGCGGCGGTCATCCCGGCACAGTGTGCACGGCGATTGCGTATCGACATTGCCGCATTCGGGGCAGACGGTGATCCGCGCGGCCGCTTCGCCCATAGCAGCGGCCAACGGCAACAACAGCTCCTCACGCTTCTTGATCAACGCCAGCGCCGCCTTGCGCGCCGAACGCGGCCCGAGCCCCGGCAGCCGCGCCAGCAGATGAATCAGCCGTTCAATTTCGGAGCCTGCAAGTTTACGCGACATCACGATTCCCTCTCCCCGCAAGCCTTCGCGCAGTGGGGAGAGGGTTAGGTGAGGGGCGGCAACGGGCTCTGTGCACGCTGCTGCCCCTCTACCTAACCCTCTCCCCGTGAGCACGGGGAGAGGGAACAAAAAAACTTAAAACAACTTCAACCCCGGCGGGATCGGCAGGCCGGCCGTTACCGAGGACATCTTTTCCTGCGACGTGGCGTTGACCTTCGTTTTCGCGTCGGCGAAGGCGGCCATGATCAGGTCTTCGAGGATCTCGGTCTCGCTCTTCTTCATCAGACTCGGGTCAATCGAGATTTTGCGCAGATCACTCTTGCCACTGAGCGTGACCGAGACTAGTCCGGCGCCCGACTCCCCGTGAAACTCCAGTGTTTCCAGCTCGGCCTGGACGGCCTTCATTTTGCCCTGCAACTCGCCAACTTGCTTGATGACGTTGAGAATGTTCATAGTCCCACGGTGCCTTTCCCCGGCCGATATTCCGCTGCCCCGCACTGGCGAAACGACAACTTAAAGTTGTATTGAATGCTGGCTGCAGCCCTGATGCGAAAACAGAATCACTTTTGTGATAATGCCCCAGAGCCCCCCACCGTGTCGCCGTCTTTGCCAACGGCATCGGGTACACGGACGCTGGTTATCTCGGCACCGGGGAATTCGCGCAACACTCGTTGCAGCAGCGGGTCTTTGAGGGCGGCCTCGCGCTCGCTCGCCTCGTGCAGGCGGCGGACTTCGCCAATGGGCAACTCGCCGGGTTCGCGGGAAATGATCACGAACCAGCGGATGCCAGTCCATTTACCGAGCTTGGCGGCGAGTTCGCCCGCGAGCGACGGGGAGGCATCGGGCGTCAGGGCAATTTCGAGGTTCGGCGGATCAAAACGCACCAGCCGTACCTTGTCTTCAAGGTCGAGCAGCAGATTGGCATCCCGCTTGGTGCCGGCAAACGCCACCAGCTCAGCGAAGTTAGCAAAGCGTGGGCCGGTGTCGGGTTCGGGAACGGGCTTTGGGGCGACGGCCGCCGACGAGCGCGACACCAGCATTGGCCCGGCGCTGCTGCGCGCTTGGGGAACCGGATTGCCCGAGGGCGCGCGCAGACCGCCCTCTTGAACCGCAGATGCCGCCGCACCCTCTTGTATCCGGCGCAACAGCTCTTCTGGTGCCGGCAGGCTCGCCATATGCGCCATGCGGATCAGCACCATATCGACGGCGGCGGCTGGATCGGGCGCGCGGGCGGCTTCTTCGAGGCCCTTTAGCAGCATCTGCCAGGCGCGCGACAGCCGCGCGAGACCAAGCCGGTCCGCCAGCGACGCCGCGCTCGCCAACTCGTCCGCCGCCAGCGTATCGGTCGCCGCCTCCTTGCCGCCAACGCGGATACGGGATGCGACATGCACCGTCCCGGCGAGGTCAGCGAGCACCTGCAAGGGATCGGCGCCATCGTGATAGAGCGACGCAAAATCGACGAGTGCCGTCTTGGCGTCGCCACGCAGCGCGGCCTCCAGCAGCGGGAAAATGCGGCTCCGGTCGGAGAGGCCAAGCATGGTGCGGACATTGGCGGCATCGACGCTGCCGGTGGAACTGGCAAAGGCCTGGTCGAGAATCGACAAGCCATCCCGCACCGAACCTTCGGAGGCGCGGGCGATCACGGTCAGCGCGTCATCGGCGACGACCATGTGTTCGGCGGTAGCGATCTTGCCGAAATGCTTGGCCAGCGTTGGCGTGTCCACTCGGCGCAGATCGAACCGTTGGCAGCGCGACAGCACTGTTACCGGCACCTTGCGGATTTCCGTGGTCGCGAAGATGAATTTTACATGCTCGGGCGGCTCTTCCAACGTCTTCAGGAGCGCATTAAACGCGCCCTTCGACAGCATGTGAACTTCATCGATGATGAACACTTTGGTGCGCGCCGAAATTGGCCGGTAGCGGGCGTTTTCGGTGATCTCGCGGACGCTATCGACGCCAGTGTTGGAGGCGGCGTCCATCTCGACAACGTCGGGATGGCGGCTTTCCATGATGGCCTGGCAGTGCTCGCCCAGCACCGGCATGTCGATGCTGGGGCCTTGCGCGCCGCCGGGCACCGAGTAATTGAGGGCGCGGGCGAGAATGCGGGCGCTGGTGGTTTTGCCGACACCACGCACGCCGGTCAGCATATAGCCTTGGGCGATACGGCCGGTGGCAAAGGCGTTGCGCAAGGTGCGCACCATCGCATCCTGGCCGATCAGGTCGGCGAAGGTCTGCGGGCGGTATTTGCGGGCGAGGACCGTGTAGGGAGCGGGCGGTTCGCCGGGCCCTTCGCCCGTGGGTGTTTTGGTCTTTGACATGAGGACTGTCTAGCGCGCTGGCATGGCTTGGCGCAACAAACAGCAATAGGAGGCTGATACCGACCCGGCTCCGATTCGTTAGGGCTGCTACCTTCCGGTCCTGACCCGGTTGGCGAGGGATCCGTCCGCCACCAACCTCCCGCGCGGGGTATAGCAAAGGATGGCGGGGGATTCAAACTGGATTGGCAAAGCCATCGGATGAGCATTGAT
>JANYHF010000117.1 GCA_025359185.1 Hyphomicrobiaceae bacterium | reverse complement strand
GGCTACAACTTTGCAAGACTGATCGCCTGGCTAAGGGCGATTTTTTGGCTCTTTTGGCTGGTGGCACGGGTGGCATGGATCACGCAGCTACGCAGGCCGAGTGCTACCGCTGCCTAACAACGAGGTACTTCACGCCCGACTGCTGAATGCCTAGAGTTAAATGCCGCTCGTTGGGATCGAGAGTGCCGTCAGGCCTTGATCGGCCCGCGTGGATCAGCACCGTATTGGTTCGGCCCCTGCTGGCCTTCGAAGAAGCCCATGGTGATCAGCATCCAAATGGCACCGAAAAACGGAATAAGGGCGAGCAGCACCCACCACCCCGAAAAGCCACGGTCGTGCAAGCGCTTGGTGTGCACGGCAAAGCTAATCCAGATCCCCAACAGGAGGCCGATGGCCGAAGCGATCCACATCGGAATCAGTTTGGCATTGGACGGATCCAACCGGTATGAGCCATCGGCTGTCATCAGCGGGGCGCCATCGGGGCCTCTCAGCATAACCTCTGACCACGGCACCAAGTATGCACCCAGACCGACAATCGCTGCGATAATGATCATTGACAGCACGTAACCCAGCCACCAGCCGCCGCGACCAATCCGTCCTGTGTATGAAAACAAAAGGTTCATGAGTCTTACCCTCCATCCATTCTGATCTGGCGCCCAGCCAATCCAGGGACCGGGATGCCTTGTGTGCGCGTCTTCCAGCCACTGCTACTATAGACATGCGCTGTCGATATGACGACAACCCTCAGGCATAACAACGTTTCAGGTGAACTCGATAATCACCGCATCCACAGCCAAACTATCGCCGGGCTTGGCGTGCAGGGCCTTGACCGTGCCGTCACGCTCGGCCTTGAGGATATTCTCCATCTTCATGGCTTCGATGACTGCGAGCACGTCACCCGCCTTCACCTCTTGCCCCAGCAATACATGCACAGTCTTCAGCAGACCGGGCATGGGACAGAGCAGGAACTTCGAGGTATCTGGCCGCGATTTGACCGGCATCATTCGTGCCAATTCGGCCTCGCGCTCGGTATAGACGCGCACGTCGGTGCTGAGGCCGCGAAACGACAACCGCACGCCGTTGGCGACAGGACGCACTTGCAGCGACACCTCTTCTCCACCGACGAGCCCGGTCCATACGGGTTCGCCCGGCCACCAGGTGCTCTCAACAGCCAGCCGCCGGCGTACGCTGCTATCTTCTGTAAGGAAGCTCACCGTGATCGGCTGCGTAATATCGCCTTCCACATGCACGCGCTCTTCGTCGCGGCCAAAATCCACCACACGGTTCTGAGCAAAGCGAACCTTGCTGCCCGCCATCTGCTGGGTGATCTGGCGGCGGCGAGTGTTGAGCAAATGGTCGATACTGGTCGCGACGGCTGCCAGCATCTCGCGTTCCTTACCGATGACAGGGCGGGGTTTGAAGCCGTCTGGGTACTCCTCTTTGATAAAACCGGTGGAGAGCTTACCCTCCCGCCAACGCGGGTTCTGCATAACCGTGGTGAGGAACGGGATGTTGTGCGCGATGCCGTCAATGGTAAAACTATCGAGGGCTCTTGCCATCGCATCGATGGCGGATAGCCGCGTGGACGCGTGGGTGCAAAGCTTTGCAATCATCGGATCATAGAACATCGACACCTCGGTACCCTCGGTGACGCCGGTGTCATTGCGCACAGTGACGCCATCGATACTGCTTTCGCGCGGCGGCCGGTAGCGAACGAGCCGGCCGATCGACGGCAGGAAATTGCGATACGGATCTTCGGCGTACACGCGCGACTCGACGGCCCAACCTTTGAATTTTACGTCCGCCTGCCGGATTGCAAGTTTCTCCCCTGCTGCGACCCTGATCATTTGCTCGACCAAATCGATCCCCGTAATCAGCTCCGTGATCGGATGTTCGACTTGAAGCCGCGTATTCATTTCGAGGAAGTAGAAACTCTTGTCCTGTCCGGCAACAAATTCGACCGTACCGGCCGAATCGTAGCCAACGGCTTTGGCCAGCGCAACGGACTGTTCGCCCATACTCGCGCGCGTCTTGGCGTCCAGCAGCGGCGATGGCGCCTCCTCCAGGACCTTCTGATTGCGGCGCTGGATTGAGCACTCGCGTTCGCCCAGATGAATGACGTTGCCGTGCTTATCGCCCAGCACCTGGATTTCGATGTGGCGGGGATTTTCGATGAACTTTTCGATAAAGACGCGGTCGTCGCCGAAGGAGGCCTTGGCTTCCGAGCGGGCCGAGCCGTAGCCCTCTTCGGTCTCCTTGGCGTTGTAGGCGATCCGCATTCCCTTGCCGCCGCCGCCTGCCGAGGCCTTAATCATGACGGGATAGCCGACTTCAGCGGCGATCCGGATGGCCTCTTTGGCATCGCCGATTTCGCCCAAATGTCCGGGCACGGTCGTGACTTTCGCCTTCGCAGCAGCCTTCTTACTTTCGATCTTGTCGCCCATTGCCGCGATGGCCTTAGGATTAGGGCCGATAAAGACGATGCCGCCTTTCTGTAACGCGACTGGAAAGGCTTCGCGCTCGGACAGAAAGCCATAGCCGGGATGCACGGCGTCAGCGCCGGAACGCTTGCAGGCCTCAAGTATTTTGTCGATGCGCAGATATGAGTCCGTCGCAGGCGCAGGACCAATGCCAATGGCCTCGTCCGCCATTTCCGCGTGCAGCGCGTCCCTGTCAGCTTCCGAGTAGACCGCAACCGTCGCGATCCCCATGCGCCGCGCCGTCTTGATGATGCGGCAGGCAATCTCGCCGCGGTTCGCAATCAAAATCTTTTTGAACATTCCGCCCTCATGGCGCAGCTTCGGAGCCACGCAGATCAAACAGATTGTAGTCAATGGCGGCAATCACTAGAGCCAAAATGATCGCTGAAATCAGCGTCGTCGCAATGACGATACGCAGAACCTTTGGCTTGGCAGGAGCCGATGCGGGCGTTCCTGGAACCACGCTACCCGCTTCCTGCTGCGACCGCCCGGCAAACGGCAGCACAGCAAACAATGCGGTCCACCAGATGACGAAGTAGACCGCAGTCGCGAAGGTGATGGACATGGATTGTGGTCAGACCTGTTCAAGTTCGATCAACGTGCCGTGGAAGTCTTTGGGATGCAGGAATAGAACGGGCTTGCCATGGGCGCCGGTCTTGGGCGCACCATCTCCAAGTACGCGCGCACCAGCTTTCACCAAGGCTGTCCGAGAACAGACTATATCGGCGACCTCGTAACAAAGATGATGCATTCCCCCGCCCGGATTGCGTTCGAGGAACATGGCGATCGGTGAAGCGATTCCCAGCGGAGCTAAGAGCTCGATCCTGGTATTCGGCAACTGAACGAAAACCGTCGTTACGCCATGCTCGGGCAGATCCTGCGGCGCAGATATCTCCGCCCCCAGCGTATCCCTGTAGAGCGCCATCGCCGCCGCCAAGTCCGGCACAGCGATAGCAACATGGTTGAGCCGTCCGATCATAGCAGCGTCAACATCACTTTGCAGATCGGCTTCTTGCCCCAGACGTCGTTGACGGCGGCTCGGGCGGCACGGCCAACGGCTTCCCGCACCCGGTCCTCATCCTTGCGTTTGCCGCGCGGGATACTCTCGATGGCGCCTTCGACAGCATCGAGAATGATGTCCTCCATGGAATTGGATTTGCCAACACCCTCGGGCAAGCCATCGATGATGCAATCTGGATCGGCGGCCAGTTCGCCGTCGCGTTCGAGCACGACAGAGACCACGACGATACCCACGGCAGACAATTTTCGGCGCTGGCGGACGGGATCTTCGTTGGCGTTGATCAGCAGGTTGCCGTCGCGGTAAATGCGTCCAACCGGCACATCGTCGATGATCTTCACCTCGCCTGGCCCCAGCCGCACCATGCGGCCATTGCGCGTCTGCACCACCAGCGGGATGCCTTTTGCCTTGGCAAACCGGCCCTGCTCTTCAAGATGCCGTGCCTCGCCATGCATGGGGATCAGGCATTTGGGCTTGCACCAGGCGTACATCTGTTCGAGCTCGCCGCGGCGCGGATGGCCCGTCACATGCACCAGCGCATCGCCATCGGTGATGACGCGCACGCCCTGATCGGCAAGACCGTTCAGCACGCGGCCGATATCCTCCTCGTTGCCCGGAATGGGGCGTGACGAGAAGATCACAGTGTCGCCGCGCGCCAACTTCACGGCGGGGTGCTCCTTGTTGGCGACGCGAGCCAGGGCTGCCCGTTGCTCGCCCTGGCTGCCAGTCAACAGCGCCACCACTTTGTTGCGTGGCAGGCTCGAAAATGCGTCCTGGTCGTGATATTTCAGTTTCGGGCTGAGGTAGCCGGTTTCCTGCGAAACGGAGATGATCCGATGCAGCGCCCGGCCTGCGATCACCAGCTCACGGCCGCATTCTTCGGCCGCTTCCGCCACGGCACGCACTCGGCCAACATTGGACGCGAACGTCGTAACAGCGACACACTGATTGGCCTCTTTGATCAGCTGCTTAATGGTGTTGCCAACGGCACTCTCGGAAGGCGAAATGCCGTCGCGCAACGCATTAGTGCTGTCGCAGACGAGAACATCGATGCCTTCGTCGCCCAGTTCCCGGATGCGCTTTTCGTCGGTGGGCTCACCCGTCGCTGGCGTCGGGTCCAGCTTCCAGTCGGCGGTGTGAAAGACCAGGCCTGCCGGAGTGCGGATGGCCAACGCGTTGGATTCCGGGATTGAGTGCGCGACCGTGACGAATTCCAGATCGAATGGACCAACCGTGAATCGGCCTTTGAGCGGGATTTCCTTGATCGGCAGCTTCTCGCCCGCCCGCTCTTCGGAGATTTTGGCTTTGAGCAGTCCGGCCGTGAAGGGCGTGGCGTAGATCGGCACGCGCAGCTGCGGCCACAGGTCGATCACAGCGCCGAGATGGTCCTCGTGGCCGTGGGTGAGGATAATGCCGTCGAGGTTCTTCCGCTCGCCCATGATGAATTTGAGATCGGGCAGGATCACGTCAACGCCCGGCTCCTGCTCGCCGGGGAAGGTAAGGCCGAGATCAATCATGATCCAGCGGCGGTCATCGGCGGGACCGTAGCCGTACAGATAGCAGTTCATGCCGATTTCGCCGATGCCGCCAAGCGGCACAAATACCAGTTCCGGGTCCGTGGACCCCTTAGCCTTGCGGGCTGCCATGCGCTCTCCAAATATCCTCAAGCGCCCGCTTGAGGCGGGTCGCCAATGTGAACGTCACCAAATGTTATGCGCCGCTCGTGTCCGGAGGGGGATCCGAGCAGCATGGCGCCGTCCGTGTCGAGGCCACGGAAGCGCCCGGAAATCACGTCCTGACCGGCCTTGACGGTCAATTCAGTGCCCAGATCCAAGGCGCGGGCGAGCCATGCGCTACGGATATGGGAAAATCCATTGCCCTCGGCCCACACTACGCGCCAGGCATCAAAGGCTTTCGCCAGATGCGCCAGGGCTTGCGCCGGATCGGCCGGGTGGCCAAGCGCGGCGAGCGAAGTCGCCTGCCGGTCAGCCAAGGTTGGATGATGCGCGAGATTGAGGCCAATGCCAACAACAACGTTGTGCGCGCCGTTTTGCGGGGCCGATTGGCTTTCGATGAGAATGCCCGAGATTTTGGCACCGCCAACAAGCAGGTCGTTGGGCCATTTGAGTTTTGGTTTGGAGCCGGGGGCGAGGCGGGTGATTGTTTCGTGGACGGCGAGGGCTGATACGAAGGCCAATTGGGCGAGCGTCATAATGGGCTGCGCGTAAGTCAACAGTAGCGAAGCGTAAAGGTTGCCAGGCGGCGAGACCCAGTTGCGGCCGCTCCGCCCGCGCCCGCCGGTCTGCTCACAGGCGGCGATCCAGAGCGGGCCGGTGGCGCCCGAGGCCCCGCGTTGCATCGCTTCCTCGTTGGTGGAGCCGACGCTGTCGAGCCATTCTATTGTGGTGGGCACAGGGTGCATGGGCTGATCCGTAGGCTGGGCTGAGCACCTTTGCGAAGCCCACCCTATCACCCAAACGGTGGGCTAAGCCTCACCCTTAAAATAGCGAATGGGCGGCTCTGGCGGCGGCGTCCAATAGGGGCGCGGGATAGAGCGAGAACAGGATGACGAAGGCTGCGGCGAGCCCAAGCACAAACCGCACTGGTCTGGGCATCGGCTGGAAGGCCTCAGCGGGCTCGTCAAAGAACATGATCTTGATGATACGCAGATAGTAGTAGGCGCCAACCACGCTTGCGAGAACAGCGATGACGGCGAGGATATACATCCCCGTTTGCCCTGTGCGGATGGCCGGGATAATGACGAAGAATTTGGCCCAGAACCCAGCTAGCGGTGGAATGCCAGCCAGTGAGAACATCAGCGCTGCGAGCAAAGACGCCAGCGGCAGATTTGTACGGGACAGGCCAGCGAGTTGATGGATCTCTTCCACATATTGGCCCTTGCGGCGCATCGCGAGAATGCAGGCGAAAGTGCCAAGCGTCATGGCAAGATAGATGGCGAGATAGACCAGCACGCCCTGCACGCCGTCTTCAGTTCCCGCAGCGAGGCCAACCAATGCAAAACCACCATGACCGATGGAACTATAGGCCATCAAGCGTTTTATGTTGTGCTGGCCGATGGCCGCGACAGAGCCGAGGATCATCGACGCAATAGACATAAACACGATGATCTGCTGCCATTGACTGGAAATGCCGGGCACCGATGTTTCCAGCACTCGGATCAGCAGTGCGAAGGCCGCAATCTTGGGGGCCGCCGCGAAAAACGCTGTCACAGGCGTTGGCGCGCCCTGGTAAACATCGGGCACCCACATGTGGAACGGCACGGCTGAGATCTTGAAGGCAAGGCCCGCCAGCAGGAACACGAGGCCGAACAGGAAGCCGACATTCGGCACGTTACCGGCCATGCCATGTGCCGCCTGTGCGATGTCCCGGAAATGGGTCGAACCGGTGAATCCGTAGAGCAGTGACGCGCCATAGAGCAACATGCCGGACGACAGAGCTCCGAGCACGAAGTATTTGAGGCCTGCCTCGCTCGAGCGCACGTCGTTGCGGCGGATGGCGGCGAGAACGTAGAGCGCAAGGCTCTGCATTTCCAGGCCGAGATACAACGCGATGAGGTCGCCGGCCGAGATCATCATGAACATGCCGGCGGTCGAAAGCAGGACCAGGATCGGGTACTCGAACCGCATCCCGCCGACATCTCGGAAGTAAGCGAATGACAACAGCAGTGCGCCCGCCGCGCCGATCAACACCAGCATCTTCATGAAGCGGGCGAAGCCGTCATTGACCCAGGCGCCTTCGAACGACGAGTCGAACGCACCCGGATGGTTCCAGGCGCGGTAGGCGATCAGGAACGCGACCAGAGCGAGCACGCCAACTGACAGCCAGCTGACGTTGCCGCCGCGCGGATCGTGATGAAACACGCCATACATCAGCAGAAACATGGCGCTGACCACCAGCAGGATCTCTGGCTTCAACGGTCCGTGTAAAAGATCAAGCAATGTCAGCATGGCGAGGGCAAACCTTCCGTCACGGCGTCAGCGCGGCGACTTGATGAGCTGCGGCTTCTGCGAGTTTGATGCCGGTCTGGCAATCGGCGATCAGCTTCTGCACCGAGGCCGCCGTCGGATCGATCAGCGGCGAGGGGAAGAAGCCGAAGAAGATGGTGAGGATCACCAGTGGGGCGAGGATGGCGATCTCACGCGGGGAAAGATCGAGGATGTCCTTGAGGCTCGCTTTCTTCAGCGCGCCAAAAATCACGCGGCGGTAGAGATAGAGCGCATAGACCGCCGACAGGATGATGCCTGAAGTGGCCAGCGCCGCGACCCAGGTGTTGGCCTTGAAGGCGCCGAGCAGCGTCAGGAATTCGCCGATGAAGCCGCTGGTCCCCGGCAGGCCGACATTAGCAAGTGTAAACACCAGGAACGCGAAGGCATACATCGGCATCCGCTCAACCAGCCCGCCGTATGCGGAGATCTCGCGCGTGTGCATCCGGTCATAGATGACGCCGACGCACAGGAACAGCGCGGCCGACACAAGCCCATGCGACAGCATCTGAAAAATGCCGCCCTCGATGCCCTGCGTCGTCAACGTAAACACGCCCATGGTCACATAGCCCATGTGCGCCACTGACGAATAGGCGATCAGTTTCTTCATGTCGTGCTGCACGAAAGCGACCAGCGACGCCCAGATGATTGCGATAACCGACAGCGCAAAGACGAACATCGCGAATTTCTGCGAGGCGACCGGGAACATTGGAAGCGAGAAGCGCAAAAAGCCGTAACCACCCATCTTCAAGAGGATGCCCGCAAGAATGACCGAACCGGCGGTGGGCGCTTCCACATGGGCGTCGGGCAGCCACGTATGCACGGGCCACATCGGCATCTTGACCGCGAACGAGGCAAAGAACGCTAGCCATAGCCAGCCCTGCATTGAGGCAGGAAAGGTGCCGGGTTTCAGCAGTTGGACAATATCTGTGGTGCCGGCCTGGAAGTACATGGCCATCAGGGCCAGGAGCATCAGTACCGAACCAAGCAGTGTGTAGAGGAAGAACTTGAAGCTGGCGTAAACGCGCCGTTTGCCTCCCCAAACGCCGATGATGAGGAACATCGGGATCAGGCCGCCCTCGAAGAACAGATAGAACAGCATGAGATCGAGCGCGCTGAACACGCCGATCATCAGCGTTTCCAGTATCAGGAACGCGATCATGTACTCCTTGACGCGGGTGGTGATCGATTCCCACGAGGCGAGGATGCATAGCGGCATGAGAAATGTCGTGAGGATCACAAACAGCATCGATATGCCGTCCACGCCCATCTTGTAGGAAATACCACCGCCGATCCACGGGCGTTCTTCCAGAAATTGAAAACCTGCCTGTTTGGGATCAAAGCTGATCCAAAGGTTCAGCGACACCGCGAAGGTGATCAGCGTCGCCCACAGCGCAATCCATCGGGCGTTGCGTTGCGCGGCCGCATCGTCGCCGCGCGCCATCAATATGATCAGTACAGCACCGATCAGCGGCAGAAACGTCGTGATGCTGAGCCAAGGTGTACTGGTCATGCGCCCCTCCCAAACAAATGCGACAGGGCGTCACTGACATAGTGCCGGAAGTCGGCCGGCATGGCGAAGACGGTGGCGATCAGCGTCACGCCAATCAGCATGACGAAGGCGTAGTGATAGACGAAGCCACTTTGCAGTTTGACGGCACTGCGCATCACGCGCTGAACCGAGGCAGCGATGCCGTCAGGCCCCAGACCATCGATTATGGCGCCGTCGCCACCCTTCCAGAGCAGGCGGCCGAGCCACAGTGCCGGGACCACGAAGACCCAATGATAGAGCTGGTCGAAGTACCACTTGTTGAGCAGGAAGTAATAGATGCCGTTGACGCCAGGCAACGCCACGATCGCTGCAGGCCAGGCGGGCCGCGCGATGTACATAACCCAAGCAAGAGCAAAGCCCGACGCCATGGCCACGACCGGCGCCCAGCTCGTCCACAAAGGAATATGACGCACGTCTTCGCGGATGGTGTTGCCAGACCCAGCGAACAGCGCGCCCTTCCAAAACTCGGCATATCCCTCGCCGATGAAGAAGCCTTCGAACAAAGCCCCCGCGCCGATTGCGCCGAGCGCGAGCACAATCAGCGGCACCAGCATCACCATCGGGCTTTCATGGGCGTGGTCGTAGGTGTCGCGATCAGCGCGCGTCTGACCGTGAAAGGTCATGAACATGAGCCGCCAGGAGTAGAACGAGGTCATGAAGGCTGCGGCCACCAACAGGTCGAAGGCATAGACATGCGCGACATTGGCGTGGGCAACGAAGGCCGCATCGATGATGGCGTCCTTGGAATAGAACCCCGCCATGCCGCCGAAGCCGGGAATGCCTACCCCAGTCAATGCCAAAGTGCCAACCAACATCAGACCCCAAGTCCACGGAATTTTTCCCGACAGGCCGCCCATATTCCGCATGTCCTGCTCATGGTGCATGGCGTGGATGACCGAGCCCGCGCCAAGGAACAGCAGCGCCTTGAAGAAGGCGTGCGTGAACAGATGAAAAATGCCTGCGCCATAGGCGCCAACGCCGCAGGCGACGAACATGTAGCCGAGTTGCGAGCAGGTGGAATAGGCGATGACGCGCTTGATGTCGTTCTGCACGAGACCGACGGTCGCGGCAAAAAACGCCGTGGTCGCGCCAATCAGCACCACGAAATTCAGCGCCGTCTGCGATTGTTCAAAGAGGGGGGAAAGCCGCGCCACCATGAACACGCCCGCCGTCACCATGGTCGCGGCGTGGATCAGCGCGGACACAGGCGTTGGACCCTCCATCGCGTCGGGCAGCCACGTATGCAGCATGAACTGCGCCGACTTGCCCATAGCGCCCATGAACAGAAGCAGGCAGAGCACCGTCATGGTGTCGTACTGACCGCCAAGGAACGTCATGAAATGCCCAGTCTTCGACGGGGCAGCAGCAAACACAGTGTCGAAATCGATCGTACGGAACACGGCGAACACGCCGAAAATACCCAGCGCAAATCCGAAATCGCCGACGCGGTTGACGATAAAGGCCTTCATGGCGGCGGCATTGGCCGACGGCTTCTCGTACCAGAAGCCGATTAGCAAGTAGGACATCAGCCCGACGCCTTCCCAGCCAAAAAACATCTGCAGGAACGTGTCTGACGTGACCAGAGCCAGCATGGCGAAGGTGAACAGCGAGAGATAGGCAAAGAAGCGCGGCCGGTGCGGATCCTCGTGCATGTAGCCGATAGAGTAGACATGGACCAGCGACGACACCGTGTTGACGACCACCAGCATGACGGCGGTGAGCGCATCGACGCGGATCGACCAGTTCACGTCAAGGTCGCCCGACGTCAACCAGCGGAATAAAGGGATCTTGACGGTCGCCGCCTCATGGGCAAGCGCGATTTGCGAGAACGCGATCCAGGACAGGACGGCGGCCACAAGCATGAAGGCGCAGGTGATGAGTTCTGATGCACGCGCGCCGAGAGCCCGGCCGAAAAAGCCGGTGATAATGGCGCCTGCAAGCGGCAGGAAGAGGATGGCTTGGTACATGGTGTTTGCGAAGGCTTTTGGCTCTAGGCTTTCGGCATCAGGCCCCGTGCCCAATGCCAAACGCCTAATGCCCAGTGCCCATCTATCCCTTCATCATGTTGATATCCTCAACCGCGATCGAGCCGCGGTTGCGGTAGTAGACGACGAGGATGGCAAGGCCAATGGCGGCTTCGGCAGCGGCGACCGTGAGGATCACCAGCGCGAACACCTGGCCGGTGAGATCGCCGAGATGGGCAGAGAAGGCGACGAGGTTGAGGTTGACGGCCAGCAGCATCAGCTCGACCGACATCAGGATGACGATGACGTTCTTGCGGTTGAGGAAAATGCCAATGACGCCGATGGTGAAAAGCACCGCCGCAACGCCGAGATAACTAGAGAGACCGATTTCCATGGCGTTAGACCTCTTCTCCAAACGACCGGCAAACCCAATCCAAAACTTCGTCATGGCCGGGCTAAGCCCGGCCATGACGTGAGTCCTTTTGAATGAGGCGCGCGCATTGACCGTTAAACTTTCTCTTTCGCGGCGGGCACGGACGATTCGCCACTTTTGACCTTCACCATCTCGACCGCCGTCGCCGGGGTCCGCGCGACCTGCGCTCCGATATCCTGGCGGCGCACGCCGGGCTTATGCCGCAGCGTCAGCACGATGGCGCCGATCATCGCGATCAAGAGGATGATGCCAGACGCCTCGAAGAAGTAGACATACTTTGTATAAAGAACAGCGCCTAGCGCCTGCGTGTTGTTCACCGCCCCGCCCGTCACCGGCGACGGGCTGGCGATGCGCGAGACCATGCCCGGCGTGATCACCCACGAACTCACAAACCCGATTAATTCGGCCACCAAAATCACGCCAACCAGCAATCCCAGTGGCGCGTTTTTCATGAAGCCGGCCTTCAGCTCGGCGAAGTCGACGTCCAGCATCATGACGACGAACAAGAACAGCACCGCCACCGCGCCGACATAGACGATGATCAACAGCATGGCGAGAAATTCGGCCCCCGCCAGCACGAACAGCCCCGCAGCGTTGAAGAACGCAAGAATGAGAAAGAGCACCGAATGCACAGGATTCTTGGCCCAGATCACCATCACCGCCGACGCGATGAGGATGAGCGAGAATAGCCAGAAGAAGAGTTCGGAGAGGGCGAGGGTCATGGCCAATGCGGGTCCGTCAGGGATGGGCGAAGAGGCGAATTAACAGGCCGAAACCGCCGATTGTGAAGGCCGCAAGGCCAAGCCCAACCTGCCACATCGCCGTTCTCGCATCCGAATGCCCTTTTTCGTTCTTCAGTTCGAGTTCCTTGATATCGCGTCTGAGATTTGCCTCAACTTGCGAAATCTTGAGATCAAGTTCCTTGATATCCCGCTTCAAATTGGCTTCGACTTGGCTCAGCTTGATGTCGAGATCCTTGAGATCGCGCTTCGTCGCCAGTTCTGATTCCACCAAATCAGACCAAAGCTCCGCCTGGGCCTCTGCCTGCTGCGGCGTGAACCCAGACTCCTTGAGCTTCTTCGAAATGGCGAGCGCGTCGATCATCTTCCCATCACACTACCTGAACGCCGCATCCGCCGCGAGGTTCTGTGCGATCTCGCGCTCCCAGCGGTCGCCGTTGTCGAGCAAACGTGCCTTGTCGTAGTAGAGTTCTTCGCGCGTTTCGGTGGCAAATTCGAAATTCGGGCCTTCGACGATGGCGTCGACTGGGCAGGCCTCCTGGCAAAGGCCGCAATAAATGCATTTCACCATATCGATGTCGTAGCGTGTGGTGCGGCGCGTGCCGTCATTGCGGCGCGGACCGGCTTCGATGGTGATGGCCTGCGCCGGACAGATCGCCTCGCACAGCTTGCAGGCGATGCAGCGCTCTTCGCCATTGGGATAGCGGCGCAGTGCGTGCTCGCCACGGAAGCGCGGCGACAACGGACCTTTCTCAAAGGGGTAGTTCAGCGTCTTCTTGGGCGCGAACAGATAGCGCATACTCAAGAAGAACGCTGAGACAAACTCCATAAGAAGCATGGACTTCGCTGCTTGAGCAAAGCGACTCATTGAATTGGCATCCTGCTATTGGTCAGCAGGCAACAGGCAGCAGGCAGCAGCGGCCCAGCTCTTACCACCCGCTGCCTGTTGCCTGCTGCCGGCATTTTTGTCATGAAACAAGCCTCGGCCCAAAATGCACAACAGCCGCGACAACGACAACCATCGCCAACGACAGTGGCAAGAAGACCTTCCAGCCCAGCCGCATCAGCTGGTCGTAGCGGTAGCGCGGCACAAAGGCTTTCACCATCGCGAACATGAAGAACACCGCCACAACTTTGATCAGGAACCACATAATCCCTGGCACCCAGGTGAATGGCGCGACGTTGAGCGGCGGAAGCCAGCCGCCAAGGAACAGGATGGCCGTCATGGCGCACATGGCGCTGATAGCGACATATTCGCCGAGCATGAACAGCAGATAGGGCGTGGACGAATATTCGACGGCGAACCCGGCAACGAGTTCGGATTCGGCCTCCGGCAGATCGAAGGGCGGCCGGTTGGTCTCGGCCAGCGCCGAGATGAAGAAAATAACAAACATCGGGAACAGCGGCAGCCAGTACCAGTCGAGGAAACTGCCGGGCATTCCGAAATGCGTGCCGAGGCCATGCTGCTGCGCATGCACAATGCCCGTCAGGTTCAGCGTGCCCGCAACCAGCAGTACCGTGATGATCACGAAGCCGATGGACACTTCGTAAGACACCATCTGCGCGGCCGACCGCAACGCGCCCAGGAACGGGTATTTCGAATTTGATGCCCAGCCGCCCATGATGATGCCGTAGACCTCGAGCGAGCCGATGGCGAGCACATAGAGAATGCCGATATTGAGATCTGCGATCATCCAGCCTTCGCCAAACGGGATCACGGCCCAGACCGCGAGCGCGGTGGTGGCAGTGACAATCGGCGCGAGCAAGAACACGATCTTGTCCGAGGCAGCCGGGATCAGCGGCTCCTTGAACACGAACTTGAGCAAATCCGCGAAGGATTGCAGCAGGCCAAACGCTCCGACCACGTTTGGACCGCGCCGGATATGCACCGCCGCCCACACCTTGCGGTCGAACAGCAGCAGATAGGCGATGATCAGCAGGAGCACGGTCAAGAGCACAACACTCTTGATCAGCATCCAGAGCAAAGGCCAGATCCAGGTGGTCCAGTGCGGCAGGAAATCGCCGGGCCAGAAATTATCCATGGCGCGCACCACGGGCGAAGAATGGGGTCAGACCCCTTGCCGCAGCTTGCTCCATTCTGGCAAGGGGTCTGACCCCATTCCATGCCGCGCAAACGAAGCGACTGGATTTGCAGCCGATGATGCTGAGCATTCGCATGGTCGCCATCATCCTGTCGATCCCACCGACTGGTACGTCGGCAGCCGCTGCACCGTCGCGTGCGCCGGCTCGACAGCACCCAGGCGGGCGCGGCTGCAATCGGCCATGGTGCGGGAAGCGCGCGCGATCGGGTTGGTGAGGTAGAAGTCGGCGATGGTCGCGCGCAGCGGCTCGCGGTTGATGGCACCGCCAAGATGGGCGAGCGCATCGAGGCTGCCGTGGGCCGCCACCGTGCCCAGCGCGGCCAAATGCGGAAACTTGACGTAAAGCGCCGCGCGGAGTTCGGACAGGTTGTCATATGGCAGCGTCTGCCCTGCCTCTGCTGAGAGCGCGCGTAAAATGGCCCAATCCTCTTTCGCGTCGCCCGGCGGGAATACGGCGCGGGACGTCATCTGGGGCCGGCCTTCGGTATTCACATAAGTCGCAAATTTCTCCGTATACGCCGCACCCGGCAGGATCACGTCTGCCCGGTGCGCACCCGCATCACCATGCGTGCCCTGATAAACCACGAACGCTTTGCCCGTGCGCGACAGGTCGATCTCATCCGCGCCGAGCAGATACAGCACATCGACGCCGCCATTGAGCATCGCCGCCACATCGCGCCCGCCCGCGCCCGGCACAAAACCGATATCGAGCCCACCCACGCGCGACGCTGCCGTGTGCAGAACATTAAATCCGTTCCAGCCGTCCTTCACCACGCCCGCCGTCAGCGCCACTTTCGCCGCCGCCGCCAAGATCGCCGCGCCGTCCGCCCGCGCCAGCGCACTGCCGCCGATGATCATCATCGGTTTCTGCTTGCCCGCAAAGGCTTGCACGGCTGCTGCCGCCAGCCCTTCTGCATTAGCGCCTAGATATTGCACCGGATACGTCAGATCCGCATTCTCCAAGATCACGCTCACCGTGAATCCACCACGCAGCCAGCGTTTTCGCACCCGTGCATTCAGCACGGGCGCTTCCAGCCGCGGATTGGAGCCGATGATGAGCAGCGCGTCGGCATCCTCGATGGCGGCAATACCGGAACTGAAAAGATACGACGCGCGCCCCAGCGACGGATCAAGCCGCGCGCCATCCTGACGGCAGTCAACGTTCGTGGAACCCAGCCGTGCAAACAGATCCTTCAGCGCGAACATTTCTTCGACGCCCGCAAGATCGCCCGCAATCGCGCCGGTGCGCCCGCCTCCCGCCGCTTTCAGCTTGGCGGCCACCAGCTTCAGCGCTTCGTCCCAGCTCCCGGGCCTGAGCTTGCCGTTCTCTCTTATATAGGGCTTGTCCAGCCGCTGCGTTTTCAGCCCATCGACCACATACCGCGTCTTGTCGGAAATCCACTCTTCATTGATGGCGTCGTTTACACGCGGCAGCACGCGCACAACCTCGTTGCCGCGCGCATCGACGCGTATGTTCGCCCCGAGCGCATCGTTGACGTCGATCGATTCGGTCTTGCGGAATTCCCACGAGCGGGCGTGGAATGCCGTGGGCTTCGACGTAAGCGCGCCAACCGGGCACAAGTCGATGATATTGGCCGACAATTCGCTCGTCAGACCCTTTTCAATGGTGCCGACAATCTCCATGTCCTCGCCGCGGCTGATGGCACCCATCTCTTCGACGCCAGCGACCTCGGTCATGAAGCGGACGCAGCGCGTGCATTGGATGCAGCGCGTCATCACGGTTTTCACCAGCGGCCCGAGAAACTTCTCTTCGACCGCCCGCTTGTTTTCGATAAACCGCGAAGAATCAATGCCATAGCCCATGGCTTGGTCCTGCAGATCGCACTCGCCGCCCTGGTCGCAGATTGGGCAATCCAGCGGATGATTGATCAGCAGGAATTCCATCACGCCATGGCGCGCGTTCTGCACCATCGGCGAATTGGTTTTTATCTGGGGCGGCGCGTTGTCCTTGCCTGGGCGCAGATCGTTGACGGTCATAGCGCAGGAGGCCTGCGGCTTGGGCGGCCCGCCGACGACCTCGATCAGGCACATCCGGCAATTGCCTGCAATGGACAGCCGCTCGTGGTAACAAAAGCGTGGAATTTCAATGCCAACCTGCCCGCACGCCTCGATCAAAGGTGTGCCGTTCTCAAACTCATAGTCCGTGCCGTCGATGTTCAGTTTTGGCATGGGCGTCCGGCTTGGGAAAGGGGGCGGGATGGCGGAAGGCGACGCAGCTTGAGGCTTTCTAGCCGGGGGCGGAAGACGGCGCAACCCGCGCGGGTGCGGGGGTTGGTTTGCCGCAGGGGGTGGGGTTGAGTGGGCGCAGGCCGCGTGGGACGCTGGAGGTGAGCAACTTGTCTAAGAGCGCCCCTCGGGATCAGCCCACCCTACGGTTCTACCTATCGCTCCACCCTGGAATCCAGTTCGTCCCTGCCAGCGGCACGCGGGCCATGGCGGCGGCCTCAACGGTCAGCGCGACCAGATCCTCAGGCTCCAAATTATGCACATGGCTCTTGCCGCACGCACGGGCGATAGTCTGGCATTCCAGCGTCAGCACCTTGAGGAAATTCGCCAGCCGCCGGCCAGCTTTCACTGGGTCCAAACGCTTAGCCAGTTCCGGGTCCTGCGTGGTGATGCCAGCAGGGTCGCGGCCCTCGTGCCAATCATCGTAAGCACCGGCGGTAGTCCCGAGTTTTTTATAGTCCTCTTCCCACATCGGATCGTTATCCCCGAGCGCCACCAGCGCCGCCGTGCCGATGGAAACCGCATCCGCACCCAGCGCCAGCGCCTTAGCCACGTCCGCACCGTTCCGTATGCCTCCCGATACGATCAGCTGCACTTTCCTATGCATATTGAGGTCTTTCAGCGCCTGCACGGCTTGCGGGATGCACGCGAGCGTCGGCTGGCCGACATGCTCGATGAACACCTCTTGCGTCGCCGCCGTGCCGCCTTGCATACCATCCACAACCACGACGTCCGCGCCGGACTTCACCGAAAGCGCCGTATCATAATACGGCCGCGCGCCGCCGACCTTCACATAAATCGGCTTTTCCCAGTTGGTGATTTCGCGCAGTTCGCGAATCTTGATCTCCAGATCGTCCGGCCCCGTCCAATCGGGATGGCGGCAGGCCGAACGCTGGTCGATGCCTTTGGGAAGCGTGCGCATGGCGGCGACACGGTCACTGATCTTCTGTCCCAGCAGCATGCCTCCGCCGCCCGGCTTCGCGCCCTGGCCCACCACCACCTCGATGGCGTCGGCCTTGCGCAGATCATCCGGGTTCATTCCATAGCGCGACGGCAGATATTGATAAACGAGGATCTGTGAGTGCCCGCGCTCTTCGGCCGTCATGCCGCCGTCGCCGGTCGTCGTCGAGGTGCCCGCAAGGGTCGCGCCGCGCCCCAGCGCTTCCTTGGCCTGCGCCGACAGCGAGCCGAAGCTCATGCCGGCAATCGTTATAGGGATCTTCAGCCTAATGGGCTTTGTCGCATGGCGGGCGCCGAGCACGACTTCGGTGACGCATTTTTCGCGATAGCCTTCCAGCGGGTAGCGGGAAATCGACGCCCCCAAAAACAGCAGGTCGTCGAAATGCGGGAGTTTGCGTTTGGCACCGGCGCCGCGGATGTCGTAGATGCCGGTCGCGGCCGCGCGCCGGATTTCGGCGAGCGTGGCGTCATCGAACGTCGCCGATTTGCGCGGCACCGTACGGGGGATTTTCGGGGTGTCTTTGGCTGTCATTTTGGGGTGCCAGACCTGATTGGGGAGTGTTCATTCGTGGTCATTGAGTGATCATTCCGGTTCATCCAGTGATGGTTCCGGACGATTCCGAACACTTGCAGATGCATCCAGGTTCCCGAACCGGCGTTAACATTAATAGGCATCGGCGTTATCGATGCTGAAGTTGTACAGTTTTCGCGCCGACCCATAGCGCCGGAAACTATGGGGGTCGGCAGTCATCTCAGCCTTGGCCAGGAGTTGTGTCAGCAGCTCAAGATGTTCCGGCCGCATCTCTTTCTCGATACAGTCGGCGCCCAGCGACTTCACCGTACCGCGCACGAACAGTTTGGCTTCATACAGACTATCACCCAACGCATCCCCGGCATCGCCGAGCACCACCAGCGCGCCCGCCTGCGCCATGAACGCGCTCATGTGCCCGACGCTCCCGCCGACCACGATATCGACGCCCTTCATCGAAATACCGCAACGCGCCGCCGCGTCGCCCTCGATGACGAGCAGCCCGCCATGCGCCGTCGCCCCGGCTG
The DNA here is from genome assembly GCA_025359185.1 of Hyphomicrobiaceae bacterium. Classification (GTDB taxonomy): domain Bacteria; phylum Pseudomonadota; class Alphaproteobacteria; order Rhizobiales; family Hyphomicrobiaceae; genus JANYHF01. The sequence goes on along the minus strand of JANYHF010000117.1, from coordinate 7,773 downwards.
ACTGGCTGGCATTGCCCTTTACACGGACATATCCCGACATCATGTTCTCGGCGACGCCCGTCGAGACGTTGCCATGCACAATGACGGTCGCTTCCTTGTTCATACCCGCACAGTAGTAGCCCGCCGTGCCCATGATCTCGACACGGATCGGTGATTGCAGGCCGGCAGCCAGGGCGTGTTCGCCCGCCGGATTGGCGATCGTCCAGTGCGTTTCATTCGAACCTTTGGGAACATTCTGCAGACGCTGGTTAATAGCCCGCAGGCCGTCCGTTTGGACGTCGAGGGTAAGTGCGTTGGCGGTCTTGGTCATTGTCATTGTCATTGCGAAGCCAAAGTCGGGAGTGGCGAATGGTGAGTGGAGAGCATGGAAGACCATAAGGTGGCTGGCCTTCCCCATTCGCCATTCGCCACTCCCCATTCGGCCCGTCTTCTCATGCCCGCCCCCAAGAATACACAATCGCCGGCTCCGGCTCCCAGACCTTCGCCTTCTCAACGCCCGGCAGAGTCGCCAGCGCACGGAACTCCGATCCGAACGCCACCCAATCGTCCGTCTCTGCCATGACGGCGGGCTTGCAGGCGATAGGATCGCGCAGCACGGCAAAGCCGTCCGCTGTCCCCGCAACGAAAGTGTAGAAGCCATCGAGGTCGGTGAGACTCGATTCCAGCGCCTGTTTCAGGCTGTGACCTTCGCGCAATTTCCAAGTCAGATAGGCCGCCGCGACTTCGGTATCGTTTTCGGTTTGGAACTCGATTTTGGCGTTTTTCCTCAGCCATTGACGCAAGGTGTTGTGGTTCGACAGCGAGCCGTTGTGGACGAGACAGAGGTCCTGCCCGGTCGCGAACGGATGCGAGCCTGCCGTCGTCACGGCGCTCTCAGTCGCCATACGGGTATGGCCGATGGCGTGCGATCCGTGTGCGGATTCGATGTCATACATATCGGCGACTGCGCGCGGCAGGCCGACGTCCTTGAAAATCTCGATCACGTGCCCCGCGCCGACCACGCGCACGTCTTTGGCCTCCGCAGCGAGGAACGCGCGCACCTCCTCCTCGGAGGCCTTGCTCACCAGCACGCAGTGATTTCCAATCTTAGTGACCTTGGACTTGCCATGCAGCGCCGTCAGCTTTGCGGCGAGTGCGGACCAATCAAAGGCGGGGTCGGTATGGGCCAGCGTCACCTTGATCTCGGTCTTGCCGACCGGGTCTCTATAGATGGCCACGCCCGCGCTGTCGGGCCCGCGATTGGTCATCTCGATCAGCATCGGCGTGAACATCTTGCCGAGCGATTTTTCGAGCGACTTGTCCTTGAGATAGAGACCGACAATGCCACACATAGCGGAACTCCGATGGTGGGTGCAAGTTGTGAGGAACACTCTAGCGCGAGCCGTTGAGATATTCAATATGGTTCAATTAATTTTTCCTCTGGGGAAATTGCGGCGAACACCCTGTCACGACGCTGTCCCGCCCGGCAACGGCAGCGCCTTCAGCGCCTCGTCGATTTGCGTATAGAGATCATCGATCCAGGTTGGCGGCTTGTCCAGCTTCGGCCGCGGCTGCGTGCGGAAATCCACCGGCGCCAAGATCACCCGCATGTTGTCGAGCCCGACGGCGTGCGCGAGCACGAACAGTTCCTCCGACGCCGGATCACCCATAGCGAGGCAGCCGATCGACGACGAGCGGCCATGGATCATGATGGCGTTGCCGAGCGTGTCCTTGTCGCGCTTGTCCTTGGTGGCCATGGCGCGGTCGAAATCATTCGGGTACGTCACCCGCATGGAGACGGAGAACTTGCTGTTCGGATTGAGGTAATCGACGCCGTAGACGCCCTCGGGCACCTGCCGGTCGCCCTCTTTGAGCTTGGGTCCGAGATGGCCGGAAGCCGCGCGGACGGGGTAGGTGTGGATGAGACGCCAGGCGTCATCGGGCGCGGGGCCGCGAGCGTAAAGTTGCAGGAGTTTTTCGGCTTTCAGCCCAACGAGGGTGACGGCGGCGGGCGGATAAGGGATTTTGGCCGCGTCGAAATAGGGCTTTATACGGAGCGTTGCCGCCGGGTCGATGAGGGCGAGGCGTTCTTCGAGGGTGAGTTCGTTGGAGCGCGGCGGAGGGGAAGCGAGGCCGAGGGCGATGAGGGTAGATTGGAGGAGGGCGGGGCGGAAGGTGAAGAGGAGAGCGGTGGCGAGGAGGAGGGTGAGGAGGCCAACGATGGTTGTCAGGCGCATGAAGCGGTCCCGCCTAAAGATCCTCTGGTGCCAAACCCGTTCGTTTGGCAATCCTTGCAAGCATAGCAGACCCAATTTCGTCGGAATCGTGGAAAGGGAAGACGAAATCCGGCTAACCGTCGCGGGCCGGGGTTTGTGGGAGCCAGTAGTTCGTATGACTGTCCAGCCAATCCGCTTGAGTGCGGCAAGGACCCGCCGCGCCTTGGAGGCCGCGAACCGGCTCATTCGGCGGGGATTGCAATGGAGAACGGGATCGCTTGGGTTTCGCTGTGCTCGAGCCGCTCTGCGATGACGCGGAGGGCAAGTGTTTCAACCTTGCGCATGGCTTCGGCTTTGGTGGCACCGTAGACGAGCACTCCCGGCAGTTCAGGCACCTCGGCGATCCAGCGGCCGTAGGTGTCGATGGCGAGGATCATCTGAATTAGGCTCCCGCTTTGAGTTGTGCCTGCCGCCGCCTTGCGGCCTGCGGCATGACCCAGCCTAAAATGACGCTGAGGCCGCCCAGTGGGGCCCCGCAAATGGCGATCATGAGTTCCCAGAGGTGATTTTCCCAAACACCTTTCGCCTCTCTCGTTTTCTTGATCAGTGCCGTCAACACTGCGGGCGATAGGGCCGCGCAGCCACCTTTGAGGCTTTCGCAGGCGGCCTTAGGATCGAGACTTTCGAGAATGAGAAGCTTGTCGCCTGATTTGGCTGCTTATCCTTTTGAGTTTGAGTGGCGATGGCAAATTTCGGGTCCGTGTTTGGGAACAGCTTGGGTACGATGTCGCATCCGTCGCAGTGTGCATCATAGAGCGCAAGTATCTCGCAACCCGTGCCGCCACATTTTGCGCCGCCGGAATTGAATGCCAAAGCCAGACTGGGCACTGCGCCAAGAATAATCGGAGATAATGCACAGGCTACGCAAAAGGCTTTTAAGATGCGCGACTTCCCCACAATCCGCTCCATCATGATCGGTATACTGAATCTACGGTCACGGGCGTCAGCTGATAAACGCGCGCGCGTCTACCCGCCGCCACCAAATCCCCACGCTTCAGCGCGCGCTGGACATCCTCAAGCTTCCTCACATCCTCAATCGACAAATACGGCGACCACTCGTGATCGTTGTAAATGAACGCTACATCTACCTCGGCAAGATAGTTCCCCACGCGCAAGAAATTGGCTTCGGATTCCAGGGCGCGGCGGTCCTCCCTCAGTTGCTTCAAATCCAGCTCAGCCATCAGATGATCCTCTCATACTCATCGTGCGGACCGATCCAGAACCACTGGAACCTATCTTGACCCCGCATCGCCAACTCACGATGGCCGATCCCGAAGCGAGCGGACCAGATACTGTCGCGAAGATGCTTGAAATGCAGAGATGGATGCTGCGGATTTTGTCGGAGCAGCGCAAAATTCATGTCGGCGAGTTGGCGTGTTTCCAACGGTAATGCCGTGTAAAGCTTCTTGAACGCCTTGGACCTGAAATGCCGCACTGGCGCGCCGCCCCCGCAGCTAAAACTCTTCGCCCTCGCCAGCTTCCATTTCCGCGCGGGCTTCGGCGATCAGTTTGTCCAGCCGGCCGGCCTTCAAATCACGCTCGATGGCATCATCGAACGCGCGCTCCTGGAGTTCTTGCAACCACTCACTCAGCCGTGTCCGCTCCTGGACGGAAAGTTCTTCGATAGCCTTTTCGATCTGTTCGATCTTACCCATATGATACTTGTAGCACATGTTAAGGCTTGTTGCAGCACGTTTGCACTACTGCGGTCCGCATTCACTCCGCCGCCTCCCGCCGCTTCCCGCCCTCCCGTGCCTTGGCCACAGCCGCCTTCATCGCCACCCGTCCGCCGGACCGCCGCTTCAACGCCTCCTTCAAAAACTGCCCCGTATAGCTCTCTTTCACCTTGGCCACATCCTCCGGCGTGCCTTCGGCAACGATCCGCCCGCCGCCGTCGCCGCCTTCCGGGCCGAGATCAATCAGCCAGTCGGCGGTCTTTATCACCTCCAGATTGTGCTCAATCACCACCACCGTGTTGCCCGCATCCGACAACTCGTGCAATACCTCCAGCAATTTTGCTACGTCGTGGAAATGCAGGCCCGTCGTGGGTTCGTCGAGGATGTACAGTGTGCGGCCGGTCGCCCGGCGCGACAGCTCCTTGGACAGCTTTATCCGCTGCGCCTCACCGCCCGAAAGCGTCGTCGCCTGCTGGCCAATCTTGATGTAACCGAGACCCACCCGGGCCAGGGTTTCCAGCTTATCGCGGATGCTCGGCACTGCGCGGAACAGCTCGGCACCCTCCTCCACGGTCATATCCAGCACTTCGGCGATGCTTTTGTCTTTGAACTTTACATCCAGCGTTTCGCGGTTGTATCTTTTTCCCCTGCACTCTTCACACGTCACATACACGTCCGGCAAAAAGTGCATTTCGATCTTCAGCACGCCGTCGCCCTCGCAGCGCTCGCAGCGGCCGCCTTTGACATTGAACGAGAACCGGCCCGGGCCGTAGCCGCGCGTTTTCGACTCCGGCAAACCGGCGAACCAATCGCGGATCGGCGTGAAAGCCCCTGTATACGTCGCTGGATTGGAGCGGGGTGTACGCCCAATGGGGGATTGATCGATGTCGATGATCTTGTCGAGATATTCGAGGCCCTCGATGCGGTCGTGCTCGGCAGGGTTGTCACGGGCGTTGTTGAGTTTTCGCGCAACGGCCCGATAGACCGTATCGATCAGCAGCGTTGACTTGCCGCCGCCGGACACGCCCGTGATGCACGTGAACACGCCAATTGGGATGTCTACGGAGACATTCTGCAGATTGTTGCCGCGCGCGCCGATGACGCGGATGGCCTTCCCCGTTTTGCTCTCACGCCGCACTTTGGGCACCGGGATTTGCAGGTCCCCAGACAGATATTGACCGGTCAGCGACTCCGGCGTGTCCATGATCTCTTGCGGCGTTCCCTGCGCGATGATCTGGCCGCCATGGATGCCCGCGCCAGGGCCGATATCCACCACATGATCCGCCGTCAGAATGGCGTCCTCGTCATGCTCCACCACCAGCACCGTGTTGCCTAGATCGCGCAAATGCTTCAGCGTCACCAGCAACCGCTCGTTGTCTTTCTGGTGCAGGCCGATGGAGGGCTCGTCCAGCACATACAGCACGCCCGTCAGCCCACTGCCGATCTGCGAGGCCAAGCGGATTCGCTGGCTTTCACCGCCAGACAGCGTGCCGGAATTGCGCGCCAAGGTTAGATAGTCCAAGCCAACATCGTTCAGAAACTTCAGCCGGTCGCGGATTTCCTTCAGCACACGGACGGCGATCTCGTTCTGCTGCTTGGTCAACTGCTTGGGGATGTCGCCGAACCAGGCGTTGGCGGCGCGGATCGACAGTGCACACACTTCTCCCACGTGCTTGCCGCCGATCTTCACCGCCAGCGATTGCGGTTTTAAGCGGAACCCTCCGCAGGCGGCGCACGGATGATCGCCCTGGTAACGAGACAGTTCCTCGCGCACCCAGGCCGAGTCCGTCTCCTTCCAGCGCCGCTCGATATTGCCGATCACGCCTTCGAACGGCTTTACGGTTTCATAGCGCCGCACGCCGTCCTCGTAGACGAATTTTATCTCCTCATCGCCCGAGCCGTGCAGAATCACAAACCGCACGCGCTCGGGAAGATCCTCCCACGCCGTACCCATCGAGACCTTGAAGTGCTTGCACAGGGCAACCAGCGTTTGCGCATAATACGGTGACGCCGCCCCCGCCTTTGACCAGGGCACAATGGCGCCGTCGTCCAGCGAGCGTTCGGGTTCCTGCACCACGAGGTCGGGCTCGAATTTCAGCTCCGTGCCCAGACCATCGCATTTCGGGCAGGCGCCAGCGGGGGCGTTGAAGGAGAACAGCCGCGGCTCGATCTCTTCGATGGTGAAGCCGGAAACCGGGCAAGCAAACCGCGAGGAGAATAGCAGCCGCTCGTGCGTCTCGTTTTTATTTTTGAGCACACCTTTGTCGTCGTCATCACTCCCGACGGGGCCCCTCACCCTGTCCCTCTCCCCGTCGGGGCGAGGGGACGCAGACCCACCAGAGCTCTGCAACCCCTCGGCTGAGACGATGGCCGTTTTGCGCTTCCCCGTCTCCCCATTGGGGAGAGCGCCGGGGTGAGGGGGCTTGGCTTTTGCACTTGCCTTCGTTGGCAAAGCCTTATCCGCGAACTCGACGACGCACAGCCCGTCCGCGAGGCCCAGCGCCGTCTCCACGCTTTCTGCCAGCCGGTTGCCGAGATCGCCCTTGATCACCAGCCGGTCCACCACCACGTCGATATCGTGCTTGAATTTCTTGTCCAGCTTCGGCGCGTCAGCGATGTCGAAAAACTCGCCGTTGATCTTCACACGCTGGAAACCCTTGCGCTGCAGCTCGGCCAGTTCCTTGCGGTACTCGCCCTTGCGCCCGCGCACGATCGGCGCAAGCAGATAAATCCGTGAACCTTCTGGCTGCACCGCGATCTTGTCGACCATCTGCGTCACGGTCTGACTCTCGATCGGCAGCCCCGTCGCGGGCGAGTATGGCACGCCGACGCGGGCGAACAGCAGCCGCAGATAGTCGTAGATCTCCGTCACCGTCCCGACCGTTGAACGCGGGTTCTTCGACGTCGTCTTCTGCTCAATGGAAATCGCCGGCGACAGGCCGTCGATCTGGTCCACGTCCGGCTTCTGCATCATCTCCAGAAACTGGCGCGCATAGGCCGAGAGGCTCTCGACATAGCGCCGCTGCCCTTCGGCATAGATGGTGTCGAAGGCCAGCGAGGATTTCCCCGAGCCCGAAAGCCCCGTGAACACGATCAGCGCGTCGCGCGGGATCGTGATGTCCACGTTTTTGAGGTTGTGTTCACGCGCGCCGCGCACGGTGATGGAATGGCGATTATCGGTCATGCGGATTTGGAGGCTTTCTTGGTGCGGGCGGCGAGCCATTTTGCGAAAGAGTTTTCGCTCTCCATTGAGCGGCGTCCGGCAAGCAAACTCTGTAAGCTGATGTCTTCTTCGATGCCGGGCCAATGCAGTCCCGCGCCATCGCCAACCAGCCGCCAGTCGCTGCGTTCGCGCGCGCTGGCATTTTGCAAACGCGGATACCAGTCGAGCGGAACGGTCAATGTCCTGCCATCGCTGAACCTCAACGTGAAGCGGTCCCAGCCGAAGGTCAGTTGCGTTGCCGTGGCCGGCTTGGTTTCAGGTGCCGAAATAGTCATGCTCCAGAACGATGCGTTCAATCTCGCGGATTTCCGCTGGCGCTGCGGCACTCAGGGAATGTTCCTACACGCGGCAGGGATAGCCGAGGCGGAGGCGGGCGTCCATGCGGCGGGAGGGTCGAAACGAGGTCCCGATTGTGGTAAGCTGTTCTGAGAAGATGTGAGGAGGCAGCTCGCGGGTGCTGACGCGACGTACAAATTCTGCTAGTGGCCTGAATCTTCTAAATCGCCGGATAGAGGCTTTTCAGTTTTACACGCGCGTCGGCGCTCGTGAAGTGCCAGTTGGCCTTGGCGTTGTGGGTATTGCGGTGCGTGCGCCACGCGGCCACCTCGGTCTTGAGTTT
>JANYHF010000090.1 GCA_025359185.1 Hyphomicrobiaceae bacterium | reverse complement strand
GTGTTCGTCACACAGCGCGATGTTCCGGCCACCAACAATGTCTCGGAGCGCGCGCTGCGACCATCCGTGATCTTCCGAAAAGTCACGAATGGCTTCCGATCAGCCTGGGGCGCTGAGGTCTACGCCGATATCTGCTCGATTTTGGCAACCGGCCGCCTCAACGGCCGGACCGCAATGGCAGCCATAACCCAAACCCTCGCCGCTGGCGCCGCGACCGCTGCGGCTTCATAGGGTATGGGGTGAGCAGTTACAACATTGACGGAATCCTCGACGAGCAACGACTCGCACTGATCACTAAGTCTATTTCATACAAGCACAGCTTGGAAGCCGCGCTAGAAACAACGTTGAAGCTACGCGTTGAGATAGCAAGCGATGGTGGTCAGGTATCAGCTGCCATGAAGATTGGCCGACTGATCAGAAACGAAGCTGGCATTGTCGCCATCAGAAAAGGTTGTCTGAGCTCTTGCATATTTGTTCTGATTGGTGGCGTCGAAAGACAAGTGTGGGGAACGATCGGTATTCACCGCATGTATCTTGATCCCGCAAGCAAGGACGGTGCGGCGCTTCCTACGGCCGCGGAGGTCAAGGACGCGCTTGTCAAACAAGTGGCCGCGCTCAACGCCTACGTCGATGAGATGAACGTGCCGCGGAGGGTTGTCGACGACATGATGACCATTCCGTCAGATAGTTTGAAGTTGCTGACCGTCGAGGATTTGTTTCACTACGGAATATTGCCTGTCGATCCGTTTGTACAGGAAGCGCGGGAAATCGGCGATGCTAAAACGATTGGTATCTCGCATACCGAATACCTGGCACGAAGGAACCTTGCGCGGAGAACATGCTTTCCAGACCGAGGCGACAATCCATATCTTCAGGGGGCATTTGATGATTTTCAGCCTTGTTGGGCACATATAGTGCACGCACCACCAAAGAACTAGCTGTACACCGAGAGGTTAACGTCGCAACACTGTCGGCGATGTCTCTGATGAGTCAATCGCGTCGATAAGCGATCAAGCGAGCCGATGGCAGCTGGCCGATAAGATAGCAGCCAGCCGGAGGGAGGCCCGAACAGTCGAGGTTGACCCAATCCGGTTTGGTTCCCTTCGCCGCCGCGAAGTTGGCATGGTCCTGGCTGACCACCAATCACCTGCACCCTCCACAGCAAGGCCGTTCGCACACGCCGATCACGGGCTCCAACCCTGACGCTCGAGAACGTATTCGACTTCGCCTTCCTCAGCGCCAGGCAATGGGTCTGACCAAGCCACGACGCGAGTTCCGGTATGCCGCATTTCAAGCTTCTCCATGACACGCCGGGAGGGCGTGTTGACAGCCATGGTCCGGGCGGTGATGCGCACAATGCCCAAGCGCTCAAAGGCGTCGGAGATGACGGCCCTGGCTGCCTCGGTGGCGTAGCCCCGCCGCCAGAACGCGCGAAAAAACCGGTAGCCAAGCTCGCCAGTCCTGTCGTCTACGTCAGTCCCGCCTTCGGCAAAAAGCGCCACCCACCCCGCCAAAGCACCGCTTTCGCGCTCAATGACGGCCCAGACCTCTGGTTCACGACCCCGCGGCATCAGGTATTCACTGGCATCTGGATCAACCGGTTCCAGCGGAGTGGGCAGCCCGCCATTCAAGTACCACATCACCTCTGGATCCTGCTCCAACCGGTGCAAGTCATCTCGGTCAGCAGGTTGCACGGGGCGCAACTGGAGCCGGGGTGTCAGGATAGGCATGTTCGTCAACTCATCACCGCCTCAAGTCCGGTTTATTGTCGCTCAACAAGGGGTGGCCGCCACCGGACTGGAGTGGCGCCCTTCGTAACGAACGATAAAGCATGCGCACAGCCAACCGCAACTCACGGCCCCGCTGCCGCCTTCTCCAGCCCGGCGACGTCGATCTTCACCATCGCCATCATCGCTTGCATGACCCGGCCCGCTCTCGCGGCATCCTTGTCTTGCAGCAGCTGCCCCAGCGCCTTCGGGATGATCTGCCAGCTGACGCCGTATTTGTCGGTCAGCCAGCCGCAGCGGCTGGGCTTGCCGCCGTCCGCCAGCAGCTTCTGCCAAAGATCATCCACCTCGGCCTGATCCTCACAGTTGACGAACCAGGAGGTGGCAGGCGTGAATTTGTACATGGGGCCGCCATTGAGGCCGACGAATTCCTGGCCCTCCAGCGTCCAACTCGCCGTGATCACGCGGCCGTCGGGGAAGCGCCGGATTTCACCCTTTGCCGAGTGCTTGAACACCGAGGTGTAGAACAGCATCGCCTCCTCGGCCTTGCCGTCAAACCAAAGGAACGGGGTGATTTTCTGCATGGGGTGCGGGCTCCGTGAGCTTACTGGGTGGCAGGCAGCTGCATAACACACTTGCGGCGTTTGCGTTCCAGCGGGGTGCCTGACACCAAGTCGCCACCATCCCCCTTGACCTCCCCGCCGCCGCCTGCCACCTCACCCGCCATGGCTCCTCCTTACCTGCATCTCAAAGACATCCGGCTCTCCTTTGGCGGCACACCGCTGTTGGAGGGTGCCGAACTCGCCATCGCGCCGGGTGAGCGCATCTGCCTTGTCGGGCGCAACGGCTCGGGTAAGTCGACGCTCTTGAAAATCGCCGCCGGGCTGATCGAGGCCGACAGCGGCGAGCGCTTCATGCATCCCAAGGCGAGCGTGCGCTATCTGGCGCAGGAGGCCAACTTCGGCGACGCCAAAACGGTGCGCGACTATGTGGTCTCGGGCCTCGGCCCGGCCGACGATCCGCATGTGGCCGATGCCATGCTGTTCGATCTCGGTCTGACTGGCGAGGAAGACCCCAAGCAGCTCTCAGGCGGTGAGGCCCGGCGGGCGGCGCTGGCCTATGTGCTGGCGCCAGAGCCCGATGTGCTGCTGCTGGATGAGCCCACCAACCATCTCGACCTTCCGGCCATTGAATGGCTGGAGACCAAACTCGGCTCGCTGAAATCAGCCATTCTGATGATCAGCCATGACCGGCGGTTTCTCGAAAACCTGTCGCGGCTCACGGTGTGGCTCGACCGGGGCACGACGCGGGTCCTGCATAGTGGCTTTGCCAAGTTCGAGGCCTGGCGTGACGAGATCCTCGAAAGCGCCGAGCTGGAACGGCACAAACTCGACCGCAAGATCGAGCGTGAAAACTCGTGGATGCATGGCGGCGTCACCGGCCGCCGCAAGCGCAATGTGCGGCGCGTGCGCGAGCTGGCGGCGATGCGGGCGAAGCGGCGCGACGAGCGCAAGGTGCAGGGCAATGTGGTGCTGGCGGCGTCAACGGCCAGCATGTCCGGGCGGCTAGTCATCGAAGCCGATAGGATCTCCAAGCAGTTTGGCGAGACTCCGATCGTCACCGATTTTTCGACCCGCATTCTGCGCCGCGACCGCATTGGCATTGTCGGGCCGAATGGGTCGGGCAAGACGACGCTGACCAAAATGCTGACAGGTGGCCTTGCGCCGGACACGGGGACGGTTCGGCTCGGCAGCAATCTCGAAATGCTCATCGTCGATCAGAACCGCGACCAGTTGAAACCTGAATGGACCGTGTCCGATGCCCTGACCGGGGGCCGCTCAGACCAGGTGATCATCAATGGCCAGGCGCGGCATGTGACGGGCTACATGCAGGATTTTCTGTTTGCCGCCGAGCAAAGGAATACGCCGGTCCATGTGCTGTCAGGTGGCGAGCGCGGGCGGTTGATGCTGGCGCGGGCCTTGTCCCGCCCGTCGAATTTTCTGGTGCTTGACGAGCCCACCAACGATCTCGACATCGAGACGCTTGATCTGTTGCAAGAGCTTCTGGCTGACTATCCGGGAACTGTCATTCTCGTCAGCCATGATCGCGATTTCCTTGACCGGGTGGTGACAAGCACCATCGCGCCCGAAGGCAATGGTGTGTGGACGGAGTATGCGGGCGGGTATACTGACATGCTAGCGCAGCGGCGCGGGGACGATTTATCTAAATCCGCGCCGGCAAAATCGCCCACAGCCCGGGCAGCAGCGGCGGCAGCCGGGCGGCAGCAAGTCAGCGCTCAGAAGCGGAAAATGTCGTTCAAGGACCAACATGCTCTTGAGACGTTACCGGCCACCATCAGCGCGTTGACCAAGGAGATCGCGGCTCTGGACAGGCGGCTCGCCGACGCCAAGCTGTACGCGTCTGACCCAAAGGCGTTTGCTGCCGCGACGGCGCGCCTTGCCTCAGCCCAAGCCGAGCGCGCCTCGGCCGAGGAACGCTGGCTGGACCTGGAGATCCTGCGCGAGGAGATCGGAGCGTAGGTTGTCGCTTCACCCTGACCCTTTGAACATCATGGCCGCCTGCAGACCGCATCGTAGACGATCTGCACACCGCGCCCCTCAGTCATTTCATGTCGTCCTGGAAGGCTTGGCGGCTATGGGGATGGCCATGAACTTCCGGGTTTGCTCAGTCAGCGCACGTTCCGCCGGCAACCGCTCCATCGAGGAGGCGCCGTAGAAGCCGTGGATGTTTTCGCAGTTGGCAAGCATGAAGGCCGCATCGTCAGGCTCGGACACAGGGCCGCCGTGAACAAGGATGATCACGTCTTTGCGCACCTTGCGGGCAGCCGCGGCCCAGCGGTCTACGATGGCCGGACAGTCGCTTAGTTTTAACGCTGTCTGCGAGCCGATGCTGCCACCGGTCGTCAGTCCCAGATGGCAAACAATGATATCGGCACCCGCCCTGGCCATGGCTGTGGCCTCGTCCTCATTGAAGACATAGGGCGTGGTCAGCATGTCTTTGTCGTGCGCCTTGGCGATCATGTCCACTTCAAGTCCGTAACTCATGCCCGTCTCTTCGAGATTGGCGCGGAAGGTGCCGTCGAAGAGGCCAACCGTGGGAAAATTCTGCACACCGGCAAACCCAAGCGCCTTGAGGCGGTCGAGGAAGGCATCCATGAGGCAGAACGGATCGGTGCCGTTGACGCCCGCCAGAACCGGCGTATGCCTCACAACGGGTAAAACTTCGGAGGCCATTTCAATTACGATGTCATTGGCGTTACCATAGGCGAGCAGCCCGGCGAGCGAACCGCGCCCGGCCATCCGGTAGCGCCCCGAGTTGTAGATAACGATAAGATCGATGCCGCCTGCTTCCTCGCACTTGGCCGACAGCCCGGTGCCAGCACCGCCACCGACGATGGGCCGCCCGGACGCGATCTTTGCCAGGAGTTTCTCAACGATAGATGCGCGGTCGCGGTGGGTCATAGCGGCATTCCGTGTGAGTGCGGTGGTCTTAACAGCCCCTCATCCTGTCCTGCTCCCCACGGGAGACGGTACGCTGGCATCGAGACCAGCGGCTCTATCGTTCCCTCTCCTTTAGGGAGAGGGACAGGGTGAGGGGCTGCTCCCTGGGCTGAGCTTTCATCAATCATGTCGCGATCTCGTTGAAATTGGCGACCAGGGCTTCGGCGAACAGCGGATCGTTGATATTATGTGGCAGACGGATCAATTTCCGATTGTTGGCGGATAGAAACACGCGTTCAATGGTGTCGAACAGCATTTTGTCAGCCAGCGGATCGTGGAAGGGTTTGCCGGGAGCGTCCAGAGCGGAGACGCCGCCCATCGGTATGAGGAACCGCACCGGTCCGTTCATACGATTGAGCCGGTCAGCGATCCAGCGGCCCATGGCTTCGTTCTCGGCCGGCGTCGTGCGCATCAGCGTCACTAGCGCGTTGTGCACGTATAAGTTTCGGCCCAAGAACCTTGTGGGCACCGTGTCCTTGGCACCGAAGTTAACCATATCCAGCGCGCCGCAGCTTCCCACGTAAGGCATCCGCTTGCGGATGATAGCGCCGAAGCGGTCCTCAGTCGCCGGGAACACGCCACCGAACAAAAGATCGGCAACCTCAGTCGTCGTGATATCAAGCACGCCCGCCAGCAAGCCGCTGTCGGCAAGTTTTTCCATACTCTGCCCGCCCGTGCCGGTGGCATGGAACGTGAGGCAGTCGTATTTCTCTTGCAAGGCTCGCTGAACCATCTGTACACAGAGCGTCGTAACTCCGAACATCGTAAGGCCGATGGCAGGCTTCACCGGCTGCGACTGCCCCTCGCGCCGCTTGAAGCCGATCATCCCCGCCAGGGCGTGGGCGGCATTGAGCAACACCTGTTCAGAGATTGAATTGATACCTTGTACGTCCGTCACTGAATACATCATACAGATGTCGGACGGTCCCACATAGGCGCTGACATCGCCGCTGGCCACGGTCGACACCATGAATTTCGGCACGCCGATGGGCAGCGCACGCATGGCAGGCGTCGCCATCGCCGTGCCTCCGGATCCACCCGCTGAGACGATGCCGCCAACATCGGTGCGGGTACGAATGAACAGAGCAAAGGCCTCGGCCATGGCAGTGCCCGATTGGCCACGATCGCCGGTGAAGACGGCGCTCTCGCCCTTGGGATGGTGGCGGGCTATCTCGTTCGGCGAGATATCGGCGGGACTCGGGTGGCCGCTGGTGGAGAGATCGGCGGTGACGGTCTGCAGCCCAAGCCGCTTCAGCGCATTGGCGACGAACATCAGTTCTGCGCCCTTGGTGTCAAACGTACCCGCCACATAGGCGTTGCGGCCGGTGATGGAGGCCACGGAAACCTGCAGCAAGTCGTGCAACTCAGAATGTTGAGTGCCGGGAGGCGGCATGTCTTGGTTCTCCTCTATGGGAGCCGGGGGATCGCCACTGCCGGCGGACCAGCGGTTTGGAATGGTGCGCGCCGAATACGCAGGGTAGCCAAGGGGCCCCGCAATGACAATCGCGCGGCACGGCCGGCGGGCGCCGTCACAGCGTGCGCACAAGAATAGGGTGGGACGCATCGCCTGGTACCATGCGATTGCGGAGCGGCTTGCCGAATGCCGCTGCAGAAATCTCGAACTCATCGCCAGGCTCCGTTCGGATGCCCGCCGCATAGCTCATGACTGCGGCGCCGAAGTAATGGGCATGCAGATCACCTGGGCGGCGGAAAATGCCATACTTGAAGTGGTGGTGTTCGAGATTGGCGATCGAATGGGACATGTTGCTCTCGCCGGACAGGAACTCGTCCTCCCAAAGAGTCTTGCCGCCGCGGATGACGCGGGACATGCCGCGGACCTCGGCCGGCAATTGACCGGTGAGCAGTTCCGGCCCCATCGAGCAGTCGCGCAGCTTCGATAGACCGGTATAAAGATAGTTCATCGCTTCCACCGTGTGGTCGGAGAATTCATTGCCGAGCGCAAAGCCGATGCGGCACGGCGCGCCCGCGTCGTCGATGATGTAGAGGCCGACAATCTCCGGCTCCTCGGCGCCCGACAGCGCGAATCCGGGCAGCGGCAGGTCGCCGCCAGGCGGCACGACGCAGGCGCCAGTGCCTTTGTAGAACCACTCCGGCACGACGCCGATCTCTCCCGATGCGGGCTTGCCACCCTCCAAACCCATCCGGAAAATCTTCATCGAATCAGATTCTGGCGCGCCGGAGCCGTGCGTCAGCGTGTGCATCTTGTTGCGGGCGGATGCACTGCCGATGTGGGAGAGCCCTGTGCCCGTTATCAGGAAGCGCGCGACATCGGGATGATCGAGTGGCGCGAGAACGCGGCCTTCACGCAAGAGGGCGGCGTAGTCGACCTGCTCTGGCTCCGCCAGCCGCGCTGCGAGATCTGCCAGGGAGATCCGTTGTGCGAGCGCCTGTTGCGACAGCTTATAGACGGTGGCTACGCCCTTCAAAGGCCGGGCATGATCGCCATCTGCGTCCACCAAGCCGACATGGCGTTGCCCATCCTGCGCGCGGTATTGTATCAATCGCATGGCTCAATTCCCTTCCTAAGCCCAGCCGGCATCAACGATGAAATTTTGCGACGTGCACATGCGGCTGTCGTCGGCGGCGAGAAACAGCGCCATGCGGGCGATATCAGGCGGATACAGACGGTCGTGCAGACATTGCCGGTCGCCGATCTGCTTCTCGCCGGCTGGCGTGACCCACAGCTTTACCTGCCGTTCGGTCATCACCCATCCCGGCAGAAGGCAATTGACGCGGATCTTTTCGGGTCCGAACTCACGGGCGAGCGCGCGGGTGAGGCCGCCAACGGCAGCCTTGGCGGTGACATAGGCAGGGCAGTCGGCGTCGCCGACCAGCCAAGTGATCGAGCCAAGATTGATGATGGATCCGCCACCGGCGTCGCGCATCTGTGGACGCACAGCTTGCGCGGCAAAGAACTGGTGGCGCAGATTGACTGCCATGCGGTCGTCCCAGTAGGCGGCGGTGATGTTGCCAGTCTGGTGGCGGTCGTCGTTGCCAGCGTTATTGCACAGCACACGGATTGGTCCGTTCTTCGCTTGTGCCTCGGTAATCGCATTCTCGAGATCGCTGACCTTGGCAATGTCGCAGGCTATGAAATTCGGCGGCGGAAGACCACGCGCGGCTATGGCCGAAACCAGCGCCATTGACGCATCGACCGCGATGTCGATGAACGTCACCTGCGCACCCTGCGCGCAGAAATGCTCAACCAGGCTGGCGCCAATGCCGCCCCCGCCGCCCGTGATGAGGGCATGGCGCCCCGCCAAGCTTGGGTAGATAGCCGGCTTCTCGATCTCGCCTTGCTGCATGTCGCAATCCCACCGCTACACAAATCCCTACTTGTCATATTATAGTTTTGCACTATCATACCAGAACAATTTGTTGAGTGCCCCGGCTGCCCATGTCCAAACTGCGCAAGACTGCATCCGCCCACGCCGCCGCAATGCCTTTGCCCCGACTGCAAAAGCGCGCCCTGCATGGGCAGATTGTTGACGAGATCGGCCGGCGGATTGTTTCAGGGGTGTTGCAGCCGGGCAAGCCGCTCACCAGCGAGAGCGGCTTGTGCGCGGAAATGGGGGTGAGCCGGACGGTTTTGCGCGAGGCCTTCCGTGTCCTTGGCGACAAGGGGTTGATCGAGGCCCGCCCCAAGGCGGGAACGCTGGTGACCCATCCCGAGCGCTGGAACTTTCTCGATCGCGACGTCATTGCGTGGAAACTGGGTTCCGGCGTGACTGCCGATTTCATCGCCGATCTCTATGAGCTGCGTCATCTCATCGAGCCTGTGGCGGCCGCGCTTGCGGCATGCCGCGCGACGCCGGACGACCTCAGACGTTTGAAATCAGCCTATGTGGACATGGAGGCGGCAGGTGATGATGGCCGGGCCCTGCTCGAGCCCGATCTGCGCTTTCACCGCTCAATTATTGATGCGACAGGCAACCCGCTTGTCGCTTCGCTTGGTCATTTGATCGAGGCGGCCCTCGAAGCCAATTTCCAGCTCAGCGTCGGCACGCCGCGCGGCCAGCGGCAATCTATGCCACGGCACAAGGCCGTACTTGATGCGATCGCAAACGGTGACGCAAACGCTGCGCGGATCGCCATGCGCCAGCTGATTGAAGACTCCAAGCAGGATCTGCCGCGCGCTAAGCTGAAGGCGCCCTCCATAGCCCAGTCAGCCAAGAAGCGCCGCATCCAGAAGGGTTGAGAGAGGCTCAGAATGTCCAACAGCCCGCGCAAACTCCGCTCGCAAGCCTGGTTCGGTGGCGCCGACAAGGACGCCTTCATGCACCGCTCCTGGATGCGCAACCAAGGCTGGCCGGCCGACCTGTTCGACGGGCGCCCGGTGATCGGCATCTGCAACACCTTCTCCGAACTCAATCCGTGCAATGCGCATCTGCGCAAGATCGCCTAGCATGTGAAGCGCGGCGTCTGGGAGATGGGCGGCTTCCCGGTCGAGTTCCCGGTGATGTCGCTCAGCGAGTCGCAGCTGCGGCCAACGGCAATGCTGTTCCGCAACCTTGCCAGTATGGATGTCGAGGAATCCATCCGTGGCCATCCGATCGATGGCGTCGTGCTGCTGGTCGGCTGCGACAAGACCACGCCCGCCCTGCTGATGGGCGCGGCCAGCTGCGATCTGCCGACCATCACGGTCTCGGGCGGTCCGATGCTGCGCGGCAGTTTCCGCGGCCAGACCATTGGCTCGGGCACCGATGTCTGGCGCTTCAGCGAGGAGGTGAAGGCGGGGCGCATGTCGCTCGCCGCTTTCATGGATGCCGAGGGCGGCATGAGCCGGTCGGCTGGCAGCTGCAACACGATGGGTACGGCGTCAACCATGGCCAGCATGGTGGAAGCGCTTGGCGCCGGGCTGCCAGACAACGCCGCGATCCCGGCGGTAGACGCGCGCCGCGGTATGCTCGCCCATATGGCAGGCCGGCGCATTGTTGAGATGGTGCATCAGGATCAGCGCCTGTCTCACATTCTCACCCGGCAAGCCTTTGAGAACGCCATCCGCGTCAATGCCGCCATCGGCGGCTCGACCAACGCGGTGTTGCATCTGCTGGCGATCGCCGGGCGGGTTGGGGTCGAACTCAGTCTGGAGGATTGGGACAGGCTCGGGCGTGGGGTGCCAACGGTTGTCGACCTGATGCCCTCCGGCCGCTTCCTGATGGAGGATTTCGCCTATGCGGGCGGGCTGCCCGCCGTCATGCGACAACTTGCCGAGGCCGGACTGCTGCATCGGGAGGCAATGACTGCAAACGGCCGCACGCTCGGGGAAAACATCGCCACCGCCGAAGTCTTCAATGCTGAGGTGATCCGGCCGATGGACAAACCGCTAACGGCCGATGGAGGCATCGCGGTGCTGCGTGGCAATCTGGCGCCCAACGGCGCGGTGGTGAAACCGTCGGCCGCGACGCCCGCATTGATGCAGCACACCGGCCGCGCTGTCGCATTCGAGGATATTGACGACTACAAGGCGCGCATCAGCGATCCCGCGCTTGAGGTGGACGAGACTTGCGTGATGGTGCTGAAGAATTGCGGCCCGCGCGGCTATCCCGGCATGGCCGAAGTCGGCAATATGGGCCTGCCACCGAAGGTTCTGGCCAAGGGTGTGACAGACATGGTGCGCATTTCGGACGCGCGCATGAGCGGCACCGCCTATGGGACAGTCGTGTTGCACGTGGCTCCTGAAGCGGCGCTTGGCGGCCCGCTGGCCCTGGTGCGCAATGGCGATCAGATCCGGCTCGATGTCGCCGGGCGGCGGCTTGAACTGCTGGTTGATGCGTCTGAGCTGGCGCGGCGGCATACAGCTTGGGTCACGCCCAAGAGCGTTGCAGCGCAAGGCTACCAGAGCCTCTATGTTGGGCACGTCTTGCAAGCCGACCGGGGCTGCGATCTCGATTTTCTCGTAGGCCGCCGCGAGGCCGGCATTCCGCGCAATTCGCACTAAGGGCGAATACCGAACTTCAAACCTCGGACGTTATTGGGAAGGAGACTTCGATGACACTGACAAAGCGACTGACGATCAGCCTCTTGGGTGCAATCGCCGTGGCGGTCACTGCGGGACTTCATGCCGCCGAAGCCAAGGAGTTGCGCATTCTCACCTGGCAAGGCTATGCCGATGACGATTGGGTGGCCGAGTTCTCCAAGGCCAACGACGCCCAGGTCAAAGTCGTCTATGCGCAGACGGACGATGAGATCTGGTCCAAGATCAAGGGAAGCGACGGCGCCGATTTCGACCTTATGTCCGTGAACACATCGGAGCTGCAGCGCTATGTCGATGCAGGCCTGGTTCAGCCTCACGACATGGCGAAGCTGCCAAACCAGAAAGGGACGCTGCCGCAGTTCAACGACCTCACCAAGGTCGGTGGCGTCGGGCGTGATGGCAAGATCTACGGCATCCCCTTTGCCTTCGACTCGATTGGCCTGATCTACGATACCAACAAGGTCAGCCCTGCCCCCGATTCCATAAACATTCTGTGGGACCCCAAATACAAGGGCAAGATTCTCGCCTATGACGCCAGCGCCCACAACTTCTCCTATGGTGCACTTGCCGCTGGCATCGACCATCCGTTCAAACTCAGTGCCGACGAATTCGGCAAGGTGAAGCAAAAACTGATCGACGTGCAGAAGAACATTCTCAGCTACTATCAATCGGCTGACGAAGCCCTCAAGATCTACCAGACCAATGACGTCGCGCTGATTTTCGCCAATTTCGGACATCAGCAACTGACGGGCATGCTCAAGGCGAACGCGCCGGTGAAGTATGTGGTGCCAAAGGAAGGCGCGCTCGCCTGGCTCGACACCTGGAACATCACCAAGGGCTGCAAGGACAAGGATCTGGCCGAAGCCTGGGTCAACTTCGTTATCCAGAAGAAGATCAGCCAGGCCCTGACCGACCGCAACGGTTTCGGCAACACCGTGACACCGCTGACTGGCGATGACCCGAACCAGAAACTGGTCTGGCTGCTGCCGGTCGAGGACTTCCAGAAGCGCAGTGACCTGTGGAACGAAGTCAAGGCCGCCGCGCAGCAATAGGAAGGCGCCAGCGACGGGACCAGCCCTAGTATGGGCTGGTCCATCGACGAAGTTGCAGTGGCAATTCAGGCTGAATCGGGAGCGTTGCAGACGGATGGGGGCCATCGACATCACTGCACCCGCCGCCGCTAACCAGCGGCAGGCGCCATTGTCGATGTCGCGCCCCTTGCTTGTCCTGGAGGGCATCGAGAAGGGCTTCGGCGGCGCGCAGGTGCTGCACGGCATAGATCTGACGATCAACGATGGCGAGTTCCTCACTGTGCTGGGCGCCAGCGGCAGCGGCAAGACCACCGTGTTGCGGCTGATCGGCGGGTTCACCGAACCCAGCGCCGGCCGCATTCTGTTCGAAGGAGCTGATATTGTCAGCGTGCCTGCCTACCGGCGGCCGGTGAATACGGTGTTCCAGGATTATGCCTTGTTCCCGCATCTGACGGTCGCAGGCAATGTCGCCTATGGCCTCGAAGCGAGGGGAACAGCGCGGGACGTTTTGCGGCCCAAAGTGGCCGAGGCGCTCGAACGCGTCGCCCTCAAGGGCTTTGATGCGCGTTACCCCAGTCAGCTCTCGGGCGGTCAGCGGCAGCGTGTTGCGCTCGCCCGCGCGCTGGTACTGGAGCCGCGGCTGATCCTGCTCGATGAACCGCTAGGGGCGCTCGATGCCGCTTTGCGACGGCAAATGCAGGTATTTCTCAAGCAATTGCAACGCGAGATCCGAACAACCTTCCTGCTGGTGACGCACGACCAGGAGGAAGCCATCGTCATGAGCGACCGCATCTGCGTGCTCGATGCCGGGCGGATCGCCCAGATTGGCACGCCGCACGAGCTCTATTATCGCCCGGCCAGCGAATACATCGCCCGCTTTTTCGGCGACAACAATCTGATCGAGGGGCGCCTGGGGCCATCGGCTGCCGCCGTCCGCTTCGTCGAGACGGCGGCGGGTCGCCTGATGGTGTCCACCAAAGATCAATCCGATGTGGCAGAGGCGCCAACTGGCACGCCTGTGAAGATCGCATTGCGCCCCGAGGCCATCCAGGTGGCTCCAGGGTCCGAGTTTGAGAACCATCTGTCTGGCACAATTCGCGATGTAACGTTCGCTGGTGCCATTTCACAGATTGTGATCCAGCCGTCAGGCGAAACCGCGCGACCGTTGACCATTAAGCTCGCCAGCCGCGCCGCCGGTCTCGGCCTTAGTCGCGGTCAGCCGATCTCTGCAGGTTGGCGCTCCGCCGACTGCCGCATTCTGTTGAGATGACGCAAATGCAGACTGTCAAGCATAGATGGAAGGATCGATTGCAGCGTGTACTGATTACAACTCTGGTCTGGACACCGCCCATTGGGCTGATTGTGCTGCCACTGGCGGGCTTCCTCGCCTACAGTTTCTTTGCCCTCGACAACGGCGAGATCGTGCACCGCTTCACCTTTGGCAATTACATCCGCTTCTTTAGCGATGCAGTGTTCGTGCCGCAGTTCCTGCGCACGTGTCTGCTCGCGGCGGGTGTTGGCGTCATCACGCTGCTGGCCGCCTATCCGGTCGCGCTTCTGCTCTGGAGCCTCGAGGGCCGCGCAAAACATCTGATGCTGGTGCTCTTCGTGATCCCGCTGCTGATGAGCTACATCCTGAAGATCTTCTCGATCCGCGCCATTCTTGGCGGAAGGGGCTATCTCAATACGCTGCTGATGGCCGCTGGCGTGATCACCGAGCCGACACCATTTCTACTGTTCAACTTGACGGCGGTGTTTCTGACGCTGTCGATCATCCTCTTCCCGTTCACGCTGTTGCCTCTTTTCGTGACCCTGGAACGGATCCCCAAAGCCCTGATCCAAGCCTCGTCGGATCTGGGTGGGGCGGGCTGGCTTACCTTCCGCCGTGTCGTGCTGCCCTTGAGCTGGCCGGGCGGGGTCATCGGCGCCTCGTTCACTTTTGTACTCGCGCTCGGCGATTTCGTCACGCCACAGATGGTCGGTGGGCCGACGGGCCTCACCTTCGGCCGCATCGTCTATTCTCAGTTTGGCCTTGCCTACAATTGGCCGTTCGGCTCGGCGCTGGCGGTGATCCTGATGGCCGCGGTGTTGGCTGTGCTGGCCCTTGCCGCCCGGATCGGCCGCAGTCAGGGAGGCCCGCCATGACATTTCCATGGCCGGTCGCATGGGCCTTGCGTGCCTTCGCGGGCCTGGTGCTCGTGATCCTCTATGGCCCGCTTGCCGTTGCCGTCGTGCTGTCGTTTTTCGATCAGACGGGAACTTCGGTGGACTGGTCGAGCTTCGGCTTGCAATGGTACGCCAAGCTGTTCGCGAACCGTGGTATCGGCGAGGCGCTGGTCAATACTTTCATCGTGGGCGCAGGCACCGTGGTCACATCGGTCGTGCTTGGAACGGTGTTCGCCCTCTATTTCCAATATGGCGGCAGTCCCTGGCGGGGGCTGCACCGGGCCATCATCGTCACGCCCTTTTTGCTCCCGCCGATCGTCACCGGGCTGTCACTGCTGATCTTCTTTCGCGAGGTTGGCGTGCCGAGGTCGCTCCTAACCGTCGTGATCGGCCACACGTTGCTTGTGCTGGCGCTGGTCTACCGCACGATCCTGCAGCGCCTGCAATCCCTCAGCCCACAGCTGATCGAAGCCTCCTATGACCTCGGTGCCACGCGCGCCTACACCTTCCGCCGCGTGCTGCTCCCGCATTTGGCCTCGGCGGCCGTCGCAGCGGGCGTGCTGGCCTTCGCCCTGTCCTTCGACGAGACATTGATCACCTTGCTCGTCACAGGCAGCGACAACACGCTGCCGCTGCGGCTCTGGGCTATGGTCCGCACCGGTTTTACACCCGACATGAACGCCTTGATCACTCTCATATTAGCCGCTACTGCCGCTCTGAGCGTCGCGGTCATAAGCCTCGTCAGGCCGCAGCCCTAATCTCCTTGCTGGCACGCCCCTTCTTCAATCCATCGCCCCAGCCCGTTCCCCGGCTTCTTGCTGTTGAAGGCACCACGACCGCCAATCGTCGGCACCGGCGAACGATGGAAGCTGGCCCCAATCGATCAACGATTGTGAGTGCCGGCGATGTACTGTCGTAGTATGGAGCCTTATCGTTGGGTTATCGTCGAGGGTGTAGCATGCGCACATTGGCAGTTTCGGCCAATCGGTTAGGTGAATCGGTGCTCTGGCATCGACCAACTGGGACGATACATTGGATCGATCTGCTCGAGCCGGAGCGGTTGGCCTACGACGTGACGACTGGACAGCTCAGTCGTTATCCTCTTGATTTGCCTGCGCCGCTGGGGGCACTTGTCCAAACCACGGATCCGAACCTGTTTGTCCTGGCCCATCGGCAAGGGCTTGCATGGCTCAACCGCACAGTAAATTGGCGCAAGCCATTCGTCGACCCAGAGCAGGGTCGTGACAGTGTCAGCTACAATGATTGCAAGGTTGATCGATTTGGCCGGCTCTGGGTCGGGACAAGCCATATCGCCGAGCTGGAACCGCGTGGCTGCCTTTGGTGCGTGACGTCCGATGGCACCGCGACCTTGGCCGATGCTGGATTTGCAGTACCCAACGGTCCCGCCTTTTCTCCGGACGGCCGCACGATGTATTTCAGCGATAGTCTCGCGCGCAAAATCCTCACCTACGACATCAGCCCTGACACGCCGCATGCGCGAAATCGCAGGGTCTTTGCCGCGTTTGCTGATCAAGACGGCATGCCCGATGGGCTGACCGTCGATGCCGAAGGCTGTCTGTGGGTAGCCCATTGGGCTGGATCACAAATTTCCCGTTGGTCTCCTGCTGGCGAGCGGCTGGCAAGCGTGGCGGTGCCGTCGGTGCACGTCACGGCACTGGCATTCGGCGGCGCCGACTTGGGCACCTTGTACATAACCACGGCTCGCGAGGCTGCAGACCCTAAGGCCTTGCAGGACTTGCCGCTGTCCGGCGCGCTGTTTGCCTTTGAGCCAGGCTGTGAGGGGATCGCCGAGACGCTCTTCGCAGCGCCCGATAGTCAGGACTGAAAGAGCGGTGCGGCGTCAGGCGTGTAGCGAGCAATCTTTTCGCGATCGAACGTACGCCAAGCACTGGCAGTTAAAGCGCGATATCGATGCCACTGATGACGTGGGTGAGTGTGCCGCCGCGTCCCATCCAGAAAGTGCGGCCACCAGCCGCCCATCCGTGAAGACGCTGCCATAACCAACGACACCAATGTCCGTATGCACAGCGATGAGCGCGTGCACGGAGTCCTCGGGCCTGATTTCGGCCGACCAGCCGCCCTTGGGGCTGTCGCCCATGAGCGGCACTGAGCGGATCGAGCGGATATGGACGGTTTCAACCAATGTCTTCAGACCTCTCAGAACGTCGCCGACACGCCACCGTCAACCAGCAGGATCTGGCCGGTGACATACCGGCTGTCGTCGCTGCACAGAAAGAAAGCGGGACCGGCCATATCATCTGGGTTGCCGTAGCGGCGGAGCGGAATCCGTCCGTACTTCACGTAAATGTCGCGGAACCAGTCGCTGTCATATTCGTGGCTGCCGTCGGGTTGGATCGACATCGGCGTATCGACAAAACCCGGCGCGATAGCGTTGACCATGATGTCGTGCGGGGCAAGATCACACGCCAACGCGCGCGTGAAATTCACGACGGCGCCCTTGGCCGTCGAATACGGGATGGAGTTTGGGCTACCGCGCATGCCCATGATCGACGCGATGTTGAGAA
The DNA here is from genome assembly GCA_025359185.1 of Hyphomicrobiaceae bacterium. Classification (GTDB taxonomy): domain Bacteria; phylum Pseudomonadota; class Alphaproteobacteria; order Rhizobiales; family Hyphomicrobiaceae; genus JANYHF01. Next base: position 19,152 of record JANYHF010000090.1, on the reverse strand, counting down.
TGCGCCGGCCCGCGCCCGATTTCTTCATCAAGGGCACAAAGTTCAAACTGACACGGACGGCGCCATCCTGGTTGATGCGCACGACGTCTTGGTAGCGTTGCATCGTCATCGCCTCGATCCCGGTCATGTCGCTGATGGCGGCGTTGTTGACGAGAATTTCGCAGTGGCCAAATCGTTGTTCGACATGATCGGCCAGCGCGCGGACCGAAATATCGTCGCCGATGTCAACTTTGGCGGCCGTCACCTTGGCGCCTGTGCCCGTCAGCTCGGCAGCCGCAGCCTGGGCGACGTCAAACTTGATGTCAGCGAGCACGACCTCGGCACCTTCGAAAGCCAGCCGGCGACCGATGCCTAAACCGATCCCTTGCGCACCGCCTGTAACGACCGCGACCCGGCCTGCCAAGCGTGACATGATCATTCCTCCCTTACTTCATCAGACTGCAGACGCATGCCAACCAGGATCGTCAGCCCTATCGAAATCACGAGGACGATCGTGACCAGGGCGTTGATCTCAGCCGTGAAGCCGACCCGCATCATGGCCCAGAGCCGGAGCGGCAAGGTCATTTGATCGCCGGCCAGAAACACGGTGATGAGGGTCTCATCGAAGGACAGCGTAAAGGCGAGGATCGCGCCCGTCGCGATCGCCGAGCGCAGATGCGGCCACAGCACGTGGCGCAGCGTTTGCCAGCGCGACGCGCCAAGATCCGCCGATGCCTCGACGAGGGATTTTGGCAGGGTCTGCAATCGCGTCAGCACCAGGCGATAAAGCACGGCTAGCACAAATATGGTGTGGCCGATCGTGACGGTGAGAAGATTGCGGTCAAGACCGAGCCCCGAGAAGAAAACCAGCAGCGCCAAACCGGTTACGATTGGCGGCAACAGGAACGGCAGATAGACCACAAGCTCGATCAGCCGCCGGCCGATCGCCCCCTCCCATTCAACATAGAGCGCAAGTATCACGGCCAGGACGGCGGCCAGCGTGACGGAAATGACGCCGACGGCCAATGTGGAGCGAATGGCATCGAGGATCGATTGGTTTTCCCAGAGCCGGCCGTACCAGACAAGCGTCGCCGTCTCCCATTGGATCTGGCCGCGCTTGACCTCGACAATTGAAAACAGTGTGCTGATGAGCAGCGGCGCGTAAAGCACGATGAAGACCAGCCCGGCAAGGATGGCCAACAGGATGTCGGTAATGCGCTCGGCGCGGCTGGGCATCGTCGCTACACCTTCTGACGTTGCGCTGCGAGGCCGCCAAGGACGATGGCCAAGAGGGCGACCGCCAGCAGGACGGTGCCTAAAGCGGCGCCGAACGGCCAGTTGTACGCGAGGCCGAATTGCGACCAGATCACGCGGCCGAAGGTGAAGCCATTGGCCCCGCCCACCATCTGTGGCGTGATGAAATCGCCGAGCGCCAACACAAAGGCGAAGAGCGCCCCGGCAATCGTGCCCGGTGCCGACAAGGGCAGGATCACGTGCCAGAATGTCGTACCAATATCAGCGCCCAGATCAGCAGACGCTTGCACCAGGCTCCGCGGTATCCGTTCGAGCGACAAATAGATCGGCAGGATTACGAACGGCAGGAAGATGACGGCCATGGTGAACAGGATGGCGTTCTGATTGTAGAGGAAAACTTGGCTTGGTTCGCTGAGGATCCCGACGGCAACGAGTATCTGGTTGAGAAAGCCATTCAAACCAAGGATCGAGCGCATCGTGAAGATCTTGACGATGTAGCTCATGAACAGCGGCAGCACGAACAGCAGCAGCAAGATGGTGCGTATACGTCCAGATCGGCGCCAGATGAAATAGGCGATCGGGTAGCCAATCAGGAGGCCGATCAGCGTCACCTCCGCACAGAGCCACAGGGTGAGCAGAAGCGTCTTGACATAGGTCCAGCTGGAGAAGAAGGCAGCATAATTAGCCAACGACAGATCATGGACGATCTGCTGGTTTTCCATGCGGAAGAAGGACATCGCCAGGAAGGCGCCGATTGGTACGACGATCAGCAGGAACGGCCCCGCGGCAACAAGCATGAACAGTATGATTCGCTCGGGCAGGGACACCATCAAGACACCTCGACCAGGGCGATGTCGCCGGGCGCCAAGCTCGCTGAAACAACTGTGCCGCTCTCGAGGCCGAGGCGCGTCCTGTCACTGGTCAATTTGACGGTCAGCACTTGGTCCGGTGCCGCCGCGGGTCTGAGACGCAATTGCGTGATGGCACCAATGAACGTCACATCGTCGATCCGGCAAGAGACCTGGTGGGAGCCGGAACCGGCGGCCCCGAGTAAAACCTTCTCGGGACGGATCGCGAGCATGACGTCCCGCTCCCGCCGGTCAGTTTCTGCCGGTATTGGCATCGTGCCGAGTGCCGTCGTCACCATACCATTGCCGGTCACGTGCCCCGGAATGAGGTTGTTGTCGCCAAAGAAGCCGGCAACGAACTGCGTCCTTGGGGCGTAATAGATGTCTTTGGGCGTACCGACCTGTTCTATCCGGCCGGCGCTCATGACGACGATGCGGTCGGACATGGTGATCGCCTCCTCCTGGTCGTGCGTGACGAACAGGAAGGTCGTCGCGATTTGACGCTGCAGCGACTTCAAGAAGAACTGCATCTGCCGGCGCAGCTCAGCGTCGAGCGCGGCCAGTGGCTCGTCGAGCAGAATGAGCTTGGGCTCGCACACGATGGCGCGCGCAAGAGCGACGCGCTGTTTCTGGCCTCCGGACAGCTGCGATGGAAAGCGATCAAGCAAACCGCCCAATCCAACGATCTCCGCCGTCTGGCCCACCTTGGCAGCGATGGCGGGTTTTGTTTGCCGCCGGACCATCAGCCCATATCCGATGTTGGCCGCGACGGTCATATGCGGGAACAGGGCGTAGTCTTGGAAAACCGTGTTGAACGGGCGCTGATGGGCGGGCATGCCGGTAATGTCGGCATCACCGAAGCCGATACGCCCCGAAGTCGGCCGCGTGAAACCGCCGACCAGCCGCAAGATCGTGGTTTTGCCGGAACCCGAAGGCCCGAGAATTGTCATAAACTCGCCGTCAGCGACCTGGAGCGTGGTCGGCGCCAACACCTGCTGGGCACCGTAGCTTTTCGACACGGCATCCAGACTGAGCCCCATCAGGCCACCGTGTAGCGCTTGACGACGTCCCAATCGACCTCGACGCCGAGTCCAGGCTTTGCCGGCAGTGGAATGGTGCCGTCCGGCCGCAACACGAGTTCCTCATGGGCCAGTTCGCGCCGCAGCCGCTCGTGGCAGAGTTGGGGCGGCAGATATTCGATAAAGGCGCAGTGCGGCGTCACGAACGCCAAATGGGCGGTCGCCGAAATCGAGATACCCGTCTTCCAGCAATGCGGCACAATCGTCCGTCCCCGCTCAGCCGCCATATCACAGACGATCTTGGCCTCGCCAATGCCGCCGACACGGCCGACGTCAGGTTGTGCCACCTGAACCTTGCCAACATCCATCAGCTCTTCGAATTCGTAACGTGTCGCCAGCCATTCGCCGCATGCAATTGGCATTGGTGCTTGCTCAACGAGCGTGGCCATCTCGCGCACATTATCCGACCAGATCGGTGTTTCGAGGAAGTAGCAATTAAACTCCTTCCAATCCTTCACGACCGACAGGCAGGTCGCGGCGTCCGACCAGAGATACTGGACGTCGATCATAAGCGTCATATCGGGGCCGACAGCCTTACGCACCGCAGCAACGACCTCCGTATGCCGATCATAACTCTCGCGCATGCCGCCGTGGGCGTAAGGCCCATTCATGGTCACTTCGCTCTTGATGGCTCTAAAACCGAGCGTCTTGGCCTTCAACGCCGACTGCACCAGGGCATCGCGGTACTCTTCAAAACGGCCGCCAGCCGGCTGCAGCGATGCATAAGGAACGATGTGATCGCGCGGACTGCCGCCCAACAGTGCGTGCACGGGCTTGCTGACCGCCTTGCCGCACACATCCCACAGCGCCATTTCGACAGCGCTCATGGCATGAATAACGACTCCGCGGCGGCCATTCATGGCAGTGCCGAGGTACAGTTTCTCCCACAAGGCACCGATCTGAAACGGGTCGGCGCCGATCAGCATGTCCTTGATGGACAGACCCATGGTATGGGTGCCTGGCGCCTCAATGCAGGCTTTGGCCATCCATGGATTGACGTCACACTCGCCGATGCCATCAATGCCCTGATCGGTATGCACTACGACCACAAGACTGTCCTGCCCCGAGGACGTGAACGTCGGATCGAAGTCCGGCGCCAACAGCACGTGGCAGTCGATACCGGTGATGCGCAACTTGGGTGGGTCGCGATCAAGAATAGGGGAAATTGTGTGCATGTTGGCTTCTCGGACGGTCTTGACATGCGTATCGGACGCGCTTCGCAAGCGCTCAACTTACCCTCGGTTTGCGATCAGGGTGCGGCTTTAACTTCATTCCAGATCTTGACCCGCTTCTCGAAGTTTTCCGGCGTCTGCAGGAAGATCAGCTTATCGGCATAGGTAAACCCGGTTCGCTTGTTAGCGTCTTCATCGGTCGTATTTCCGTAGCTTTTCTTGTCGGAGAGGTAAGCACCAACTTTTTTGTCAAGGCAGGCATTGATCCAGGCGTGAGCGAGGTCGACGTCTTTGGCGCCAGCGCTGATTGTCCAGCAATCGAGCCAACCGATGGCACCTTCCTTGGGAATGGTGAACGCAGCATCAATGCCCTTGCCCTTCAGGCCAGGAACCTGCGGCTCGCCCATTGAGAACATCGCCTTGATTTTCGAGTCAGCGAAAATTTTCACACCATCGTCAAAGCCGGCATAGTAGGTGAGCAACAACTTCTTTTGTTCGATCAGTTTGGTTTTGACCTGCTCGAACTGTGCGTCGGTGAGGTTGAACGGGTCCTTGATGCCGAGCACGATAGCTGCCAGCACGATCGAGTTGTTGGCGTCGTCGAGCGCAATCAGTTTCTGTGCGTTGGCGGCATCCCAAAGCACTGACCAGCTGTCGGGTGCCGTGGGATACGCAGCCTTGTCGTAGACCAGCGGCAGCGAACCCCAAGCAAACGGGATGCCGTATTGCTTGTCCCCGCGCATGATCGGGGCGACGCCTTTGAAGGCAGCACCAAGATTGGCCGCATTGGCGACCTTGCCCAGATCAATCGGCTGGATCAGGCTTGCGTCGATGTAGCGTTTAAAGGTCGAAGTATCGAAAGCAACAACGTCGAAATCAGTCCCTTTCGAGCCTTGCATCTTGGCAAACATCTCATCGACGGAGCCGACATAGGCGACCTGGGTCTTGACGCCATTGGCTACCTCGAAGGGTTTGACCCATTCGGGCTCGGCATAGCCTTCCCAAGTGAGAATGCGCAATTCGGTCGCCTTGGCGTAGGCGCGCCGGAGCACAAAGGGCGCCGCCAAGGCTACCGTGCCAGCGGTCAGGACGCTGCGTCGCGTTAGCGTGCGCAATACTTGTGTTGGGGTCGGCACGTGGCAGTCTCCTTTCAGTGTTCAGCATGTCACGACGAGACAAAGCCCTTGTCCACCGCCAGCAGCAACTTCCACCCAGGCTATGCTCAAGGTGCCGCCTTCACCTCGTTCCAGATTGCGGTGCGCTTTTCAAGGCTTTCGGGTGTTTGCAACCAGATCAATTTGTCGCCGTAGGTCACGCCATTGCGGGTGTTGGCCTCGTCATTGGTGGTATTGCCGTATTTCTCTTTGTCGGACAAGTAGGCGCCGACCGACTTATCCAAGCAGGCATTGATCCAGGCATGGGCAAGATCGAGATCCTTGGCACCAGCGCTCAAGGTCCAGCAGTCGAGCCAGCCGATTGCGCCCTCCTTGGGGATAGTGAAGGCGGCATCAATGCCCTTTTCCTTCAGTTTGGGCACTTGCGGTTCGCCCATGGAGTACATCAGCTTGATTTTTGACTGGGCAAAGATGCTGACGCCGTCATCGAAGCCGGCATAATAGGTCAGAAGGTTTTTCTTCATCTCGATCAGTTTGGTTTTGATTTGCTGAAACTGCGGATCCGTCAGATTGAAGGGGTCCTTGATGCCAAGGGCAATGGCTGCAAGGGTCACGCAATTGTTGGCGTCGTCCTGAGAAATCACCTGTTGTGCATATTTCGGATCCCACAACAGCTGCCAGCTGTCTGGCGGGGCCGGGAAGGCGGCCTTATCATAGACCAGTGGCAGCGAGCCCCAGGCGAACGGCATACCATAGTGCTTATCGCCGCGCATGATCGGGGCAACGGCCTTGAAAGCAGCGGCTAGGTTGGCTGCGTTGGCGATCTTGCCGGTCGCGATCGGCTGCAGCAGATTGGCGTCAATGTATCGCTTGAAGATTGACGTATCAAACGTCAGCACGTCGAAATCAGCGCCCTTGGAGCCTTGCATCTTGGCGAACATTTCGTCGGCCGAACCGACATAGACAATGTTGCACTTAGCGCCGGTCTTTTCCTCGAAGGGCTTCACCCAAGCCGCGTCGGCATAGCCTTCCCAGGTGAGCAGGCGCAACGTGTCGGCCTTGGCCTCGGCTCGGCGCAACAGGTAGGGCGCTGCTAGGACCGTAGCGCCGGCGGCAACTATGGCACGACGCGACAAGCCGGACTTCTTCGACATGACGAGCAACTCCCACCTCGACTGAATTCACATGCCGTGCAAGTGTGGGATAATTGTATACAAAACGCAATGGCAAAACGAAAGACACGACTGCACCATGGTGAGCAACACAGGCAAAACAGTCGATATCATCATCGCCGGCGCCGGTTCGGCCGGCTGTGTCCTGGCCAACCGAATCTCGGAAGACCCGTCAATTCAGGTGCTCTTGATCGAGGCCGGGTCAAATGATCACGACTGGCGAATCCAGATGCCGTCAGCCCTGGCCTATCCGCTGCAGGGCACGCGGTATAATTGGGCCTACCGGACCGAGCCAGAGCCATTCCTGGACGGTCGCCGCATCGACCATCCGCGCGGCCGGGTGTTGGGCGGCACCTCCTCCGTGAACGGTATGTGCTACGTCCGTGGTCATGCCCGCGACTTCGACCGCTGGGCCCAGTCTGGCTGCCGCGGCTGGAGCTATGATGAAGTGCTGCCATATTTCAGGCGTGCTGAAACTCATGCGGGTGGCGCCGACGACTATCATGGCGTCGATGGGCCGTTGAACATCACGCTGGGCGAGTCCAGTAATCCGCTGTGCCAAGCATTCGTCGCCGCGGGCCTGGAGGCCGGATATCTAGCGTCGCCTGATATCAATGGTGCTCAGCAGGAAGGGTTTGGCCGGATCGACCGCACCAGCCATCGCGGTCGCCGCTGGAGCACGGCCAATGCCTATCTCAAGCCTGCTCGCACTCGCCAGAACCTCAAGGTGCTGACACGGGCTCTGACGACAAAGGTGCTGATAACCGGCAACCGGGCGGTGGGCGTTGAGGTCGCCGTTAACGGCCAGACCGAAGTCTATCGGGCGACCAGGGACGTGGTGTTATCGGGCGGTGTCTTCAACTCGGCGCAGCTCCTCCTGCTTTCCGGTATCGGACCGGCCAGCGAATTGAGTCGCCATGGCATTGCGGTGGTCGCCGATCGCGCCGGTGTCGGCGAGAACCTGCAGGACCATCCTGATATCATCGTCAAGCAGCGCTGCACGCAGCCGGTATCGCTCTATCACCAGCTCAAGCTTTTGGCGAAACTTCGGATAGGCGCCGAGTGGTTGCTGTTCGGCACTGGGCTTGGCGCCACCAATCACTACGATACCGGCGCCTTTATCCGCTCGAGCCAGCGGATCGAGCATCCCGATCTGATGCTGTCGTTCTGTCCACTGGCCATCGACTCAGAATCGATCCAGAGCATCAACAGCTATCCGTTCGACGGCTTCCAGACCCATGCCGATCTGTTGCGGCCGACCAGCCGTGGCCGCATGACGCTTGCTGACACGTCGCCGGCAACGCCGCCGCGTCTGCTGTTCAACTATCTGCAAACCCAACATGACCGCGATGTGCTGCGTAGTGCCGTCAGGCAAATCCGCGAGGTCCATGCGCAAAATGCCTTCGCGGCCTATCGGGCGGAAGAACTCAAGCCAGGCCCGGATGTCACCTCAGATGCCGAGATCGATGCGTGGATCCGCAAAACCGTCGAGACTGGCTATCATCCCGTTGGAACCTGCAAAATGGGTCCGGAGACCGACACGATGGCGGTGGTGGATCCCGAATGCCGGGTGCATGGGCTCACGGGCCTTCGCGTGGTCGATGCCTCGGTGATGTCCTCTGTTGTCAGTGGCAATACCAATGCCGCCACGATCATGATCGCCGAGAAGGCAAGCGACATGATCCTCGGCCGCAAAGCGCTGCCGCGGGCCGGACAGGCTGTGGTGACGTGACATCAGCAGCTTGTTCCGGCAGTCAGACTTTTCGACGGCTTGACGGCCGTGTAGGTCGTGCCGAAACTTTCGGGCGCAATCGCCGGATGTGGCGCTCGATTTCAAGTCCGATATCAGGGTCGCCCCTCTCCAGCATCCCAACAAGTTTCTCGTGCTGTTTGATCACCACGCTGAAATCGCGTTCAGCGGCAATTTCGCGCCCGAAAATGATAGTGATATGCCGAGCCAACGCCTCCCACAGCTTCAGAACAATATCATTGCCGGAGGCGCGGCACATTTCGTGGTGGAAGGCGAGGTCGCACACCCGCAGTTCCGACCAGTCCGACCAGCGTGCCACCCGCTCCATGCGCGAGACAATCGCGTGCAGTTTATCGAGCCGGCGTGGCTCGCGCTGATAAACTGCGATGGCATGGTGCGCCGCGATTTGTTCAAGGGCGATGCGCGCTTCATCAACCTGGTCGATCACTTGCGCGTCAAAGCTCGTAACGCGCGCACCCCGATTGGGGGTGACTGTGAGAATGCCCTGAGCGTGCAGGATCTTGATGGCTTCGCGGATGGGTACGCGGCTCACAGCGAGTTCCTTGGCCAGGACCTGCTCGACCACGCGCTGGCCGGGCGATAAAGTGCCTTGCGCGATCGCCGCGACGATCGCATCCGCGACGACTTCGCCAAGTTGGCGATTGCCCGCAGTGTCGGGCGGCACAAGCGCAATCGGCTTGAGCGCCTTTGCTCCATCAGAGTCTGCGGGAGCCTGCCTCTGCGCAGTTGTGGCCTGCGTCATCCGCTTCATGCTTTTCAATCTCATCGGCGGGTCACGTTCCTGACGAGCGGGGGCTGTTACTGCGTCACTCAGGATAGCCCCCAGGCGGCACCCAAGCGATGTGCACGTATCGTATGCCGAACCAACAATACTTCATGCAACACCAAATTATAATTGTATACCAGGATGCAATTCGATATGGTTTGTGGCGTGAACGCCAGGGAAAAGTGCTGCACGGTACCGGATTTGCGGTCGTTCGACAGATTGCCGAACGTCGAAATTCGACGACAGCGCAGCCAGCGATGCCAATTTGTAAAAAGGAGGGCTGTCTCATGAACATGCGCGACCTACTCGTGGCTGCGGCGATGATAGTGACGTTGAATGCCGGCCTAGGAACGGCGGCAGCCCGCGCCGATGATGGCGCGGTGCCGGCAGCTGGCGTCAGCAAGCGGATCGATGCGATCAAGGCGCGCGGTTCGTTGAAGGTCGGCGTGCTCGGTGAGTTCCCCTGGCTGAAGGAAAATACCAGCGGCACCGGTGAACAGTTTGAGGGTTCGGCCTGGGCATTGGCCAAGGAATATGCGACGCGGCTTGGTGTGAAACTTGAAACTGTGCCGGTCAGTCATGAAACGAAGGTCCCGATCCTGGCCACCGGTCAAGTCGATATGACGATCGCGCCCCTATCGGTCACCGATGCGCGCAAGAAAGTAGTCGACTTTGTCGTCTACTCGAAATCCACCTTGTGTTTCTTCGGTAAGGCAGACAACCCGAAGCTAGCTAAGATCGGCAAGGTTGATGACTTGAACATGCCGGATATCTCGATCGCCTACTTCACTGGAACGCCACCGGAAACATGGCTGCCGACACGCCTGCCCAAGGCGGCAGCCAAGGGCGTGCAAGGATCCGGTGCCAATGCGCCAATCGATGAGATAATGTCAGGCCGGGCCGATGTTGCGCCAATTGACACGGCGGCTTGGGTCGACATGGCAAAGAAAGTCCCAGGCCTCGTCGTCTTCCCGAAGGGCGACGAATGCCTCACCAAGGGAGAGTTCCCAACCGATGTTGGCATGGCCATCGACAAGAACCAGCCTGAACTTCTGAAGTGGATGACTGCCGTCTACGCTTTAGTCAAGGATCAGGTCGCGGCTGAAGAACTGCGTGTCCTGAAGGAATAATTCAACGTGCGACCCTTTCGAGGCGGGCAAATTTCCTTGCGGCCCGCCTCCTCCGCCCTGTTCACAGCAGGAGCAAGCGGGTGAACGCTTTTCTGCACGTTCTGGCGGGTAATTGGCGATTCGTGCTCGTTGCTATCGGTACAACGGTCGCGCTTAGTGCAGCGTCAATTTCGCTTGGTTTTTTACTCGGGATCGTCATCGCGATCGGACGGACTTACGGTGGCTCGGTCCTGGCGGCATTGCTCGGTTTCTATGTCGACACGATGCGGTCTGTTCCGCTGCTGGCGATCCTGGTCTGGACCTATTTTGCGTTGCCGTTGCTGACTGGTACCGCAATCACGCCGTTCGTGGCGGCGGTAATCGTCTTAAGCTGTCATCTCGCCGCCTATGTTGCGGAGGCAGTCCGGGCGGGCCTGACGTCAGTCCGTCCCGGACAGATGCGTGCCGCGCTCGCGCTTGGCATGAGCCTGCCGCAAACGGTCCGTCGCGTGATCCTGCCGCAAGCCGCGATTCGCATGCTCCCGGCATTCGGTTCGCTCGCAGTCGTCGCGGTCAAGGACAGCGCCACCGCTTCGGTCATCGCCGTGCCTGAGCTCATCCGGCAAACGCAGGTTCTTGTCAGCAATACCTATCTTTCCTTCCAACTCTATAGCTTCACGATGCTGGTGTTCTTCCTGCTGGCCTTTCCACTCGCTTACGGCGTTGAGCGACTATACCAGCGCATGGCGCATCTGGGATCGTCATGACATTCGACTGGTCCGTCATCTGGGACGCACGATGGAAGCTCCTTGAGGGCGTCGAAGTGACAATCATGCTCACAGTGGTGACCATGGTCCTGGCCATACCTGTCGGATTGACGCTAACGTTCCTGCGTCTCAGCCGATTCAGGGCACTCCGTTGGCCCGCTACCGCGTTTGTCGAATTCTTCCGTTCGACACCCCTCATTCTGCAAATCTATTGGGTGTACTATGTCCTGCCGGTAATCGCCGATATCAGGTTTTCCGCCATAGCAACCGCACTCGTCGGCCTTGTGTGTAACGTGGCAGCTTTCAATGCGGAGAACTTCCGCGCAGGTATAATTTCGATCCGCCCTGGCCAGGTCAATGCCGGCTTGGCGCTTGGCATGAGTCAATTTCAGGTGATGCGCGACATCGTCCTACCGCAAGCGACCCGGCGCGTTCTCCCGTCCTTGGCGTCGACTTGGGTATCGCTGTTCAAGGATACATCCTTGGTGTCCGTCATCGCCGTCGCCGACCTTTCCTATGTTGCGTTCAAACTCCGAGCCGACACGTATCGCATCCTCGAAGTGCTGACGGCGATGGCTGTCCTCTACTGGTTGTTGGGTTATCCGCAAGCCAAACTCGCAGATTGGATCCATCGGCGCTGGAAGGTGGTCGAATGACGCAGCCCAATGGCTCTTCTGCAGAAGCGCCTATCCTATCTTTCGTCGACGTGTCGAAATCTTACGGCACGTTGCGCGCGCTCGACGGCGTGTCTTTTGATGTCCGCCGCGGCGAAGTTGTCTGTCTGATTGGACCGAGCGGCTCGGGCAAATCCACACTCCTGCGCTGTGCCAATGCGCTTGAGCGGCCAGATGGGGGGGCGATTGTCTTCGAGGGTGAGCCAGTGCGGGCTGACGACAAGCAGGTCCGCAAGATCCGGCGCCGCATGGGAATGGTCTTCCAGAATTTTGAATTGTTCCCGCATTTGAGTGTGATCGCCAATGTAGCAATTGGGCCGATCACGGTGCGTGAACGCTCAAAGCCGCAGGCAAATTCAGAGGCGACGGAACTGCTGCGCAAAGTCGGACTGGCCGATCACGCGCAAAAATATCCATCGCAATTGTCCGGCGGGCAGCAGCAGCGTGTGGCGATCGCACGCGCACTGGCGATGTCACCGACGCTCATGCTATTCGATGAGCCCACCTCGGCGCTCGACCCCGAGACGGTAGGCGAAGTGCTCGCGGTTATGAAGCGCCTGGCTGACGAGGGCATGACGATGCTGGTCGTCACGCACGAAATGGATTTCGCGCGCCGGGTCGCCGATCGCGTCGTGGTGTTCGATCGTGGACGCGTCATCGAGATTGGGCCGCCACTCCAAATCTTCGAGGCCGCAACCGTCGCCCGTACGCGCGAATTCCTGAGCCATCTTGGCTGGCATGGCGAAACCGTGTCGGAGACAGGCGAAATTGTCGCGTCGCAATAATCAGACGGTGACAGATCAACACCGAGAGAGAAACAATGACTGCAAGTGACGAAACGATTGATCGCGCCGAGGTGTTTGTCGTCGGTCCCGATGTCGATCGCTACAGTTGGGCCGAGGGCATGACCGGCCAGTATATGGCCAACATCATTGTGAAGCTGACGACCAAGGGCGGCCTGGAAGGGCTCGCCGGCGCCGCCATGATAACGCCGCATGGTTTCGACCGGGCCACGGGCGAAACGCTCCGCCACCTGTTGCCCGACGTGCTCGGCCGGCATTTCGGCGAACGCGAGAGGCTTTGGCACGAGATGCGAAATCTCGGCACCCCGATGGTGCCGCAAGCCCAATCGCTTATCGACATCGCGCTGTGGGACATGACGGCCCGATATGCCGGGCTGCCGCTGCATCAGCTGCTCGGTGGTGCCCGCGAACGCATTCTCGCCTATGCCAGCACGCCGCTTCTTGCCGACAACACCGCTTATATCGACTATATCGAAATGCGCCGGGATGAGGGCTTCAAAGCCATCAAATTCCACTGCTGGTGCAATCCGTTGCGCGATCTGCCGCTGTGCGAACAGGCGGCCAATCACTTTGCCGGAAGCGGTCTGGACCTGATGCTCGATGTCGAGCAGCGCTACGATCGGGCCAGCGCGCTCGCGGTCGGACGCCGGCTCGGCGACCTGGGCTTTGGCTGGTTCGAGGCCCCGCTGATCGACACCGACCTTGAGGGCTATCGCGAACTTAAGCGCAGCACGACGGTGCCCATTCTGGCCGCTGGAAATACCTGGCTTGACTTGCAACAGCTTAACGCCGCATTGCGTCTCGACAGCTGGAGCGCCCTGCGCGTCGACGCCACGATCTGCGGCGGCATCACACCGCTGCGCAAGATCATGGCCCTGGCCGAAGCGTGGGGGTTGACCGTCGAGATCCAATGCTGGGGATATACCCTGACACAGGCAGCCAACCTCCATGTCATGCTGGCATATCGCAACTGCCGCTACTTCGAGCAGCCAGTCCCCTACCCGGCCTTCGAATATGGCGCGACCGATGTCATCCGTACCGATCGCGACGGCTATGTGCAGGCGCCCAAGGGTCCAGGTCTGGGCATCGGCATCGATTGGCCGGCAATCAAGAAATCGACGATTCTGCATTTCGAGGTTTGACGCTGAATAAATTTGAGGTGTGCACAATGGCCGGGCGATTGACGGGCAAGCGAGCGCTTATTTATGGCGGCGGTACGGGCATTGGTCTGGCCTGTGCCGAGGCAATGCTTGCTGAAGGTGCCGCTCTGTTTCTCTCCGGCCGCCGATCAGACGTGCTGGCGGCGGCAGCCCTAAAACTTGCACCGCACGGGAGCGTCGATGTCGAGCCAGGGGATGCGACAGAGGTTGCCGATGTCGAGCGCGTAACCGCCAGGGCGGCCGCATTTCTCGGCGGCATCGACACCATCCTGATCAGCGCTGGTGCTGGTGGACCGACGCCCATTCTTGACACCGCGCCCGAGGAGTTCCAACGCATCATCAACAGCAATCTGCGGCCACTATTCCTGGCGGTGCGCATTGGCGCGCAGCACCTGCTCGCGGCAGGGCCGGGCTCGGTGATTGCCATCTCATCCATGTATGGCCTGGTTGGTCAAAAGGAGCGGGTCGCCTATTGCGGCGCCAAAGCCGGCGTCAACGGCATGGTGCAAGCGATGGCGCTGGATTTTGCTGACAAGGGTATCCGCGTTAACGCCATCTGTCCCGGCTTTGTCGAGACAGAGTTGGCTTGGGAGGTTGCCCGCAAGGAAGGGGATCCGGTCGCCGTCATCAATGGCAAGCGGGCGATGCACCCCATTCCACGCGGCGGCAGACTGGAGGAGATGGGCGAACTCGCAGTCTACCTTGCCTCCGACCTGTCCGCTTTCATGACGGGACAAGCGCTGGCGATCGATGGCGGCTATACGGTTCGGTGACGCGATCGGGCGTTGTCAGCAGCGGCGGGCCGCGTACTGCTTCAGACGTGGGGCGTATAGAAGCCCCGCTTCAATCGTAGGGCAGGATTTGTGCGAGCAGGCCTCCGTCGACGGCGATTTCGGCGCCGGTCGTGAACCCATTGCGGCGCTCGCCAAGAAACATCGCCGCATCGGCGTCTTCGGTTTCGGGGGTGAGGTGTTCGGGCACGGCGCGCGCGGCGAGGTCGGTCCAACCGTAGGCAGCGAGCACAGCGCGGTCCATGGCGTTGTGCAGCTCGCGCAGCTTGACGATCTCGGGCGCGTCGTCGGTCAGGTTGTGGAAACGGTTGTAGGTCTTGGTTAGCCCCTCGTTGTTGGCGATCATGAGGGCGGCGCGGTGGTTGTGATAGGTTTGGCCGGCGGCTTCGAGTGCGGCGTCGGTCTCGAAGCCGGGCGGGAAGGGGAAGGTTGCGAAGCAGTCAGAGGGCGAGTAGCGCAGGTCGTCCTTCATCGAGGAAGCGAATAAGCGGGCCCAAACCTCGTGCACCCGGCTTTGCAATGCACTGAAGCGACTACATTCATCGCCTGCAAACACGTTGAGTGAAATATCATACACCATGCCGGAGAGCACGAAGGCGAACATCACGTGGCCAGTAATTCGGCAGGCGACCAGTACGCGTGGCTGGTTCTGGATCGCCGCATATAACCCCGGCGTGCGCTCTGCAAAACGCCACCAGTACTTTCTGCGAGCAGGTCGATTGTCGGATTCCCGAAGTGGCCGCACCCGTGCGTCTAGGATCTCCAAGAGTTCGGGATAGTCGCCCGCAACTTCACCAGGATAGTCGGCCGGAACAATACCTTCGGTGAGACACTCCAGCTTAGCAGGAGCTTGGGTGCAGCTCCATTGTTTCAGTCGCGCATCTCTTCTGAGCGGCCAGTCAGAAAAATTTAAGGCGCTGTTTCGTTTTGATGTTGCCCGCTAACCCCAGGCTGCAGCCAGCATGAGGTTCGCGTTCTGCGCTCCGAACTGGCGATCATCCGTACGGTGCCAGCCGAGATAGCTGTCGAGGTACTTGGTGGCGACGCCATTGAAGCGGCGCATCCATCCTTTCAAGCGGCTGCCGTAGTTGTTGACATTCTGGATGTGATAGATGCCCTAGGTGCGCTGTCCGGCGCTGAGATTGAGAGCGATATGGGCGATGCCGTAATGATCGGCGAAGGCGCGACAGGAGGGAGCGCCGTCGCTGACCAGTACGGCCGCTTTGTCGACGACGGGCTCCAGCACCGCCGTGATCGATTTCTCGGAGCGATCCGGGAGAATTTCATCCGTTGTCGCCTTGTTGCGGTCGCGGGCGATCAGGACCGGCACCTGTTCATCCGACAGACCGCGCTTTTTGGCCGAACCGCCCCGCTTGCGTGCCGGCCGTGAGAGCTTGCGTGAGCCCTTCTGCGAATGCAGGAAATAGGTTTCGTCGGTCTCAACAGTGCCTTCGAGCAGCTTGGGTTTGACGGCCTTGGGGGCTTGCAGGAAGCGATGCCGCCAGCGAAACGCCGTCTCCAGACCAATATCGAGGCGGGCTGCAACCTTGCGTAGCGAGATGCCTTCGACCATCGCCTGGGCGTTGCCGATCCACAGCTCCCGCTTGTGCAATTGCGCCAGCGGCGTGCCAGTAAGGGCGTTGAAAGTGACCGTGCACGCCTTGCATTGATAGCGTTTGAGCGCGTTCCCATTTGCCGGCATCAGAGGATTGGCAGTGCGGGCAGACAGGCGCGGCTGCGAAACGGGCTTCGATGTCGGCGATCGAGGCCAGACCTTCCGCCGCTGCCGCCTCACCGGCGGGCCCGGCCGATGGTGCAAGCTGCTGAGAGGCCGAATTGAGCCGGCCCCTGATCGCGGCATCAAGCGCCAGCATCTGCGCCTGCGACAGCGCCTTGATCCCTTCCAATAGTCTTGCGAAGTCTTTCTCCGTCACGGCCATCTCCCAGCATGATCCGACGGGAATCACCATGCTCCCACATCAAGGCGGGACAGCGCCAAAAAAAATTATAATTATCAGCGTGGTACGGGAGAGCCGAAGATGAATGCAACGCCCTCTCTATGCGCACGCCATTGCCCAAGATTTCACCGTCTCGGCAAGTCCCACCTTGCCGCGCGTCAAAGGCACTTTGCCTTCGAACTGGATGCGGCTGGAATTCCAACCATCATACATCTCGACCATACCAGCGACGAAGGCTTGCCCCAGCCCTGCACCTTGCAGGATACCGGCCCATTGGTCGCGCGGCGGCACT
Organism: Hyphomicrobiaceae bacterium; assembly: GCA_025359185.1. GTDB lineage: Bacteria > Pseudomonadota > Alphaproteobacteria > Rhizobiales > Hyphomicrobiaceae > JANYHF01. The sequence continues at coordinate 2,442 of JANYHF010000090.1, read as the reverse complement.
ACCGGCTGCACCGGCTTGCCGAGCGTCGCCGAGATAGCCGCCACGGCATCGTTGGGTGTGGCTGCGGCTGGTCCACTCAACTCAATGAGATGATGGGGCTTTTCCGCCATCAGAGCCTCAGCTGCGACACGGCCGATATCGACAGTCGCCACGGTTTCGCTCTTGCGGTTGAGGTCCGTCAAGAAAGTTGGCGCGATGCCCTGTGCCTTGGCCATCCCGAACGCCGACTGCCAATTCTCGTGGAAGCCGGCGGCGCGCACGAAAGTGACACTGGGCGCCGCGTCGGCAAGTATCGCCTCGAGGATGTGAGCGCAGCGGATCAGCCCCGTGCCATGCGTCAGCTGGGCGGCTACGGAAGAGAGGCACACGAGCCGCGGCAGTTTGGCATCGCGTGCGGCTTTACGCACCGCCGTGGTGGACTGGATCACGCTGCCGAACGGATCTGGGCTCTGTGGCTGCGGAGGATTGAGCACGTAGGCGCCTTCAGCTCCGGCGAAAACCCCGGCGAGGGCGGCTGCGTCGTTTATGTCTGCAGCGACGACCTCAACACCCCGGTCGGCCCAAGCCTTCGCCTTGTTGGGATTGCGGACGAAGGCGCGTATTTTTTTGCCCGCCGCCAGCAGTGTGTTGGCAGCGGCGGCGCCCGTATGGCCAGTAATGCCTGTTACGACAAACATGGTGGAACCTTTCTGTTTCAGCCTGCGGATCATTCGAAAGAGTAGTCGAGCGTGACGTCCGCGCGCTGTCCGAGCTTGGCCTTGAAGCCTCCCGAACCGCGCAATCCCTTGAGGTCGCCGATTCCCGAGCCGGGCACCACAATCCAGGTGCCGCTTACATCGTCACCCTTCACGGCTCCGGTATCCTGTAGCACGAAAGTACCCTTGCGCCCGCCGATCGAGCCAGAAACCTGCTCCATGCCCACGAATGATGCGCTGCCAGCGACACGGGCTTGCAGGAATCTCACAGTTCCGATTGCATCGATGTCACCGCTAAACTTTTCCTGGATCATCAGCTCGAAAAGATTTGAGCCGTCTTTGATCGCGGCACCATAGGATTGCTCCTTGTAGTCGGTGACCTCTATCTTTGCCGATGCATGCATTGGATCGGCGTCTGCGTGCGAGGCGCCGGCAAGCACGAGGATGGTTGCAAGTCCGACAAAGCGGGGATTGCTGAAGCTGATATTCATCGTAAAGTCTCCCGGTTTTCCCTGCTGACGATCTACAGGGGCAAGGGGCGGCGATAAACGGGTCTTCGGTGAACACAGTTTTCGGCATCGCGTAACAATGACACTTGATGAGATGCGCGCCTTTGTGCGGGTTGCCGAGCTGGGCAGCTTTACCAAGGCTGCGGTTGCGACGGACTCGCACACGTCGCGCCTCAGCACGCTGGTGCGCGATCTCGAAGAGGCCCTTGGCGTTGAACTGCTTGTTCGCTCGACGCGGTCCTTGAGAGTAACAGCGAAAGGCCGCGAGGTTCTTAAGAAGGCGAAAGGGATTCTCGCTGCGGTCGATGACCTCACGTCAGCGTCGCGCGATTCCAATGGCGACCTTGAAGGCCATCTGAGAATCACCGCTGCAGGAGACTACGGCCTTCTGAAGGGCTATGCGGAGGCCCATCCCAAAGTACGCCTGACCGTGCATTACGAAACTGCCAATATCGATATTGTCACATCCGACTTCGATTTGGCTCTGAGGCTCGGACCGCTACTGAGTTCCTCGCTGGTGGCGCAGCCGCAGCGCTTGCACACCTCGGACGGCCTGTGCATGACATCGCGGCGCGGAAACTCCGCAGGCAGCTGCCGGCGCTTCTTCTTCTCGGGCTTGGCCGTCTCAGCCGGTTGCGCCTCGGCGTTCGCCGCTTCCGGCTCGGGCTGCGGAGGTTGCGAGGCGATGACCTCGGCCTTGGCCGTCTCCGCTTCCTCCAGCGCCAACTCGAGTTGTTCGAGAACGCGATCGACGCGCTCCGAACTCGCGCCGAACTTCTCACGCCGGAGCTTGGCGATCTGCGCCTTGAGTTTTTCGATCGTCAGCTGGGTGACGAGGAGGCCGTTCTTGGCCGCTGCCAGTTCGGCAGTCCTCGCCGCCAGATCGGCCGACGATGCGATCAGCCGCCGCTTCAACTCAGCGATGTCGTCGGGCAACTTGTCGGGTGCGAGCGGCATGCACTGAGTGTACCTGCGTCGGCCAGGCCCGAAGACGAGTCACGGGGTCGCAGTGCACAGATTAATCATCCCGCCAGCGTCGGCTGCCAGGTCGGCCGAGGGGCCCGCCACTCCAGCCCTTCCACGAGCATCGACAGTTGTGCCGGCGTCAGCGTGACCGATCCCACCTTCGTCGCGGGCCAGGTGAATCGGCCCTTCTCCAGCCGCTTGGCGAACAGGCAGAAGCCCTGGCCATCCCAGTAGAGAACTTTCATGAGATCACCGCGGCGGCCGCGAAAGCA
>JANYHF010000053.1 GCA_025359185.1 Hyphomicrobiaceae bacterium | reverse complement strand
GGTGATTCCTTCGTGCCGCCTTGCGCAGCCCACGCTCGGCGCGCTGCACCATAGAGGTAGCTGGCGACGTTGCGCGCGTTTTGAGTCTCGGCGACGCAGCAACGAGTTACTTTGTCGGCCGTGAAGAATTGCCAACCCTTTGATCCGGAATGCGAAACGGCCTGAATTGTATCGTGGGCGTTGCAAGATTTCAACGGTTGCACAGCGATTTCCTTGCAAATCGCGTTGGCCGATTGAACTGAACCGCTATCGCGGTATCGCCCGACCGTGAGGGAAGCGCCCTGTCTTGTAGGATCGTGCTGTCGAAGACACGAACCCCAAGACGAGGAGCTTCCCATGCGTATGCGTACCACGAACCAGCCGAGCGTCGTCAAGCCAATCAGCCCGCTACGACGGCGCATGATCGACGACATGACGATCCGCAATCTGTCGCCGACGACGCAGCGGTCCTACATCCATGCCGTCGCATCCTACAGCCGATATTTTGGGCGGTCGCCGGACCAGCTCACCTTCGAAGATGTGCGTGCCTATCAGGTGCATCTGGCAGGCAAAGCTGTTGCCTGGGGGACGCTGAACCAAGTCGTGTGTGCGCTGCGTTTCCTCTATGGCGTGACGCTTGGCCAGGACGAGGTGCCTGAGCGCATCGCCTACGCCCGCAGACCCTCGACCTTGCCGGAAGTCCTGAGCCAGGATGAGGTCGTGCGCTTTCTCGAAGCCGTATCAAGCCTGAAGTGCCGGGTGGCGCTGACGACGGCCTATGCGACAGGGATGCGGGTTTCCGAAGTCGTCGGCGTCGAGGTGCGCAACATCGACAGCGACCGCAGGGTCATCCGCATCGAACACGGCAAGGGTGGCAAGGACCGTTATGTGATGCTGTCGGCGCAGTTGCTCGGCATCCTGCGCGCCTACTGGAAGCTCACGAGGCCACGGCGATTCCTGTTTCCTGGCCGCGATCCGGACACGGCCATCAATGTCACCGTGCTGCACGCTGCCTGCCGTTCAGCCCATGCGGCGGCAGGCCTCGACAAAAAGGTCAGCGTGCACACGCTGCGGCACAGCTTTGCGACGCACCTCTTGGAACAGGGCACGGATATCCGGATCATCCAGGCGCTGCTTGGCCACAACAACCTGTCGACGACGGCGCGCTATACGCGCGTGTCGACGACCACGGTTGCAGCGACGGCAAGTCCGCTTGATCGGCTGAGTCTCATGGTGGTGCCGGGGGCGGGCAACAGAAGGCTACCGCCTTCGTAAGCCGCAGCCGGTGTCACGGCCTGAACTCGAGGTAGCGGATATACTCCGCTGCCACGGCGACGCCTATCGCGCTGACAATGCCGGGCATCTGAGCCGTGGCCAACTCAAGGTCATGGGCGCGGTACGCGCGTGCCGGACGGCGGCCTTGGGTGGTCACGTCGAACGCTGCGGCGACTGCGGACATTCCCGGATCGCCTTTAATAGCTGTCGCAACCGGCATTGTCCGAAGTGCCAAGCCGGCGCTGCGCGTGACTGGCTTGAGGCAAGGCAGGTCGACTTGTTGCCGGTCGGCTATTTCCATGTCGTCTTCACGCTGCCACAACCGATCGCTGCCATGGCCTATCAGAACAAGGCCGTCGCCTATGCCATGCTGTTCGAGGCGGCGGCCGAGACATTGCGCACGATCGCCGCGGACCCGAAGCATCTGGGCGCCGAGATAGGTGCAACGATGGTCTTGCACAGCTGGGGACAGACGCTCACGCACCATCCCCACGTCCACTGCATCGTGCCAGGTGGTGGCCTCGCGCCCGACGCCAGCCGATGGGTCGCCTGCCGTCCTGGCTTCTTTCTGCCCGTGCGCGTGCTGTCACGTCTGTTCCGCCGGCTGTTTTTGACCAAGCTCGCGGCCGCACATCAGTCTGGCAAGCTGCGCTTTTCGGGCGATCTGGCCGGCCTCTGCGACGCCACTGCGTTTGCCGGCGTCCTCGCGCCCTTGCGTCGCACCGAATGGGTTGTGTACGCCAAGCGTCCGTTCGCCGGCCCCAGACAGGTGCTCGCCTATCTCAGCCGCTACACGCACCGGGTCGCCATCTCCAACCGCCGCCTCTTGGTCTTGGAGGACGGACGCGTCACCTTCGCCTGGAAGGATTATGCAAACGGCGCCGCGCCCAAGCGTATGACACTAGACGCTGGCGAGTTCATCCGCCGCTTTCTCCTGCACGTCCTGCCCGACGGCTTCCAACGCATCCGCCATTACGGCTTCCTTGCCAACGGCCACCGGCGCGCCAAGTTGGCGGTGATCGGCAAGTTGCTCGACACAGAACCAAAGACGACACCTGCGGCGGCTATCGAGACCGAACCGGCACCGCTCGCCGATCCGGCCGCGCCCAAAACGCGCCCCTGCCCCTGTTGCGGCGGCAAGATGATCATCGTCGAGATCCTGCCTGGCCCGCACCGGCATCACCGATGGCTCGACAGCTCATGACCACGATGCGTTCACCACCCGCGCTCACTCCGCCGTCGGTCAGGCACCGCGACTGGCAAACTCTGCCTGTATCCCTGACAGGTGTCGATTTGGGCGTCGTTTGCCAAGCCGTGGCCGGTCCGGACGATCGCTGCGATGGCCATCTCGATAGCAATGCCCATCTCCCTCAGCCAATCCAGCGCCGCCAAAGCCCCACAGCGAGCGATCATTCCCCATAACCGCCGGAGCCGGCGGCCCGCGGCTCAGCTCAATCCGGTTTCTATGAGGTCACCGACTGCGCACGTCGCAGCGCCATCGCTGGCGACCTCACAGAAACCTCCAGAATCAATGAGGCATGTACGTGCGATTCTGAAGTTAGTCGTTGGCACCCTGGTATATGGCTATTGCTACTGGTGTCGGCTTCGTTACCGTTGGCGGCCGGCAAAACCATGGGCATTTATTTCGTGGGTTGCAAGCTGCCGTGACCGCGCGCGGTCAGAGCTTACTCGGTGCCGTCGGAGAGTTCGTTCTCCGACAGCACTACTGGAATTTGCATCGATTGATCGAGCTCGTACTCGCGTTCCCGATCACGCTCGGAAGTAGGGGTTGCGGGTGTCTTGTCGGTCGTCTTCTGCATACTCAATGGTATCCCGCGAGGACTCGGCGTCAACTATCGCAGTCGTGTACTCGTCTTATTTCCTTTTCCATCTCTGATTTTTGGTGGGCCATGCCCCGGTCACTGATTTTCGGAGCCGCCACGCGAAAAAGCGCGTGCGCGTCCGTGCGGCGGGGTCAAGGCCGCGCGAAGCGCGCCCGCGTGCGGGTTGCCTTGATGTCGACGCCGCCGAAGG